>NZ_JABSOE010000002.1 GCF_013618865.1 Phocaeicola faecicola
GATGTAAAAGTGTGGGGGCTGAACATTCGAAACAATCTAAATGACTAAGCTTACGTCGGTCTTATTCCACACTTTGATGTTGAAACTTTATACAAAAGTACAACGTTTAATTAATATACAATGCTTACAATGAATAAGTGTAAGTTATTTATTCTATTGCTTTTATAGAAAGAAAAACAGAGAATAACAGTTCCTATCTGTCGTATTGGAAATTTAGACAAACAAAAAAATCCGCTGAAATCGGGACATTCAGTAAATAGTATAAAATTAGCCAACTAATTCATACACAAAGTATTGCGAATTAGCTGGCTTTTTTGTATCTTTAGGTATTCCCCCGCAAATAAGGTTTGGCAGCCAAAACGGGGGAAATTCCCCAACAAAGATATGGCTAAGATACAAAATATTTCGGAAATTCACCCTACTTTGGGCTTTACAGAATTTGATGTTCTGGAAAAATATCGCAAGAGTTTTAACGAGAGTGAACTGGGCAGGCTTCACTCAGTGTTCCCGTTTGAGAGTATGGCGAAAGGCATCGGCCTGTCTGAACAGCGTCTTGGACGCAGGAACATTTTCACCCCTTCTGCAAAGATTGCCATTATGGTCCTAAAGGCATACACCGGATTCTCTGACAGGCAACTGGTGGAACATCTAAACGGAAACATACACTACCAGATGTTCTGCGGAATCATGATAGATCCTTCTTTTCCCATAACCAACTACAAGATAGTCAGTGCTATCCGTAATGAGATGGCATCACGTCTTGATATTG
Organism: Phocaeicola faecicola; assembly: GCF_013618865.1. GTDB lineage: Bacteria > Bacteroidota > Bacteroidia > Bacteroidales > Bacteroidaceae > Phocaeicola > Phocaeicola faecicola. Next base: position 770 of record NZ_JABSOE010000002.1, read on the forward strand.
ACTCCCTACAGGAAGTCCTGGCTTCACACTGGAAACCTTATCTTGACAACCTTCATGTCTGCATGACCGATGCCACATGCTATGAGAGCCACATGCGTTTTCCTACGGACATGAAACTCCTATGGGAAAGCCTCGAATGGCTCTACAGATGTATCTGCAGGCATTGTGGGGAGCTTGGCATAAGACGTCCCCGCAACAAATACAGTAATGTAGCGGAGTCCTATCTGTCCTACTGCAAGAAAAGAAAAAGGAAGGCTTCAAGGACAAGAATGCTCAAGCGTCGTATGATCAGACTTCTTGAAAAACTCCTCATACAGAGGGATGAGATTCATAGCGAGTACGGAACCTTGCTCCGGTATACCCAGGATTACCATAAGCGTCTTTCCATCATCAGAAAGGTTCTTGTACAGGAAAAGGAAATGTTTGAAGAACGTAAAGTCTGTGACCGCATCGTCAGCATTGACCGTCATTATGTACGTCCAATAGTAAGAGGAAAGGAAACAAAATCTGTTGAATTCGGTGCAAAGGTTAACAACATACAGATAGACGGTATATCATTCATCGAACATCTCTCGTTCAAGGCATTCAATGAAGGTATACGCCTGAAAGACTGTATCCGTATGCAGCAGAAGCTCATGAATGTGAGGGTTAAATGTGTGGCTGCAGACTCCATATACGCCAATAATGCCAACAGAAAGTTTTGTACGAAATATGGAATATCCACTTCATTTGTGCGCAAGGGAAGGGCGGCAAAGGATGAGTCCTTGAGGAAGGTACTCAGAAGTGAACTCTCAAAAGAAAGGGCCACCCGGCTTGAAGGAAGCTTCGGTACTCAAAAGCAGCATTATTCTCTCTCAAGGATAAAGGCACGGAACAGGAAGACGGAAATCCTGTGGATTTTCTTTGGAATACATACGGCAAATGCCATACTGATGATAGACAAGATCAGGAACCGATCGGATAAAGCGGCATGACATGAATTTACAGACAGGATAAGAAGAGGTCATCAGACTTCTTCCAAAACGTCATGTCCAAAAAATTGGATTAATATGAAAAAACGCAGAAAAAGGGCAATAATAATGGCATATAAAGTGATTATACTCTATCGACTTTATATGCCATCTTACGTTTTAGGGACATTTACTGAATATCCCGAAATCAGCGGATTTTTTTATAGCTACTTCCAATGAACTACTGCTTGGTAAGTTTCCATTGATGCTATCATTGCAGGTAAAGATTTTATCTCATGTCGATGACTTCCGCATGCGGATATTTGCTGGAAGGGAACCGGAACTGGGCATCCTGCAGGTTCTGGTGCGTGCGGTAAGTCTTCACGGAGAAATACTGTTCCTCACCATTGTCCAGTTTGATACGGATGGAAACAGGCTCATATGTGGAAGAGACCACCAGCGTCATTGCCGTCACGTCACCCTTGTGGAGGGGAGTCAGCTGCAGTTTCTTTCCGCTCTTTCCATTCTCCTTAACCTCTCCGACATACTGACTGTGGAACTGGGTCTGGATCTGGTTGAGCAGGGCAAACGGATTGATGCTTTGCAGTTCCTCCGGGGTAGGGGTGGATACGGTTACCTCCTCGTTGCTGGCTACGTAGCTCCACTGGGTCTTTCCGTCGAACCAGCTTTCTACACCTCCGCAGTTCAGGTAAAAACGGTCGCCTTTCAACCAAAGTTCCCCTTGCTGACTGCCGCCGAAAGTCATCTTCACACTTCCGGCCTGACGGTAAGCCTGCGAAGTTCGTGAGAGAATGTCCTGTGCCTGCGTATTGGCTCCCGCTGCCGGTACTGCCGGCAAAAGAGCCTCGGGAGCAGTTGCTGCCATGGGCTGGGCCGCACAAAAGAACAATCCCAGACCGGCAAGAATCATCGTATGGTTTCGTTTCATAAAATTCAGTTTTGGATATTGATATGTTTTATTTTCTCTCGAATAATATATTGTCACGCATAAAGAAGTTTCAGGTAAAACATCGCCAGGTTTTTGGAAAAGGCCGCCACGTTTTGAAAAAAGATGGCGGCCTTTGGGTGTACGCTTCTTTATGCGTTTCAAAATCTTTCTTTATGTATTTCCAATTCTTGGATAATGTTTGGCGACTCCTCTCGTAAGAGGCTTTCCTTGCAAGCTTATCCCTTGGCTCCGCTCAGTCGCATCTGCAGGTCGTTTTCGTCCATGCAAAGCACTTCGCGCGCCTTACTGCCGTTGGCCGGTCCTACGATACCCAGGCGTTCCAGCTGGTCCATGATACGGCCTGCACGGTTGTAACCGATAGAGAACTTGCGCTGGATGAGTGAAGTCGAACCTTGCTGGTGATAGATCAGCAAGCGGGCAGCTTCCTCCAGCATCGGGTCCAGGCGGTTCATGTCCACATCGGCGGCACCGCTGCTTTCGGCATTCTCGTCTACGTATTCAGGCAGCATGAAGGCAGTCGGGTAACCCTGCTGGTGACTGATGTAGTCGGCGATTCTTTCCACTTCCGGAGTATCGACGAAGGCACACTGTACACGGACCGGATCGTTGCCCTGCAAGTAGAGCATGTCTCCCTTTCCGATCAGCTGCTGGGCACCCGGACGGTCGAGGATGGTACGTGAGTCCATCATGGAAGCCACACGGAAAGCCACTCGTGCCGGGAAGTTGGCCTTGATGGTACCCGTAATGATATTGGTTGTCGGACGCTGGGTAGCGATGATGGCGTGGATACCTACGGCACGTGCCAGCTGTGCGATACGGCAGATCGGGAGCTCCACTTCCTTGCCGGCTGTCATGATCAGGTCACCGAACTCATCGATGATGATGACGATGTAAGGCATGAAACGGTGTCCGTTCTCCGGATTAAGCTGACGGGAGATGAACTTGGCATTGTACTCCTTGATGTTTCGGCATCCGGCTTTCCGCAGCAGGTCGTAACGGGTGTCCATCTCAATACAGAGGGAGTTAAGCGTCTGCACGACCTTTGTCACGTCGGTGATGATGGCATCCTCTCCGTCGGGCAGTTTCGCAAGGAAATGTTTCTCAATCGGAGCATAGATGGCAAATTCCACTTTCTTCGGGTCGATGATGACGAACTTCAGTTCACTGGGGTGCTTCTTGTACAGCAGTGAGGTCACAATCGCATTCAGACCGACTGACTTACCCTGTCCGGTAGCACCGGCTACCAGCATATGGGGAGCCTTGGCCAGATCGACCATGAAGACTTCGTTGGTAATGGTCTTTCCCAATGCCACCGGCAGTTCGAAGTTGGTTTCCTGGAACTTCTTGCTGGCAAGAATGGAACTCATGGGTACGATGCGCGGATTGGCGTTCGGTACTTCAATACCGATGGTTCCCTTACCCGGGATAGGGGCGATGATACGGATACCCAGAGCCGAAAGGCTCAGTGCGATGTCGTCTTCCAGGTTACGGATCTTGGAGATGCGGACTCCTTCGGCCGGAGTAATCTCATACAACGTGATGGTAGGTCCCACGCTGGCCTTGATGGAACTGATTTCAATTCCGAAGCTCCGCAACACCTGAATGATGCGGTTCTTGTTGGCATTCTGCTCCTCCATGTCGATGGTCGGCTCGTGCGTATCCTGATAAGAGTTGAGCAAGTCCAGTGTCGGGAAACGGTAATGTTCCAGGTCCAGACGCGGGTTGTACGGCTGGGTGATATCGCCCCGGTACTCCATGTCGTCTTCGCTGGCAGTTTTGCTGATTTCAAAAGCCGGTTCTGCTTCCACAGTCTCCGCTTCCTTTATTCCCTGTGCCTCTTTAGGCTGCACTTCTTTTTCTACCGGAAAATCGGGAGTATGCAACGGCTTTTTCTCAATGGGCAGTTCCACTTCCACCGGCTTTTCCTCTTCTTCCTCTTCCTGCTGAAGTTCCTCTTCTTCTTCCATCATGTCTTCTTCCGCACGGCGATGAGGAGTCATAACCTTCGGTTCCGGATGCTGCAAACGCATTGCAGCCTCTTCTTCCTTCTCTTCATCCGATGCTGCCTGCGGTTCCGGACCCTCATCAGCCGGACCTGCAGGACCGTCATCCTGCTTTCCTTTCTTGAACGGCAGGTCGATATGGAAAATCCGGCGGATAAAGTCAATCGTCTTCCGGGAGAAGAAGAGTGCAATCAGAATGATGGTAGCCAGAAGGAAGAGCACCAGTCCGGGCGTACCGATCTGCGAACAGATCCATTCGCTCACATTGTATCCGTGCCGTCCGCCCGGGTAGAGGAAGGAATTTTCGAGCAAGCCTCCGAAAGCAAATCCCAGGGCGATGGAAAGCCAGATCATCAGGACCGAACATCCGGCAAACCATTTCCATAAGACGAAATCGTAAGCCTTGATGAGTTTCATTCCTGCTACAATCAGGAATACAATGATGAAGTAAGCCGAAATACCGAAACAGTCGTTGATCAGGAATTCCGCCAACTGGGCGCCCCGGGCTCCGGCATAGTTCTGAATACGGTTCCCGGTTTCGAGCAGTTCTCCGGGATTCGGATGAGACAGGATGCTCTGGTCGTTGCCCCCGGTAAAGAAGAACGAACTGAAAGCCAGCAGCATATACACGCCGAAGATTACGAACAGCAGTCCGAATACAAAACGCGCTGTCTCACTTTTTATGGCAGTTACCACTTTCTGGGCAGTTTCATTTTTCATCCCGCCCAGTTTATTGTCTGTTTTTTTCTTCATGTCTTTTCGTTTATTCCCTTATGATTTATTAGATGTGAACCTACCTGTTAAGTTTATGTACGCAAAAATACAAATATTTTTTTTACCCCATATTTTTTTCATATCTTTGCATAATAAATTCTGGAAAGATGGAAAAGAACCACACAATCATATTTGATAAGAATACCGTTGAATTTGTTACTGTAGCAGCCGAGTGCTGTGGCTTTTTGGAAAGAGCGAACGAACAGCCGCGCCGCAAGTTTGTGGATACGGCCCTGAAGCTTCTTCCGCTGTTGTACCTGAAGGCATTGCTGTTGCCGAAGGGAGAGCGTCTGGACGACTTTGATCCGGAGAAGTTTGTCACCGAGGGGGATTACGAGCGGGTTCGCTCCATGATTGCTGCGGTAATGGGAGAGAAGGACGATTATCTGGATGTGTTCCTGGATGACATGGCTTTCTGTGAGACTCCCATCAAACAGAATATTTCGGAGAACCTGGCCGATATCTACCAGCCGCTGAAGGATTTTATCTGCGTGTATCAGCTGGGACTCGACCAGACGATGAATGATGCGCTGGTTATCTGTGCCGAGCAGTTTGCCGAATTCTGGGGACAGAGACTGGTGAACGTGATGCGGGCATTGCATGAAGTGAAGTTCTCGCACTCGGGTGAGAACGAGGAAGAAGAGGACTACGGAGAAGAACCGTTTGCCGGAATGGACAATGACTGTACGGAGGAAGACCTGTACGAAGGACTGGAGGCCGGTGAGGACGACGGCAGCGGTGACCGCTGGGAGTAATAGTAATATCTGGGTATAATTATTGGAAACAAGTTAGGAATTTAAGAAAAGAAAGTACTACATTGAGATAAATGGTTGTATTGTACAATAAAATATCAAAACAGGCTGTGGCCGAAATGGAAAAGGTGCATTTCCCGGGACGGATTTTCGTAATCTATACCGAGAGTGAGGCACGCAAGGCGGTAGATTATCTGAACACCCATGCCATTGTGGGAGTGGATACGGAAACCCGCCCTTCGTTTAAGAAAGGAATGACCCATAAGGTCGCCCTCCTGCAGGTGTCGACACGGGATACTTGTTTTTTGTTTCGTCTGAATCATTTGGGATTGCCTGATTTTCTGGAAGATTTTCTGTTGAATGATGTCCTGAAGGTGGGGCTTTCGCTGAAGGATGATTTTGCCATGCTTCGCCGGCGCAACCAGAAGGATCCGCGCAACGGCAACTGGGTGGAACTGCAGGACTATGTGCCGCGGTACGGAATCGAGGAGAAGAGTCTGCAGAAGATTTTCGCACTGCTGTTCTCGAAGAAGATTTCAAAGAGCCAGCGGTTGTCGAACTGGGAGGCAGAAACGCTGACGGAAGCACAGCAGTTGTATGCGGCTACGGATGCCTGGGCATGCGTGGAAATCTATACGTACCTGGAAGATCTCCGGAGTCGCGGCGGCTTCCACGTGCAGAAGGTAGAGGAAGCCGCAGAGAAGGCGGTCTGACGGAATCCCTCCTATATCAATAAAGATCATTTTGTAATCATCAAAATAACCGAATATAGTGTCATACAAGAAAGTATATTTGAAACCCGGTAAGGAGGAATCGCTGAAGCGTTTCCATCCGTGGGTGTTCTCGGGAGCCATCGCCAAGGTGGAAGGCGAGCCTGAAGAAGGAGAAGTGGTAGATGTATATACATCGAAAAAGGAATTTGTGGCTTGCGGACATTTCCAGATTGGAAGTATCGCCGTGCGTGTGCTTACTTTCCGTCAGGAGGTAATCGACCGTGATTTCTGGAAGCGCCGTCTGGAGGTGGCCAAGGACCTGCGCCGTGCATTGGGGGTACTGGGAAATCCGAACAACAATACCTATCGTCTGGTGCATGGGGAGGGAGACAACCTGCCGGGACTGATCATTGATGTATACGACCATACGGCGGTCATGCAGGCGCACTCGGCCGGTATGCACGTGTACCGGATGGAGATTGCCGATGCCTTGTCGGAGGTGATGGGTGATGTAATCCAGCACATTTATTATAAGTCGGAAACGACATTGCCGTTCAAGGCCGACCTGCTGGCTACGGAAAACGGCTTTATGAAGGGAGGAAGTCCTGAGAACATTGCCATGGAGAACGGACTGAAGTTCCATGTGGACTGGCTGAAGGGACAGAAGACCGGTTTCTTTGTGGACCAGCGGGAAAACCGCAGTCTGCTTGAACGATATGCGAAGGGACGCAACGTGTTGAACATGTTCTGCTATACGGGGGGATTCTCATTCTATGCCATGCGTGGAGGAGCCAACCTGGTACATTCGGTAGACAGCTCGGCCAAGGCGATTGACCTGACCAATGAAAATGTGGAACTGAATTTCCCGGGCGACCCGCGTCATCAGGCGTTTGCAGAGGATGCTTTCAAGTTCCTGGACCGCATGGGCGACCAGTACGACCTGATCATCCTGGACCCGCCAGCCTTTGCCAAGCACCGGGATGCATTGCGTAATGCCCTGCGCGGATATACCAAACTGAATGCCAAGGCTTTCGAAAAGATTCGTCCGGGAGGTATCCTGTTCACCTTCTCCTGCTCTCAGGTAGTAAGCAAGGAGAATTTCCGGAATGCGGTATTTACGGCAGCTGCACAGAGCGGAAGAAGCGTACGCATCCTGCATCAGCTGACGCAGCCGGGTGACCATCCTGTAAATATCTATCATCCGGAAGGAGAGTACCTGAAGGGACTGGTGCTGTATGTAGAATAATTTTGCCGGCTGACGGCAAGGTTGTTGCCGCCGGATACAAGGATAAAGGCAGAGTGGGGTGTTTCCCGGAAAAAGGGAAGGTCTCCACTTTGTCTGTTTTCGGACCTTATCTTTACTCCTTATTTTCTATGATCTACGGGATTCCCGGTGAGATTGATTCCGTCTAATTAAAAAAACAGTTGTCTATATGAACGTACAAGAGATATTGAATAACCTCAAAATAAATGAGTTGAACGAGATGCAGCGCCAGGCCCTCACGCTGTTCAAACAGGGAGGGGACATGATTCTGCTTTCGCCTACGGGATCGGGAAAGACCCTTGCCTACCTGTTGCCGCTGGTGAGTGCCCTCAATCCTGAAGTGAAGGGAGTGCAGGCGGTGGTACTGGCACCGTCGCGTGAGCTTGCCCTGCAGATAGAGCAGGTATTCAAGGCCATGGGAACCGGATTCGGGGTGATGAGTTGTTACGGAGGACGTCCGGCTATGGAGGAACATCGTACGATGAAAGCGCTCAATCCGACGGTAATCATCGGTACGCCGGGACGAATGAATGACCATCTGGGAAAGCAGAATATTGAAGGAGGAAAGGTCCGCCTGCTGGTAATCGACGAGTTCGACAAATGTCTGGAACTGGGATTCCAGGAGGAAATGGAGGAGGTGATTTCCAAACTCACGGGACTGAAAAGGCGGTTTTTGCTGTCGGCTACGGACGCAGAGGAGATTCCGCAGTTTACGGGCTTGAACCGGACGGTCAGACTGGATTTCCTGGACCGGAAGCAGGAGACGGAGGAACGCTTGCATCTGTATCAGGTGAATTCGCCGGCAAAGGACAAGCTGGAGACCCTCTATCGTCTGTTGTGCTGTCTGGGTAATGAATCGACCATCGTTTTCTGCAATCACCGGGAAAGTGCTGACCGTATCGGAAAGTATTTGCGGTCGATGAAAGTCTTCTGTGAGGTATTCCATGGAGGAATGGAACAGGACGATAGGGAAAGGGCGTTGTACAAATTCCGCAACGGAAGTTGCCACGTATTTATCTCAACCGACCTGGCTGCCCGCGGACTGGATATTCCAGACATTGACAACGTGGTACATTATCACCTGCCGCAGTCGCAAGAGGGATTCGTGCACCGCAACGGACGTACGGCACGGTGGGAAGCAGAGGGTAAGGCCTTTGTGATTCTGCATGAGGAAGAAACCCTGCCGGAATACGTGAAGTTGCCGGTGGAAGTGTACGAACTGCCCGAAAAAGTGCCGGCTCCCGGAATGCCTGAGTTTGTGACATTGTACATCGGAAAAGGGAAGAAAGACAAGATCAACAAGATTGATATCGTAGGATTCCTTTCCAAAAAAGGAGGGCTCGGCAAGGAGGAAGTGGGACGCATCGATGTAAAAGATCATTACGCTTTTGCGGCTATCTCCCGGAAAAAGGCTAAACAAACGTTAAAACTGATACAAAATGAAAAGATTAAGGGGGTAAAGACTTTGATAGAACCTGCAAAATGATATCTTTGTGATACTAAACTATACGGAAGCAAGCAGGGAACTATAAGAATATTTTATAGGAAAGGTATTTATGTGTCAATTTGAAACTAAATACCTTTTTTTTATGCATAAAAGTAAGAAAAGTACGCGATATAATAGAAAATTCTTACCTAAACTTTTGGAAGTCTAAAAATAATCACTAAATTCGCAATTGTAAGAATGAACAAGATGTTTAACCAAAACAAACTTCCAAATGAAAAAACATAATTTTAATGCGGGACCTTCTATTCTGCCTCGCGAAGTGATCGAAAAAACGGCTCAGGCTATTCTTGATTATAACGGTTCGGGACTTTCGTTGATGGAAATCAGTCACCGCGCTAAAGACTTTCAACCGGTTGTGGACGAAGCTGTGGCCTTGTTTAAGGAACTTCTGAATATCCCGGAAGGATATTCTGTGCTTTTCCTCGGCGGCGGTGCGAGCATGGAGTTCTGTATGGTTCCTTACAATTTTCTGGAAAAGAAAGCGGCTTATCTAAATACAGGTACTTGGGCCAAGAAAGCAATCAAGGAGGCCAAGGCATTCGGTGAAGTGGTAGAGGTGGCTTCTTCAGAGGCTCAGGGTTATACTTATATTCCGAAGGATTATGAGGTTCCTGCCGATGTGGATTATTTCCATATCACCACGAACAATACGATTTACGGTACGGAATTGCACGAAGACCTGAACGTGGGTGTTCCGATGGTGGCTGATATGTCTTCGGATATTTTCTCCCGCCCGGTTGATGTATCGAAATACATCTGTATCTATGGTGGCGCACAGAAGAATCTGGCTCCTGCAGGTGTAACGTTCGTGGTAGTGCGTAATGATGCATTGGGTAAGGTTTCCCGTCATATCCCGACCATGCTGAACTATCAGACACACGTGGACAAGGGTTCTATGTTCAATACTCCTCCGGTAGTGCCTATCTATGCGGCTTTGCAGACATTGCGCTGGATCAAGGCGGAAGGTGGAGTAGAGGAAATGCAGCGCCGTGCAAAAGAACGTGCCGACTTGCTGTATGCCGAAATCGACCGCAACAAACTGTTCCGCGGTACAGTGGTGAAGGAAGACCGTTCGTACATGAACATCTGCTTCGTAATGAGCGATGAGTACAAGGATCTGGAAGCTGACTTCCTGAAATTTGCCACAGAAAAGGGAATGGTGGGAATCAAGGGACACCGTTCTGTAGGCGGATTCCGTGCTTCCTGCTATAACGCAATGCCGCTGGAAAGTGTACAGGCTTTGGTAGCATGTATGCAGGAGTTTGAAAAAATGCATTGATAAATCGAACTGATTAGTTAAAAAGGGGGATCGGAGAGTGGCTGGACCGCTTGGAAGATCCACCTTTTATACCTTTTATCTTTACTTTATCTGCCGATATGGCATTCCCCACAAATTTTAATCTAATTCTTTAACTTCTAGGGTCTGTACCTCAGTAAATGGTCTTTAAAATTTTTTATCGGATGAGACGGTCAATACGGACGCAGTCACGAAAAATGGCTTTGAGGTACTGTCATTGCGCCTTATCCGGACTTCAGGTAGCTGGCTCTATTAAAATCTGATTGTCATGAAAGTATTGGTAGCAACAGAAAAGCCGTTTGCAAAAGTGGCTGTCGACGGTATCCGCAAAGAAGTGGAAGCCGCTGGTTATGAACTGGTATTGCTGGAGAAATATACAGAAAAACAGCAGTTGCTGGATGCGGTAAAGGGAATCGATGCAATGATTGTGCGCAGTGACATCATCGATAAAGAGGTGTTGCAGGCAGCTGATCAGCTGAAGATTGTAGTCCGGGCAGGTGCCGGATATGACAATATCGACCTGGAGGCCGCGACTGCGAAAGGGGTATGTGTAATGAATACTCCGGGACAGAATTCGAATGCGGTGGCTGAACTGGTGTTTGGTCTGATGATCATGGCGGTACGCAACTTCTATGATGGAAAATCGGGTACCGAATTAAAGGGAAAGAAACTGGGTATACATGCCTTTGGTAATGTGGGCAGAAACGTGGCACGCATTGCGAAGGGAGTGGGTATGGATATCTATGCGTACGATGCGTATTGCACGAAGGAGGCCATCGAGGCTGAGGGAGTGAAGGCGGTTGATTCGGCCGAGGAACTGTATAAGGAATGTAATATCGTATCCCTCCATATTCCGGCTACGGCTGAGACACGGAATTCAATCAATTACGACCTGGTGAACCTGATGCCTAAGGGTGGTTTGCTGATTAATACGGCCCGTAAGGAGGTAATCAACGAAGCTGATCTGATCCGTCTGATGACTGACCGTCCGGATTTCAAATACGTAACGGATATTATGCCGGCTCATCATGAGGAATTTGCCGATCATTTCCCGGGAAGGTATTTCTCTACTCCAAAGAAGATGGGTGCGCAGACTGCAGAAGCCAATATCAATGCGGGTATTGCGGCAGCTTGTCAGATTGTCGGTTTCCTGAGAGACGGCAACGAACGTTTCCGGGTAAACAAATGATTTACTGAAACAATAGCGGCAGGGGGCATCTTCTCGTTGGACAGAAGGACTTAACTGTAATCTTCTCCGTGGAATGTGTGTATAAAACTCCGTAGGGGGGAGGCCTGTACCCGTAGAAGGATGCTCCTTGTTTTTCTCTCTCAGGAGGGAATGATGCGTGTATTTAATCTTAAAGCTAAACTTCAATCATTAATGTAATATGGCTGTTATTAAACCATTTAGAGGTATTCGTCCACCTAAAGAATTTGTTGAACAGGTGGCTTCCCGTCCTTATGATGTACTGAATTCTGAAGAAGCCCGCACAGAGGCTGAGGGCAATGAGAAATCGTTGTATCACATCATTCGCCCGGAAATCGATTTTCCCGTTGGTACGGATGAGCATGATGAAAGGGTATATAAAAAGGCTGCTGAGAATTTCCAGATGTTTCAGGATAAGGGGTGGCTGGTGCAGGATGAGAAACCGTGTTACTATGTATATGCCCAGACCATGAACGGAAAGACTCAGTACGGACTGGTGGTAGGGGCGTATGTGCCTGATTACATGAATGGGGTGATTAAGAAGCACGAACTTACCCGCCGGGATAAGGAAGAGGACCGTATGAAGCATGTGCGTGTGAACAATGCGAACATCGAACCGGTATTCTTTGCGTATCCGGATGATAAGGAACTGGATATGCTGGTGGCTAAATATACGTCACGTCAGCCGGAATATGATTTTATTGCTCCTGGAGACGGGTTCGGCCATACTTTCTGGGTGATTGACGAGGAGAAGGATATTGAGGCCATTACGGAGAAGTTTAAGGCCATGCCGGCTCTTTATATTGCGGATGGACATCACCGGAGTGCAGCGGCGGCTTTGGTGGGTGCAGAGAAGGCGCAGCAGAATCCGGATCATAAGGGAGACGAGGAATACAATTACTTTATGGCAGTCTGCTTCCCGGCCAGTCAGTTGACTATTATCGACTACAACCGGGTGGTGAAGGATTTGAACGGACTGACGGTGGAAGCGTTTATCGACAAACTGAAGGAAAACTTTGAGGTGGTCAATAAGGGTACGGCGATCTACAAGCCGGTAGCATTGCACAACTTCGGTCTTTATGTGGGCGGAAACTGGTACAGTCTGACTGCCAAGCCGGGTACGTACGATGACCAGGATCCGATAGGGGTGCTCGACGTAACCATTTCATCGAATCTGATCCTGGATCAGATTTTGGGCATCAAGGACCTCCGTTCGGACAAGCGGATTGATTTCGTAGGTGGCATACGCGGATTGGGAGAACTGCAGAAGCGGGTGGACAGCGGTGAGATGAAAATGGCACTGGCACTGTATCCGGTTTCGATGAAGCAGCTGATGGATATTGCCGATACGGGAAACATCATGCCTCCTAAAACGACCTGGTTCGAACCGAAGCTCCGCTCAGGACTGATTATCCATAAGTTGACATAAGAATGAGAAATACAAGGGTGGGAAACAAGGATGCAGGAGGAGATCGGGTATTCCTTTTTCCCGCCTGACTTACAGATTTATCAGTAACTTCTCTCATATATTGAACTAGATATATTAAATTATTTAAAAAAAAGCCGAAGTTGGGTGTGATATTGGGTGAATTATATTTACTTTGAGATTGTATAAGAACTAATTAAATAAAAAATTATGAATGAATTAATCGCAAAAATCAAAGAGTTGAGCGAAGCAATGGTAGCTGATGCTGAATTGCAAGCAGAAAAAGGAAACAAAGCAGCTGGAACTCGTGCTCGCAAGGCTTCTTTAGAGTTGGAAAAAGTACTGAAAGAATTCAGAAAAGTTTCTTTGGAAGAATCAAAGAAATAAGATGGCTATTTCGGTTGGCTGAAGAAGAGGTTATATCATTGATGGAAAATGATGTAATCTCTTTTGTTTTTATACCGGTATCTGTCAGAACTTTGTATCTTTGTGTACCGGAGAATTTATATAACCTGCAAAGAGAGTATGATGAAAAGAATAATATATGCATTCGTCCTGTTATCGGGAATCGGGCTTTGTTCCTTGCCCTTTCTTCCTTCACAGACCGATAAAGTACTGTATCAGGAAGTAGATTCTTTGAATCGTCTTTCTTATGACCTGCGGTACAAGGATATGGCGGCTTCGGCAAGGGCTGCTACAAAGGCTTATTCGGAAGCGGAGAAATTTCCGGGACTGCGGATGCGGGCATTGAATCAAATGGGATTTTGTGCTTTCATGCGTATGGATTTTGAGCATGCCATCCGACTGTTTCAGAGGGTGCTGGAAGACAGCAACGATGAAATCGATAGCATGATAGCCTGTGTCGGCATGATGAAGGTGTGTCAGCGCACTTCGATGAACAAGGAGTTTTACGATTACCGCAACCGGGCTCTTCGTCACATGAGCCGAATCCGGGAGGACGAGGACCTGATTACGGACGAGGAGGAGAAAAAAAGGCTCAACTATGCCTTTTCGGAGTTTTATATTGTTTCCGGGGTTTATTTCTATTATCTGCAGCAACATAAGGAGTCGATGGAATCCATCAATTCCATTACGGAATCCATGCTCAAGAATGACGAGGCACAACGCCTGTATTACGAATACATGAGAGGTTCGGGAGGCATGTACGAAGCCGAGTCTTATGACCAGACAGTGATGGGTGAACTGGACTATCTGGTCAGTTGTCTGCTGGCCAGCCGGAAGGGAGGATATGTGTATTTTGAAGCCAATGCCTTGCAGGGGATTGCCGAATTGCTTGTATTCCGGAAAAACCGGGAGATCATACAGTCGGGCAGACCGTCCCTGCTGCACCTGATTAACGATAAAGGCATGGCACTCGACAGTCTGTCGCTGCATTATGCCAAGGAGGCCCTTCGCCTGTTCAAGCAATATGGGGACTGGTATCAGATTTCGGGTACGTACCGTACCATTGCGACCTGTTACAATACGTTGGGAGAGCCGGGAAAGGCACTGGACAATCTGGATACGGCCTTGCAGTATGTCAACCTGCATCACGAAAAATACTACCACTGTACGGATTCTACCGACCGTCTTCAGCCTTATGTGCCGTATTCGGATGTCTCTGTCGAACTGCAGTGGGTGGAGAACAAGGGTATCAAGACCGTGCCCGAATGGATCCTCCGGTTGCGTGAACAGTTGAGCCGGACGTATTCTGCCATGGACTGCAAACTGGAATCGGACTATAACCGGAACATTTACCTGGATTTGCTGGATTATACGCGACAGGATAAGGCGTTGGAAAGCCGTTACGAGAGTTTGGGAAAGGAAATGAGGCAATTGAATTTCCTGTTGCTTCTGGCGGCTGGGGGAGCGGTCACTTTATTGCTCTTGTTTGTCGTATTGAACAAATACTGGAAGCGCCGGAACCAGCGCTACATGGAACAGTTGAAGAGTGTATTCGAACTGTGCAGAAAGACCATTTCTTCGATCCCGGCACAGACAGAAGACCCGTTGGAAATGTCTGAATCAATTAAAGACTTTATCTCTGCCGATATGCAGCAGCTTTTCAATTTCAAGCAGATAGAGATTCAGCTGGTATCTGATAAGGGGATGGAAGATGAAGTCGATGAAGAAAGCTGTCGGAGTGAGGAGGAAGAAGGATTTATAGGGCCTGAAGAGGAAACGGTTTGGAACGATACATCGGATGAAGTCCTGTCAGAATCTGTCGAAGACAACGGCGAATGGGATTCCAGGGAATTGCGTCTTCCGGGAAGTCAGAAAGTCGTAGGAAAGATCCGGTTTATTTCTTCCGGTCCGCTTTCCCGCGAGAAACAGGAAATGCTGGAACTGATTCTGCCGTATGTGGCATGGGCCTTGCAAAACGGCGTCAATCTCATTTGCCTTGACGATGAAATCAAACAGGTGGAAAAGAATTATTACGTTCACGAGCAGCATCTGATTGAGAACAAGCGGAAGAATACGGTCAAGAAAGCCTGTCTGTCGATTGTGACCGGCATGCTGCCATACATCGACCGTATCGTCAACGAAACCCGCAAGTTGAATACGGAACTGCTCACCCGAACCGAGGAGGTAAAGCGCAACCGGATTACCTACATCGATGAACTGATTACCCAGATCAATGAATATAACGAGATATTGGCATTGTGGATCAAAGTCCGTCAGGGTGCCTTGAGTCTTCACATTGAGAGTTTCCCGTTGCAACCTTTGTTTGCGGTGGTTGAAAAGAGCCGGAGAGCCTACGAGACGAAGCATCAGACGTTGCTCATTACTCCGACCGATGCTGTGGTAAAGGCCGACAGGGCACTGACATTGTTTATGATTAATACGCTGGCGGAAAACGCCCGTAAGTACACGCCGGAAGGAGGGAAAATCCATATCTATGCCGAAGAGACCGAAGACTATATCGAGATATCGGTTGCCGATACTGGTATCGGACTGTCTGCCAAGGACATTTCCCACATTCTGGATGAAAAAGTATATGATTCGTCTGCCATCGGTATGGAAGATGCAGCAGATACATCGGTCTTGAAGAAGCAGAAAGGACACGGATTCGGGTTGATGAACTGCAAGGGTATCATTGAGAAATACCGGAAAACCAATCCCGTATTCGGAGTCTGCCGCTTCTTTATTGAAAGTGCTCTGGGAAAAGGAAGCCGTTTCTGTTTCCGTCTCCCCAAAGGCATGAAAAGAATCGGAGTGCTGTTGTGGGGATGGATATTGCTGGCAGGAACGGGATGTACGTTTACCCAGCCCGAAAGTGCAGTTCCCTCTGCCTTGCCTGCCGACACGCTGCTGAACACGGCCAACCAATATGCCAATAAGGTTTATCAATGCAATGTGGACGGAGAATATGCCCAGGCCCTGGTCTTTGCCGACAGTGTATTCAAATACATGAACACGCATTACCTGGCTACCTCCGGACGGAAGGCTCCGTTGCTGAAAATATACAACGAAGATTTCTCTGCGGCAGAGCAGCAATGGCTGGAAGATGAGTTTGATACCGATTACTACATTCTGCTGGATGTGCGCAACGAGGCAGCAGTAGCCGGACTGGCGTTGAAGAATTTTGCCATTTATTACTACAATAACATGGTGTACACTTCGTTGTACAAGCAAATCAGCAAGGACCGGTCGCTGGAACAGTATTGCAGTCAGATGCAGCAATCTGCCAGCAACAAACTGATTGCCATTACCCTGCTGGTGCTGCTGGTAGTGATTTGCCTGGGAGGATACTACATCCTGTTTATCCGCCGGCGCCTGCAGTACCGTTATCAGATGGAGCAGGTCTTCATTGCCAACAAAGCCATATCTTCGTTCATACAGACATTCGACAAGGCCGATGAAACCTTCTTCCAGTCGCTGTTGTACAAACTGGGAGATGAAATCAAGGAACTTATCTCTTTTACGGACATGGCAATGGTCATCAATGACGAGGATACCTCAAGCCTGCAATATCATTATCTGTCGCAGCCTTCTCCGAGGATTACCCAGCAGTTGGAATGGGCGTTCGCTCACCCCGACGTACCTTGTTATGCCGACGGCAACTGGCTGCTTTTCCCTCTGTTGCTGGAGTTGGGAAATGAGCGTTTCTGCATGGGGGCGCTGGCAGTGAAGACGACCTACCTGCCGGTACGTGAAGCCGACAAGCTCTTGCTGGAACTGGTGGTGAGCTGTCTTTCGGCCATGCTCTATCAGGTAGTGGTCCGGGTGAAGAGAAAATCCAACGATATCGAACTGGCTCAGGACGATGCTTCGCGGATTATTTACGAGGAAAACATGCTCCACGTACAGAACATGGTATTGGACAATTGCCTGTCTACCATCAAGCACGAGACCATCTATTATCCGAACCGAATCAAACAGATCATCGAGAAACTGTCTGCTGAAACGGCCGAAGGAAAGGATGAAGAAAGCAAGAGTCTGGAAGAAGTGGAAGAACTGATCGGTTATTACAAGGAAATCTTTACCTTGCTCAGTTCCTGTGCCGCACGCCAGCTCGATGAGGTAACCTTCCGGCGCACGGAGATTCCGGTAACCCTTCTTTGCGATCATGTCCACAAATATTTGCGGAAATCAACTGCCAGACTGAGTGAGCGCATCGAGATTGCGATTGATGCGCCGTCCGACCTGAAGGTGAGCGGAGACAAGGTACTTCTCTTCCTTCTGCTGGAAAGTCTGGTAAATGACGCCGTCCGTTACCGGGTATCCGGGCAACTGCATCTTCGTGTGCGTCCCGACGGACAGTTTGTACGGTTCGACTTTACGGATAACCGCCGGACCTTCTCTCAGGAGGAATTGAATGAGCTCTTCTATCCCCGGAAGGAGAAAATCTATCTGGAAAACGGAAAAGAGTTAGTCGGTACGGAATATCTGATATGCAAGCAAATCATTCGTGAACACGATGAATACGCCGGATGCCGGGGCTGCCGCATCAACGCTCAAAGTGCCGGAGATGGCGGATTCACCGTCTGGTTTACCATCCCATTGAAAAAATAAACAGAAACAAATAACTATGGAAAAATTTAAAGTCATTATTGTAGAAGATGTCAAGCTGGAGCTGAAAGGCACCGAAGAAATATTCAGAAACGAAATTCCCAATGCAGAGGTCATCGGTACGGCCATGACAGAAGCCGATTTCTGGGAACTGCTGGCCAAGCAGATGCCCGATATGGTCTTGCTGGACTTAGGACTGGGTGGTTCCACTACCATCGGTGTGGAAATCTGTGCCCGCCTGCACCGGGAGCATCCTTCCTTGAAGGTACTGATCTTTACCGGTGAGGTACTGAATGAGAAACTGTGGGTAGATGCCCTGCAGGCAGGAGCGGACGGTATTATCCTGAAGACAGGAGAACTGCTGACGGCAACCGATGTGGAAGCGGTGATGGCAGGAAAGAAACTGGTGTTCAATTATCCGATCCTGGAAAAGATTGTGGAACGCTTCAAACAGTCGGTATGTGCCGAGCAAAAGCGGCAGGAAGCCATCATCCACTATGACATCGACGAATACGACGAGCGTCTGCTGCGTCATCTTGCACTGGGATATACCAAGGAAATGATTACCAACCTGCGGGCGATGCCGTTCGGTATCAAATCCATCGAGAAGCGGCAGAATGACCTGATCAGCCGTCTGTTCCGCCCAGAAGAACGTACGGGAGTCAATGCCTGCCGGCTGGTTACCCGTGCCCTGGAACTGAGAATTTTGGACATAGACAATCTGGAACCCGATGAAGAATAGACATTACATACATCCGGCTACCCTGTTCTTTGTATTGTCCGTTGTCGTCGTATTGCTTTCCTGGATAGGCAACATCTACGGATGGGAAGGTGTGCGCAACCTGCTCAGTGCCGAAGGCCTGCGCTGGAAGTTGCGTACCGTGGGAGATACCTTCCTGAACGTACCTTTCCTGGGCGACATGATGATTCTCTTTCTCGGAGGCGGCCTGGCCGTACACTCCGGATGGAGTGCCGCAAGTCTTAAGTTGCTGAAGAAAAGAAGCCAACTGTCGCGGCGGGAACTGAAAGCCTGGCTCATGGGGACGGTCTGCGGAATCATCATCCTGCTGTTATGGGGAATACTTGCCTGGGGGCCATGGGGAGGATTGCGAAGCATCAGCGGAGGGATATCAGATTCTCCGCTGCAGGAGGGGAGTGCCTGCATACTTTCTGCTATCCTGGGTATCACCGGACTGGTCTATGGCTATGCAGTCGATTTCTATCATTCCGACAAGGACATTGTCCGCGGAATGGCCTTCGGCTTCATCCGTTTTCCCGAATTTTTCGTCACTCTTTTTTTCGTGGTACAGTTTTTCGGGGACCTGGAATATACCCGTCTGACGCAATGTCTGGGCATACAGACCGGAATCATGAAAATCATCTATGTTTTGTCCATTCTTCTTTCGTTAAGCTTTGCGTTAGGCAAAAAAAAGTCTATCTTTGCGCACATTAATTAATCAACTAAATAAAAAAGGTATGAATAAAATGATGTTGCTGGCTGCTGCCGGCGTGTTTGCTTTGGCTTCTTGCCAGGAAAAAAGCGGATATACCATCAAAGGTACATCTGAAGGAATTAAAGATGGTGAGGTTGTTTACCTGCAGGATATGGTAGACGGTGAATTGGTGAAATTGGACTCTGCGGTAGTAACTCAGGGAGCTTTTGAATTCAAGGGTACTCCTGATTCAGTTACTGTAAGCCGTTATGTAACTTATATGAAAGACAACCTCCGCCTGTTGTCAATGGTGTTCCTGGAAAACGGAAACATTCAGGTACATCTGGAACGCGGAAACAACAAGGTATCCGGAACATTGTGCAACGATGCTTACCAGCAGTTCATGGATAAATACATTGCCATGAACAAGGAAATGAATCAGATTTACCGCACTATGCGTACTGACTCTACACTGACTGACGATCAGTTGAAGGAAATGGAAGCACAGCTGACACAGAAAGACAGCCTGAACAACGTAATGGTTTGCGAAACTGTAGAAGCTAACATCGGCAACCTGATGGGTGTACAGTTGCTGGCTACTTACGCCGATGCTTTCGAACTGGACAAGGTAAAGGAATTGCTGGGTAAGGTACCTGCATCTTATACAAACAATCCGGAAATCCTGCAGTTGAAAGAACGTGTAGAAATCCTGAGCAAGACTGCAGTAGGTCAGAAATACACTGACTTCTCAATGAATACTCCGGAAGGTGAAACAGTTAAACTGTCAGACTTCGTATCAAAGAACAAGTATACTTTGATTGATTTCTGGGCTAGCTGGTGCGGACCTTGCCGTAAGGAAATGCCGAACGTAGTGGCTGCTTACAAGGCTTACCAGGCAAAAGGTTTCGGTATCGTAGGTGTTTCTTTGGATAACGATGCAGAAGCTTGGAAACGTGCCATCAAAGACCTGAACATCACTTGGGCTCAGATGTCTGACCTGAAAGGATGGGCTTGCGAAGGTGCTAAGTTGTACGGTGTACGTGCCATCCCTGCAACAGTATTGGTTGACCAGGAAGGTACTATCATTGCGCGCGACTTGCGTGGTGATGACATCGCTGCTAAATTGGCTGAACTGCTGAAATAAGTTGCTGAAAACAATATAGTCACTGCATTATAAAATCTCCCTATTCTGCCGTAAAGGTAGGATGGGGAGATTTTTCTTTATCTATCTTCGAGGGTATTCCGGGAATCCTGCAGGAAACAAGATGTTTGTCGGTCTCACATCTGCTGCCAAACGCTGATTGAACATTACATCAAGGGGGACAACGCAATGAGCGCAATGCTTGCAGCGTTTCGCATCACATCGCTTTGAAGACACTCAGGTATAAATTGAAACGTAAATAGAAGGATGCAGTCCTTTATACACACAACCGGCCGGAGAATTCTTTCGTATCTGAAAGGCTTCTCCGGCCGGCTATATTCAGTGCGGTCGACCACTCCGGTACCAGTACTGTTCCGTTACGGTTTTCCCGTCTTATTTTCCATACTTCTCAATCAGCTCACCTGCTACCGTATCACCCATTTCACTGGCTTTCTGCAAATGCGCCAATCCTTCTTTCTTCTTTCCATGCTGCAGTTCCGCATATCCCAGCATACGGTAAGTCGAAGCCTCGTCCGGGTTCAGCGTCAATGCCTTCTCCAGTGCCTGGATGGCTTCTTCCAAGCGGTTCAGACGCAGATGAATACCTCCTTTTTCTGCCCAATAACCGGCATTAGAAGGATCCATTTCAATGGCCTGGTTGATGTCATTGATGGCCTGCTGATACATTCTGCACTGCATTTCCGCCTGTTCACGGATCAGATAGAATTCGGCAGATACCCGTCCCATCATCGCATCATGGAACAGATTATAATCGATGACAGCCTCCCGATACATCTTACTATCCAGCTTCAGTCGCGCTCTCTCATAGATGTAAGGAGCCGCCTCCTGTCCGTAAGGCTGATTATAAGTGCTTACGGCACTGTCCAGCAAGGCAATCACTTCTTTCTTGTCACTGCCTTCTGTCAGTTCCTTGGCCTTTGCCGCTGCATAATAGCTCGCTGCAGAAGCCAGGTTGCTCTTGTTCACCTGCTCGTAAGCTCCATAAGCCTCCGGATATTTCTGCATGGCAAAATAGATATCTCCCTGCAGCTGGTAATAAATCGGTTCCTGAGCCGCCTCCAGTGCCTGGTTTACTTCCGAGAGTGCCCGTTCATAGTCCCATCCTTTCTGACGCTTGTCCGCTTCAGTATTCACCACGTACGAGTGAATCAGTTTGGCAATCTGGTAATGTGCCTCGTCCTTCTTGGCACTGACCTCTTCCGCCTTCTTGATGTCCTCTTCCGCCAGCGCTACATCCGCTTCCACACCCGTATTGATGTAATACGTTGCACGACGGATATATCCTTCCATGTTCTGCGGATACTGACCAATGAAATCATTCAGCAAATTCAGGTAATCTTCCGCCTTCAACTGCGAAGAAGCCATATACAGATACACCAACGCCTGCGACTCATCTTCCGGCAGTCCCTTCTTGATTCCGATGGTATTCAGCGTATAATCGTTGAATGACAAAGCCGATATGCTCAGCGCAGCCGCATAGTCTACACCGATGGCATAACTCTCTTTTCCGTCCTTGTCCGTGCTTTTCTGCATCAGTCCCAGCACCTCACCTCCGGCATTCATCACCGGACAGCTCACCGATTTGTCCGTAGCCTGCAGGTTCAGTGTATAATACAACGACTGGTTGCCGATGCTGTCCACCTTTGCCACCGTACCGCTCAGACCTGCTTCCGCCTTCTGGGTAGCGTAGGGGAGCAGGTAGACCGTTTCGCCCTTGCTCACACCCGTCGGAGCCATGGTCAGCGCCACAATCTTCTTGTCAGCCACTGTCTTGAACTTGATTACATCGTACATGTCATTCGCTCCCATGATGTAGCGCACAGGCAATTCCTTGCCGTCGGCCGTAATGACTACCGCATGATCCGCACCCTTAAAGAGCGAATAATCCGAAACAGCCGTTCCGTTCTCATCGATATAAAAGCCGTTTCCGGTATTCAGGATCTTATTGTCGGCCGTATAGGTGATTACAGAGAATACCGCCTTGCGAGCCTTGTTGGCCCATTTGGGAAGTCCCTGAGCCATCCCCGTATGAAAAAGCATTCCGCAAGCCAGTATACAGATTATTTTCTTCATGATTCCATTAATTTAAATACATCCTACCTTTATTTTTCTTCGGAGAAGCCGCGCTGCTTCACTGCCTCATAAATCAAGATTCCCGCAGCCACCGATACGTTCAGTGACTCAATGTTTCCGAACAGCGGAATCTTGATCCACTCGTCGCAGAGTGCCAGGTGCTCATAAGGCACTCCCGTATCTTCCGCACCCATGATGATGCAGGTAGGATCGGTATAACAAGCCTTGGTATAGTCGTAGTCTCCCTTTTCCGTAGCCGCTACAATCTTGAATCCGCAATCCTTCAGGTACTTGATGGTCTGCGTCAGGTTGCTCTCACGGCATACCGGCAGCGTGTGCAGGGCACCGGCCGAAGTCTTGATGGCATCCGCATTCACGCTCACGCTGTTCTTCGAAGGAATTACAATGGCATCGACTCCGGCACACTCACACGTACGGGCGATGGCACCGAAATTGCGCACGTCGGTCACCCCGTCGAGCATGATGAGCAACGGATTCTTTCCCTGTTCGAAAAGATAGGGAACGATGTCTTCCGTCCGCTGATAGGCAATGGGAGAGATGAAAGCCACGACTCCCTGATGATTCTTCTTCGTAATGCGGTTCAGGCGTTCCACCGGTACGCGCTGCACCGGAATAAACGTATCCTTCAGTACGGCAAAAAGCTCTTTCGACAAATCGCTCTGAATATCCTTCTTCACCAGTACCTTGTCGATTTCCTTTCCGGCCTGTACCGCTTCAATCACGGCTCTGACGCCAAATATCATTTCATTTTTCTCAAACATATCACTTTCTTAATTTGTCATTTATACTTATTTCTCTAGCCCCAGCAGCACCCTTGCATTGTTGAGTGCCGCCTCAGTCAGTGTCGTACCGCTCAGCATGTTGGCAATCTCCTTCACCCGTTCTTCCTTGTCCAGCAGACGGATGTGGCTGAGGGTACCGGTTTCCGTATCTTCCTTATATACCTTGTAGTGGGCAATTCCCCTGGCTGCAATCTGCGGCAGGTGCGTAATGCTGATGACCTGCCGGTTCTGCCGTCCCATGTCCTCCATTATCAGAGCCATCTTCTCAGCGATGGAACCGGAGACTCCGGTATCGATTTCATCGAAGATGATGGTCGGCAACTTCACCGCTCCGGCAATCATGGCCTTGAGCGAAAGCATCACACGCGCAATCTCACCGCCCGAAGCGATGGATGCCACATTCTGCAGCGTACCGTTCTTGTTGGCCGAGAACAGGAAGGTCACACTGTCCATTCCCTTGCTGTCGGGCTCTTTGCGGGCCGACATGTCGACGGCAAAACGTACGTTGGGCATTCCCAGCGGCACGAGCAGTGCCTGCATCTGTGCCTCGATGTAACGTGCGGCCTCCGATCTGACAGCAGTAAGGGCTGCAGCCTCCTTCAACACCTGTGCGTAGAGTTCCTCCTTCTGACGGTTCAGTGCCGCAATGCGGTCGTCGAACGAAGTAATCGCTTCCAGTTGCTCACGGTACTTGTCAGTCAGTGCAATCAGCTCCTCCAGACTTTCCACCCGGTGCTTCTGCTGCAGGTTGTATATCAGGTTCAGCCGTTCGTTCACAAAATCCAGCCGTCCCGGATTGAACTCCACTTCTTCTTCCGCCACCGAGAAATCGTGTCCGATATCCTTCAGTTCGATGTAGCAGCTGTGAAGCCGCTCGCGCCATTCGTCAGCCTGCGGATACACCCGCGAAATACCCTGAAGCGACTGGATGCATTCCTTCACCATCGAAAGCGCTCCGTTTTCCTCCCCGTCAATCAGTTGTCCCGCACGGTACAGTCCCGCCTTGATTTCTTCGGCATGACTGAGCATCTCCGCTTCCTGTTCCAGGGCAGTCAGTTCACCCTCCTTCAGATCCGCATCCTCCAGCTGTTCCAACTGAAAGCGGATGTAGTCCTCGTCCTGACGGCTCTTCTCTGCCTGCGCAATGAAATCCTCCAGTTCCCTGCACACCCCCTTGTAGCGTCCGTAAAGCTCCTGGTAACGGTTCAACAGAGCTTCGTCCTGCGCCAGGATGTCCAGGATATTCAACTGAAATCCTTCCTTGTTCAGCAACAGGTTCTGGTGCTGGCTGTGAATGTCAATCAGCTTTTCCCCCAGCAGTTTCATCTGCGCCAGTGAGGCAGGCGTATCATTGATGAATGCCCGGCTCTTGCCGCTGGCCGATACCTCCCGGCGCAGGATGCATTCCTCCGGATCAAACTCGATGTCATTATCGGCAAAGAAACCCTCCATCCCATAGTTGGCAATGTGAAACCTTGCCTCCACGATGCATTTCGAAGCCCCGTTCTTGATGGCCTTTACGTCCGCCCGCTGCCCCAGCAGCAGTCCGATGGCTCCCAGGATGATGGATTTTCCGGCACCTGTTTCTCCGGTAATGACAGAGAAGCCCGAAGTAAAACTGATATCGAGTTCGTCAATCAGCGCATAGTTACGTATGTAGATAGACTGCAACATATCTCTCCGATCTTGTCAAATTTCTTGTCAAAATAAGGAAACCAATTTATCGATAATGTCAGCGGCCACCTCCTGCTTGTTCTTCAGCGGGTAGGGGGTAGCTCCCTGCGGCTCGACAATCGTAATCTTGTTCGTATCGCAACGGAATCCGGCTCCCTTGTCGTTCAGTGAATTCAGTACGATGAAATCCAGGTTCTTGCGTGCCATCTTGTCCTGTGCATGCTTCAGTTCGTCATTGGTCTCAAGCGCAAAGCCCACCAGTTTCTGACCGTCACGCTTCATTCTTCCCAGTTCCGCTGCAATGTCGTGCGTCGGTTTCAGCCGCAGTACCAGATCTTCTTTCTCACGCTTGATCTTCGTGCCGGCCACCACCTCCGGAGTGAAATCGGCCACGGCCGCACAGAGAATGGCCGCATCTGCCTGCGGAAAAGCTTCCACCGAAGCCCGGTACATCTCTTCCGCACTTTCCACATCCACCCAGCGGATATTCGGATGCACGGCCTGCAGGTTCACCGGTCCGCTGACAAGAGTCACTTCCGCTCCGCGTTCGGCGCAGACCTCGGCCAGGGCATATCCCATCTTTCCCGAAGAATAATTGCCGATGAAACGCACCGGATCGATTTTCTCATACGTCGGGCCCGCCGTAATCAGTACGCGCTTTCCCTTCAGGTCTTCCTGGCGGCTGAAGAAGGCTTCCAGTACCTCGATGATTTTCTCCGGTTCCTCCATGCGTCCCTTTCCCACCAGGTGACTCGCAAGTTCCCCAGCAGCCGGTTCGATGATGTGATTGCCGTACGAACGCAGGATGTCCAGATTATGCTGGGTAGAAGGATGCGCAAACATGTCCAGGTCCATGGCAGGAGCCACAAACACCGGCGCCTTCATCGACAGGTAGGTCGTCACCAGCATGTTGTCGGCCACTCCGTGTGCCATCTTTCCGATGGTAGAAGCCGTTGTCGGCGCAATGACCATCGCATCGGCCCACAGTCCCAGGTCGACATGGCTGTGCCACGTTCCGTCGCGCTGCGAGAAAAACTCACTGATGACCGGCTTGCTGGTCAGCGCCGAAAGCGTAATCGGCGTAATGAACTCCTTTCCGGCCGGCGTAATCACAATCTGCACTTCCGCCCCCTTTTTGATCAATCCGCGGGTCAGCACCGCCGCTTTATAGGCTGCAATGCTTCCCGTAATTCCCAAAACGATTTTCTTTCCCTTCATCATACTCATTTCACCAGTCCGCTTCCGCGCAACCTGATTTTTGTCAATATGTTCTTTGTATTCAGTGTAAAGTCTCCGTTCAGAATCCAGCCGTAGTAGCCCGGATCACGCTGCAGTACCTCGCTGACCGGCATTCCCTTGTATTTTCCGAAATTGAAGACTTCCACTCCCTTTTCGTCGTATACGATGCGTCCCGCGAAGTCTACGTTCTTGCTGTACGTAGAATATTCCGACAGGAAGTCAATGTTGTTTTCCAGTACATCCGGATAATGGTCCAGCTGTGCCTTCAGCACCTCGTACGTAGCCCGGGTGTCGGCTTCGGCAGTATGCGCATCCTCCAGGTTCTTGTTGCAGTAGAACTTATAGGCTGCCGAGAGGGTACGCTGTTCCAGTTTGTGGTAAATCACCTGCACGTCGACAAACTTTCTCTTTGTCAGGTCGATGTCGATGCCCGCTCTCAGGAATTCCTCCACCAGCACCGGCACGTCGAAACGGTTGGAGTTAAAGCCGGCGATGTCCGCTCCCTCGATATCCCGTGCGATGTCCTTGGCCACCTCCTTGAACGTCGGACAGTCGGCCACATCCTCGTCGTGGATGCCATGAATGGCTGTAGAAGCCTCAGGAATATGCATTTCCGGATTGATGCGCAGCGTCTTGCTCTCCTCGTTGCCGTTAGGATACACCTTCAGGTAACAGATTTCCACGATCCGGTCAGTATTTATATTGGTTCCGGTAGTCTCCAGATCGAAAAACACTATCGGATTCTTTAAATTCAGTTTCATACAGTTTGAAGTTGGTTACAAATTAAAAATCAGCCACGTCCTTCCGGGCGTGGCCCTGCAGCGAATCAGTCATTCAGCATCATCGGCATCAACAGCATCAGCAGGTCTTCGTTCTCTTCCTGTTCTTCAGGAACGATGACTCCCGCACGCGACGGATCGGCCAGTTCAATGACAATGTTCTGCGAAGAGATATTGTTCAGGATGTCGATCAGGAAAGAAGACTTGAAGCCGATGCTCATGTCGTTTCCGTCGTACTGGCAACTGATGGTTTCAACTGCCGAAGTAGAGAAGTCGATGTCCTGTGCCGAGATTTTCATGGCATTTTCCGACAGACTCAGTTTGATCAGACTGCTTGCCTGAGAAGAGAATACCGATACACGGCGCAGCGCACTGATAAAGAGGGCGCGGTCGATGGTTGCCTTGTGCGGGTTGTTCTGCGGAATCACCGAGTTGTAGTTCGGATAACGTCCTTCAATCAGGCGGCACACCATCCGGTAATTCTCCAGCGTGAAGACCGCATTACGGTCGTCGAAACCGATCTGCACGTCTCCCTGTTCCTTCGGAAGCAGGTTCTTGAGCAGGTTGGCCGGTTTTTTCGGCAGGATGAAAGCCGCCTTCTCGCTGCCCTGTGTGGCAAAGCTTCTGCAGCGCACCAGCTTGTGGCCGTCGGAAGCCACGAGGGTCAGGTCTTCTGTCGTAATGTCAAAATAAATACCGTTCATCACCGGACGCAGCTCGTCATCGGCCGTAGCAAAAATGCTGCGGTTGATACCCGACATCAGGATAGCCGAAGGAATGGTTACCTGCACCGCATTCTGTCCCAGTTCCTGTGCCTGCGGATACTCCATGGCATTCTGTCCCATCAGGCTGTACTGTCCGTTCAGGTATTCCACCTTGATTTCCAGGTTGTCGGCAATGTGGAAATTCAGCGGCTGTTCCGGGATTTCTTTCAATGCTTCCAGCAATGTCTTCGATGAAACCGCCAGCCGGCCTTCTCCCTCATACTCATTTACCTCGATCGAAGTCGACAAAGTTGTCTCGTTGTCCGAAGCGGTCATATGCAACGTTCCATCCACCAGTTCCAACAGGAAACAATCCAGGATAGGAAGCGAATTCTTTGAATTGATTACGCGGCTGATAGCCTGCAAATGGCTGAACAAAGCTGTGCTTGAAATTGTAAATCTCATGGTTTTTATCTGTTAATAGTTTATTTTTTGCTTTTATTTCGAATGACTTATTTAACTGCCAAAGTTACGAAAAGATTGCATAAGCATCGTAAAAAAGAAGATAAAAAATTAGTTTACTTCTCTAGAAAAATGTAATTTCGTGACCGAATTAAAAAAGTTTGATATGGAATTAGCTGGAAAAGTGATAGCAGTGCTTGAGCCACGGGGCGGCGTGTCCAAGAGTGGCAATCAGTGGAAAGTGCAAGAGTATGTAATTGAGACTCACGATCAGTATCCGCGCCGGATGTGTTTTGACGTGTTTGGAGAAGATAAGATTCAGCAGTTTAACATCCAGGTAGGTGAGGAGCTGAACGTATCGTTCGACATCGATGCCCGTGAATGGCAGGGACGCT
Organism: Phocaeicola faecicola; assembly: GCF_013618865.1. Classification (GTDB taxonomy): domain Bacteria; phylum Bacteroidota; class Bacteroidia; order Bacteroidales; family Bacteroidaceae; genus Phocaeicola; species Phocaeicola faecicola. The sequence continues at coordinate 29,370 of NZ_JABSOE010000002.1, forward strand.
GGTTCAACAGTATCCGTGCGTGGAAGGTAGAACGCGTGAATGCGGCTGCCGATGCGGTGCCTCCGATGGGTGCCCCCTTCCCGCCGCTGAATGCAGCTCCGGTAGACTTTGCTGCTTCCGACGAGAAGGACGACCTGCCGTTCTAAGCCGGACACTGTGTGAGATAAAAAAGGCGACGTCTGTGTGGAATCTGAATTCCGGAGACAGACGCCGCTTTTTTTTATGCCCGGCTCTCTGTTTCATTCCGGTTTTTCGGGTCCGACTGTCCGCTGAGACACGGAGTTTCTTCCGTTCGAGCAGAGACTGCCGTCTGAGATTCCGATCTCTTTATCCGTTTATCCAGGCAACAAGGTGTTTTTGGCTGCGCATAATGAAGGGTGCGGCAAAACCTCGCCATGTTTTCTGAAAAGATGGCGGTCTTTTTGAAAAGCCTCGCCGTCTTTTACTCATTCCTTCTTTATGCGTTTCACTGCATTCCCTTATATTTTTCCCCGCCTTACATTGTCTTTTCTCATCAGCTATGCTTCCCCGGTGCCACGGACTTCCATGCCGGATTATCCCATCGGTCACTTTGGCTACTGCCGCAAAGGAAAAGGGGCGTGAAGCCGGAGTAAGATACTCCACTTCACGCCCCTTTGCGTCTGTACGGTGAACCCGGCCGCCGGGGCCGGATTCAGGTATGTTTTTATGAATTCATGCTCATCAGGAACTCTTCGTTGTCCTTGGTCTTTTCCAGACGGTCCTTCACAAAGTCCATGGCTTCGATCGGGTTCATGTCGGCCAGGTACTTGCGCAGGATCCACATACGGTCCAGTGTCGTCTTGTCGAGCAACAGGTCGTCGCGACGGGTACTTGAAGCCGTGATGTTGACTGCCGGGAAGATACGCTTGTTGCTCAGGTTGCGGTCGAGCTGCAACTCCATGTTACCCGTACCCTTGAATTCCTCGAAGATCACCTCATCCATCTTCGAACCGGTATCAATCAGTGCAGTAGCGATGATGGTGAGCGATCCGCCTCCTTCAATGTTACGTGCCGCACCGAAGAAGCGTTTCGGCTTGTGAAGCGCGTTGGCATCCACACCTCCCGAAAGCACCTTGCCCGATGCCGGAGATACGGTGTTGTAGGCACGTGCCAGACGGGTGATGGAGTCGAGGAAGATGACTACATCGTGTCCGCATTCCACCATACGCTTGGCTTTTTCGAGTACGATGCCCGCAATCTTGACATGGCGTTCAGCCGGTTCGTCGAAGGTAGAAGCAATCACTTCGGCCTTGACGCTGCGTGCCATGTCGGTCACTTCTTCCGGACGCTCGTCGATGAGCAGCATGATCATGTACACTTCCGGATGATTTTCGGCAATGGCGTTGGCGATATCCTTCATCAGGATGGTCTTACCGGTCTTGGGTTGTGCCACGATCAGTGCACGCTGTCCCTTACCGATCGGTGAGAACAGGTCGACTACGCGGGCAGACAGGTTGTCGTTATATCCTTTGCAAAGCTTGAATTTTTCATCGGGGAACAACGGAGTCAGATGGTCGAACGAGATACGGTCGCGTACCAGTTCCGGATTCAGTCCGTTGATCTTGGATACTTTTACCAGCGGGAAGTATTTTTCACCTTCCTTCGGCGGACGGATGATACCTTCTACCACGTCTCCGGTTTTCAGTCCGAACAGTTTGATCTGCGACTGAGATACGTAGATATCATCGGGTGAAGACAGGTAGTTGTAATCGGAAGAACGGAGGAAGCCATAACCGTCGGGCATGATTTCGAGTACGCCTACGCCCTGAAGAATGTCATCGAATTCGTAAGGCTTCTCTACCGGTTTGGCCGGTGCTTCTTCTACCGGAGCAGGAGCAGGGAGTGCGGCCGGTACTACAGCCGGTATGTTGGCCTGTGCCTGAGCGGCAGTTGCCTGGCCCGCATTGTTGCCGGCATTGTTGGCGTTATTATTATTGTTGTTGTTATTGTTGTTCTTGTTGAACTTCTGCTGACGGTTCTGGAAACGGTTGTTCTGTTTGGCATTGTCCTTTTTCGCAGCGGGGGCCGCAGGAGCCGGAGTTTCCATTTTGGTTGCTTCAAATTTACCCAGCAGTTCAGAAGGAAGTTCGAATTTTTCAGAAGGCAAATCTTCGATAGGGATGAAGTCGTCACCGCTGCTCAGGTCGAGGGGAGGAAGTTCCATATCATCTTCTACAGGAACCGGAATCGGTGCGACGGGCTTGTTTTCTGTATTCTTGCGAGCGGTTTTCTTAGCTTTCGGAGCCTCGTTCTTTTCAGCTTCGCTGTCGGTATTTTCTCCGCTCTTGCCGGCAGTCTTCCGTCCTCTTTTAGCTTTTGGCTTTTCTTCGGCAACGACCGGTGCGCTTTCAGTGGCAGGCTTTTCGCTTTCTGCAACCGCTGCTGCAGCCGGTTCGGCTGTCTGAGAAGCATCATCCTTGAAAAGAGGGGCAGGCGAAGGCAATGGCGGCGTCTTGGCCTCCAGTTTCTGTGCCTTGTCTTTGGTAGCCGTATAAACTTTGTCTCCTTCTTTCTTTACGCTGATACGCGAGCGCTTGCGTGGCTGCTGGCCATCCTGCTTTTCTTCTTTTGATTTGGCGGTTGCCACTTTCTTGGTAGCACCTACAATAGCCTGTTCGTCCAAAATGCGGTAAACCAGTTCTTCCTTTTTCAGGGAGCTGACTTTTTTTAACCCCAACTCTTTGGCGATTTCCTGCAATTCAGACAAGTCCTTGTCGTTTAATTGAATAATGTTATACATATAAAAGTGTGTAATGATATTGCAACTTGTCAGATGGCCTCTGCACATAACTCACAGTACATGCAGGTTTGAGTGAAAACATCCGGTCTGACAATTACAGCTTAAAATAATTAATCGTGATTAGTTAAATTTCAATAGGATAAACAATGGATGGAGTCATGGATGATGTTCCAGACCCATTGTTACAGAGACAAAAGTAGATATTTTCCGTCATATATTCTAATAAAAATCGCTTTTTTTTCATTCTGATAATGATTTATTGGCAGAAATGCCTTAATTTAGCATTGAAAATTAAACTTTACATTTTTAAAAGACGGAATTTTATGAAAAAAGTTATTTTTACAGAAAAGGCACCGGCCGCTATCGGTCCGTACAGTCAGGCTATTGAAGCAAACGGTATGGTATTTCTTTCCGGTCAGCTTCCGGTAGATCCGGCAACCGGCGAATTTGCTCCGGGTGGAGTAGCCGAACAGACTACTCAGTCGTTTGAAAACATCAAGAGCATTTTGGCGGAAGCAGGACTGACAACAGCCAACATTGTGAAAACCACTGTCTTTCTGGCCGATATGTCACTGTTCGCTGAAATGAATGCGGTGTATGCCACTTATTTCGAAGGCGATTTCCCGGCACGTTCGGCAGTAGCCGTAAAAGCGTTGCCGAAGGGTGCACTCGTAGAGATTGAATGTATCGCTGTACGTTAATGCGGTGCACAGCCCGTCCCTTCCGAGGGCAGGCTGTGCGTTTCTCATTACAGTGAATTAATGAATCCGGAGGCAGGGAAAGGTGCTGTTCCGGAGGAAACAAACTAGAGGGCTGAAGATGAAATTTTCGCAGATTAATTGGAACTGGAAACTGAAAGGGAGCCTGCTGGCAGGGTGCATGGTCATCGCTTCAGCTATTTATATGTATCGTTACGAGGGCTTCAGTTCCGGCTTTGAGTTTACCGACGAGCTGGGCGGAAATCTGTTTCCGGTGGCACTGATTTCAACGGCTACCACGGATGCCAATCTGCTGGTTCCTGCCGAAGGGACCGATTACATCGGCAATCCGAAGTCGTGTATCGGAATCAGGGTAAAGAATACCTATAAGAACAGCAAACTGAGGGTTGAGGTGGCTGAATCGCCTTTTTTCGCCCGTTCGGTATCGGAGTTCATCCTGCCGGAAAGCGGAAAGGAGTATGTGATTTATCCGGATATTATCTGGGATTACAATGCGTTGCGCGAGAACGAACAGCCCTGTCCGGTGACGGTGTCCATTCAGGCGTCACTGAACAAGAAGGAGCTGGGAAACAGCATGCATACGTACTCGATGCGGAGCGTGAACGAGTGTCTGCTGGGATACATCGACAGCAAGATGAAATTCCACGATACAGGTGATTTCTTTGCGGCTTATGTGAACGAGGACAATCCTCAGATCGACCTGATTCTGCGTGAGGCACTGAATGCACGGATTGTGAACCGCTTCTGGGGGTATCAGAGCAAGGATCCGAAGGTGGTGGACAAGCAGGTGTATGCACTGTGGTATGTGCTGCAGAAAAGGGGCTTTAAATACAGTTCCATCAGCAACAGCAGTCTTTCTTCGAACGTGGTCTTTGCCCAGAGGGTACGGACTTTCGATGATGCGCTGGCCTCGGCACAGATCAACTGTGTGGACGGAAGTGTATTGTTTGCGTCTTTGCTGAAAGCCATTAACATCAATCCGATTCTGGTCCGCATTCCCGGACATATGTTTGTGGGGTATTATACCGACCGGATGCACAAGAAGATTCATTTTCTGGAAACGTCGATGATCGGGGATGTCAATCTGAACGACTTTTTCCCGGAGGAGAAGCTTGATTCGACCATGGAAGGAAAGTCGCAGGAAAGTATCTCGCTTCTGTTGTTCGAGAAATCGAAGGAGTATGCGACGCGTATTTACAACGAGAATGAAAAGCTGATTCATTCGGGCAAGGTGAACTATACGTTCCTGGAGATTGACAAGGTAATCCGGACGTCCATTCAGCCTATCGGAAAATAAGTGGAGTATGGAACTGATTTATTTATATCACAGCGGATTTGCCCTGCTGGGCGAAGGATATACACTGGTGGTCGATTATTTTGAGGATTCGGAATCGGCGACCAATGGGATATGGCACCGCGAACTGCTGCACCGGCCGGGACGGCTGTATGTACTGTCGAGCCATTCGCACGCCGACCATTTCAATCCGGAGATATTGAAGTGGAAAGCGGAAAAGCCGGATGTGGTGTTTGTCTTTTCCAGGGACATCTGTCAGTTGAAGGGACTGGCGGGCATAGAGGCTGTGTACCTGGATAAGGGGGAGGTGTACGAGGATGACCTGCTGCGTGTACGGGCCTTCGGCTCTACGGATATCGGGATTTCTTTTCTGATGGAGATGGAAGGCAAGAAGGTGTTCCATGCGGGCGACTTGAACAACTGGCACTGGATGGATGAAAGTGAGGAAAGTGAATGGAGGGGCTATGAGCGTCATTTCCTGCAGGAGCTGGCAACACTTTCGGCAGCGGTCGAGCGACTGGATGTGGTTATGTTTCCTGTCGATCCGCGACTGGGACGTGAATACATGCGGGGACCGCGGCAGTTTATCGGACAGATACCGACCGGAAAGTTTGTGCCGATGCATTTCGACGAAGCGTATGACCTGGCCAATGCGTTTGAGAAAGATTGCCGTGCGCACGGCACGGTGTTCCTGGGCATTACCCGACGGGGACAACGGATGATTATATAGAACCAACCTAACAAAACAGAATAACTAATATGCAAGTAAAAGGAAGATTTGACCATTTCAATATCAACGTGACCGATCTGAACAAGAGTATCGAATTTTATGAAAAGGCACTGGGGCTGCACGAAACACACCGTAAGGAGGCTGCCGACGGTTCTTTTATTCTGGTATATCTGTCGGACGGATGTACGGGCTTTTCATTGGAGCTGACCTGGCTCAGAGATCATGTGGGTCCTTATGAACTGGGAGAGAATGAAAGTCATCTTTGTCTGCGCGTGGAAGGCGACTACGATGAGGTACGCAAGTTCCACAAGGAGATGGGATGTGTATGTTTCGAGAATGAAAAGATGGGACTGTACTTTATCAATGATCCGGATGACTACTGGATTGAGATTTTGCCGGTAAAGTAATTTTTCCCTAGTGTGACACCATAAAATTTTATTGACATGATGAAATATATTTCTCCGGGCTCCTGGTTTGCTTTGGAATATCCGAAGGGATGGGGAGAGTTTGAAGACGAAGAAAACAGTTTTCTGTTTTATAATCCGAACAAATGGAGCGGCAATTTCCGTATCTCGGCGTATCTGGGCGAGGACCGTCATTATGCGGCTGCGTGTATCGATGAGGAACTGGAAGGTAACGGAGGGGCGCGCCGGGTAAAGGTCGGCAACTGGGATTGTGCGTATCTTACTGAGAGTTTTCAGGAGAACAATACGTGGTATACTTCTCATATCTGGATTACCGGAAAGGGCAGTGTGTCAGTGGAATGCTCCTTTACCGTTCCGAAAGGTGAAAGTCCGAAGGAAGGGGAGATGATTGTCCGCTCGCTGCAGGTCCGCACTCCGGACGAGAAGCCTTGGAAAGAGGTGATTCCGGTCCGCATTCTGGAAATCAATGTCATCAACGAATCTTACGACTGGGCGGTAACTACCCTGAAAAAGCAGTTGACGAAAGACTTTACAGCTTCGGGAAAAGATATTGACAACCTGCAGAAGGTGGTCGACAGCGGCAAGTTCAACAAGAACCAGCGGTCGGCATGGGAGAGCTTCGGTATTGCTTTCGGTACCATTCTGGTAAATGAAATGGACGGAATGGAATGGGTGACTGTCATCGACGGTGCCAAGGAATTTCCGGCATTGCGCTTTGCGGATTCTTCACTGATGGTGTATCCGATGTCGCTGATCTGGAACAAGGTCCGCAACGGGGAGAAGGTGAACCTGAAAGAGGAGTTTGAGAGCATCAAGGCGGAAGTCGAAAAGATTTTATAATCCCCGGAAGGAATAAACATAACTGACAATCAATAGACATGAATCCATATTTACAAGTAGAAAATCTGACTAAGTCGTTCGGCGATTTGGTACTGTTCGAGCAGATTTCGTTCGGAATCGCGGAGGGACAGCGCATCGGATTGATTGCCAAAAACGGTTCGGGAAAAACGACCTTGCTGAATATCTTGTCGGGCAAGGAGGGATACGACGAAGGGAAAATTACCTTCCGGAAGGACTTGCGGGTGGGATACCTGGAGCAGAGTCCGTACTATCCGGAGGACCTGACGGTCATGGAGGCCTGCTTCTATCATGGCAACAGTACCGTGCAGCTGATCAAGGAGTATGAGCGCTGTATGGAGACTCCCGGTAATCCGGGGCTGGAGGATTTGCTGGCACGGATGGAGCATGAAAAGGCATGGGACTATGAGCGTAAGGCGAAACAGATTCTCTCGCAGCTGAAGATCAGGGATTTCGACCAGCCTATCCGACAGTTGTCGGGAGGACAGCTGAAGCGTGTGGCACTGGCAAACGTGCTGATTACTGAGCCGGACCTGCTGATTCTGGATGAGCCGACGAACCACCTCGACCTGGACATGACGGAATGGCTGGAGGAATACCTCAATCAGGGAAGCCTGAGTCTGCTGATGGTGACGCACGACCGGTATTTCCTGGACCGGGTATGTTCGGAGATCATCGAAATCGACAACAAGCAGATTTATTCGTATAAGGGAAATTACAGTTATTATCTGGAAAAACGGCAGGAGCGGATTGATGCGACGAATGCGGAGATTGCGCGTGCCAACAACCTGTATCGTACGGAACTGGAATGGATGCGGCGGATGCCTCAGGCCAGAGGACATAAGGCGCGCTACCGGGAAGAGGCGTTTTACGACTTGGAGAAGGTGGCGAAGCAGCGGATGTACGACCATCAGGTGCAACTGGATGTGAAGGCGGCATATATCGGTTCCAAGATTTTCGAAGCGGACCATCTGTACAAGAGTTTTGGCGACCTGAAGATTCTGGAGGATTTCTCTTACATCTTCTCGCGCTACGAAAAGATGGGTATCGTAGGAAACAACGGAACGGGTAAATCGACGTTCATCAAGATTCTGATGGGACTGGAGAAACCGGATAAGGGTACCCTGGATATCGGTGAGACGGTCCGGTTCGGATATTACTCGCAGGAGGGACTGCAGTTTGACGAGCAGATGAAGGTCATCGACGTGATTACGGACATTGCGGAGGTTATCGAACTCGGAAACGGCAAGCGTCTGACGGCTTCACAGTTCCTGCAGCACTTCCTGTTCACTCCGGAAACCCAGCACAGCTACGTGTATAAGTTGAGCGGAGGTGAACGGAGACGGTTGTACCTGTGTACGGTACTGATGCGGAATCCGAACTTCCTGGTACTCGACGAGCCTACGAACGACCTGGATATCGTGACGTTGCAGGTGCTGGAAGAGTATCTGCAGAACTTCAAGGGATGTGTCATCGTGGTGAGCCACGACCGCTATTTCATGGATAAGGTAGTGGACCATCTGCTGGTGTTCAAAGGACAGGGTGACATCCGTGACTTCCCGGGCAATTACTCGAACTACCGTGAATGGAAGTTGGCTAAGGCTGAGCACGACAAGGAAGCGGCTAAGCCGAAAGAAGAAAAGACGCAGAAGGTGCGCATGAACGACAAGCGGAAGCTGACTTATAAGGAAAAACAGGAGTTTGAGCAGTTGGAAAAGGACATTGCAGGACTGGAGGCTGAGAAGAAAGGTATCGAAGAAGCCTTGTGCAGCGGAACACTCAGCGTAGAGGAACTGACAGAGAAATCCAAGCGTTTGCCTGAGTTGGAAAATGAGTTGGACGAAAAGACCATGCGCTGGCTCGAGTTAAGCGAAATCGAAGGGTAAAGTGAGGCAAGGGGCGAACGGGCTTACAGGCTCGTGAGCCGTACCTGACAGACTTCCTGATAAAAAATAAATCCATGCGGTATGTGGGGAATCCCGGTACCGCATGGATTTATCTTTTTATCAGGCTTTTTTCTTTCTCCTGAATTTCTGGAATTTTCCTTTGGATGACTTCTTTTCGGTGCGGGGGGCATAAGCCGGAGCTTCTCCTAACTCTGCCGGAACCGGAATCTTGTAGATGTCTTTTTCCAGGAAAGATTCAATCTGCTTGAACTTGGTCTGTTCCGTCTCGCTGACGAAAGTGATGGCACAACCGTCGTGGTTGGCACGTGCCGTACGACCGATACGGTGTACATAGTCCTCGCAGTCGTGAGGAACGTCGTAGTTGATGACCAGACGGATATCATCGATATCAATTCCTCTCGCCACGATGTCGGTGGCTACCAGCATGTTGATTCTTCCATTACGGAATTCGTGCATGATAGCATTACGCTGGTTCTGCTCCAGGTCGGAATGCATTTCTCCAACATTCAGTTTCAGTCGTCTCAGCGCTTTGGTGACTTCCTTGACCTTCTGCTTGGAAGAAGCGAAAATGATGACACGTTCCGGTTGCTGCACCTTGAACAAATCTTCGATGATTCTCAGTTTCTGAGCCTCGTAGCACACGTAAGCCGCCTGGATGATTTTCTCTGCCGGCTTGGATACCGCGAGTTTCACTTCTGCCGGATCATGCAGGATCTTTTTTGCCAGCTGCTGTATCTTGGCAGGCATGGTGGCAGAGAACATGATGGTCTGCCGGTTCTCAGGCAGATACTTCACAATCTGCATGATGTCGTCTGCAAATCCCATATCGAGCATACGGTCGGCTTCGTCTAATATAAAAAAGGAGACTTTGGAAAGATCAACGTAGCCCAGACTCAGGTGACTGATGAGCCGGCCGGGAGTCGCTATCACCACATCTGCTCCCAATGTCAGCCCCTTCTTCTCCTGTTCGAAGCGTACCCCGTCATTACCTCCATAAATGGCTACGCTCGAAACCGGCATGAAATACGAGAATCCCTCCATCTGCTGGTCAATCTGCTGTGCCAGTTCCCGGGTAGGGGACATGATCACACAGTTGATGGAATCGGCGGGATAACCTCCTTTGCTGAGCTGATTGATTACCGGAAGAAGATAAGCAGCGGTCTTGCCGGTACCTGTCTGTGCCACTCCAATCAAATCTTTCCCCTCCAACAACACAGGTATGGTATGCTCCTGCACAGGAGTACACTCCTGAAAATTCATTGCATCGAGCGCACGCAATACACTGTCTTCCAAATTCAGTTCCGAAAACTTCATATCTTATATCTACACTTAGTACTTGATTATTCTATATTATCTATTTGCCCGTTCATCCAGGTACGAGTCTTTAAATCCCAGGAAATAAAGTACGCCGTCCAGACCGATGGTATTGATGGCCTGACGGGCAGTTTCCTTTACTTTCGGTTTGGCATGAAAGGCAATACCCAGACCGGCCGCAGAGAGCATCGGGAGATCGTTGGCCCCGTCACCGACGGCAATGGTCTGTGCAATATCCACATTCTCAACCTGAGCCAGCAACTGCAGCAGTTCGGCTTTCCGTTTACCGTCGACAATGTCTCCCAGGTAGCGTCCGGTCAACTTGCCGTCTACGATTTCCAGCCGGTTGGCATATACATAGTCAATGCCGAACTTCTCTTTGAGGTAATTGCCAAAATAAGTGAATCCGCCCGAAAGAATTGCAATCTTGTAGCCGTATTTCTTCAGTACGTACATCAGTCGCTCCACACCTTCGGTAATGGGCAGGTTTTCGGCAATGTCTTTCATGACCGACTCATCCAGCCCTTTCAGCAAAGCCACGCGCTCTCTGAAACTCTCGCTGAAATCAATCTCACCCCGCATGGCACGCTCCGTAATCCTTTTTACTTCAGCCCCCACGCCGGCACGTTCTGCCAGTTCGTCAATTACCTCCGTCTCAATCAATGTGGAATCCATATCAAAACAGATCAGCCGTCGCATCCGTCGGTACATGGTATCCTGCTGGAACGAGAAATCCATTCCCAGAGCGGTACTGAGCGCCATCAGGTCGCCCTGCAGTTTCTCCTTGTCTTTGGGAGTACCTCGTACGGAAAACTCAATGCAGGCCCTTACGTTTGTCTTGTTGCCTTCCAGCGGAACACGTCCGGTCAGACGGCGGATGGCATCGATATTCAGCTCCTGTTCAGCCAGCACCTTGGTAGCTGCAGCAATCTGCTGGGCCGTAAGTTTTCTTCCCAGCAAGGTCAGAATATAGCGGTTCTTGCCCTGCATGCTTACCCATTCATTGTATTCGTCTTTTGTAATCGGATAAAAACGGATATTGATACCCAACTCCGAAGCCTTGAACAGCAGTTCTTTCATGACATTGCCGGAATCCGATTCCTGACACTGGAAGAGGATACCCAGGGAAAGCGTACTGTGAATGTCTGCCTGTCCGATATCCAGAATATCCACTTCATAACGTGACAATATTTCGGTAATCGAAGCAGTCAGTCCGGGCCGGTCCAGACCACTGATCCGTATTAATATAAGTTCTGTTTCCATCATTGTTCTATCTCACACATATTTCTTACAAAGATAGCGCTTTTAAATTAACAGGGGCATTCAGGACTGCCCAAATTTTGTTTCAAGGGGCAGAAGATTTCAGAAACCGATGGCTAAAAAAGCCTTCAAAGGCAATAAATATGTTGAAAAACATAAAAAATTAGCCAAAGAGGGTACATCTAAGAAAAAAAGCAGTATATTTGCATCCGATTTCTCACTGATAACAAATACTGCTTGCAGTATAAAGGTAATGTTCCGGGTAGAAATCACTGCACACAAGGACAGTCCCGGATAGTATTAACTAAAATCAAATTACATGATTAAAAATGTAAAATGGTTTTTTGTTGTATTAGTATTCAGTTCCTTTATTTCTCTTTCATTCAGTGAAGAGAAAGTAACTCTTACAGAAAAGCAACCGGCGGTTGGTGACGTGATACCTTCCCTGCAGTTCTGTAATTCAACGCAGTCGCTCAATCTGCAGAAATCCGGCAACGGATACACTTTATTGAGCTTTTGGGCCAGCTATGATGCCGTTTCCAGAGAGAACAATGCATCCTTAGCCTATTTTGCGGAAAAGACTGACCGCATCAATCTGGTATCAGTCTCTTTTGACCGTTATACTTCGGTATTTCGGGCTGCGGTCAAAAAGGATCATTTGCCCAAAGACAAATGTTATGTCGAAACCGGAGAGGAGCAATCGGAGATTTACCGTCAGTTCGGACTCTCCAACGGTTTTGGAAACTATTTATTGGACGACAAAGGAGTAATCATTGCTCAGAACGTCACAATAAATGATTTGGCTTCTTTTCTGAAATAATCGTTGTACTACGATACGGAAAAGAACTCATCGAAAGAAGAAAATTGAATACAACAAAAAGCAAAAAAGAATTATTTTCGAATAATTCTTTTTTTTGTATCCGTACCTGAACTCCCATTCTTTTGGCCACGATGTACTGTGCTGTACCAAGAACGGTGTCGTTAGGGAGACATTGTTCGTACAGTATTCACGTCCGCACCAGAACGGGGTAAACCTTTCCTGTCTGCTTCTTCAACCAATCCATCAGGTAACGGAAATCCGGGTTCCTCGCTGGCAGTCTGATACACGCCCGGACTGTCTGACAATCACTGATTATCAATCAATTTCTGAAAGAAAAGAAAAATAAAAACCGCCATTGATGGGTCTCAGGCATTTCCAAACGGTGTTATCACGCGTTTGAATCCGTCTGATTCCATCAATGGCGGTTCAATCATATCGGGTTCTCCGGCTAGGCTATGTCAGATTACCGGCCGGAGAAAAAGCATCCGAAAAACGTATACTTATCAGATCATTTCAACGCTTCGTTTTACGAAGTTGGTCAGCGCTTCACCTTTCAGCATGTTATTCTGCAGCAAGGCAAGGTCAATCAGCTGATGTACCTTGTTATTGCCTGCAGCATATGTGCTGACAATTTCTTTCTTCAGGTTGTTCTGCGCTTCAATCTTCTTGTTCAGATCCTGGAGCTTGTCTTTGTCTGCAGTCGGAATTTCTTCCTCCTTCTTGCCAGCGTTAGCCTTGTCCAGTTCTGCTTTTTCAAGATTCAGCATTGCAAGTTCTGACTCAACCGGAACCAGTTTCTCTGCACAAGCCGATTCTGCATCTGCCAGAATTTCTTTTACCAGACGGTGGTCGCTGTTCAATACCAGACTGAACATGTCAGGCATTTCTCCATAGAAGCTCATTCCCGGCTGGATGCTTGCCATCTCTTTCATACGGCGCATGTATTCGGCCTGTGTGATGACAATTGGGGCCAAAGCTTCGCCCATCGGCTGGATTTCCACATGGAATTCTGTCTTTTCCAACTTAGGCAACTGTCCGCTGAAGATAGTAGAAAGCATTTCTGACTTGTCGTGTGACAATTCTTCGCCTTTCTCTGTATCTTTCACAATCAGACGGTCGATGACGTCGCTGTCCACACGGGTGAAGCGGCTCTTTTCCAGTTTGCGTTCCAAGAGGTTAATCATCGGAACATCCAACTGGCCGTCCATCAGCAATACATTGTATCCCTTGTTCTTGGCAGCGTCGATGTAAGTATACTGTTCGTCCAGATTATTGGCATACAGATAAATCAGATTACCTTCCTTATCAGTCTGGTTGTCCTTGATAAGGATCTGATATTCTTCCAGCGTATAATACTTCTTGTCAGTATCTTTCAGCAATACAAACTTGTTGGCCTTGTCATAGAAATCTTCCTGAGTCAGCATTCCGTAGTTGATGAAAATCTTCAGGTCATCCCATTTGTTTTCAAATTCCTGACGGTCGTTCTTGAAGATAGACTGCAGACGGTCGGCCACCTTCTTCGTAATGTATGTAGAAATCTTCTTGACATTAGAGTCGCTCTGCAGGTAAGAACGTGAAACGTTCAAAGGAATGTCCGGAGAATCGATTACTCCGTGCAACAATGTCAGGAAGTCAGGTACGATACCTTCTACTGAATCGGTTACATAAACCTGGTTGCAATACAACTGGATCTTGTTCTTCTGCAGATCGATGTTGCTCTTGATTTTCGGGAAGTAGAGCACACCGGTCAGGTTGAACGGATAGTCCACATTCAGATGAATCCAGAACAAAGGTTCGTCAGACATCGGATACAGTTCACGATAGAAGTTCTTGTAATCCTCATCCTTCAGTTCGCTCGGTTTTTTAGTCCAGATAGGGCAGGTATTGTTGATCAGGTTATCTTCTTCCGTCTCAACCTGCTTTCCGTCCTTCCATTCCTTTTTCTTTCCGAAAGCAACCGGAACAGCCAGGAAACGGCAGTATTTGTTCAGCAGGCCCTGAATACGAGATTCTTCCAGGAACTCCTTGCAGTCATCATCGATGTGAAGGATGATGTCTGTACCACGGTCGGCCTTTTCAGCTTCCTCCAAAGTAAACTCAGGACTACCGTCGCAGGTCCATCTTACTGCCGATGCATCTTCTTTATATGATTTGGTCAGGATTTCCACCTTCTTGGCAACCATGAAAGCCGAATAGAATCCCAGACCGAAGTGTCCGATGATGGCATTTGCATCGTCCTTGTATTTTTCCAGGAAGTCATTGGCACCAGAGAAAGCAATCTGGTTGATGTATTTATCAATTTCCTCGGCAGTCAGACCGATACCACGGTCGGAAATCACAATTGTATCCTTGTCTACCTTGACACGTACGGTCAAATCACCCAGTTCACCCTTGAAATCACCTTTAGAAGCGTATGTCTTCAGTTTCTGAGTCGCATCCACTGCGTTTGACACCAATTCACGCAAGAAAATTTCATGGTCACTGTACAAGAATTTTTTAATGATGGGGAAGATGTTTTCTGTCGTTACCCCAATATTGCCTTTCTGCATATCTTTTATATTTTTAATTGTTTGACATAGTTTGACTGGAATCTGAAAATTCCACGTGCAAATTCATACAAAAAAAATGCCAGACGAAACCGTCTGACATTTTGTCTGCTTTATACAGGTTTATCGGGATTTATTCTTCCGCTGAAACTATTTTCATGGACAATCCGTCTCCTGCCTCGTTTTTGCTGACATGAATGATTCTTCCTTCAGGCAGATCTTCACTCAGCAGCAAGTCGGACAGGCCGTCTTCGATGTGCGACTGTATGGCACGTTTCAATGGCCGGGCTCCAAACTGCGGATCGTATCCCTGGGCAACCAGGAACTGCTTGGCGTCATCAGAAAGAATCATCTGATAACCAAGCTCGTTGATCCGTTTATACAACTTGCTCAGTTCGATGTCTACAATCTTTCCGATAGCCTGTTCATCCAGTGTATCGAAGGTAATGATTTCGTCCAGACGATTCAGGAATTCCGGAGAGAACGACTGATTCAGAGCCTTGGTAATGATTGACCGTGAGCGTTCCTTTTCCATACCGCTGTCGTGCGACAGGAAACCGATGCCTCTGTCGAAATCCTTCAGGCGGCGCGAACCTACGTTCGAAGTCATGATAATCACCGTATTCTTGAAATCGATGACACGTCCATAACTGTCCGTCAACCGTCCTTCATCCATCACCTGGAGCAGCAGGTTGTACACCTCGTTGTGCGCTTTTTCAATTTCATCAAGCAGGATGATGGAGTAGGGCTTACGGCGCACCTTCTCCGTCAGTTGTCCTCCTTCTTCGTAACCGACGTATCCCGGGGGAGCTCCCACCAGACGAGAGACATTGAACTTATCCATGTATTCACTCATGTCAATCCGGATAAGGGCATCGGCCGATCCGAACATTTCCTTTGCCAACTCCTTCGCCAGCAGCGTCTTTCCCACACCCGTAGGTCCGAGGAACAGGAAGGTACCGATCGGACGGTTAGGATCCTTCAATCCGATACGACTTCTGCGTATGGCCTTTACCAGTGTCTCCACCGCCTTGTCCTGTGCGATTACACAGTCCTGCAAGCGTTCCTTCATGTGTCTCAGACGGGCACTTTCGGCCTGAGCCATACGCTGTACCGGAATGCCGGACATCATAGAGACCACTTCGGCTATCTGCATTTCATCTACTGTCTCTTTCTTGTCCTTCATGCTTTCTTCCCAGCGCTGCTTCATCACCTCCAGGTCGTCAATCATCGACTTTTCCTTATCGCGGAAACTGGCTGCCAGTTCGAAATCCTGCAGACGCACGGCCTCCATCTTGCTGGAGCGTACCTCTTCAATCTCCCGTTCCTGCTGCTCGATTTCCTGCGGCACCTTTATATTAATAAGGTGTACCCTCGATCCGGCTTCATCCAGGATATCGATTGCCTTGTCCGGGAAATTACGGTCGGTCACATAGCGGTCTGCCAATTTGACACATGCCTCTATGGCTTCCGGCGTATAAGAGACATTATGATGCTCCTCGTACTTGTCCTTGATGTTGTTCAATATCTGCAAAGTCTCCTCGGCCGAAGTCGGTTCCACAATGATTTTCTGGAAACGACGCTCCAGCGCCCCGTCTTTTTCGATGTTCTTCCGGTACTCATCCAGGGTAGTGGCCCCGATACACTGCATTTCTCCCCGTGCCAAAGCCGGCTTGAGCATATTGGCAGCATCCATGGAGCCCGCAGCCGAACCAGCACCGACAATGTTGTGTATTTCATCGATGAACAGGATGATGTCCGGATTCTTTCTCAGTTCGTTGATAATCGAACGGATACGCTCCTCAAACTGACCGCGGTACTTGGTTCCGGCCACTACAGCCGTCATATCCAGGGCCATCAGACGCTTGTTGAACAGTACCCGTGACACCTTTTTCTCCACAATCCGGAGTGCCAGTCCCTCTACGATGGCCGATTTTCCCACACCCGGCTCACCGATCAGAATCGGGTTGTTCTTCTTTCTGCGGCTCAATATCTGTGCCAGTCTTTCGATTTCCTTCTCACGGCCTACCACCGGGTCCAGCTTGCCCTCAGCAGCTGCTCTTGTCATATCGATACCGAACGACTCCAGTACCGGAGTGTCGTTCTGCGAACTCGTTTTCTGTTCATTCACCCGTTGGGAAGCCCCTGCATTGCTATTTCCGGACGAAGTCGGACGACGGGGAAAATCATCGTCATCTTCCTCATCGTCAAAATCCAGTCCTCCCTTCGGATTGGACTTCGGAACCAGCTGGTCCATGATTTTGGCATAGGTCACCTGACAAGCTTCCAGTACGTTGGAAGCCAGGCTCTGCTTTTCCCTCATGATGGCCAGCAACAGATGTTCCGTATCTGCCACCGGAGCTTTCAGCATACGGGCCTCGAGGATGCTGATCTTGATGATTTTTGAAGCCTCATTATTGAAGCTCAGTTCATTCAAGTCCACGGCATCTCCCTGTCCGCCAGTTGAAAGTTCACTTTCTATATCTCGCTTAATCTTTTGTATATCAACGTGTAAATCCTTCAGCACCTGCACTGCCTTTCCTTCTCCCTCACGAAGAATTCCCAGCAGCAGATGTTCCGGTCCGATATAGTTGTTTCCCAACCGTCCGGCCTCTTCTCTGCTGAATTGTATTACATCGGATACCCTTTGTGAAAATTGATTTCCCATAACGTTAAAATTAATGTTTCGTATACACATAATTATAAATGCGTACCTTATTTAAGTTTACAGCAAATTTCATGCCATAGCAATCGTTTTTCATCAGGTTTCCTACATTTTTATGATACGAGGTACATAGTTTCCATATTTAACCTCTCAAAAAGCCAATTTAAAACTTATCGGAATTGTTTTGTCAATTCAATAAAAAGTAGTACTTTAGCATAGTTTTTAGCAAACTAGCGAGATATAACAATAAATAATTTGTTTAAATGCAAGAACAAGACAGAATTATAAAAATCAACATCGAGGAAGAAATGCAGAAGTCCTATATCGACTACTCAATGTCGGTAATCGTGGCACGTGCGCTTCCAGATGTCAGAGACGGT
Organism: Phocaeicola faecicola; assembly: GCF_013618865.1. Classification (GTDB taxonomy): domain Bacteria; phylum Bacteroidota; class Bacteroidia; order Bacteroidales; family Bacteroidaceae; genus Phocaeicola; species Phocaeicola faecicola. The sequence continues at coordinate 47,049 of NZ_JABSOE010000002.1, forward strand.
TTCAAGCCGGTACATCGCCGTATATTATACGGAATGATGGAACTGGGAAATACCTCGGATAAACCTTATAAAAAAGCAGCCAGAATTGTCGGTGAAGTATTGGGTAAATATCACCCGCACGGTGACTCTTCCGTATACGGCGCGCTGGTCCGCATGGCACAGGATTGGGCAATGCGTTACCCTCTGGTCGACGGACAGGGAAACTTCGGTTCTGTAGACGGAGACAGCCCGGCTGCGATGCGTTATACAGAAGCACGCCTGAAGAAACTGGGAGAGGAGATGATGCAGGATCTTTACAAGGAGACTGTAGACTTCACCAACAACTTCGACGATACCCTGAAAGAACCTACTGTAATGCCTACCCGTATTCCGAACCTGCTGGTCAACGGAGCATCCGGTATTGCGGTGGGTATGGCTACCAATATGCCTACCCACAATCTTTCGGAAGTAATCGATGCGTGCGTGGCGTTCATCGACAACAACGAGATTGATGTCGAAGGACTGATGCAGTATATCAAGGCTCCTGATTTCCCGACCGGAGGTTATATCTACGGAATCAGCGGCGTGCGTGATGCGTACGAGACAGGACGTGGACGTGTGGTAATGCGTGCGAAGACAGAAATCGAAACGCATCCTACACACGACAAGATTGTGGTTCACGAAATCCCTTACGGTGTCAACAAGAGAGAGTTGATTGAGAACATCGCCGCGCTGGTCAATGAAAAGAAAATTGAAGGAATCTCATATGTCAACGACGAGAGTGACCGCGAAGGTATGCGTATCGTAATCGATGTAAAACGCGATGCCAATGCCAGCGTGGTACTGAACAAGTTGTTTAAGATGACAGCCTTGCAGACGTCGTTCGGTGTAAACAACATTGCACTGGTTCACGGACGTCCGAAGTTGCTGAATCTGAAAGAACTGATCAAGCTGTTCGTCGACCACCGTCATGAAGTGGTAATCCGCCGTACCCAGTTCGATTTGCGTAAGGCTAAAGAACGTGCGCACATCCTGGAAGGACTGATCATTGCTTCCGACAACATCGATGAGGTAATCCGCATCATCCGTGCGGCCAAGACTCCGAACGAAGCAATTGCCAACCTGACTGAGCGTTTCCAACTTTCAGAAGTTCAGGCAAGAGCCATCGTTGAAATGCGTCTCCGCCAGCTGACAGGACTGATGCAGGATCAGTTGCACGCCGAATACGAGGAACTGATGAAGCAGATTGCTTACTTCGAAGAAATCCTGACCAACGACGAACTCTGTAAGAAGGTAATCAAGGACGAACTGATTGAAGTAAAAGAAAAATACGGTGATCCGCGCCGTTCTGAAATCGTGTATGCATCGGAAGAATTCAATCCGGAAGACTTCTATGCTGACGATGAAATGGTCATCACCATCTCTCACCTGGGATACATCAAGCGTACTCCGTTGTCGGAATTCCGCGCACAGAACAGGGGAGGTGTCGGTTCGAAGGGAAGCGAAACCCGTGACGAAGACTTTATCGAACATATCTACCCGGCCACCATGCACAATACCATGATGTTCTTTACACAGAAAGGTAAGTGCTACTGGCTGAAAGTGTACGAGATACCGGAAGGCAACAAGACTTCAAAGGGCAGAGCCATCCAGAACTTGCTGAACATTGACTCTGACGATGTGGTTACGGCTTATCTGCGTGTCAAGAACCTGAACGATACGGCATTCATCAACAGCCATTATGTATTGTTCTGTACCAAGAACGGTGTCATCAAGAAGACATTGCTCGAACAGTATTCACGTCCGCGCCAAAACGGTGTGAACGCCATTACTATCCGTGAGGACGACCGCGTGATTGAGGTGAGAATGACCAACGGAAACAACGAAATCGTGATTGCCAACCGTAACGGCCGTGCCATCCGCTTCCACGAAAGTGCTGTCCGCGAAATGGGACGTACCGCAACCGGTGTAAGGGGTATTACGCTCGACGAAGACGGCAACGATGAAGTAATCGGTATGATTTGCATCAAGAATCCATTGGAAGAGACCATCATGGTGGTTTCAGAAAACGGATACGGAAAACGTTCGGACATCGAAGACTACCGCAAGACCAACCGTGGAGGTAAGGGTGTGAAGACATTGAGCATCACTGAGAAGACGGGTAATCTGGTGGCTATCAAGTCAGTAACGGATGCCAACGACCTGATGATCATCAACAAGTCGGGTATTACGATTCGTCTGAAAGTGGCAGATGTCCGGATTATGGGACGTGCTACTCAGGGAGTCCGGCTGATTGACCTGGAAAAACGGAATGACCAGATCGGTTCTGTCTGCAAGGTAACTTCTGAAGCAGAGGAAGAAGAAGCACTGGCAGAAGGTGAAACAGTTGCAGAAAACAACGAAGCACCGGCAGTAGGAGAGGTCAATACCGATTCACAGGCCCCGGCATCTGACAATGATGAAGAGACCAAAAACTAGATTGAATATTTGTATTACTAAATTTAAACCATTATGAAAAAAGTATTATTATCTACAGCTTTGATACTGAGCGCATGTGCAATCTCTGCACAGGAAAGCGTAGTAAAGGAAGCTAAATCAGCAAAGAGTGATCCTGTGAAAGCCGCTCAGATCATCGAACCGGCTTTGGTTGATCCTTCTACAGCCAACGATCCTGAAACATGGAAACTGGCCGGAGATTTTCAGAAGTCAATCTATGACGAAGAAAATATGAAACTTTATTTGCCGGGCGGACAGGCTGATACAGCTAAATTGTATAACAGCTTGGTAAAAATGTTCGAATACTACCTCAAATGTGATGAAGTAGAACAGGCTAAGGTACAGAGCGGCGAACTGAAGAAGGCAAAACTGAGAAAGAAACTGGGTAAGACATTGGCTAGCGTTCGTCCGAACCTGACTAACGGTGGATCTGATGCTTACAACGCTGGTAACTATGCGAAGGCTCTGCAGTTCTTCGGAATGTACGTAGATGCAGCTAATCATCCTGTATTCACTGACGAAGAAAGCGTAAAGAACGACACACTGACTCCGCTGATTGCATGTTATGCATCATTGGCTGCCAACTCATTGAATGACAAGGCTGCAGTTATCAAATATGCAACTTTGGGTAAACAGCACAAAGAAGAAGGTTACAGAGCATTGATGTGCCTGGCTGAAGCTTACGGTAAGGGTGAAAACACAGACTCTGTACAGTGGCTGGCTGCTATCAAGGAAGGTACTGAAAGATTCCCGTCACAGGAATACTTCATCGGTAACCTGATGGACTACTATATCCAGAAAGGCAAGATCGATGAAGGTCTGGCTGAAATCGACGCTGTTTTGGCTAAGAATGAAACTCCGTACTTCCTGTATGTAAAAGGTGTACTGCAGTACGAAAAGAAAGCTTACGACGATGCTATCGCTACATTCAATGCAATCATTGCAAAGAACAGTGATTTCGTAGCTGAAGCATATTCTAAGATCGGTGACTGCTATTTCTTCCCGGCTCAGGTAATCGTTGAAGAAAACGGTACTTTGCCAATGGACGATCCTAAGTACACTGCAAACGAAGCTAAGATTAAGGAATTGTACGAAAAGGCAAGACCTAACTACGAAAAGGCTAAAGAACTGAAACCGGACAACAGACAGTTGTGGGGTCAGTACTTGCTGAATATCTACTGGAAACTGAACAAGGCTGAATACGATGCTTTGGAAAAAGAATTGACTCGATAAGATATTCGGAGATATTCCAAGTAGAATATAAATCATAGATAAGGAAGAATCCTGGGACGGAAATTTTCATCGTCTCAGGATTCTTTTTTTATATCTGCTCATTTCGAGATTCCCTGACAAATGCAGACAGACAGTAAAGATTCCGGAAAATTTGATGCGAATGGCATTGAATGCAGAATTACGCAACGGTGCGAGAATTTAAAATTCACGGCCGAATACACATTTTGTTTCAAAAATTAAAATCTCACGCATTCTGATTTTGGGAGAAAAATAGGGAAATCTTAGCGTCCGCGGGAAAGTCAATGAAAAAACACCCAGGAAAGCTGTGCGTTGAAGAAGGAGGGAGAATTCCCAAAATCTAATTAAACATAATACGGATTATATTATAAAAGGAGGGATTCTTTCAGGGAATACGATATCATAAGATTGGGATATCCTAAATAAGACTAAGGCATAATTACTAAGATATCCATCCAGACAATCAGGCATAAAAAAACGGCAGGTATCACCGGATTCCGTATGATACCTGCCGTTGAGTAATAAAATCATCTTTTTGTTTTCAGAATCATAAAGACAATGGCAACTACCGAAAGCAGAATGCCTACAATAATATTCGTCGTAAGTGGTTCTCCAAACACAATGGTTCCAATCAGGATGGCCGTTACCGGTTCGAAAACCCCCAGTACAGAAGCCTTCGTAGCTCCGATGTTACGGGTAGCAACTGCCAGTGTAGCCGTGGAAACTACCGTTGGAAGAACCGCCAGTCCGACCAGGTTCAGCCATGCCCAATCGCCTGTCAATCCGTCAGTTATATTGATTCCTGAAAAATTTATCTTCGTCAGAAAGACAATGGCTCCCACCATCAGCGCATAAAACGTCAGCAGACTGTTGGATATGTTGCTGATGGTTTTGCTACGGTTGATGATGACAATGAACAACGCATAAACCAAGGCCGAAGCCAGGGAAAGAATCACCCCGATCGGATCGACAGTCTGCGAAGAATCACTTTGAGTCATGATGACCACTCCCACGAAAGTCAGGAAAATAGAAAGCCATACCGGCCAGGAAGGAACGACCCTGAGAAAAACCATGATGATGGCCACCAGAACCGGATATAGAAAAACGAGTGTGGTAGCCAGCCCGGAAGCAATATAGTGGTAAGCCTCGAACAGGAATGCACTGCTTGCCGTATAGAGCAAGCCCAGAACCAGCAATACCCCCGCCTGCTTCCACGAAATTCTGAAACTTTGTCTGCTCAATAATAAGAAGAGTCCCAAGAACAAGACAGCAATGGAATAGCGGAAAAACAATATGGATTCAATCGCTGCACCATCCTGCATTAAAGGAACCCCAAACAAGGGATTCAATCCATAGGTTATACCGGTAATGATTCCTGCCGGATAGCCAATAATCGCATTTCTACTGATATTTTTCATATTTATATGTATAAGATTTTTTTACTGTATTGCCTGTCAGGCATCCGTCTGATTTTTAAGCCATGCAAAGTCACGTTATTCTTCTCCCTGGTATGTGCCTCATTATCCGAAGCTTATGCGTCATTCCGATGCCGTATAACCTCCTATCGGCAGCATTCTCAGTCGACCTTCCTACCATCCCGGAAGGCCGCTCCCCTACTGTCTTCGCTTATGGATTCCCACACACACTAAAAACCCGACTGATTCTTGTCATTCTTTCAAAAGACAGTCCAAATAAAAAGATGGGCAACCCAATATAATCTGGATTGTCCATCTTTTACTGTCGGGGTACCAGGATTCGAACCTGGGACCCCCTGCTCCCAAAGCAGGTGCGCTAACCGGACTGCGCTACACCCCGAATCATTTGCTCTTCTTTTCAAAAGCGGTGCAAAGATACGCAATTCATCGGAAATATACAAACAGATACTGAAATAAATTATAATATTTCACGTTCCGTCTGCAAATTCCTCATTATGTTTCAGAGAAAAGATGGCGAGCTTTTTGGGAAAAGACCGCCATCTTTTTCAAAAAGGCTGCGAGCTTTTCCCGATTCCATCATTATGCGTTCAACAACGCATTTAATTCTTTTCTCCAGTCTTCCCCGTTCCGAGGATTCAACGTAAGCATACCCAGTTTCTTTCCCATTTCCGCATTCGCCTTGCCGTCGTCAATGAAGAGAGTTTCCTGCGGCAAAATACCCGAATCGGCAAGCAGGTACTCGAAAATACGGGCATCCGGTTTGGTATAGCCAATCTGGTAAGAAAGATAAAGCTTATCGAAATAGTCGGTCAGTCCCTTGCCGTCGGACGAAAGCGAAGGACTGCAAGCCCAGCGCATCACATACGGGTTCGTATTACTCAGCAGAAGCAGGCGGAACCCTCTCTCTTTCAATGCTGTCAGCTCTCTCAGCCACTCCGGATTTACCCCTACGAAAAATCCCATCCAAGCCGACTGAATCTCCTCTTCGGTCAGACTGCGGTGGCACAACTCTTCCAGTTTTTTGTGGAACTCCCCTTCAGTCAGTCTCCCCTCTTCCAGGTCCTGAAAAATTCCCTGCTGGTGACACTGGTCGAGACGCTCATTGGCATCTGCCAGTCCAATCCGTTCGAAGGCTTTCACTGCCTGTTCACGGCTAAGCGGAGCAATGACTCCTCCAAAATCAAAGACAATATTTTTTATCATCGTTATTGCGTTTTATACTGAAAACCTGTTGCTTGCAAAAAACAAGGAAGCATTTCCGATACGAAACCAACGGCTTCCTACTGAGATGCTTCCTTGTCTCTGATTCACGTTATTACGTTTCCGAAAATCTTATTTTCTCAACATCAATGTCTTGAAAGACGCAGGATACGGTGTCTCAAACTCCATCCATTCTCCAGTTACCGGATGATAGAAACAGAGCTTGAATGCGTGCAGCGCCAGTCGTCCCAGCGGATTGATCTCGCATCCGTAGCGTTCATCTCCCACCAGCGGATGTCCGAGCGACTGCATGTGCACACGGATCTGGTTCTTCCGGCCCGTTTCAAGCTGCAGTTCAATCAGCGAGAAACCGTTGGCACGCTTGATGGTCGCATAATGCGTAATCGACAACTTTCCTCCGTCGTCTACCGGAGAAGAACTTACATACAGCTTCCGGTCGGTCAGCCAGGACTGTACCCTGCCCTGATCCTTCTCCATCTCTCCCATCACAACAGCCACATAACGGCGGTCGTGCACGATGTCATGCCAGTTGTCGCGCAACGTATGCTGCGTCTTCTCATCCTTGGCATACATCATGATACCGGAAGTCTCACGGTCCAGGCGGTGCACCACATAAATCCGGTTGTTACGGTGCTGTCTCTTGACATATTCGTTCAGGATATGCTGCGCCGTACGCTCCTTCTGATGCTCCGTAGCCACAGACAGCAATCCTTCCTTCTTTTCCACCACAATGAGATAGGCATCCTCATACAGAATCTTCAGCATCGGATGACGGAACTCATGCTTGTTCTTCTCTTTACTGACCTGTACCTTCATTCCCGGTTTCAACGGAAAGTTGTACTGCGTCTGGATATTATGGTCCACCAGTACCACCCGGTTGACCAGCAGTGCCTTCGCACGCGTACGGCTGATTCCGGCCATTTTCTTCATCAGAAAAGCCATCAGCTCATCCGGCTCATTCACCTGGTACTCCGTATACTTCACCGCAGCACGGGCAACCGGACGTCCTGCTCCTCTTGAATTTCTTGAATTTTGTCTCACCATGTCGATTGAGATGTATAATGTATAATTCTTCTAATTCTTCCGTTTCTTATCTTTTCTCCAGCAATACCACATTCTCTACGTGATGAGTGTGCGGGAACATGTCGACCGGCTGTACGGCTGTCACCTTGTACTTCGCATCCAGCAGCTGCAGGTCGCGCGCCTGTGTAGCCGGGTTACAGCTTACGTACACGATGCGTTTCGGCTCGGCAAACAGAATCACGTCGATCACATCATTGTGCATACCGGCACGAGGAGGGTCTGTAATGATTACATCCGGACGTCCGTGTTCGTTGATGAAATCCTGAGTCAGGATATCCTTCATGTCACCGGCGTAGAACAGGGTATTTTCGATACCGTTGATGGCCGAGTTGACTTTAGCATCTTCAATGGCCTCGGGCACATATTCAATACCGATTACCTTCTTGGCACGGCGTGAAACAAAGTTGGCAATGGTACCCGTTCCGGTATACAGGTCGTATACCAGCTCATTTCCGGTAAGTCCGGCAAATTCACGAGCCACCTTATATAAATTATAAGCCTGTTCCGAATTGGTCTGGTAGAACGACTTCGGTCCCACCTTAAAGCGCAGTCCCTCCATTTCCTCAAAAATGTGGTCATTGCCCTTGAAGACCTCTACCTCGAGGTCACCGATCGTATCGTTGCACTTGTTATTGATGACATACAGCAGCGAAGTAATCTGCGGGAACTGATCGGCCACGTACTGCAACAGTTCCTTCATCTTGGCCAGCTGGGCATCTTCCGTAATCTTGCACTGCAGCAGCACCATCAGTTCACCTGTCGAAGAAGTACGTACCATCATATTGCGCAGCATACCCTCCTGCGAACGGAGATCGAAAAACTCATAATGATGAGCATATGCATAGTCTCTGATGGCATTACGTATCTGGTTAGAGATATCATCCTGCAGCCAGCATTTCTCGATAGCCAGCACCTTGTCGAAAGCTCCCGGGATATGGAAGCCCACGGCATTCATCTGGTCGTACTTCACATCCTGCTTCACCTCCTCTTCAGTCAGCCAGCGCTTGTTGGAAAAAGTAAACTCCAGTTTGTTACGGTAAAACCGGGTCTTTTCCGAGCCCAGAATCGGCATGAATTCCGGCAGCTCCACCTTTCCGATACGGGTCAGGTTATCATATACCTGTTTCTGCTTGTAACGGATCTGGTCTTCATAAGAGAGACACTGCCACTTGCATCCGCCGCATACCCCATAATGCTGACAGAATGGTTCGGTACGCATGGGCGACTTTTCATGAATTTTTACCGCTACAGCTTCCGCATAATGATTTTTCTTGCGTTTGATCTGTAAATCCACCACATCACCCGGTACTACATAAGGTACAAAAATTACCAGGTCGTTGACTTTAGCCAAGGCTTTGCCTTCGGCCGCTACGTCAGTTATTGTTACTTTTTCCAATAATGGAAGTTCTTTTTTCTTTCTTGCCACGTCCGTTTTGTATAAATCGAATTTGGGTACAAATTTATAAAATATTCTCGACATTCTGCCATTATTTTCAAATAACTTGATTTTGCAATGTCGATGTTGCAAAATATGTTGTAGAATACCTTTTTTTGATTTGTTTATTTGCAAAATATATATAGTTTTGCCACCGTTAAAGTTGAAACAAAGACTTAACCTTAACAATTTGCAGTGCGTTTTACAGTGCAAATACTGAATTGAAAAACATAATTAACCTTATAAGACAATGGAAAAGAAAAGAGTTTATACCTTCGGAAACGGTAAAGCAGAAGGTAAGGCAGATATGAGAAACCTGCTTGGAGGAAAAGGTGCCAACTTGGCGGAAATGAACTTAATCGGTGTACCGGTACCTCCAGGATTCACAATAACCACAGATGTTTGTAACGAATATTTCGAAGAAGGAAAAGACAAGGTTGTCGCTTTGTTGAAAGATGACGTAGAAAAGGCCATCAAGGGAGTAGAAGCATTGATGAACTCTAAGTTCGGTGATGTGGAAAATCCGCTGCTGGTTTCTGTACGTTCAGGTGCCAGAGCTTCCATGCCGGGCATGATGGATACCATCCTGAACCTGGGTCTGAACGATGAAGTGGTAGCCGGACTGGCCCGCAAGACTGGCAACGAACGTTTTGCATGGGACTCTTACCGCCGTTTCGTACAGATGTACGGTGACGTGGTACTGGGCATGAAACCGACCAACAAGGAAGATATCGATCCGTTTGAAGCCATCATCGAAGACGTAAAGAAAAACAAAGGTGTCAAGCTCGACAACGAACTGGAAGTTGACGACCTGAAAGAACTGGTAGTACGCTTCAAGGCTGCCGTTAAAGCCCAGACTGGAAAAGAATTCCCGACTTGCGCTTACGAACAGTTGTGGGGTGCCATCTGCGCCGTATTTGATTCATGGATGAACGAACGTGCCATCCTTTACCGTAAGATGGAAGGCATCCCTGCTGAATGGGGTACTGCAGTCAACGTACAGGCCATGGTATTCGGTAACATGGGAAATACTTCAGCTACAGGTGTTTGCTTCTCTCGTGATGCGGCAACAGGTGAAAATCTCTTCAACGGTGAGTACCTGATCAACGCACAGGGTGAAGACGTAGTAGCAGGTATCCGTACTCCGCAGCAGATTACTAAAGAAGGTTCTTTGCGCTGGGCTGCCCTGCAGGGTATTTCAGAAGAAGAACGTGCCGGAAAATATCCTTCTATGGAAGAAGCAATGCCGGAAATCTACAAGGAACTGGATGCACTTCAGACAAAACTGGAAAATCACTATCACGATATGCAGGATATGGAATTTACCGTACAGGAAGGTAAGTTGTGGTTCCTGCAGACCCGAAACGGAAAACGTACGGGAGCTGCCATGGTCCGTATCGCAATGGAAATGTTGCAGGAAGGACTGATTGACGAAAAGACTGCCATCAAGCGCTGCGAACCGAACAAACTGGATGAACTGCTGCACCCTGTATTCGACAAGGATGCATTGCGTAAGGCAAAAGTGCTGACCCGCGGTTTGCCGGCTTCTCCGGGTGCTGCTTGCGGACAGATTGTATTCTTCGCTGAAGATGCTGCACAGTGGAGAGCCAACGGACATCGCGTAGTGCTGGTACGTCTGGAAACTTCCCCGGAAGACCTGGCAGGTATGACTGCTGCCGAAGGTATCCTGACAGCCCGTGGCGGTATGACTTCACACGCTGCCGTAGTGGCAAGAGGTATGGGTAAATGCTGTGTATCAGGAGCCGGTGCCATCTGCGTGGACTACAAGAACCGTCAGATTGAAATCGATGGCGTAGTATTGAAGGAAGGTGATTATATCTCACTGAACGGTAGTACAGGTGAAGTTTATCAGGGCGAAGTGCCTACCCGTGCAGCTGAACTGTCTGGTGATTTTGCCAAACTGATGGATCTCTGCAACAAATATACACGTCTGAAAGTACGTACGAATGCGGATACTCCACACGATGCGGAAGTGGCCCGCAAGTTCGGTGCTACAGGTATCGGTCTGTGCCGTACAGAACACATGTTCTTCGACAACCAGAAGATTATTGCTATGCGTGAGATGATTCTGGCACCGGATGTAGAAGGCAGAAAGCGTGCGCTCGACAAGCTTCTCCCCTATCAGAAAGCCGACTTCAAGGGTATCTTCAAGGCTATGGACGGATGTCCGGTCAATGTACGTCTGCTCGATCCTCCTTTGCATGAATTTGTTCCGCACGATCTGAAGGGTCAGGAAGAAATGGCAGAGGCTATGGGAGTAACGGTAGACTATATCCGTCAGCGTGTAGAAAGCCTGTGCGAACATAACCCGATGCTGGGACACCGTGGTTGCCGTCTGGGTAATACTTATCCGGAAATTACTGAAATGCAGACACGTGCAATCCTGGGAGCTGCCGTTGAACTGAAGAAAGAAGGATATGATCCGCATCCTGAAATCATGGTTCCGCTGATCGGTATCCTGTATGAATTCGAGGCTCAGGAAAAGGTTATCCGCAACACTGCCAAGGCTTTGTTTGAGGAAGAAGGTGAAAGCGTTGACTTTAAGGTGGGTACAATGATTGAAATTCCGCGTGCCGCACTGACTGCCAACCGCATTGCTTCACATGCTGAATATTTCTCATTCGGTACTAATGACCTTACTCAGATGACATTCGGTTATTCTCGTGATGATATCGCTTCGTTCTTGCCGGTATATCTGGAAAAGAAGATCCTGAAGGTCGATCCGTTCCAGGTATTGGATCAGAACGGTGTAGGTCAGTTAGTTGAAATGGCTGTTGAGAAGGGCCGCTCGGTACGTCCGGATCTGAAATGCGGTATCTGTGGTGAACACGGTGGTGAACCTTCATCTGTAAAATTCTGCCACAGAGTGGGTCTGGACTATGTATCTTGCTCTCCGTTCCGCGTGCCTATCGCACGTCTGGCTGCGGCGCAGGCTGCAATAGAGGAATAATCTCTTAAAAATATTATTTTTATATCAGGCTGTAATTCACCGTTTTACGGTAGTTACAGCCTGATTTGCGCTTAGACGGTTCGTACATTTGACCGCAAAAAATGAGCCAAATAAACGTATTTGTTTTACTCTATGTTTACCCCAAAAATGGCCATGTTTACCCCGTTTACCCCAAAGTTTTCCCCATTGTTTTATCATTAAAATATAGTAGGTATGACAACATTCAAAGCAACGGTAAAAAAGCCAAGATCAGATGGATTCTATACAGTTTACATTAGAGTCACACATCAGCGCAAAACAAGTTACATCAAGACTAACAAGATTATTGATCCGGCTCATATAACCAGTAGTGGTGAGTTAACAGACCCGGTAGTGAATGAATATTGTGCCATAATCATACGCCAATATACAGACAAACTGAATCGTGTTGACGCTACATTTTGGGAACTTAAGGATGTCATAGAATTCCTTCACAAAAATGATGAAGAGACATGCTTCAGTGATTATGCGAGAAAGTTTATTTCGAAGATGGAATCTGAAGGGCATGAACGTAATGCTAAAAACTATAAACTTGCAGTCAATCATTTAGAACGGTATATAGGTACTACCAAAATCATGTTTAGCATTCTTACGACTTCTGTTTTAACACAATGGATTGACACATTGTATAAGACCAGCAGAGCAAAAGAAATGTATCCCACTTGCATCAGACAGATTTTTAAGAAAGCAATCATAGAATTGAATGACGAAGAACGTGGTATTTTGCGTATAAAATACAATCCATGGCTAAAAATTATAATCCCAAAATCAGACAATACACTGAAAAGAGCAATCAGTGCAGAAGCTTGTCGTGAATTCTTTAATCGTCCTCTGCCACAAAGTAAAATGGTATCTCCCCTTCCTGAACTCGGCAGAGATATAGCCCTGCTTTCATTGTGTATGGGTGGTATTAACACGATAGACCTTTACGAACTGAAAAAGAAAGATTATAAAAATGGTATTATAGGATATAAGAGAGCGAAAACAAGACATAGTCGTAGGGATGAAGCATACATGGAGATTCGTATTGAACCGTTTATACAGGATACATTTAATAAATATCTATCTACGGACCAGACAGATGAATATCTGTTTAATTTTCATAGTCGTTATAGTAATTCCGATAGTTTCAATGCCAATATAAATATGGGAATCAGGCGAATATGCCAAGATATGGGAATGTCCAAGGAGGAATATTATTGCTTTTATACGTTTCGTCATACCTGGGCAACCATTGCTCAAAACGATTGTGGAGCAAATATGTATGAGGTAGCATTTGGTATGAACCATAGCCATGGATTTAATATAACAAGAGGCTATGTAAAAATAGACTTTACTCCAGCATGGGAACTTAATGCAAAAATCATAGACTTCATATTTTTCAGTAATAAAAACAGTAAACAGAGTTTGGTTCGTAACTTTGAATCACCTGCAGAGAAAATGTTTCGTATTACAAAAAAGATGATGATATATGGAAGAGCATATTTCAAAGGCGAAGTTATTGCCGAAGTTACAGACATAGGTTTTGATACCGTTGATGATGTCATTTCAGCACTTGCCAATCAACTTCCTAATGACATCCCCATAGGATGTAATGTACAGTTCCGATTGACAAACTGTGATTCTCAAAAAGAAGCAGTATATGTCAGAAGCAAAGGCAAGGGATTCTAAATTTGAACATATAGGGGAAATCAGCCCATTTGTTTCAGAACCGTACCATTTCTCATATTGGTGCGGTTCCTTTCTATTTGTCCGGTTGATTCCAGGGCATGACATCACAGCCTATAAGTATGGCAAAGACAAGTACGATAAGCTTCCATATAAGGATGAAAGCCTTTTTTACCAACCAGACTGCCAGACGTATGGCAATCTTCAAAAGCCAGAATACCAGCTTCAGGAGCAACATACCGATAATAAGTACCGGCAACAGATATATAATCAACAGCAATTCAAACATAATGTGTAGTATTTAATGAACATAAGAGCTTATTAATTATATAAATATACTAAAAATCAATGAGATACAGAAATTTACGCAACACTATTTTCTTGTTATTCGAGTAGATTTTCTACTGATTATCAGTGTTATATCACTATGGTGATAAGGTGTCTCCAGACTCTGAATACAGGGTTATTTCATCTGAATATTTTTGCAATATAGTTCAGATAAAATAAGGTTTCCCGATAGCCATTTCATCAGCTGAATCAGCTACAAGATTTCATTTTCCCTTTTATTGGAATTCCAGGTACTGAGACAATCAGGTTACTTTTACCATACTATCATGGTATCGGAACTACATATTATATTGGATATAGTTTTTATGAGAACAATAGCCATCTATCCCATATAACTACATCTTCAGTGTTTTTGAAACTTTGGTTTATCCAACCATAAATAACGAAGCATTGATTACTGATTACTGCGATTTGTATGGTTCTATGATTGAATAATGCTTGTAGCATCTATTTCAGAACACACTGATATTGGCTTGATAGGTTCTAGGATTCTATACAACAATATTCTGCTATGTGGATATTCCAGGACAACCTGATGCTACAGCACATGGTAAGCCGGAATATGCCTCCAAAGAATTGTGTTGCAGATTTCGGTTTGCAACGGCTTTCTCCGGTAAATTTGGGTGTAATAATCATTCCCGGAAGGCATCGTTCTGCTGTGCAGAGTTTTCCAAGCAAGCAAGTTGTACTTTTGTGGCCACAAAACTCCGTTTCGTACTCACAAAAGTAACTTGCCGAATGCTGGCGCATCGGAGCGGCTGGCCGCTGTTTCGCATGGCGAAAGAAGGTCCGGGAAACCTAACCACCAATGTATCCAAGTATGAAGAATCAGAGAACCAAGTACATCAAGGTCAGAATGACACCGGAGGAAGTACAACAGTTTAAGGAGAAATCTGCCTCCTATTCATCCGTGAGTCATTATATACGCTCTGCACTGGCAGAGTATTCAAATATCGGAACCAAAAGGCAGCTCGAACTGATGAATGATTTGGGTTTGTTTTACCGAAAATATCAGAATGAACTTTCCTGGGCAGGAGGAAACCTTAATCAGTCAGTTAAACGTGCCAATGAACTTGCGGTAGCCGGGCTACTCGCTCCCAGCTATATTCAGGAAGTTCTGTTACCTGTTATCCTTGAAACTCAGGAAACATTGAACCGAATAAAGAAAGACCTTGATTCTCTGACACAGAAAGCTGTCAGAATCTGAATTGCAGATTACACGGTATTCAATCATTTCAGATATTATTATTGTGTAACCATAGATTAATGAGCTTGAAGTATTTCGGATACTCAGTCACATAAACCATGATTATTAGAATTCAATATGATAGCAACCATATTACCGGGAAGCTCTAACTTCCATGCTGTAGGATATAATGAACATAAAGTCTCGAAAGGTGTTGCACGGCTTATCGAGATTCAGAATTTCGGTTCACTCGGAACATTTCACAAACCTACCCCGAGTGAGCTAGTCGGTTATCTCCAGAAGTACAGTTCACAGAACAGCAGAATCAGGAAACCGCAGTTTCATGTGGCCATATCATGTAAGGGTCACGACATGTCGGAAGAAGAATTGTTGGATTTTGCACACCAGTATCTCAAGGAAATGGGATACGGAGAATCCGGTCAGCCGTTGCTTGTTTACTCCCATTATGACACGGAGAATACCCATCTTCATATCATCACTTCGAGAGTGGCACCTGATGGAAGAAAGATTCAGCACAGCCATGAGCGCAGACGTTCTCAGGAAGTCATTGACCGCATTCTTGGGAATGACAGGAAGAAAAAAACGGAAGATGACATTAATTTGTCCAAGCAGTACACATTCTCTTCATTTGCCCAGTTCAAGGCAATAATGGTTTCCATGGGATATGAGGTCTATCAGAAAGAAGGGAATGTATTCGTCAAGCATGGTGGAAAGGTTCAGAAGGAAATTCCTTTTACTGAAATAGAAAGTCTTTTCAAGAGCGGTTATCGGGAAAGGACACGTTGCCGTCAGCTTAGAAGCATATTAAAGAAATACCGTGATGTAAGTTCCAACAAGGAGGAACTGCAGAAGGAACTGAAAACGAAGTTCGGTATTGACATTGTGTTCTTCGGCAAGAAGGATGCTCCATACGGATATATGCTCGTTGATCATGCAAACAAGACCGTCATTCATGGTGCAAGAGTACTGGCTGTAGAGGAGTTTCTGGACTTTACTACTCCTGAAGAACGGTTCAATCGGATTGAGGACTATATTGACCGGTTACTAACACTCAATCCGAAGATTACCCAGGGTGAAATATACAGTAAAATCAGGAAGCAGCGTGCCTATATCAAGAAAGGTATCATCTATTTTGATGACCAAAGCCGTCCGTTGAAACCTTTTATGGCAGAAGCAATTGACCGTAATAACCGTATAGCTATGGTAGAAATGTTCAGTCCGGCTACTGAGGCTGAACGGGATTTGCTTTGTAAGATATTTAAGGTTTCCCGGACAGATTTAGTAGATATATCTCCGGAAAGAACACAATATCATACTGATGCTGTAAACCGTTTGCGTGAGATATTCAATGATGAAACAGTAACCTCTATCAGAAGGCAACTGCATGAAGAAGGTTTTACTATCTGTCATGATGAGGATGCAACTTATGCCATCAACTTCAAGCAGCATATCATTATAAACCTTACTGAAGAGAACTTTAATCTTCAACGGTTAAAGGAACAGCGGATGAAGCAAATTGAACGATATAAACCCCAACAACCAACAAAACCTACTTCACGCTTCTCTGGCAAAGCCAAGCTGCGTGATGCAGGTGGTGGCAGTCATAGTGAGAAACGTGAGTGGGAAGTTGGTCAGAAAGGTAACTATGATAATGTTGATGATGAACGTTCAATAAAAAGATAATCAAAAACACTAAAAATATTAATCATCAATACATTTTCCCATTTCAATATATATAATTACCTTTGTCTTCCTTGCCATCCATTGTATAAGCCAAACAAGATACAATGTAAAAATGACAAGGTTAAATATATGAATAAAAGTATAAAAAGACATCTCAACTTTTTGAACTGTTAGGGTTGGGCTCTGTCTCAAAAAATGATAACAGTCCAGTGCTCATGTGGCAAGCCTGTACATGTTCGTTCTTACTAGAGGTTCCGATTTGGCAAACTGGAATACGTGAGAGAACATTGTAGAAGTTTACCTACTAAAAGGTAAATAGCGCATAGAGGGGTGACAGCCCTCTATTTTTTTTATTTAGGGATATTCAGTAAATGTCTCTAAAAAATAAGATGGCATATGAAGATGATAGGGCATGACCATTTCATATGCCATTCTTATTGTCATTTTTCCGCGCTTTCTCACATACTTCTATCCGACAGGACATGACGTTCCGGAAGAAGTCTGATGACCTCTTCTGATTCTGTGAGTAAAATCATATCATGCTGCTTTAGCTGTTTTGTTTCTGATTTTTTCTATTATCAGTATGGCATTTGCCGTATGTATTCCAAAGAAAATCCACAGTATTTCCGTCTTCCTGTTTCTGGCCTTTATCCTTGAGAGCGAGTAATGTTGCTTTTGAGTGCCGAAGCTTCCTTCAAGCCGTGTTGCCCTTTCTTTTGAGAGTTCGCTTCTAAGCACCTTCCTCAAAGGCTCATCTTTGGCCGCCCTTCCCTTGCGCACAAAGGATGTGGATATCCCATATTTTGTACAGAACTTTCTGTTGGCATTATTGGCATATATGGAATCGGCAGCCACACATCTTACCCTTACATTCATAAGCTTCTGCTGCATGCGGATACAGTCCTTCAAGCGTATACCCTCATTGAATGCCTTGAACGAGAGGTGTTCGATGAACGATATGCCGTCTATCTGTATATTATTGACCTTTGCACCGAACTCGACGGACTTGGTTTCCTTGCCTCTGACGATGGGACGTACATAATGACGGTCAATGCTGACGATGCGGTCACTGACTTTCCGCCCTTCAAACATTTCCTTTTCTTGTACAAGCACCTTTCTGATGATGGAAAGACGCTTATGATAATCCTGGGTATATCGGAGTAAAGCACCGTACTCGCTATGGATCCCATCCCTTTGACTGAGGAGCTTTTCAAGAAGCTTGATCATACGGCGCTTAAGCATTCTTGCCCTTGAAGCTCTCCTCTTTCTTTTCTTGCAGTAGGACAGATAGGATTCCGCCACATTCCTGTATTTGTTGCGCGGACGCCTTATGCCCAGCTCCCTGCAATGCCGGCATATATGCCTGTAGAGCCATTCGAGGCTTTCCCAAAGGAGTTTCATGTCCGTAGGAAAACGCATGTGGCTTTCATAGCATGTGGCATCGGACATGCAGACGTGAAGGTTATCAAGATAAGGTTTCCAGTGTGAAGCCAGGAGCTCCTGGAAAGAATCAATGTCAAGGCGGGATGCTATCTCATTACGGATGGCACTGACTATCTTGAAGTTGGTTATGGGAAGGGACGGGGGAATCATAATTCCACAGAAAATCTGGTAGTGTATGTTCCCGTTCAGATGTTCCACCAGTTGCCTGTCGGAGAATCCGGTGTATGCCTTCAGGACCATAAGGGCGATCTTTGCGGAAGGACTGAATCTGTTCCTGCGTCCCAGGCGCCGGTCCGACAGGCCGGCGCCTTTTGCCATACATTCAAACGGAAAGACAGAATGAAGCTTGCCAAGCTCACTCTCATTAAAACTCTTGCGGTATTTTTCCAGAATATCAAATTCTGTAAAACCCAAAGTAGGGTGAATTTCTGAAATATTCACTATCTTTGCCATATCTTATTAGTTTGGATATTTCCCCCGTTTTGGCCGTCAAATCTTATTTTCGGGGGAATACCTAAAGATACAAAAAAGCCAACTAATTCGCAATACTTTGTGTATGAATTAGTTGGCTGATTTTGTAATATTTAATGAATGTCCCTATTTAATTTTAAGATTTTAAGGTGAACCCCATTATATTATTTAGACTACCACAAATATTTACTTATATTTATATCCATATTTACTAAGTATGGGAGTTGGAGTTTTATTTCGACCTTGCTCAGATATTAAATATAAGTTTTTCCTTGCTCTAGAAGCAATAACATACAATATTCGTTTAGCACTCTCTTCCTTATTTGACTCACTAAAATGTGGAACATAGCCATCTAACAGTCCAAAAGCTATTACTGTATCAAATTCTGCTCCTTTTACCCCATGGTTTGTTGAGATAGTAATTCCTTTTTTTTGTTGAAAGACTTTTCTAAATGCATCAATGTGCGTTATAAACTCTGCACCTTTCTTTTTTAAACTATCAATACGTTTTTCAGAGCTATCAAAAAAAGCATCATAATGCATTTTTAAATATTTATTCTGATTAATGTCAATATTGACTCTTTCAAGAAATGCATCGAAAAATTTTTTTAGATACTCCAAACCATCTTGTTCGTTTATTGATATGCTATTACAAATATATAATATTTGTTTGGCAGATAAATCAATATTTGTTACTCCAATTGATAAAAGGTTTGTTACTATTTCACTTGCCCAACGTAATCTTCTGATATATAAACCCGGAGTAGAGTCTGTTAATATAATACGTGATAATTTATACCAAAAATTATCAATATCACGTGCAAATGGTGCCATGCCGGGCCCATCAAAACTATATTGAGGTAAGCGTGCCATTAAATTTCTAGTTAAACCTGATAAATGAATCCATTGGGGTGCAAGTATACATATTTCATTCGGAGAAATACGATATTCATCAATATTTGTTTTAATTATACGAACTATTTCATTTTCTAAATCTTCAACTGAAACAGTCTTATTATAACTAATAACGCTTTGGTAGTCCTTCGTTTTTCCAACAGCCTCTATTTTGTTTGCATAAGTTTTAAAATAATCAAAATATGATACAAGAAGAGATGATGATCTATAATTATAGCTTAATGATAATTCGTCATAATATAATCCCGTTACATTTTCCAATTGAGCTTTATCCATTGGAAAACCTCCTAAATTACCATATATAGATTGATTCGGATCACCAACAATAAAAGCTTTATTATCTTTTCCGGTTTTTAAAATTGCACCTAAAATCACATACTGCAATTCTTTTGTATCTTGATATTCATCAATTAAAATATAAGGAAAAATATTAGACAGAGTCTTACATATACTTTGATTTTCTTTCAAAAGACAATATGAATAATATAATATTAATTCATAATCTATTTCATGCTTTTCTTTTAAAATCTGATAGTAATCACAGATAATTGATTCTACAGTCTTTTTTATTGTAGATTTGGTGCAATTTATCTTCAAGCCTTCCGATGTGAAGCAATAACAAAGACAATCCCAATATGTAATTTTTTTCTTCGGTGTTGAATATGAGTCACATAAAGACACTAGATAATTCTCAGTATCATTAGTATTAATAATATCATATCCAAATTTTAGTTCTTCTATATACATATGGTACGGTTTAAGAATCCATTCAACACAGAATGAATGAATAGTTCCAATCCATAGTTGTTCAGTATCTACCCCCAATAATTCTATTCGTTCTTTTATTTCATCTGCAGCACGATTTGTATATGTGATAGCAATAATATACTGTTTATTGGATTCTAATTTAGAAAGTTCATAAGCTATCTTATACGTTATTGTTCTTGTTTTTCCACTCCCTGGACATGCTATTAATAAGATACTGTTTTCATTATATATAGCCTTTTCCTGCTCTGGATTCAAATCATTCTTTCCCCAAACAAACATATCTATAGTTGATTTAATATATATAATATTGGCTCATTTTTATTCAATACTTTTTTTAAAGTTTTCTTAATATCGTCAAAAGAAGTACGTCCTTCATTATACGATTTTAATTCGTTTTTAAGATTATCAATTTCTTCATCTTCATTATATGTATCTAATACATATTCTAGCATTTGAACAATTAATTCGTTTGAAAATTTAGATTTTGCAAATACAATAGCATCTAATATATATTTAGGAATACATATAGATGGAGTTATATACTTACTTAGAAGTATTGCATACCACCCTTTACCCTTATTTTCAGCCATCGTTAGAATCCGTTTTCCATATTTCTTTATGTCATCAGACTTTATATCTTCTTCGGATATTTTAATTGTAGCATTGTCAACATAAACATCTTTAATAGTTGACAAGATTGCATCAACATTTCCAGCCTTTATAAATTCTATCTCGAATGTATGTTCAGCAAAAAATGAGCCAATCCACTTGCTCCTTTTTTTTAGGCCTCTCAACTTTTCTTTTCTACTTAATCCTAATTTATGAGCCTTGGTAACTTTTCCAGTTATAGATCTATCTAAATCTGTAATAATGGCACATCTTTTCTTTATTCTTTGATTATGAAATAACAGTGCAAGATTCTCAAAACCAGTACTTCTAACATTAATTAAACTTATTCCTAATTCATCAAGACTAATTCCTAACGTTTTCTTTACCATAATTGGAATAAGTATTTCTTCAGCATCTCCCTCTACTAAGATAACACTTTTTGCAAATAGAATATTACACCTTATGGCATCTAAAAACCTTTGTATATGCATTCTTTCTTCATTTTTTAGACCTATAAATGGTTGATAAACTTCAGAATAATTTTTAAACCTATTTATAATATTCATATTTGAGATATTTGAAACCTCCGAAATATGAGTGGAATGCGTTGAATAAATAATTTGTGTATCTTCATATTCTATTTTATCAAATAAAGCCTTCTGTATATGTGTATGAATATGTGCTTCAGGCTCTTCTATTAGAAGAAAGTTTGCAATCCGATCTTTCTCTTTTCTATATTTATACTCTAGAAGTTTCAATGTTAGGTATATTAAATTAGCCCCACCTAAACTTAATTCATGAATACTACCTTCATAATCTTCTTCCGGTTCTCCGATAAACAATTTTAATGCATGAAATAATTTTTCGGTCTCATTAGGAAGATTGGATTTTATAGACAATGAAGAAGGAGAGTAAGTTGTACCAACAGCCTCTTTTATTGTTTCGGAAATATTATTAGTAATTTCCTTAATATCATTTAAGTTTTCTATCGTTTCATTTAAATCTTTTACTTTTTTTGATATTACCTCTGAATCATCATCATTTAACTCTTCACTTTTACTTTTTAGAAGTGTCAATAAAGGATTTTTTTTATTATCTTGGAAGTCTGATACAACATCTCGCAATGCCTTAATGAAAGTAAATGAAACTTCTTTCCTAACAGATAATTGATGAGGGATACAACCTCCAAACTTTGAATCATCTATCTCATAATTGAAAATTACGTTTTCAAAGTCTCCCATCAATTCATTTTGTACATTTTTATCATTAAAATCAACCGTACTCTTCCCTGTAAAAACCGTCTCATAATCATTAATAGTAATTTTATCTAAAATACTTTTTAAGCCATCATGATCTCCTTTTTTTAATTCTGAAAGTTGTTTTCTGATTTCAGACTTAGGCCTAAAAAATAAATTATAAGTTGCCTTTTTAACTTTATCATCTGCTATGACTCCACTTCCATAAACGAATAAAGCTTGGATAGCTTCTTCATTTGATATTTCACTGAACTCCAAACTTATTATAATCCATCTTCCTTTCCAATTTATCAAATTTCTATTGAAATCGTTTTCATTAAGTTTATATGCAGAAGATAATAAGTTATCATCCAATATAAGACGAATAGCCCTGAATAAATTGGTCTTACCAGATGCATTTTCTCCAATTATAGTATTTATTCCTTTATTGAAAAGGAAAAATGAATTCTCAAAATTGCGATAATTCACTAATGATACTTTTGAAATATACATATTTATACTCCCTTTTAAAAACTGAATATTACAAATTTAGTGCATTGTTTCATATAATACTAATAAATGATTTTTAATTGTAACATTTTTAGTCAAAAACACTTTGGTAGATAATAATAGTATACCAAATAACATAGGTTTAAATAACCTAATTAACAATTGTGTTGCGCATTTCTTATCTGAATACTTTGGTTAATACATTTGTCACAAAATCAATCAATACTTGAAATGATACAAACTCCGGTTATAGTGACATTCGCCAATCAGAAGGGAGGCGTTGGAAAGACTACACTCTGCGTCACCTTTGCCAACTATCTGGTGACAAAGGGAGTGAGAGTTGTGGTAATAGACTGCGACTTCCAGCACTCCATCATGAAATGCCGTAAGGCTGACATCAGAAAATACGGTGAACAGGAAATGCCATACGAGGTATGGGCATACGAAGCAAACGACAAGGTGATGATGACTTCCCTTATGGAGAAACTGCACAACGATCCTGAAATTGACGTTGTTCTGATGGACACACCGAGCAGTCTGAAAGCGGAAGGGCTGATACCCATGTTCGTCAACTCTGACATCATCATTGTTCCATTTCACTATGACCTGGTAACCGTTCCGTCCACAGCCAGCTTCCTTATGTTTGTTGACCGGCTGAAAAAAGCTGTCGGTGAAAGGATGAAGGCCAGACTCTTCATCATACCCAATCTGAATGACGGAAGAATCGGCAAGCGTTCCGAACTGCTTATCTGGGACAATGCAAGAGATACTTTCTCCAACTATGGATACGTCACTGCGAAGATTCCCAAACGTGCGGATATGGAACGGTTCAGTACAATGGCAGCTCTGGATATGCAGGCCGCTATCGTTACACCGGTCTTTGACAAGGTCTATCAGAGTATCTTCGATACACTTGAACCGATAAGGGAAAAAGAACTCAAAGGCATACAGCTGACGGAAAATCTGAATCCCAAGCCTAAGAAGAAAAAGAAGGCACAGCCGTCTGATGAAGCTTCACAAAACAATACCGGCCAGTCTGGTACAGGTAATCAGAACAAAGAACCAGAATAATCAGTAACACTTCAATAACCATAGCACTATGAGTAAGGATATACCGGAAATAGATGACCTGACAAAAGGCATCAATGATTCAGAACTTATATTGACGCAAGATACCGCAGGAACACAGGTTAAACAAAAGGAAAATAATAATGAAGCACAGGAAAAGGATACTGCTGTTTCCCTTTCGGATACAGGATGCTGGGATGACTTCATGGAATTCCTTCAATCGGACGATTCCAAAACGGACAAAACAGAAAGACTTGTCTGCAAACTCGACCGTGACCTTGCGGATTCACTTGATGACTGCAATATACATGGCAGATGCCGCTCTGACCTGGTGAATGCCATCGTAAGGGCATTCTTCAAGTTCTACCTGCCACGTCTGGCAGAATACAGAAGGGAAAAGAAATCATTGTTTAACAGTTATAATCTGTAGGATATGAAAAAGACAGACTGGACCGACAGGATGCTGGCCGCTCTTGTTGAACTGTATCCGGTAGAGACCACAGCCTATACCGCTGCCGTTCTCAATCTGAGCGAATCGACCGTCAAGCTGAAGGCCCGTGAACTTGGACTTGTAAAAATGGCCAAATCCAGATGGATGGAGCGTGCCGACTATATCAGAAACCATTTCCAGGAGTGTTCCTTCTCTGAGATAGGGAAAGCTCTCGGTATTACCCGGATGAGTGTCGGACGCATAGCCGCTGCAATCGGACTCAAACGCACAGGTGAAGAGAAACACCTCATTTCATCACGTATCCGTACTCAGATGGTAAAGAGGGAAAGACGGCGTATCGTCTTCGGACTGGAACCCATAACCGGTATCCGTGTCATTTCAAACAGGGCGAAGGTAAGGGTGCGCTCAAACATGAAATCAAACGGATACATCATCAGTGAGGAACACAACGTGATTTATTATACCGGCACTACGGAACGCAGGGAACGTCTGGAAAGCCGGGGTATCAGACTGGGGCTGCATATCCTTCCGTTTCCAGAAGACAGCTCCGCTATTTCATCCAACATCATATTACAACAGCCATGCAGTACGGACAGATAGTATTCCTTCTCTTCGTGGCAATGGTATTCTACTATGCGGCAATGATTTTCATGGACTTCCAGAGGGCAAAGGCCGCACAGAATGCCGAGCAGGACAGCCATAAAGAAGAGGACATAGACATATCGGAAGAGGCACGAAGCTTCAAGCCGATAAGGATAAACCGGGATGGACCTGAATCCAAAGAAGAGAATCAGGAAGAGAATAATATAGAGAATCCCGGAGCTGAGAATGAAAATACAGATTCTGACGGTACAGAGAAATCTGCATCCAAATCAGAATCTTCCAGACACGTTTACCGGGAGGCCATCATGACTGACGGCATTCTGGTTGAGAATATCATTCAGGAAATAAACCGGCTGGCAGAGACCGGTACCAGTGACCTCGGTGCCGTTATCTTCAGCTGTGAGAATGCCTGATATATATACCGTTCCTTTAGTGACATCTGTTTCTTTGGCGATGAAATCCTTTAACATTATTCAGAAATGCAGATAATAAAGAAAAATGCCCGGAATCTTATGGAGCGTTTCATCGGTTCAAGTTTTGCACAGAAGAGCGTGATGGCGGCCATAGCACTCGTTATTTCCACATCAAACGTAATGGCAGGAAGCAAGGGTGCAGCAGGTTTTACCAAGGCCACACAGGAAGTCAGTTCCTACCAGACTCCGGTATCGAACCTGATGAAGGCCATTGCTGCCGTTATCGTTCTGGTCGGTGCCTTCAATGTCTATTTCAAGATGCAGAACGGAGACCAGGACGTGAAGAAGACCATCATGCTTACCATCGGAGGCTGTATCGCATTCATCGCACTCTCGGAAGCTCTTCCGCTGTTCTTCCAGTAATCCTTACCCGACATGACAATGAATCAGGAAGGATACCCTGTGTTCAAGGGATTGCAGAAGCCGCTGGAGTTTATGGGCATACGCGGCCGTTTCCTTACTCTGGCAGCGGCAGCCATAGGCGTATCATTCGTAGGCTTCATCGGTTTCTCAATCGCTTTGGGAAAGGTTGCAGGGTTCATAGCCATGATGGTCATGGCACTGGTAGGACTGATAACCATCTACATCAAGCAGCGTGGAGGACTCCACAACAAGAAAAGGGCAAGAGGCATCTATATCTACAGAAGCCTGAGAAAAGAACAGTAAATCACTTTATACAGTATGGCACACAAAAGGAAAAGAATATTTGACGGACTCTATGCGCAGCTGGAGGAGACGGACGGCAATGTCGTGCTGTTCTCGGCCAGAGGTGAGCCGTCAGTTATCTTCGAGATAACCAATCCGGTCCAGCAGCTCTGTACGGATGCGCAGCAGTACATGCTGTTTCATGACGTGCTATCCAATATCCTTCAGACTATCGGTGAGGGATATGCACTGCAGAAGCAGGATATTCTGTGCAGACAGGCATATCACCATGACGTGCCGGACGATGCGGAGTTCCTGACAAGGAGTTATTTCAGATACTTCGAGGGAAGGGAGTTCACAGAGATAAGGACTTTTCTTATCCTCACCCAGGAGGCTCAGAGAAGCCAGTTCATCCAGTATGACCCGAAGAGATGGCTCGATTTCCATGCCAAGGTATCAAAGACGGATGATATTCTGACAGAGAAGCATATCCGGCACAGGAAGCTCGGCAAGGAGGAAGTCAGCGAGTACTGCCACCGTTTCATGGCATTCCAGTTCCGGCACGGACCGTTCTCGATGACCAACTTCAAGGCTTCGGACGAATATCTCAGGACAGGTGACCGGATTATCCGTTCCTATCCGCTGGTGGATATTGACGAGATTAATCTGCCTTCCATGATAAAGCCGTACACGCAGATGAACATCAACGGCTACGGTATCGCAACCGACCTGCTTTCTTTCCTTACCGGCGTCCCCTACTCGGACTGTGTGGTGTTCAATCAGGTCATTCAGATACCGGGACAGAGGAAGCTGCTGCGCAAGCTCCAGGCCAAGGCGAAGCGTCACGGTTCCATGCCGGACCCGAGCAACCGTATTGCAAAGGCCGACATTGAGGAAGTGCTGGACAGGTTGGCCGTTGACAGTACCATGCTTGTGTACTGCAACTTCAACATTCTGGTGAGCTGTCCGCCTGACAAGGTTACTCCGGTAACTTCCTTTCTGGAGACAAAACTGTACGAGTGCGGCATCATGCCGTCAAGGACAGCCTACAACCAGCTGGAGCTTTTCATGGACAGTTTTCCCGGTAACGGCTATGCCTTCAATCCGGACTATGACCTGTTCCTGACACTTTCGGATGCTGCCCTGTCCTTTTTCTTCAAGGAGCATCTGAAGGAGTCTGAGGATACACCGCTGACCACATACTACACCGACCGTCAGGGACTGCCTGTCTGTATCGACATTACCGGCAAGGAAGGCAAAAGGAAAATGACGGACAATGCCAATTTCTTCTGTATTGGTCCTTCAGGTTCCGGAAAGTCCTTCCACATGAACAGTGTGGTACGTCAGCTTCTGGAACAGAATACGGATGTGGTCATGGTGGATACGGGCGATTCCTACGAAGGCATATGCGGATATTACAAGGGTACATACATAGCCTACTCGAAGGAGAAGCCCATTTCCATGAATCCCTTCAAGGTCACGAAAGAGGAATATGAGCTTAATTTCGGTGAGAAGAAGAACTTCCTCAAATCGCTGATATTCCTGATATTCAAGGGTAACGCATTTCCAACAAAGATTGAGGACATGCTGATAAACCAGACCATCGTGGAGTATTACGAGGCCTATTTCAATCCGTTTGAAGGATTCAGCGACAGTGAGCGTGAGGCACTGAGACAGAAACTGCTGGTCGCCGCCAAGATGGAGGATGACTATGAACAGTACACGCACAGCATGGAGGACATCGACAGGCAGATAAATACGGAAGAGGTTCAGGAGAAGGCTGAAAGCCGTGCCCTGCTGCTGCCTTCCGAAGTACGCCGTCTGAAGCTGATCCGACAGTGCCGCTCACTGACTGCTCTGATAAATGATGAAGCGGCCACAGAATCGGAAAAGGAACGTGCACTTACTATCATAGAAAAATATAAGAGGGAACTTTATAACAATTCCATGCTGATTAAGATAGACAGGCAGATTGACCACATGGAGGAACAGAAGCGCAGGCTGAAGGTTCAGGAACTCTCGTTCAATTCCTATTATGAGTTTGCCCTGGAACGCATACCGCAGATTACACAGCTGGAGAAAATCAGTTTCAATATACATGACTTTGCAGCCATACTGAAACAGTTCTACCGTGGCGGCGAGCTGGAGATGACGCTGAACTCCGACCTGGACATTAACCTGTTTGACGAGCGTTTCATTGTATTCGAGATTGACAAGATAAAGGATGATCCGGTGCTTTTTCCGATTGTGGTGCTGATTATCATGGACGTGTTCCTGCAGAAGATGCGTATCAAGAAGGGACGGAAGGCTCTTATCATCGAAGAGGCATGGCTGTGACATGTAAGTCTTGTATATGATTGTTCAACTTTCATTCCACGAGTTGGAAATAGAACGATTGAACCTGTTGTTCCGTCAACAGTAGCCTATGGGAACGTGCGGTATTAAGCAATGAACCCGTGCGGTAACAGAACCAACAATGAAGCCCTTCCGAAAGGAGAAGTCTGAACCGTGAGGGGATGACAACTGCCGTTAGTATCGAACGACAGGGGAGCTAGGCTGAATGGTATGAATAACGTAATGTGAACCGTTGATAAACGTCGTAACTTCGAATGAGCTGCTAATGATACTGGGCTCTAACCCAAAAGGGATGCAGTCGGATAACCTTCTCCATGCTAAGGTTACACGGACATAACGACTGCCGGCGGATAGACGGATTCTAACCCATTCGTTTGTCATATACAAGAAACATGGTAAACCCGTACTTCTCCTGTTAACAGCAGGTAAGCAGACCGTAAGTGAAGCCGAATGGAGTGCGGGCAGAGGAATGCGGAGAAAGCGAATGCCGTTCTGTAACGGAACGGATAGAGGTTGAAACATCACCTCACACGAAAGTGGGCAGACTTCCGCATGGTGGATGTTTTACAAGAAACTTATAGAACTTATTAAAGGAGAAAAGCAAATGAACGAGATTAAAACATCGTGTGCATCTACTGACCGGAAATGGAGCACTTGGGAAAGCATAGACTGGAACAAGTGTGAGATAGCGGTTAATAAGCTACAAGCACGTATTGTAAAAGCTCAAAAGGCGGGCAAACACGGCAAGGTGAAATCCTTGCAATGGGTGCTAACGCATTCGTTTTACGCTAAAGCTTTAGCCGTAAAGCGTGTTACATCAAACAGTGGCAGTGACACCGCAGGCGTTGACAAGGTGAAATGGTCAACTCCCAATGCCAGATTCAAGGCTATCGGTGAACTGAAAAGAAGAGGCTACAAGCCCCAGCCGTTAAAAAGGGTCAATATCAAAAAGAGTAATGGGAAACTACGTCCTTTAGGTATCCCGACGATGAAAGACAGGGCTATGCAGGCATTATACCTGCTTGCGTTGGAACCTGTATCGGAAACAACTGTGGACAGTAATTCCTACGGTTTCCGTAAAGAGAGAAGTACTGGAGATGCAAGGGAACAATGTTTTTGTGTCCTTGCAAAGAAAACTTCTCCCGAATGGATTATGGAGGGTGACATCAAAGGTTGTTTCGACCACATCAGCCACGAATGGCTGCTGAACAATATCCCTATGGATAAAGTGATGCTGCGGAAATGGCTCAAATGCGGTTTTGTCTTCAACAAGGAGCTATTCCCCACGGAAGAGGGTACCCCACAGGGCGGTATCATTTCACCAACTCTTGCGAATATGACACTGGACGGGCTGCAAACTATGCTTGCAGAGAAGTATCACAAGAAATTTGTAAACAGGAAAACGACCTACTATCCCAAAGTACATCTTGTACGCTATGCGGATGATTTTATCATCACGGGTAGAAGCAAGGAAGCTTTGGAAGAAATCAAACCGTTAGTAGTAGACTTTCTCAAGGAAAGGGGATTAACCCTGTCGGAAGAGAAAACAAAGATTACACACATTGATGACGGATTTGATTTTCTTGGGTACAATATCCGAAAATACAAAGGAGTGCTTCTAATCAAACCGTCCAAAAAGAGCCTGAAGAAATTCATGCAGAAAATCCGGGGAATCATTGATTCCAATAAAGGAAGCAAACAGGAATCACTTATAAGGCTCTTGAATCCTGTGATAACAGGCTGGGTAAACTACTATAAGAATTGTGTGGCTTCTGACACATTCAGAAAAGCTGACTACCTGATATTTGAAAAGTTGTGGCAATGGGCTAAGAGACGACACCCCAAGAAAGGCAAATACTGGATTGCCGACCGATACTTTACACGGGTAAAAAACCGCAACTGGTGCTTCGTGGCAAACTTCAAGAAAGGCAAGACTGATGACAGGATTGCACTGAAAAGGCTGTATGACACAAAGATTACCCGATATGTCAAGATAAAAGGTGAAGCAAATCCCTTTGACCCCGAATGGACAGAGTATTTTGAAAAGCGTAAGACTTACAAGATGCTACAGTCGCTCAACGGTAGAAAATCATTGCTGTACATGTGGGAAAGACAGAACCATTTATGTCCCGTATGTGGTAAACCCATAGACAAGGAACATCCTTGGGGAACTTCCCAACAAATAGTCAATGGCAAGAAAGTAAATTTCCTGCTGCATGACAGCTGTAGAAGAAAAGTCATTCAAACTAATAAGATGTAACTATGAGCTGGTTTCTATTAAATAGAAATTTAACACTGCTTGAGCCGTATGATTGGAAACTTTCATGTACGGTTCTGAGGGGGGAAAGGGGCAGTAATGCCCCTGACCTACCCGGCAAGGCAATAGCATCACCTACCATGGCGGAATATATAAAGTATTTGTATAAGACCGTCCGGAAGTTCCACGGAATAGCCGGTGTGGTCACACAGGAGCTTAATGACGTGATTGATTCCCCTATCGTGAAGGAGGCCATCATCAACAACTCGGATGTGAAGATTCTGCTTGACCAGACCAAGTTCAAGGACAGGTATGAGGATATTGCAGCCATTCTGGGACTCACAGACATACAGCGTCAGCAGATTTTCACCATCAATGCGCTGAACAACCATGAGGGAAGAAGCTACTTCAAGGAGGTGTGGATTTGCCGGGGACAGCACTCGGATGTGTATGGTGTGGAGGAAGCACCTGAATGCTACTGGGCATATACTACAGAACGTACCGAAAAGGAGGCACTGAAGATTTATCTTGCCCGGTACGGTACGCTGCAGGAGGCCATCACCCGTATCGAGGAAGACCGCAAGGCGGATGGAGGGCTTCTGTATCTGGAGTTTGCAAGAAAAGTCAACCAACATCAAAAAGTTATGTCACTATGGTAAGAACAGTATTAAGAATCATATCGGTTATAATGCTTTCTGCATTTGTCTGCATTAATGCACATGCTGCCTGGAGAATCGTATTCGACCGCAACTGTCTGAAGATTGTCATGGCCAATACCGCTTCACAGAAGCTTATCGAGGAACAGCACAACCAGCGTGTGGATACCATTGCCGCCAAGAAACAGAAGGTGGAACTCTATACGGTAAGCATGGCTACCATGAAGGAACTATACAAGCTGAGCATGGAGAACATATCCGGTTTCGGGACTGAAAGCCTTTATTACAAGGAAATAGGCCTGTGCGCTTTGGATATTCTACGAAATGTTCCGGTACTTGTCAGCACGGTAAATAAGGCCAAATTTTCAAACAGGCTGCTCTGTCTGAACGAACTCGGCAACCTTGTAGCGGAAACCCAGCAGCTGGTCGGCAACTTTGTCAATATCGTGAACAATGCCAGGATTCCCAATCCGTTGCAGGGACAGGCAACAGCCGAGAAAAAGAATGACGGCTACAACCTGCTGGACAGGTATGAAAGGCTGACACTGGCCAACAGCATCTATACTGACCTGAACAGGATACGCTACAAGGTGGAAGGGATGGTTCTGATGGCACAGTATGCCACTGCAAACGACCTCTTCTTTGCCATAGACCCGGAAGGATGGGCAAATGTGGTGACCATGAAGAATCATGTGGGAAATCTTGTACAGGACTGGAACGGCCTGATTGCTTCAAATTATTAACCCTTAATATGTATGTGTCTGTCATGAGAATCAGGAATATAAGTATCATATCAGCCGGTATTATAATGCTGTTGCTGCCTGTAAAGGCTTCCGCTTTCATAATACCCAAAGACCTGCCGACCATCGAAGCACTCATTGCCCTGCACAAGGCCATAAAGAAGGACGAGGACAAGGCTCTGACAAGGGTGGCCACAAGCTATGGCGAGCAGTCGCTCATTGAGAAGGGTGCGGAAAAGTTCAATGATGTCAGGACCACTCTGGATACAAGGCTGAACAATGCCTATTCATACCTGGTGCTGGCCGGTGCCATTTCTTCAACGGCCAACTCACTGTATCAGCTGGTAACGGAATACAAGGACTTTACCGGTAATACTTTCAGTCATGTATCGAAGAAGCCTTTCGTTGCATGGTATTATGCCGATGCCAACGTGGCAATATCAAGGGAGATACAACACTGCTACAGACTGTATGCATCCGTAGCCGCTTCGGGGATAAACCTGATGAAGGCTTCCATGGATGAGAAACTGAATCTGGTAATGACACTGAAGGCTTCAATCGACAGGGCAAGGTATATAATAGACAATGCCAACCTGTATTGTTTCCTTGTCACGGACTGCGGATGGAAGCCGGACTATATTTGGGAGATACTGAACTCCAATGTGAAGAATGAGATAGCTGAGCGTGTAATCAACAAATGGAATCAGGGATATGCAGGTTAGAAGAATATTTACAATAATCATGTGTCTGGCAGTATCATGTATCATATTTACATCCAATGCCCAAAGCATAGTCAGTGACAGTGAAAAGCAGAAGCAGTGGAAGTCTATGGAAAACGGTCCGTGGGATTTTGCTCCTGACTGGTATTACTTTTTCCTGCATAAGAAATATTCCGGTGCGGAAATGTACTGGAAATGGGACTGGTTCAATTCCGGATTCCGTGTCCGTTTCAAGGAACCCAAGTCTGATGTGAAACGTATCATGCCGGTACGTGTGACTGCCGAAGAGACACAGAGGCAGAAAATCAAGAAAGTGGAGAGTGAGCGCAAATATATCGAGGAACTGTATAAGGAAGAACTGGCAAGGGAGGCTGACAGAAATGTTGACCTGATGTATGCCACTTACAAGGACGAGTTCAACCGTATGCAGGACTGTATCACGGACGGACTGCTCTACTGTATGCAGAAGAGTGACGGCAAACTCCGCTATCAGGTGGACGAGCTGAGCCGCCAGAATGAAATACTCTGTGCGGATATAGCCTATATACACAAAACCGGTGTCGGCTATGGACTGGAGAACGCCAAGCGGCAGAAGGCATACGAGGAAGCCAAATCCAGGATAGCAGAACTGGTCAACAGGACTGCACACCTTTGTGCCGTTGCCGCTACGCATTATTAGACATTCTCTATAATTGATAACAATTCAGGTAATAATATTAAACAAATAATATAGTCAATCATGAATCTACTGTTTATTCCGCTGACAATAGGACTTCCGGCCATTGACGAAAGTCTGGAAAAGCTGCTGACGGCCATGGAGACATTTCCCAATGTGGCCGTTCTCGGTGATGCCGTTTCAATGGCAAAGGCTCTCGGTCTGTGCCTGGCCCTATGTGTCGGTTCATACGAATGCTGGATGATGATGCTCGGAAGGCGTGGTATGGATATCATGAAGCTGTTGCGCATCATCGGCATTTCCCTGTGTATTTCATCCTCTTCATGGATATGCTCGGCTTTGCAGGTTCCGGGAAAGAGTCTGGAGTCCGCTACATGGGCTATGGCCAAGGCAAAGAACAAGGAAGTGGCGGCCTTCGAGCTGAAGGTGGCACAGAAACAGAGTGAATATCTCGACAGGCTGAGAACCGTGCAGGACTCCATAGCCACGGCAAAGCAGGTGGCCGAAATCGGTCAGGATGCTGCCTGGTGGGACAAGCTGATATATAATGTGGAGAATCTGGGCTCGACCATCAACAACTACGCCCAGAGGGCTGCCGTGGCAGCTGAGACGAAGGTCAGTGAATGGATAAACGATGTAATACGCTTTGTCGGCGAACTGGTTTTCCAGATGTCGTATTACGGGATGCTCGTGGCACAGAGGATTTTCATGGCCATCATGATGATATTCTGTCCGATCATGTTTGCCCTCTCGCTGGCACCGCCATGGAACTCGGCCTGGAGCCAGTGGATGTCCAAGTTCCTTTCCCTCTCGTTATGGGGATTCGTGACCTATATGTGTATCTATTATATAGACTTCATCCTTCTTTATAACCTGCAGCAGGATCTGGTGGCATACGACCATCTGCTTCATGGCTCGGTCAACTCATGGGAACAGATTGGCGCACTGGGACTGCAGGGAATAGGCTCCAACTGTATGTATGCCATGGGTATGCTCGTGGGTGCCTATATCATACGCTTCGTTCCTGAAGTGGCATCATGGCTGATTCCGGGAGGTGTAAGCTCGGGTACGGGTTCCGTTGCCGGTTCGGCTGCAATGGGTATCACCACTACTGCAGGTGCCATGGCCGGAGGTGCAGCAGGTTCCGCCATGAAAGGAACTAGTTCGGCTGTCAAGTCATTAGTCAAATAACTTCAAATCTTTTTACAATATGCTTATTGAATCCCTTGCACAGAAAACCAGACTGGCTATGATGACGGTATTTGCTGTAATCGGAGGCTGCACCGTCATCTGTGCCTTTACCATCTGGTGCTGCATTTCCCTGGTCAATGAGGAAAGGCAGCAGATTTATGTACTTGACGGAGACATTCCGTTTCTTGCCGAGCGTGCACGGCTGGAGGCCAACTTCACTATGGAGGCCAAGGCGCACATACAGCTGTTCCACCAGTATTTCTTCAATCTGCCGCCCGACAACGACTATATCAAATGGACGGTAGGGAAAGCAATGTATATGGCTGACGGAACCGCACTGAAACAGAAACAGGCCATGGACGAGAACGGTTTCTACTCTGACATCATTTCCTCTTCGGCTGTCTGCACCATCATGTGTGACTCCATTCAGTTTGACGAACATGAACGGAAATTCACCTATTACGGTACGCAACTTATCAAGCGCAGGACCAGGGACATCAGACGCTCGATGGTGACAACAGGTTACATCGAGTCCGTACCGAGGACAAGGAACAATCCGCACGGTCTGCTCATTACCGGCTGGAGGACTCTTGAAAATAAGGATTTGGACTATTGATATACTGATATTATGAAATCATTCAGAAAAAAGATACAGGAAAGCCGTCTGAAAACGCATCTGCTTGTCAGGTCGTGGTTGCAGCCAAGGCTGGGTGCCATCGGAACAAGATACCGTCTGGCCGCAAGGATAAGACTGGCCAACAGATGGGCGGCAAAGCATCCGAAAGCTACATTCGCAGGTGTGGCAGGGACACTGCTTCTGCTACTTGTCAGTACCGTTGCCATAGATTCCGGCAACGGAAAACAGAGTGAACCGGATGTCAGTTCGATTGCTGGTATGGAACCGGTGTTTCAGGGATTCCGTACCATCCAGGCAAACAAGGACATTCACCGCAGTGCATTGACGGACATGACGGTAAAGGGACAGTTACTGCATCATGAACTGGACTCCATGATTGCCATACCTGTAAAGAGCCGTGAGGATTCCTTGCGGATCATCCTCAAATACCGGCAGCTGGAAAATATAGTCAAATCCATTAAAAACAATGATAACCCATGATTAAGATTAATTTCAAACAGCCCAAGTATATCTTTCCGCTGGTCATATTCGTTCCGCTGTGCGCACTGGTATACTTTGTGATGCAGACCTTCTCCGGCAGTGAGGAGACTGCCGGAACGGTAGCTACAGACCGTATCAACATGGAACTTCCCCAGGCCAATGCCGAGGAGGCCGGAGACAAGATGTATGAGATGTCCAGACATTTCGGTGACGAAGATGCCTTCACAGCCGTAAGCGGTATCGGGGAGGAAGAACAGAAGAAGGAGGAACTGGAACACGGCTACAGCGAGGAGGAGCTGAACCGTCTGGATGCAGCTGAAGCTGAAAGACAGCGGCAGCAAAGGGAGCTTGAAGAACTGGAGCGTTCCCTTGCAGAATCAAGAAAGCATATCAATGCATATGCTTACGGAAACGGTCCTTCGGGAAACGGTGAAACGGGTTACGGAGGTATGGGCTATTCCTCACAGGACGAGTTTGCACGTGACCTTGAAGAGATTCAGCGGAGGAGTTATGAACGGCAGAAGGCCATTGAAAGCGGACTGGGTATCAAAGACCCGGAAGCAGAGGAAGCGGAAAGAAAGCACAGGGCTGATTCCATAGCCAGAGTACGTCAGGAGGAAAGGGAACGCAACCGTCCGAGTCTGGTAATCAAGTCTGATGACACCAATGCCGACAGGTTCAATACGGTTACTGCTCCGGATGAATTTGCCGAGAACAAGCTGATACGTGCCATGATTGACCAGACTACAAAGGCGCATGAAGGCACACGTCTGCGGTTCAAGCTTCTGGACGATGTGACGGTAAGCGGTACAAAGCTGAAAAAGGGAACTTACCTCTATGGAACGGTAACAGGTTTCGGACAGCAGCGTGTAAGGGCTTCCATAACCAGTATCCTTGTCGGTGACAGGTTCATCAAGGTCAAGCTGTCCGTTTTTGACAATGACGGTATGGAAGGCTTCTATGTTCCTGAATCGGCTTTCAGGGATTTCATGAAGGATGCTGGTTCGAATACGGTACAGCAGAATATCAGTTTTGAATCCAGTGCCGGTTACGGTACAGGTATTTCTACAGAGGCCATTGCACTCCAGTCGCTGCAGAACATGTATAACTCTGCAACTTCTGCCATATCTTCCAATATCAGAAAGAACAAGGCAAAAATCAAGTACAATACCATCGTTTATCTGATAAACTCGGAGGATGCAAGATAAGTGCAGTTTTTCAATAAAATATTAATGTCATCATCAAAATATAATAGAATATGAAAACCAGGATTATTCTGATAATATGTCTTATCACAGGCATAGCCGTACATCTGTCGGCAAACGAGAAGATATACATCAACCGGGAAGTGACCACGCACATTGTCATGCCTGAGAACATCAAAATGGTGGATATTTCCACTACTAAAATTATAGGCAACCAGTGTACAGACAACATCGTCCGCATCAAGCCTTATCTGGAGAATGATTCCATATCATCTGAAGGTTACAGCGAAAATGAACTGCTGGGTACACTAACCATTATTGGTGAGCGTCATATCGCCCAGTATGACATCCTCTATACCGAATCACCCAAATATGCTTCTACCATCTACAATGTATCTTACAATGAGACACAGTCCTATATCAATCCGGAGGTTTCCATGCCGATGGCTGAGATTGCACGATATGCCTGGGCTGTCTATGGAAGCAGAAGAAAGTTCAACCAGATTGTATCCAATAAAAACAGAATCAGGGCATACATCAACAATATATATTCCATCGGTGACTATTTCTTTCTGGACTATACACTGAAAAACAAGACCAGGATTGCATACGACATTGAGGAGATAAGGGTAAAACTTACTGACAAAAAGGAAACAAAGGCAACCAATTCACAGACCATAGAGCTTACTCCGGTATTCTCCATGAACAATACCCGTAAGTTCAGGAAGGACTACAGGAACGTGCTTGTACTTCCGAAGCTGACTTTCCCTGAAGAGAAGGTGCTCCGTCTGGAGATTTCCGAGAACCAGATTAGCGGACGTGTAGTGGTACTCACCATCGAGTATGAGGACATTCTCAATGCGGACGGCTTCGACTCGGATATTCTGGACGGTGCCGACTATTACCCCTACTATTATATTGATCATTCCATAAAAATATAGGCCATGAAGAAGATTCTGTTCATTATGTTTTGCTCGGTTGCATTCATCGGTGCATCGGCACAGACCGGAAAGGTTTCCGTCAATGCCGGATTTCTTTTTCCAAGTACGCTGAATGCCACTTTGGGTTATGAGTATCCGCTTTCATACGGAAATGCGGTAGAAGTATATGGTGAGGTCGGGAATCACTGGCAGAAACCGGTATGTCACAATTTCTGGAAAGGATATTTCTGGGATGGCAGTATAGTCTATAAGCACCGTCTGGCACGGTATAAGAACGGCATGATGCGCCTTCGTCTGGGGCCTCAGTTCGGTGCGGTACAGAAGAAGTTCTTCTTCGGACTGGAGGCCGGATTTGAATACAGCTATGTGTTCCGCAGCGGACTGGAGTTTTCAATAATCCAGAAGAACAATGTGAACTTCCTGCATGGGGATACCTTCCGCAACGGTCTGCTGTTGGGTATAAAGATTCCTTTCTGACAATATAAATTTTACGGCGTATGGCATTTGAGGAGACAAGGGAACAGCAGCAGATGTACAACTACTTCAGGAGCTGCATCTATATCTTTCTGATTATTGAAATCATCATGAATCTGCCTGTTACGGCAGACAACAGGGTTATGCAGTTCGTACTCGACCTGCTGGCACGGTTCAGGGTATTCAATTCCGTATCGGGATGCAAGGTGGCCGAACTGATATGCATATGTATTGTCTGTATCGGTACAAAAGCAGAAAAGTCCCTGAAGTTCAATGTAAGGACAATGGTTATCTATCCGGTACTGGCCGGCCTGACTCTTGTGGGGCTTTGTTTTGTATTTCATGGCATGAGTTTCGGATTCAGCTGGCTGGGATTTCCGGCCAACAGGCTTATGTATGCAGTCTGTTCGGTAGTCGGTACCATGCTGGTACATCAGGGACTGGACGGTATTGCCAAGTATTACAACTACAAGGTTGGTGAGGACCGTTTCAACTTTGAGAACGAATCGTTCCAGCAGTCTGAAACACTGGTCAGCAATGATTATTCGGTGAACATTCCGATGATATACTACTGGAAGAAAAAGATGCACAGGGGATGGATCAATATCATCAATCCGTTCCGTGGCACAATTGTACTGGGTACACCGGGTTCCGGTAAGTCTTTCGGTATCATTGACCCGTTCATCAGGCAGCATTCAGCAAAGGGATTTGCCATGATGGTATATGATTTCAAGTATCCGACACTGGCCAAGACGCTTTTCTATCAGTACTGCAAGAACCGCAAGGCAGGCAAACTGCCTCAGAACTGCGGATTCCGTACCATCAACTTTACTGATGTGGAATACTCCAACCGCATCAATCCGATTCAGCGGAAATATATCCCGGATCTGGCTGCAGCTTCCGAAACAGCGGCTACTCTTTTGGCCTCACTCAACAAGGGAGGTGGAGAGAAGAAGGGCGGTTCGGAAGCCTTCTTCACCAACTCTGCGGAAAACTTCCTGGCTGCCATCATCTATTTCTTTGTAAACTTCCATCCGGTCGGATTCAGGAACGGCAAGAAACTGAAGCGTTTCATATCACTGGAGGGAAAGAAACTGGAGATTGTCATACGCAACTGGGATGACTTCAATGCCATCGACAAGGACGGCAATGTGGTACTTGATTTCGTGGATGAGAACGGCAATGACGTATCGACTGACGAGGACCGTATGTTTGTGGACCTGAACGGATACAGTTATAAGGACAGGACCGGCAGGAAGATTCTGATTCAGAGGTGCTGGTATGAGGACGAACATGGCAATGAGGTGGAACCGGATACCGTAACCGGAGAGTTTTCGGATATGCCGCATGTGCTTTCATTTCTTGGGAGACCATACGACCAGGTATTCAATATCCTGATGCAGGATGACAGGATTGCTTCGCTGATGGCTCCTTTCAAGAGTGCATACGAGAATAAGGCGAATGACCAGCTGGAAGGTATGGTCGGTACGCTTCGTGTGAACGCCGCACGTCTTGTTTCTCCGGAAGCTTACTGGGTATTCACCGGGGATGATTTCGACCTGAAGATTTCTGACAAGGCTAATCCGAGCTATCTGGTAATAGCCAATGACCCGGAAAAGGAACAGGTTATCGGCTCGCTCAATGCCTTGGTTCTGAACCGTCTGATTACAAGGGTAAACTCAAAAGGTAATATTCCGGTGAGCATCATCGTGGATGAGCTTCCGACACTGTACTTTCACAAGATAGACCGTCTTATCGGTACGGCCCGTTCCAACAAGGTTGCCGTAACTTTAGGTTTCCAGGAGCTTCCACAGCTGGAAGCTGACTATGGCAAGGTCGGTATGCAGAAGATTATCACCACCTGCGGTAATATCTTCATGGGTGCGGCACGTAACAAGGAGACGCTGGAGTGGGCACAGAATGATGTGTTCGGAAAGGCAAAGCAGACTTCACGTTCCATTTCCATCAACGACCACAAGGTATCAACCACAATCTCTGAGAAGATGGACTTTCTGGTTCCTGCAGCCAAGATTGCGGATATGGCAACAGGCTGGCTGGCCGGACAGGCGGCACGTGACTTTACGGCTACCGATGACAGTATGCTTGACCATTTTGACATCGAACAGTCGGAAGAATTCAAGACCACAAAGTATTTCTGCAAGACGCACTTTGACATGAAGAAGATTAAGGACGAGGAAAAGCACTATGTTTCTCTTCCTAAAATATATGAGTTCAAGAATGACAAAGAGAAGGAAATCCTGCTGAACCGTAACTTCAAGCGTGTGAACCAGGAAGTGGAGGATATGGTAAAGGAACTTCTCGGTATCAGCTAAACATATAGCCTATGAATATGACCTTAAAACCGGCATTCGGACTTAGCGGTACTGTCCAAAATTTTGTGTAAATGGAAACAGGATTCAGTTGTAAGTTTGTTCTTATATCTGGATTCTGTTTTCAAATATAAGCATAAACTGGTTCATAATCAATCCCCAGTTTGAAATAGGCATTGTCCATTTCTTTTCAATCTCCATAAGTGAAAGATACACGGTCTTTTTTACGGCATCGTCCGACGGGAATGAAAGCTTTGATTTGGTGTACTTTCTGATTTTTCCGTTCAGATTCTCAATAAGATTTGTGGTATAGATTATTTTCCTGATTTCCAATGGGAACTGGAAGAAAACAGTCAGATCATCCCAGTTGTTTCTCCATGAAAGTATGGCGTATGGATACTTTCCTCCCCATTTCTTTTCCAGATTGTCAAGTTCTGCGGCAGCAACTTCCTTATTAGGTGCATTGTAGATATTCTTCATATCCGCCGTAAACTCTTTCTTATCCTTATAAACGACATATTTACAGGAGTTCCTGATCTGATGTACCACACAGATCTGAGTGGATGACTGGGGGAATACGGTACGGATGGTATCTGTAAATCCATTCAGATTGTCAGTACAGGTAATCAGTATATCCTGCACTCCACGAGCCTTCAAGTCGGTCAGGACACCCATCCAGAAAGAGGAACTTTCCGATTTGCCGACCCACATGCCAAGGACTTCCTTCAGGCCGTTCTGTTTCAGACCGACACAAAGATAGACGGTCTTGTTTATAATCTTGCCGTTATCCCGTACCTTGAAGACGATACCATCCATCCAGACTATCAGATAGACCGGATCCAGAGGACGGTTCTGCCATTCCTGCGCAGCCTGGCTTACCTTGTTTGTAATAATGGAAATAGCTGATGTAGAGAGCTCTATTTCATAAATCTCACGCATCTCCTCCTCTATATCGGAAACACTCATTCCTTTGGCATACAGGGAGATAACAAGCTTCTCTATAGAAAGTCCCCGGCTTTCATGCTTGGGGACTGCTATCGGTTCAAACTGCCCGTTGCGGTCACGCGGAATGGAGATGACAGACTCTCCATGTCCGGTCTGAATTTTCTTCGGATAACTGCCATTCCGGGAGTTGCCGGTGTTGTTCCCTGCCACGGAATTCTTCTCATACCCCAAATGGGCATCCATCTCACCTTCAAGCATCTTTTCCAATACCTGCGCATGCAACTGATTCAGAAACCTGCTCACATCCGCTTCTGTCTTGAACTGGCTAAGGAACTCCTTGCTTAATACCTCATCAGGCACTACTTGATTCTTTTCTTTCATAATCTTTTTCATTTGGTAAATGTATAAAATAAAAAATACGGAACTCGATTTTGAATCCCGTATTTTCCATTTACACAAAATATTTTATAGTGCCGACTTAGCGGCAGTGCCCTGAAAGTCATTGCCATGATTTCCATGGTAGTTGACCATGTTGCTCTTTATCTGATGGAACACGGTACCCTATTATACGAAACGATGCGCTGTATAGGGCGCATCGCTTTTCCTGTGTTTGCCTTGCTGATAGCGGAAGGGTTTATTTATACCAGGAACAGGTACAGGTATTTCTTTACCCTGCTGGGCTTTGCCGTAATCAGTGAAATACCCTGGTATCTGCTGAATGGTGCTGACGGGACACATAATGTGATGTTTACTCTGGCTTTGGGTCTGGCCACACTCATGGTTCTTGAAAATCTTCTGCAACGTAGTCTGGTACTGGGATTTCTTTGGACACTTGGCATGGCCGGACTCGCTTCATGGCTTGGAGTGGATTATGAGTGGAGAGGGATTATTGTAATCGTTATCTTTTATCTTTTTCACTCACAGACTAATAATAACAACATACATATTATTTATAATATCTCTGTGTTCATAATATGTTTTATTTTAATGGCTCATTATGGAATAATTGGCACAATACTAGCTTGCACAATTACTGCTCTATATAACCAATCCAGAGGGTTTATAAATAAAAATAAATTTAAATACATGTTCTATGGCTTTTATCCTATACATATAATTATAATATTTTTATGTCAATAAGATTTCCATATTACAAGTTCTTTAACTTTTAAATAAATCACACTAACTATATACATTTATACTATTCTTTAAACTATATATGAGTTCACTAAAAAATAGTTATTTATTTTTATTGAGAAGTTTTTAAAAGAAGTTCAAATGTTTCATCAATAAGATGGCGATTCTCAATTGCTTTTATAGAATATTTCCCTTCATCAAAATATATTACAGTTTGGGTAACAGCCTCCCGTACAAACTGATACCATATAGCTATGTTTATTGCGAATGG
Organism: Phocaeicola faecicola; assembly: GCF_013618865.1. Taxonomy (GTDB): domain Bacteria; phylum Bacteroidota; class Bacteroidia; order Bacteroidales; family Bacteroidaceae; genus Phocaeicola; species Phocaeicola faecicola. Next base: position 90,071 of record NZ_JABSOE010000002.1, read on the forward strand.
ATTCCCCTGATATGCAGCTACCTTGCCTATATTACCTGCAACAGCAACAGAATAAGCTATAAAAAATATTTTTTTCTTTTTTTGTTCATTCTTCACACGGATATAATCTCTTTCAAATAGTGGTAATGTAGGATTACTTTCTTTATGCATTGTAAGAAAACAATAAATATTAACAACTATATTTATTACAAGCCTACATGTAGACATTGTAGCTAAATGTCGCAAATCATAACCTTGTTCATACATATAAGTGACCAATTCACCAATTGTTCTTTCTTTTTCACCAAAACTACCAACTTGAAACATTCTTAGAACAGATGTTCCAGGAATTGGAATCCCCTGTTTTGTGAATACATCTGAAATAATATGACCTAGCCATAAGAAAGGTGCATAAAATATCTTTTTTAGATCTGGCTCAATAACCTTATCAATATGAAGTACTCCATTCTTATCTATGTATGAAAATGTTCCTGAAACAATATCCTTAATACCCCATATAAGTCCTAAAATGCTTGGATCATGTCCTAGACTATATACTCTATGGTTTTTGGGATACATACCAGGAATATTTTCTTTAACTGACGCATCATAATTAACGTGAAACCATTTCTCTAATGTCTTTATCCACTTAGCCTCCTTACCGTCATTTGTTGTACCTATTTTCTTAAGTATAGTTGTTAAAGGACTACCCTCACAATGAACTTTCTCTCCATTAAGTTTTATATCCATAGTTTTAGGAACCTTAACAAGTACAAAATCAACAAGTACAGCCAAACCACCGGCAAGACAAGCGACTAATAAATCCACGTTATTAACATCAAGTGCTTTATTTGCCTCAGTCTTACTATTAACAGAAAATAATATAGAATCTATTTCTGTATTAATCTGCTGAATGTCATCTATAGTTGATTCAGAAGATATGTTCGATTCATCAATCCCAGCTTTATCAAAAAGTGATTTAATTCTATTATTTAATTCTTCCAATTTTCTGTCATCTTCTTTTATATCTGAAGCGAGAACTGATGTTTGTTTTTTTACTGCAAAAATATCTTCTTGAAGACCAGAAATTCTATTTGATAAACTATGAAAATCCTCCATACTATGCTGCGCCTTTAACTAATTTTTCTAGAATCTTAATGCTTTCTTCTAGATTTTTTATTTTCTTTTTGTTCTTCTCATTAGCTGTTTTTAGTTTAATAACTTCCGATTTCAATTGACTTACCTGTTGATTAATATTCAAAAGTATTTGTTGAAAATACGATGTATCCTTTTGTATTGCTAAAACTATTTCTTTAAGCACTACTTGTAATTTTGCTGCTTCAGATAAAACTGCATTTGAACCAAGTGATGCAATTGAAGCACCTACAGCAGTACCTGCAGTTGCACCTAGTAAAGAGCCGCCACCAACTAATACGGCAATACCTCCTGCCATACCAAATCCACCAGCAGCTACGGCACCGCCACCAAGTGCTGCAAGGCCGGCGGAAATTGCAGCTGCACCAGACAAGCCATTTGCAGCAAAAAAAGCAATTATCTCATATTGAAATGTAACTATTGCAATTAAAAGTACAATAATTCCTATTCCAGCCCCCATTGCAACTTTTGTCCAATAACCTGAAAGTTTTTTTACAGCTGATTTATGAGAATTTTCAAATACTTTAATATATTTCTTATCAATACAAAGAATATCAGCAATTTCATTGAGAGTTTCTTGCCTTACCTTTTTATCAATAGCCAATCCTTTAAAAGGTTTATAGGCTTCCTTATTATCACTTAAAGGATAGTATGGTGAATATAAAACACATTCTAAAAACACCATATACTTCCATACTTTATTCTGTGCATTTATATCTAATCTATTTATTTTAGTTTTCAAATCTAAATTACTTAATTTAATCTGTGACGGATTACCTCCAAATGATTTCAGATAGTCATCAATAGATTTATCCCATGTATTCAACCAAAGTTGCTTCTGGCCTCTCTTATTTGAACCTAAAATTGGCTTTTTTTTACCCTCTTCATGTACATCATTGAATGTTAATTTTCTTTGTAGAGCAAAAAGGATCTCGCTTTGTTCTGCAGTCAATCCAAAAACTGAAAATTTATTTTGCATGTATTATAAATAAAATTATTGTTTATACGAATTAAACTAGTTGTCAAAAATTAAATTCTACTAGTCCATATAATGTTACAATATAATTGATACTCAAAGTTACAAAAGATTACTGTTTAATCAAGTATACTAAAAGATATTTAAATATGTATGATTGCAAATTAATTCTTTCAAATTAAATCTTCACATATATTAACGTTACATTCTGTTTATTTACTAATATTAGTATTAAGAATTAAGGTTTTCATTCAATATGTAACATTAATAGTATAAGATTTATAATGTCTTTAATATTCTTATTACAGCTATTATATAATTTGGATCCTCCGCATACCCAATCTCATCAAGCCAAAGCAGATAGTTTCCTACTTTATACTTATATTGCACTTTAGTATAATAAGCCCTTACACTTTCTGTCCAATGATTGAATTCATAGTATTTTCCTGTACGTGGATTGGTAAGCCCGAAAAGATTATGCTTGTTCCGGCATACTGATGAACGGAACCATCCGGTCTCCAGTATAGCCTGGGCCAATACTATTTTGGGATATAGAATTCTGTTTCTTATAATTTCTTTATAAAGGTTAGGGATAGTAAGTTCAGGAAGTTGATTTTCTGCTTTTATAATGTCATCTACATTCTTTTGCTGTTCTCTTTTCAGGGATGCTTTTCTGTCACTATTCCGGCTGTTATCATCCAATTCCTTTTGATTGTCCAGCCTGACAATCAGGGTATCCTTTACCATCATCTTATTCTTTTTCCCTTCTGTAACATCCTTTCCAGCATTGTTATAAGCCTCTTTTTGTCTTTCTGTTGGCAGAAGTTCCGATTCTCTGGTTATCGTATAGAACTGTGCCGATACGCTTACCGGCAGTAGCATTAACATCAGTGAAATCAGAATAGTGTTGCGCATTTCTTTTTCAGGGGATTGCCGTGAATACATTTGTGGCATTCAGGCGGTTAGAACCGCAAATATAACAGCTTAATTACAGTAATATGGAAATGCACAACAGAAATCAGTCCGATTTGTTGCCATACGAAAAACTGGCAATACTGGGTATCGACCGTGAAAAGGCGGACAGTTTACCTATGGAAGTGAAGGAGAAGCTGATGGCAGGTGAAGTGACTCCCATCATGCAGGTATCCATCAACGCAAGGAACGGCAGCATCATCACCATGCCGATGAAGCTTCAGATGACTACAGACAAAAACGGTGCTCCGGCTCTTATTGCCTATCCGGTACGTGCCGAACTGGACCGGGAACGCAACAAGGTTCTCAATCTCACTCAGCAGGAGGCTGAACGCCTGGCCAGAGGTGAGGTAATACAGAAGGCAGTCAACGTAAACGGTGAAAAGACTCAGCAGTATCTCCAGCTTGATCCGGAAACAAAATCCGTCATTCACAAGCGTGTCACAGACATAAAGCTGGAGCAACGTCTGAAGGACATGGAGAAGGTGAACGACATTGAACTGGGTATGCAGCAGAAGCAGCAGGTACGAGAGGGAAAACCTGTTGAGCTGAATGTGGGCGGCGAGAAGGTTTCAGTCGGCATTGACCTGAAGGAGCAGCAGGGATTCAAGCTTATCAAGGGAGACATGAAGGAATGGGAAAGACAGCATAAGCTCCGCTATGACGAGATTCATCCTGAATACCTCGGCCTTGTCATGACTGACAAGAACCGATGGGAATATCAGAAAGTGGTGGACAGACAGTCCGTGGAGCGTGCCATTTCACTCTCTCCATCCCGAAAGGAAACAAAAGCAAACAGCCTTAAACTCTAATACTGATTCCTATGGCCAAAAAGACAGATTCAGATAATGATAACGGTATCATCCGGCAGTTCAACGAAGTGAAGAAGAAGCATCCGGATGCCATGCTGCTGTTCAGACGGAACAGTTTCTATGAACTCTATAAGCAGGATGCCGTCAAGGCTGCCGCAGTGCTTGCCATCGAGATTACAGACAGGATGCTGCCTGACTACAAGAGACCTGTAAAGGTTGCATCATTCCCTCAATCAGCACTTGACGTTTATCTGCCCAGACTGATACGTTCCGGAATAAGGGTTGCAATCTGTGATGCACTGGACAGTCCTTTGAAGAAGAAGGCCGGACAGGACAAGGCTGAGAATAATGACAGAACCATTCAAAACAATACAGATATGGGAAAGAAGAAAAAGGAACAGGGTGTGCAGGAAGCTCCTGACAGAACAGTGGAAAACACTGTTGATGTAAAACCTGCAAGGGAAAAGAAGTCGAAGGCCAAAGCTGAAACCAAAGCTGAGACCGGGACGGATAATGAGGTAAAGACCGAAAAGAAGGGCGAACAGAAAACGGAGACAGCCCAGGAACGAAAGCCCCGTGAGCCGCAGATGGTGACTGCCAACGGTGAAAAGGTGACTCATGGTCATGCCTACCAGAGTACCACTAATCCTGCCGACTGGTATTTTACCGCAAAGATTGACGGACAGCAGCTCAAGCCGCAGAAGATGGATGCAGCAGACCTTGCGGCCTATCAGAACAAGGAAATGACGGTACCACAGCTGATGGAACGCTACTATCCGACAAAGCTGATGCCGAAGGTATCTGAGGAAGCCTTCCGTATGCCAATGGAGATTGCAGGACCGGACGGCTCTATAACCGTAAACAAGTTCAATGTCTATAAAGAGAAGGACGAGCAGCGTCCTGACTTTGGGAAATACAAGTTCTATATTCAGGTTGGGGATACCAACATGTCTGCCGTGGCTTCACGCCAGGACCTGAATGCCTACTTCGACAGGGTGGCCACTCCAAACCAGCTTATTGAGAAGAACTTCGGGGAACGTCTGCATCTGAAATCAGCATACGAGAAGTATCAGCTTCCTGAAGGTGTTGACCCCAAGGGTGTGCGTGTGGCCAAGGACAGGAACGACAACAAATGGAAGGTGTCGGTTGACCTCGGAGAGAAGGGACAGACTTCCCGGCATGAAATTTCCTTTGATGACGGTTATTCGCTTTTCAAGACCAAGACGGCCACAAGGGAACAGATTGCGGCCAAGTACCTGAATACGGAGATAACAGGTATGCTTGCAGCCAACACCGCAAAGGTAGAGAAAACGGCTTCTATGAAAATGTAACATAATCAGAAAACTAAAATACAAGTTATATGTCAGCTAAAATGAATCATGAGGAGCTTGTGGAGCTTCTGCAGGAGGGCAAGATAGGTTTCCTCCGCTTTGTTATGGACAGTGGGAATGCAGATGATTATCTGGAGTGGTGCCGTTCACACGGTACTGACCCTTCGGATGAATCGGCTGAGTTCTATGTGGAACAGACGGACATCGAGCAGATGGACCGTCAGGTAATGGATGACGACAGCTATGGCATCTGGAACTGACTCTCAGGGAAACAGCGGACAGGCGGCCATAGACCGCTTCGCTGCAATGATGATTGAGCGTATGCAGCAGATGAAGGATACCGGATGGAAACAGGGATGGAAACAGGGATGGATTGGCGGTGCATCGGGTTATGCCGGACTTCCGCAGAATGTGGGTGGCCGCAACTATTCCGGTTCCAATTCCTTCTTTCTTCAGATGCATACTGCAGCCATGAACTACCAGCTTCCAGTATATCTGACCTTCAAGCAGGCTCATAACCTGAAGGCTCATGTTCTGAAAGGTGAAAAGGCCTTTCCGGTGGTGTACTGGGATATGATGATAAAGGACAGTCACGGCAAGAGGATAAGCACGGAGGAATACCGTGCAATGAGCAAGGAAGAGAAGAAGGATATGGATGTCATTCCTTTCATCAAGTCATTCCCGGTGTACAATGTGGCACAGACCAATCTGGCAGAAGTGCAGCCTGAGAGGATGCAGAAGCTCATGGACAGATTCAAGGTTCCGGAACTTAGGGATACGGAAGGTATGTACACCCATGCCGCACTCGACCGTATGGTGGAGACGCAGCAGTGGCTTTGTCCGATACGTGCCGACAAGCGTGAGAACGGTGCCTATTATTCTCCCTCGAAGGATATTGTGGTGCTGCCCATGAAGGCGCAGTTCAATATCGGCAGTTCTCCTGAAGAAACCTACCGTGGCGGAATGGAGTATTATTCTACCATGCTGCATGAAATGACTCACTCCACCATGACACCGGAGCGTCTGAACAGGGACATGGGCGGCAGGTTCGGTGACCCGAAATACGCCAAGGAGGAGCTGGTGGCTGAACTTACGGCTGCCATGATCAGCCATTCCATGGGCTTTGATTCCAGGATAACGGACAACTCGGCTGCCTATCTGGACTCGTGGATTGGTGTACTGAAACAGGAACCGAAGTTTATCGTATCGGTCATGGCTGACGTGAACAAGGCTTCCGACCTGATTCTTGACCATGTGGACAAACAGCGTCTGCCTCTCGGCCAGCAGCCTTATCTGGCAAAGAATGACCCGTTCACTCCTGTCAGTGCGGACGAGGAGATGCCTTTCAAAAATGCGGCCATTGTCAAGACCCGTTCCGGAGACTATGCCATCCGTGCGTCATACGATGGCGTGGAGCTGGGGCTGAAGAAGGTTTCCAGGGAAACGGCCAGGACATTCTTCCAGCTTACGGACTGGAAGGACAAGGAGGCTTTCCTGAACATGACGGCACGGAAGACATACGAACCGGAGATTACGATGATGGGCAGGAACCGGAATGCCGGTACAGGACTTGGTATATGAAATTCTGTATAACATCTTAAATCGGAAAGCATGAGTGACTACAAGGTTAATTTCAGGGAAATGAAATCCCGTGTAGGGATTGATGACATTGCATACGCCCTGGGATACCGTCTGGACAGGAAGGCCGGTGTCGGACGTTATATCGAGCTGGTGCTCGGTGAAGGTGGCAACAGAAGGGATACGCTGATTGTCAGCCATCCGAACGACAAGGCGGCACAGACCTTTTTCCGGCGTGACGGTTCCAAGGGCGATGTGGTGACACTCATCCGTGAGAATCTTTCATCCTTTACGGTATCAGGAAAGGATGAGTGGCAGAAGATAGCCAAGGTCATGGCACGTTTTGCCAACATGCCTGAACCGGAATACAGGGAGGACAGGGAGTATGTTAAATCGGCAGGAAAATCATCAGGCGTGTTTGACGCTTCCAGATATGAGGTGAAGCCGGTTGATACCGAAAAAATACCGGGACTGTTCTTCCGGCGCGGACTGTCCAAAGCGACAGTTACGGTTCTTTCACCCTTTATTTCCCTTATAAGGGACAGGAACAACGGAAAGTTTGAAGGCTACAATATCGGATTCCCATATACTGACGGAAAGGGAAATGAAGTCAGGGGGTATGAAATCAGAGGGCATGGCGGTTACAAGTCGAAGGCTGCCGGTACGGATTCGTCATCCTCGGCATGGGTAGCTGTTCCTTCGGGTATCAGTCCGGACAATGTAAGAAGCGTGTTCTTCTGTGAATCTGCATTTGATGCCATGGCCTTCTACCAGATGAACCGGATACAGATTGGGGACAGTGCGGCTCTGGTTTCACTGGGCGGCACATTCTCTGACAGGCAGATAACCGGAGTCATGGAACGCTTTCCCAATGCACGTGCCTTCGACTGTTTTGACAATGACCTGGCCGGGAGGATATACGGACTGCGCATGATGGCTCTGCAGGAAGATATTCAGATGAAGATAAGCAGGACTGACGGCGGCATCCGGATTGAAGCGAAGGGAAAGGTATTAGAGCCTAACATGGAGCGTCCCCTACTGGCCCAGGTTTCCAGGCAGCTGAACATCCGGTACCGCATGGGACAGTGGCTTCCTCCGAAGGCTTTCAAGGACTGGAACGACTGTCTGCTGAACAGGCCGATGGAGCCGGTGATTTCACCACACAAAGAAGAACGTGAACAGAATCTGAGCGAACAAAGGAATAAAGGACGTAAAATCTGAATGATATGGAAAGAATCAAGTTAAGAATAACGGTAGTGACTGCTTTGGCGTTTTTTCTGCTGAAAGGTGCGGACACTTTTGCACAACAGACAGACCCGACTCTGACGGGTGCTGTCTTTGCACAGACATCCACACTGAAGAATATCTACAACAAACGTCAGAAGGCACACGAGAAAATCATTGCTGCCGAGACTGCCGTAACGGTTGCACTCGACAGGGTACACAGTGTGGAGGACAAGATGCTGGAATATCTTTCCAATGCACAGGGTGCCATGCAGAACCTCTATCAGATAAAGCGTGCAGGTGAACTGGTGGCCACCGAGATACCACGGAACTGTGACCTGCTGCTCAAATCGGTAGGAAGCAACCTGAAGGGAACGGCCATTGCTGCAATCGTCTCGGACGAGCTGGCCGATGCCGCAACCCAGATGGCTGCGCTTTATCCGTTCATGAAGCAGCTGGTGACTTCCGGAAGCTATGACACAGGCGGTTCTGACGGAGGCAAGGAGAAGCACAAGGTAAACCTGCTCAGTTCTTCCGAACGGTACTACATAGCAAACGAAGTACTGACCAGACTGGAGGCTGTCAATACCGACCTCTTTATCCTGGCATGGCAGGTACGCACACTCTCATGGAACGACCTCTGGTTCTCTCTTGACCCGGAAGGATGGGCAAGCGTGATGTCCGGAAAGAACATCATAGGAGGAATCGTTGCGGACTGGAACCGTGGATTCTCCTACAATTAATTCAAACAATGTAACTTATCAGGAATATGGATTCAGAAAAGAAGATTATAGGACGCTGTCCGTTCTGCGGCGGCAACGTGGTGAAGACCTGCAAGGGGTATCGCTGCGAAAACAATACAGGTGAGCATCCTTCTTGTGTGCTCAACATCAATGCCATCATCGGCAACCGGAAAATGAATGACGGGGAGATTGCCGAGTTTCTGGAGAAACGCCGAATCCTTCTGGACGGATTCTCCACCAAGGAAGGCAAGACTTTCCCGACAGTGCTGGAACTTGCTGATGACGGTGCAGTCAATATGCAGTCTGTTATCGGCAGGTGTCCGCACTGCGGCGGCGAGGTACGTGTGGGAACAAGGGCTTTCAACTGTTCCAACTACAACAATCAGGAAGCACCGTGTTCATTCGCTATCTGGAGGAATATAGGAGGCCATCAGCTGACACTGGAAGAGGCGAAGGAGCTTTGTGAAAAGAACATTACTTCATCCGAACTGGAGATGTACCGGGAGGACGGTTCCATTTACCGCAAGCGTCTCGGTCTTGCTCCGGACAAACTTCAAATCGTAAAGATATGAAACAGGGAAAGAAACTACTGATACTGCCTGCAGTGGCAGTTCTGCTCGGAATGGGAACCGGCTGTTCCGGCAACAGCGGGAATAAGGCACAGGATATGGCCAAAAAGGCACTGATGGCTTCGGTGGATAATCCGGAATCCGTAAAGATTGTCGGTATCAGCAAACCGGATTCTGTATTTGGCCGTGAGTATGTTACTATGAAGGAGAAGATGGCTCTTTCTGTGGCCATGATGAAAATCAGCCGCAGGTTTATGGAGGATACGGATTTTGATAATCCGAATTCAGAATGTCACGGGATGTCCGGACAGATGAAACGTCAGATGGATGCCATGACGGCACTCCGCTCTCTGATGGTTACGGAGGAACTGAAGCCTGCTGGTGATGAAGCCAGTCAGGAACGCAAGCCGTTCAGCGGCTGGAAGGTAAAGATAGAGTATGAAGCTACTGATTCTGACGGACAATCATACCGCTCTGAATACTGGTTCATTATGGATAAGGAAGCGCAATGTGTAATCAGGTCATTTGAAATCCCACTGTTATGAAGCTGAAAAGAATTTTATTACCGATATTGGCATGGAGTGAGCATCAACTCACTCCATGCTTTTATTAACTCATTCCGTCTCTCTTATTCATCATTTCATATATATCACCTCTTAGCGTAATATATAGTTCACTCTTATCAAATAGTCTTTTTAATTTATCATTTACTTTTCCACCTCTATTAAGATATTTTTTTATGTATTGCAGTTGATAAAGAAGCTTTATTTCGTTTATAAAACAATTATCAATTTTTTCTTGTACATTTCCTTGTCCATCAAATTCAATAGGTCTATAATCATTATTCTTATATAATTCCCAAAAGTTCTTTACCCTTATCGTATATTGGTTATCATTCTTACATTTTTTCAGAAACTCCTCAAATTTTCCATAACTTCCAAAAATTGTGATACAGAATGGCTCTGGCGATACTGTATTGAACTCTGGATTAGATGTTTCTCCTTTACGAATAAACATACTAAAATATCCTTGCGGATTATTTTGAATTTCATGTTTCATTAGATCCAGTGCTTCTTGCCTTAAATAGACACGATGTGTTTTAGGATCCGTTTTACTTTGACAATTATAAAATAATGTAAATCCATCTTCCGAAAATTTATTTTGTTCATTTTCAAAATGTTTTAATTGTATGTCTGATAAAACAGATAAATCTATCAACAAGTCGTCTATTATGGCTTTATCACCATTCTCAATAGCTTCTTTAAATGATGATAATGCAGAACTTATAATAGCTGGATGTGTCGTATTAGACAAGAAATCATAAACTATATCATGTTCTTCTTGCCCAATAGGGTGTGGTAATCTCACAGCAAGATTTTTCTTGACCAATATAGCCATCAAAAAATTCAATATATCAAAATATTTAATCGTCTTTGAGTTAAAATCCACTACATTATATAAGTGCAACAATGCTTTAAAATGCCTATTATCTATACTTCTAAGTTGTTGCAGATGAGGTATTATAGCATTATAAATTTCATCCTTCAATCCTCTTACAGTAGATTTCGCCAGTTTCTCTAATAAATTATAAATGTCAGTATAGCCAAAAGTTCTATCCTCTCCATTGTTTTTATAAATCTGAGCCAGAAGTATCCCTATTTCATTTTCAAATTCTAATCCATATTTTCTTATATATAACTGATTCGCAGATTTAGTCATCTCTTCATCAGTCTTTTCAGCCAAGGAGATAAATTCATCAACTGTAAGAATCTTTTCATCAAGTCTATACATAAAATATTTATAATAGTTTCTAAGACTATATATAGCATTTGCCTTATCTCTATCGCTTCTAAATAAATACTCTAATATATCTGACACAATTTCAACATGTGCATTATCTAAATACTCCTGAAGAGTTTTTTTATAATCTTTATCTAATGAGAACACATAGTCCGACAATTGTAATAATAACAAAGGCCTATTGCACAGAACAGTATAAATATCCAAATATCTATATCTTAACAACTCTAGGAAGAATAAATCCTGAAAACAAACTTCTTTTTCTGCACTCTGATCTTTATATGCTTTAGCTAATAAATAAAAAGAATTATGGAAACGGATAACGTCTCTGATAGTATGTAATACTTGAGTTACTAAATTATTGTCAATTATACTATTGATAGGATTATCAGGACGATAATAAACCATATTGGTAATCTTAGTATCCTCTTTTTTCAATCCCCATATTGCGTGTACGGTTTCTTGAATACGAGTCAGCAATTCATTACAAAGAACTCTCTCCTCACTTCTTGGTAATGACATTTCCACATTAAAAAACTTCTCTAAATAACGGTCAGGAGTATTAATTCCATTGTTCTTCAATATTTCACATACATAATTCTTGTCATAGGCTACTATAAACTGAATATATGGGAAGTTAGCCGTATTCCTTATCAAACGTAAAACCTCCTTTATTTCTGCTGCATTTAATCTGTCTATATCATCTATGAAAACAACAGTCTTATGTTTTGTTCTTTCGAGTATTTCTTTTATAAGCTCGTATGGATTTTTATCTTCATTGAAAATACCATGTAATGATTTTCCTATAATCTTTAAAGGTTTTCCAGATTCTTCATCCAATAGCAATTCAACGTATTGATCTATGGTAGATGAGATGTTTGGAATATAGTTTCTTAGTTCATCACGTAGCATTGCAAAGAATCCCTTTACAATGGAATCTGATGTATCACTTTTCCACGGCTCAAATATAATGACACTTTTGACCGAGTTGTTTCTTCTATACTGTTCTTTTAGGATATTAATAAAAGTTGTTTTTCCGCTTCCCCAAATACCAGTTATAGAGAATGTAAAACTTCCTTCTTTATAAAAACATGACCCCAAGGTTTTGTATGCAGATTCGCATACAGCCTTCCTTTTATATGAATCCGCTACATTATTTGTCTTTTCAATCTCAAGTTCTGGCTTGGCATTTTCAGCAGCCTTTTTATGCTTTAATTGATAACAGATATAACATTCCCATAATATAGGAACTATAATAATAAAATTACTCCAAGCTAAATACCTACTATAATCACAAATCAATACATAGTCCCATTTTCTGGAGAAAAGACAAATACAATATAGCAAAGTTCCAATTACAACAACTTTACATCTATTCATATTTATCACTTCCGTTTCCTTGAGATTATGATAATAATATGCAGATATTATTACTGAATAAATGGCAATAATCCACCATGTGTTGTCTTTGATTTGAGATGCAATCGGATCAACCCATATCTTATTTATCCATGCTGTCCAAAAAGAATCAAAAATAAAGAAAGACAATAATATGGTTATACAACTCAACCATTTTAATGGTGATTTTCCGATATTATCCAATAGGTTCTTAAAAGTTATTGTTAAGTATATTCGAATAGCATTCCATAGTTTTTTTAATATTATTCGTAAGTACCTATAATTGGTTAATCTTTTTATCACTCTTTTCATCTGAACTATACATTTACAACATCATCTTCTGAATAATCATTTGTGTATTGGCATAAAAAGGTACATCAGTCTTGCCCAAAACCGTAGTCGGCAAAGTAGAAAGTTCTGCAAGATTATCCATAGGCACAAGTACCGTCTTTGCTCCGTTTTCCGACAGTATAGAAACCTTGTCACTGAAATTAATAGCACGCTCTATAGCTCCACCGATAGATATATTGCCGATAATACCCAAAGCTGGCTTCAGGTTCTTACTGAATACAGATGAAATGATAGCAGCAAAGACCGCTCCACCAATTCCACTCTGTACTGTAGAACCTAATAAGGCTGTTACTTGAACCGTTACATCCATGTTGGCAAACGAACGTTGTTGAGAAAACAACATCTTCTCATTCGCCCTCATATAGTTATATGTATTCTTAATATCCTCCTTTACGGAAGCTGAATTCGTTCCGCTGATGTTCAACTTTCCATTACCTGGCATTGTGATTACCTCTATCTTTACCAAGGCAACCTTATCCCCATCCGAAGTAGCAGAATAACATGTTCCTGGAGGTAAAGGAGAGTCACCGATCAATCCACTACCTCTTTCTTCCGGCACTGGAACAAAAGTCTCTTCCTGTGTTTCCTTATCTATATAAGAGAAATTGGTATCCCAAAACTCCATTCCACCAATGCGTTTCAACTGCTCTTTTACCCTTCTACGCATTTCAATTGCCCATTCCAAATAAACTCGTACATCTTCTTTAGTGTACTTTCCATCCGGATGCAACAGTTTTATTAGTCCTGAAACAGTCTTACGAACCGGTTTCGTATCACGCTGACGCATTTGTGAGCCTAGCGTAAAATACTCATCTATGGCGTTCGTATAATTGTCCTTTCTTAATGCATGAAGCATTTCACTGAAGAAATCCGTACTGAAACCAAAATGATTAGTAAAATTGGCAGGTGCAAATTTCATGATTTCCCATCCTGGCAAGAAAAATCCTATACGGTCAAGAAATGCCGTATCATCCGATATCTTATCAGAAAAAGGACTGAATAAATGACTGGTCTGTAATACTGTTTCTACAGGCTGATTGATATTACCGTTCAGGATAATAGAAGCATTGGCTGATTTCTCACCTGATTTTCCGGCCCTTGAGAAAGAACCCGATTCCATATAGTCCTTCATCAATGGCACTACTTCACGGTCTTTAAACAACTCATCAGTCGATTCATCGAAACATACGGCATCCCATTTACCCATTGCTCCGATCTGACCATTGGAATTATTCACAAAAAGAGAGGCTGCCGTACCTTGTCCTCCCGAAACCAGCATGGAGTATGGCGACAACTCCTTGAACACGTATGATTTACCGGAACTTCTCGGGCCAAGTTCAGCCATATTAAAATTAGCCTCTACCATAGGAATGAAACGTGAAAGTAGGAGCATCTTCATTCGCTGTGTCATACCTTCCGACTCCGGTTCATAACCACCGCTACGCAACAGCACGTTCAACCACTCTTCATTGGTAAAATTCTTTCTGTTGTAGCTTATTCTGGACATATCAAAGTTCGACAACTGGATAGGGCGAACTTTAGATACTACAAACGGATACAGCTTACTGCCAATAGCCATAGTAGAATCATATGTTATATCCACGATAGCCCATATTCCACCCATCATCATCTTTTCATGTTCCGTCACAATCCTGTCATCAATATTTGCATCTCGAATATTCAGATTTGAAAGTTCTGCCCAATATTTATCCTTAGAAGCATCCAAACGGACAGAAATCTTATCTATCACTTTGTAAGTACCTTCTTCCCTTATTTTTGCCTGTATCAGATTAGCTTCATCCGGATTGACATAATGTTTACGGAGAACATTTTTCACATTCTCAACTCCTTCCTTAATTTTCTGTTCGTCATCCGTACTGCATGAATTGGCAAGTAAATATTCCAACACAAAAACCGGTACATTCGCACCACCTTTTACAGAACGAACCACGTCTTTCCGAACTACATAGCCCTGAAACTGGTCCAATAATTTTTTATCTAATTCCAACATAATACCATCTTTTAAAATAAGTCATCCAGGTCTCGTGACACTGATTTTTTCACTTCACAGAAATCCACTTGCTGCTGTGTCTGAATATCCACAACCACTACTTTCACATTTCCAGTTGCTACCAATGCAAATTCAGCTTCCTGCACAGATGAAGGAGTCATTCTATATACCGAAGACGTACTCAGCAAAGCTCCATTTCCATAAATCTGAATCACCACTTTTCTTTCTGCCTTAAACAAAGTATTCTCTACACTTTCAGCCTTCAGTTTAACCGTAAAATAAGTTCCTGTAACATTCTGCAAAGCTGATTTGTTTACGATGGATACTCCTAAAGACTCCTGATTTTCATTTGCAAACTCATAAGCCGGAATAATACATTCCTGAGGAGTAAATCCACCATGTGCGTAACCGTAAGCACCTTTTGAAACGAACGGTTTGTCCGACTTAGCATAATACTGATATTGACTCTCCTTATACTTCTGGCTTCGAATGATTATATTTTCATTATCCAAAGTATCATTTGCCAGACAGAACCTTTCCTCCGATTTGATTATATCTCCATCCGGAACCGGAATTTTATCCGCTTCATCCAATATACCGGTTATCACAAATCCATGATCGGCTGTAAGATACACTTTACCATAACCCATACTAAAGAGTTCATTTATTTTTTCCGAGACAAAGGCCTCGTATGCATTTATATCTTTCAATCCAGCCAGTTGTTTCTTTTCGCCAACCTGGTCTATATCACCGAACATCAATACTAACTTATTTGCCGTTACTCCACTGTTGAGTTTTTCCAGTTGGATAACCTCAACATCAGGGATTAAGGTCTTCAGGTTATTATATCTTGTTTGGGCTACATCTTCTACTTCCGCACAACCGAAAAGCGAACTCATGCCATTCTCCGTTACAGATGGCAATTCAGCAAAAGCCACATCCTTCTTTCCCTTAACCTTAATCTTATCAGCTATGGATTCTGCTATTTCTAGTCTCAACCCGTCACAAACTATTACCGCTATCCGTCCGTTTCCGGAAAGTTTATCAGCTATAAAGTTTCTTTGAGTTGGTTTATATCCATCTATAAGCCCAAACCAACGGTCAAGCAATTCTTTATTATATTGTTCGTATCTGTATTGATAAGGACGCAATAGTTTTTCTTCCTGAAGCCATGCCACATACAGATGTCTTATGGCTGAATCCAAAGGAGCAAAGTGCGATTGATAATAGTTCGCCAGTTGAGAAACGGTATTGATTTCATAAAGCTTCTCATTCTTGAAGTCAAGCAATACCTTTACATCCTTCAGCCACTCAGCCTTATATGCTTCTGCTTTCTTACTTTTAGTTCGATTGTAGACATATTTCTGGAACCCGATAATATATTCATTGTTCTCCAGTGCGGCACTTAGTTGCTTGAAATACAGTCTGTCCAATTCCATAAGACAATGGTCCGGATGAGTATCCAATACAGATACACCTTGAGGCATCTTGTATTTCTCGATATAATTCAGTAAAGGCTCCCTCATTGAATTACTGTCCACACACTTATAATAGATTTTCAGAAGTCTGTCTGACATGTTATTATGAATCAGTCCATCAAATATCGTATCAGCCACCGACTGTGCCAACACTTCTACATGCTGCTTTGTCTGTGGCTTTGAGATAAGGCTATAAACTTCCGACTCAAAGATCTTCCAGACATCTCCATCCATATTCTTTTTAATTTCTTTAGGATGATGCAGCAAGTCTATTACCAGTCCGTCAGTATCCAGTGGTTTGATTATTCCCTTACTTACCCCATGCCACCAATTCAAGTCCTTTCCCTTGCTCAATTTGGCAGCCATCAGAAGTTCCTGCTTTCCTAATTCTGTATTTTCCTTTATACCTTCAAACAGATGTTTTCTGATATAAGCCTCCATATCGTCCAGTACAATACAGCCATTAGTCTCTGCATACTCCAACAGAAAGCATAAGGAATCCGGTGTATTCTGCTTATAGAATACCACCTTCTTGTCTATACAGTCTTTTTCAGCCTTGTATCTTGCCTCTATTTCGTCTATTTCCTCATTGCCAGTATTGATCACCACTACATCCAAAGGCAAATAATCCAACAGGAATCTGCCTTCTCCTAAAGCATCAGTCACCACCACACGGTCATGTACAGCCAATACTTTATTTATATCGTTTTGAAACCATCTATCAATCATGATTTTCTATGTTTAAAGCTTTATCTCTTTCATTTCTCTCTTTCAAAATCGATTTTCTCTCTTTTTTATTACCGATTTTAGAAATGATTAAATATCTAATTATCAGAATATTAGCAATTCTCATTTCCATTTCTCATTTCCAAATCGGATTTTATCAGTTCTTCTATTCCTGATTTTGGAAATGAGAATCATCATTTCTTCAGTTTGTATTTTATCCATCTGTTTTCACCTTCCGACTCTATTATTCCATCAGAAAGCATAGCTTTAATCTGTTCCAGAACTTTCTTATAAGGAATCTCGATTCCGATTCTTTGCTGAATGTCCTTCAATCCGGAGCATTCGTATATCTTCAAGTCTTCAATAATAAGTTCACGAAGTCTGTAAGGTTCGATTCTCTTTAACGAAGTAGTACCCTTATAATCACTCTGTTTTAAAACAGATGCATTCACTCTATATTCTTTTCCTCTATTTCTACCAGAAGTTTCAACGATACCGTCATCCACCAACTTATCAAGCCATGGAGAAAGAGCATCACGATTTTTCAGATTCAGCAATTTAATCAGATCTGCCGCCGAAAGACTTTCATGCTGTGCTATCAACCCTAAACAGATAATCTGCTTCTGTCGGAGTTCCGTCATCTGCAAAGCATAGCGAATTACTTTGATGGCTTCCTGACTGATGATTCGTCTTCCTACTATAGCCTTCACATAATCATCTCCTTCCTCCACTTTCGGAATCTGTTTTCCATTGGACAGCAGCACTTCATACATTTTGTCATATCCGGAACCTTCACGCTCCATCATTTGCAGGGCATAGCACAGATTGGCAAAATGTTCGTTCCTCTTTACCGTTTTATGAAGGATATTCTGTGGAGTTACTCCCAATGGCAATGCTCCCGGATTGACCACTTCAATCCTGTCCGGATGGATATTGATAAATATATCTCCTCTTACCGTATAAGGACGGTGCACTAATGCATTGCAGGTCAGTTCTCTGACTACCGCTTCGTCATACGCAGGAATTTCCTTGCGGAACAATCCGTCACTGATTTCATTGCTTTCCCTCCAAACAGGCACATTGTTCCAAATCGCTTCAATGATTTCCTGAGGATTCTTGGTAAAGTCATCAATAAGATATTTCCAGACCTTATCACCATACTGGTCAAACTGAATACACTGTACCACAGGCGCATTCATCAGTCTGCCTCGTTGCGATTGGGTTCCGATAAAAAGTACTCCCAGGTTGGTCATTTTGTCCGACTCTTCCACTGTCAGGAAATAATAATCCAACAGTTCCTTATCTTCTTTCTGCTTGACAAAATCCGACACACGGTTTGAATTCCGTAAATTTTGAAGTAGCATATTTAATTTCTCCTTGTCAGCATCTTTCCAGCTCCATTTGCTTTCCTCGTCTTCCCAACGATAATAACCTTTTTCAGCCGAAAGACGGGTTATGTCGTCTCCTGTAAGCGGTACACTGTTGTCGCTTACACGAGTGAAATATTTTCCAGAGGTAGTAGAAGCAGAAGAAGTCCCACGTGCTATATGCAGACGGATATACTGCCCGCCGTTTTCATGTGTCAGGATTTCGGCATGGGCAGATACATTCAGTGTCTTGCCACTGATTTTGTTTTCCAAATTAATGGCTATGTCTTCTGAAACCTTCTGGTCTGCCGGTGGTGCATCTGCATCATCTTCTATGCCATAGTCTATCACTCCACCTTGAGCATTACTGAAAGCCACGCAATCTTTGGCCACTTCGTTCCAGTCTGCACTCTTACCGGTAATCTCACGAAGAGACTTTTTATCGTATAGTGAATTTTCCTTCATACCTTTTCTTTTTAGTAATCCTATTACCAATCAGCATTCAAGTATTTTTTGAGCTGTCCGGCATTCAGTACCTCATAGCTCAACAAGCCTGCCTTCTGCAAAGGAGCAATGTTCTTGCCTACACCGTCATCCAATTTCGGATCATAACCGCTTGCCAACAGTTTATCTATCTTTTCCGCAAACGCTTTCAGCTCTTTCAACTGCTCTTTCAGTTCTGCTGCTTCAAGCTGGCCATTGGCGGTACTGATATCTACACCCGAAAGACGGTCGTTCAAGGCAGTTTCCCTATTGGCTATATAGACACTCTTGATACGGAACACGGTATCACGGCTCCATTTATAGATACTGATATACAGTTCTATGGCATGGTGCGTACCACTTGTCAGATGCCATATAAACGGAGTCTTTGGCAGATACATAAAGAGATTCAGATGATCGCTCAGTTGTTTGAAGAACTTATCCTGCAAGTATTTATCCAATGGAGTTCCGAGCAACTGAATAATCTGTGAAATCTGCGCCGAATTATATCCGCGCTCCACCAATTCCTGCTCTATACGACCAGCCAACTGTTCTTCGCCCATACGTTCCGTTAAAGGGATTACCCCATCATCATCTTTCGCCAAAACACTACGGATTACGTCTGTTACCAGTTCAAAAGCCAATACCTGTGTACGTTGTGGCGGCAATATGCCAGCATTTCTAAACTGATACCATACTTCTATCGGGTTCATCTTATGCTTGATGCAGAATTCTTCCCATCCGTTGTTATTCTGATAGAGTGATTCAAAGTCATCAATATGCGGTTGATCTTCGTTTATCTCCAATGAGTCGATATGCTCTAAAACTTCTTGAGAAGCAGGGAATTCGGTATTGGTTGATAGCCATTCTTTGTAGGCTGCTTTAGCTTGTGAAGAAACACTGTAATCACCAACTGGAAGACCTTCTTTATCAATGACCATTTGACGATCATGGACTGACAATTCATAAACATCAAATATTTTACCATTAATTATAGCTTCATTTAACAAGCTAATAGATAGATAACCATTACTTGATACATAGAACGAAAATAATTCAGAATTAATATCTTTAGTATAACCAATAGGAGAAGATTTAAAATTTTTATCTATGATAAAGCATGAATCAATGTAATGTTTTATTGATATGTTTTGTTCTGATAAGGCAGATACTAATTCTTCTATTCCTTTTGATGGAATAATAAAAGGTACTCTCTGTAAATCACCGACCTGTGTATTAACTGTTGGGTTTAAACATTCTGCTATATAAAAACAAATTTTTGAATTTAAAAAAGCTAACAAATAATATCGATTAGAATATATATCTGTCAGGAAAATACATGAACCACCAACATCAAATAAACAGTCTTTAGGGAAAATTCTAAAAGATGTTCCTTTAGAACCACTACCTGAATATGTTATACCCTCCCTAAAATAATAGTTTCTATTTTGTAATCGTCCTTTTACCTTTATGTACTCAACATTTTTCTCTTCCCAATTGATATATATCCATAAATTTCCAGCCCATTTAGCATACTCTCCTCCTTTAGAATATGGATAATATGACTGATTAGAACCTGTTATTTCCCACCAATAACGAAGGAACCTATTATTATTACTTGTCGCAATACCTTGTTTAACATCTACTACATCGTCTAAAAGTTTATCACCAAATTTCTCTCTAAACTCATCCGAAATCCAATAAATAAATGGATAAGACTTTATATCTTTCAGTTTTGATTGAGGTAGTTGATAAACATGCTTATTTTGCGATTTTGTCACAATATCATTTAATGCCTCCAGACAATATTGCTTTTTATATTTTTCTTGAGGTGTCCTTGTATATTGATCTAGTGAAATAAATAATGAATCATTATTCTTTGTGTCACCATCCTTCTCCAACACATAGAAAGCTGGATCAACCATCACTGTGCCAAATAAATTACTCAGACCATATTCAACAAATAAATTAATATGAGTATGATTAAGTATATATTTTCGAACATCTTCAAATGTCTTAATATACATAAAAGTCATAGGATGAATCATCCCCACTTTGCCATCATCCCCTGTCAGTTCACAGCATCTTTTGATAAAACAAGCATAAAGATTGGAATTAAACTTCAAGGGCTTGGAATAATTTGCGCCCACAAACTCTTTCAATTCAGTTCCAAAATCTGCACTATCCGTATAGGGAGGGTTTGCTACAGCCACATCAAACTTCGTACTTAAAATATCCAAAAAAGTAATGGCATCGTTCGCCTTTGCCAATGAATATTCATTGCTGCCTTCTCCTGTCCACTGATGAACCTGATTGCGCAAAGTAGTAATCATCTGATGCTTGAAATCAAACATATCCGCTTTCCACTGATTGGCAAACATATCTGAAGAATCTACCGGTAGTAAGGCATCCAACTGCTCTTCTACTCGAATCAAAGAGCCGAATTTATAAGCAGAACGCAAATCTTCCCAAATAGAACGGATTGTCTTTTGTTGTGTTTCATTCCAGTCTGAGCCTGAAATAAATGCTTCCTTCACTTTAGAATACTCCGGAAGTTCAAAGTGGGTACTTACCACATGTGTATAGGCAGGCATAGCTCCTCTGCGTCCTTTCAGTTGCATAGCCTTAATAAACAAAGCAATCTGAGTAAGCTGTACGGCACGTTCATCCAAGTCCACACCATACAGGTTATTTTCCACAATCAGCTTCGGTATATCCCTGCGTGAATAATCGGCATCATACTGATCTATCTGGTTCAAATATAAATCATAGAACAGTGAAAACGCATAAATCAGAAAGTTTCCGCTACCGCAAGCCGGGTCTATCAATTTGATTTCTTCTAATTTTTTAGGATGACGCATTTGTGAAGTAGGCGCATTGGCAATCAGATATTTCACCTTACCATCTTCATCATAGATAAAATTACTCTCCGGATACATTTCCAAATACATCTTTCCCAATGTATTGTCCACCAAGAATTTTACTACCCATTGAGGAGTATATACCTGGCTCTGTAAAGAGACCTTGTCATATTCTGTCTTATCACCGGAATCTTTTAATTCAAGTTTCTCTACAGTATTGAAGTTCTCGTACAACCAGCCCAATATATCATCGCCTTTCCAAATATCCGCACCGCAATCCGCATCCTGTTCTATCTCATTGAAAGCCGTAATAATTTCAAACAATTCATCGGCTGTAGGCAGCATGGCGTATGCATAATCGGGACTATACAAAGGGATCTTGTAATTTTGGGAAAGCTCCTGAAATTTATCTTTCAGGAAATGCTTCAAGCCCATTCGTTCTGCATTCCGTTCATCCGTATGTTCTTCCAGCCATTGTTTATGCGCATACGAAAGGTTTCCATGCTCCACACGGTGACGGATTACTTCCGGGAAAAGCTCCCTGTCTTCCATCACCTTAAGAGCTGCCAGACGATTAAAAAGCGTGAAGGTACATTCATTGATGGTTTCCTTTCTCGCTTCTGCATAATCATTACCTAACGCCTGCTTATGCGTTGCTATAATAGCTTCCAGTCTGTTTCTTTTTTCTCTACTACCGGTTGAAGTATTTTCCGGAAGTTCTTTTTCCTCCGATGCTTCCAATCCCAAACGGGAAAAACAGTTGTCAATGGCCTGTTGTATCAGGCTGCGTATATGGAGTACATGATCTATAAGTTTCATACCTGTTTTTATTGTCTATCTTACATTCTTAATTATCAAAATTCAAAATATCATCCTCACCAAACATGTTCAACATCGCCAACTGTTGTTTCAGCCAAGACCTGTATTCAGAAACAGAAGCGGTACCCTTCGGCAACTTCGCTTTCATATTGCGCTGTATAGGTTTGGGTTGTGCCGGCTTATCTTCCGGAATCGGAGCATCAGGTAACTTAGGAATATCAGGTTTCTTTGGTGTAGGATCTTGGGTTATAATCTCTGTATCCCACAAACTGACTTCCTGCTTGACCATACTCAAATTCGTAATTTTGTATTCAATGTCACGTAACAACATTCCTGTATTGCTACACTTCACGCTCCATTTATCCAAGTTTACTTTGACTGTAACATAACGTTTCCATGATTTTTCCAATTCTTCAATCTTACGATAAAGTTTGGTATTCCATTCCTTTGGATATTGGTCTATCTGAGTCTTCAGTTCATCTGTTTTAGCAAATAAAGCCAGAACGTCTTCACTCAATAGTTCGGCTTTATGCTTCATTACCTCGTAATAAATATCCTTAATGTCCTGAGTCAGTTTTTTCATTAATGGAGCATTAGCCACCAAGTCCTTTTCACGTGCTTCTTCAAACTGTTCTTTTTTGCCACGAATCAGGTTCATATCATTTCCTGTCTTGTCGAATTCCTCCGTCACATTTTGAATAAAAGCACGTTCTTCTTCAATAGCCTTAAACTCAGAATCTATGAACTTCAAATCTTTCTGTACCTGTTCTACCGCTTTGATATAATCATCCGCTTCCTGAAGGAATGTACGTGCGGTAGCTATATAATTGGCATCCGTTACAGCTGCTGTATATTGACTGAATACATTACGTGCCTGAACAGAACGTTTGAACAGAAGTTCCATTTCATCATCGCCCATGATTTTGTCCTTTACCTTATCCATCATACGTTTGGAAAGTGTACGGATGCAATCGACCAGCTCAAAATCATTCAAATTGTAAGAAGGAGCATTTTCTCCTGTAATCTTCTTATACTGGCAATCCTCTTTCAGAATATCTACAATCTCCTGCCTGTCATTATAAGACAAGGATTTCATGACAGCCTTGAACGATGCTTTGGCAAAGTTACGGGTATTGTCGAAAATTTTAGCTGCAAGCGCATCCGATACAGAATGGAAGTCTTCGCCATTGAACTTAGCTATCAACTTATTACCACGAAACAATGCCGCCACAGAAGTAATGATAGTACCAAACTTATAACCTGTAGGAGGTGCAGAAAGTTCCTCTTCCAGTTTATCCCCTGTACAGTACGACTTGCATTTCTCTAAAATCTCTGTTGCCACACTTAAATTCTCACCGATAAACTTTCCGGCAGAATCGAAGAAACGAAATTCCTCCGAACCGCCAAACATGGTAGTCAGCTGAGTACTGTTTGCCGTAAGCACTTTAACTGCCAATGAATCGGATAAAGACGCTCCCAGTCTCTTATAGAAAATATTTCCAAACATCTTGCGCTGGAGAGATTCTATTTCTTTCTGGTAGTTGGCATCAGTCAACTGATAAGTGTTAAACAGATAGACTGCTGTTCCTTCCGTATATGATTTATTAATCAATTCAGTAAGGAATTTCATCTTTTCTTCCTTAGTAGAAACAATATTGTTTACTACCTTCTTCTCATCGGCTGTATGATAGGTCTTGGTTTCGATATAATCTATCTTCAAAAGTTCCTGTGCACGATTAAAGATTTCTGTTCCGTAAACAGATGAAGGGATGATACTTATTATACCCTTCTGGCTCTGTGTATCCTGTTTTACAGAAGCCACAAGCTGTGCATGATCTTCATGAAAGACATCATAGAAGCTGACTTTCATATATTTTTCTCCTGCATTTACAAAATTCTCTCCAAGAGAGCTTTCCACACAGAAAGGTATAGCCTGTCCATCCGATGTAAGTGTCTGCGAAATTTTGATAATTTTCTGCTGCTTCAATATCTTGGTTATCTCGGCACGAACACGATAAACTTCAGCGGAGAATGAATTCATATCATCGATAATCTGCTGTTCTATCTGGCTGGTGATACGATACTGATTACCGGATGTAATCAAGACATTACGCTCTACCAATATTTCAAGTGCCTTCTTTACTTCAGCAAGCACACTGTAATAGTCTTCCGGTCTGCGGACATACGACTTGGTGATATTTTCTATTGTAGTATAAGCATTGGCTTTCTCCAGGAAATGAATGGTTTGCAACAAAGCCCTTCCTTCTACATACTTCATACCTTCTTTACCGATATGGTTATCTGCCTGTTCATAGCGCATACGCAATGCTTCCGGAATATTTTCCTCTGCCTGACGGCATAGCTGCGTAGCATTGACATGCGTAAATACGTCCGCTTCAGTCATAGCTTCTTTTTTCAATACATCGAACACAGAAACCAACATACCGCGGGTACCGATTTGAGAAGTTACCGTATCTCTTGAGCCGAACAGGAAATACTGCAACAGTTTGAACTGATGCTCGTAGAACGGATAATAATCTGCGTATGTATGCTCATCTTTAGTGGCATTCAAGGAAACACCGGCAATATGCGTTATATCCTGAATCATACCGTTGTTTTTATTATAATAAGCTTCCAACTGTTCTTTTCCTGAATCAGTCTTAGCCAAAAGCCGTTTACGGATGATAGTATCAATTTCCTCTGCAGCTATAGGAATACGGGTCTTGAATCTGGCTTCCACCTTATTAAGCTGATGAATATTCAGTCCGGATGCATTCAATACATCATTAAAGGCCTGTTGTGCGATACCCACAGTCCATACTCTGTTTCCAAGAGAAGACAAGGCTTCCGAAAGTCCTTCCAAATCCAAAAGATTAATTTTTTTCTGACTTAAAGCTTCGCTCATTTCATCAATGAAAAACACGATTTTCTTTTCCGGATAATGTTCCAGATAAAGACTCAAATCTTCCTTCAGTTTTGTAGCATCGTATGTTTTTATTCTTTCATCAATCAGTTTACGGGTTTCTTCATATTCATCTTCTGACATGAAAGTAAGAATGGCTTTTTTAAGAGCCGGAACTGCTGACATTTTTTTTCTTATGTCATACCAGTCTTTTCCTGCATTCTGCTCCTTTACTGTAGCTAAGAACTTGTGATATCTGTTTTCAAGCATCAGATTGAATTCCATCATTCCAATCCAGTTACTCAGAAAACCCAAAGATAACAGGAAATGGCTCATAGCCATATACGATATGCCATGACTGGAATCTACTTTAGCACAGTCGAACAGAGTAACCTGATAATCTGTCTTATCCAATGAACGTATCTGATTCTCTATGATTTCCTTATTCTTTAGACCAATAAGTTTAGGCATAAACCGGTCACACATAGGGGTTCCTTTAATAACAGGATTGGCTATCAGGAAACCTATCATCTTTGCGAAATATGATTTACCGGAACCATAAAAGCCACTAAGCCACACACCGGATTCCTTCATATCTGAACAGAATACATCAAGGAAATCAGATAAATGTTTGGCAAGACTTTCCGTAAGGATAAAACCATCCAGTTCATCTTTTATATCTTCCTCATTTTGCGAATTCAAGTCAATGACATTCTTTATGTCGTTCTCCAATTCAATGGAGAGTATATCTTTTATCTTACTCATAAGACATCTTTAATCAATAGGTTTCTGATTTATTTTATTACGATACAGCGGTATTTGGAAGCAATCTGCTTACCCAAAAAGTTAATGTTATCTTTATCCACAGTAGCAGGATAAAAAGCAATCAATGGAAGTTGGGCTGACATCACAATCCGATGTTCCATAATATTGATATTGGAGAAGCCCATACCATAAATAGCACCTGTATGAACAAGGACAGGAATCTTATTCATTTGATAGGAATTTTCTATAGCTTTAATTATATAATAGAAGAAAGTTTCTTCATAGAAATTATCACTAAAGAAAACTTCATTTCCAAATTCCTTGTAATTCTCCTGAAACTGTTCTATTCCTTGTTCAGAAACAAACTCAGTAAAAAGAGTTCTTAAATCTATAAAAGAATATTCATCAGAATTAAAATTCTCTGTTGCATACGCTATATAGGCATCATCATCTTCAGGAGGATAAACAAAAAGGATGCTTCTTCCTCCATTAGCCTTACCGGTGATACGCGCTATATCTGTTTTAAGCACTTCTCTCAGTTCTCCAAACAAACGATTATGCTCTATCTGAAATGTACTACTCATGGTCTATCAAATCTATGGTTACATCTTCACCCATCTGGCTGATCTGCCATAGTGAAAGATACTCAACTTTTTTTAATCTCTCGATAATGCTTCTCTTGTCCATAAACCCAAAGATGACAAATGGATTTTCCAACGTCCTGTTCTCAGGACATGTAACTATTATCCAACGGATAAAATAAACAAACAGCTGTCCTGTAATGATAGGATGGCATATATCCTTAGCTGTTTTACCTTCAGCCAGGTTCATTTTCTTAAGCATTGTCAGATATTTGGATGCTGTTATTTTCAAAGTTTCTTCCGACCAGTTCAATTCCCCCTCTTCCGTTTCCTTTATATGATGCAGCAAGCTCAATACATCTATAACAGAAAGAGAGGTCCTCCCCTGATATACAGCTCTCATAAAAACGTCCTTGGTCACTTTAGCAAAAAGAGCGTTACCATAAACCAACTGCCAAAACAATACGAGCAATTTTTCTCTTACAGAAAAATCATCTGAACTGATAGCGGTAAGAAACATATTCTTCTGATTATCATTAGCAAACTTAATAATAGAAGCTTTGATAGCAGCCAGGAATCTATTGAAGGTTTTATGAGTTCTGAAAGAAAACGCCTGCTCTGATTCAGATTTCTTTCCTGTGTATTCACAAATAAATTCAAGCATAGCTACATAATCAGGAATACTACCCAAAACATTTATACCGGAATCATACTTTACTTTTTTATCATTGATTGCCATACTTTCATACCTTAGGAGTATTCAACAAATCCTGTACGTTCACTTCAAGCAGTAATGCTATTTTTATAAGAGTTTCCAAATCAGGTTGGGAGGAGTTAGTACACCATTTAGAAACAGTAGAAGGATTAATTCCTAACTGTTCACTCAACCACTTATTGGTACGTTTCTTCTCAACAAGAACCAACTTCAGTCTATTTATATCTTGCATAGGGTCATTATTATTATCATGAGCGCAATTTAATGAAAAGTTTTCATTCACTAAAACAATCTTATAAAATTCTAGTACTAACTTTTTTGATTTGTGACTGACTATGTATAACGAAAACTTACCGGCTGACTTGCTTCGTATCCCGATACCAGGCAAGTTTCACCCGACAGGTTCATACAATCATGCAGATAAATCAGGGCAGTTGCCAAAGACAGAGCCTTTAAGGTTGCGCTACTCTTCACTTCAAAGGTTCTGACATTGGCAACTGGTTACCGATGGTTTGTCTGAAAACGAAAACAAACAGACCGTCCCGATGATGCAGGCTAAAGCTTGCACTGACGGAACGTCCTATATCTTTGAATACTCGTTTTAAAATACAGGCAAGCTGTTCCGACTGTTCGTATTTCATGCGATGCCGGAACAACTTGCCTTATGCTACGGAAACTTACTGGCTGACTTGCTTCGTATCCTGATACCAGGCAAGTTTCACCCGACAGGTTCATACAATCATGCAGATAAATCAGGACAGTTGCCAAAGACAGAGCCTTTAAGGTTACGCTGCTCTTCATTTCAAAGACTCTGACATTGGCAACCGGTTACCGGTGGTTTGTCTGAAAACGGATACTATGCTCCTCTGAAATCTTTGAATACTGAATATCAGGAAATCATTGGAGCATCATAGCCGGAACCGTTTCTTATGTGCAAAGGTACTGCGGACTGGAGAAACGCCAAGTGACGCTTGCGCTTTCAGTCGGAGGACTTGACGGCAGCCTTCCGCAAATTTTCTCATGCCTCAAAAATTTGGGTATTCCGTCTGCATTCTCTGACTTCACACTTGTCTTTTTCTCCCTTTGGTCCGCAGTTACAAATGCACATAAAACGGTTTATCCCGGCCATGAAGCTCAATGAGCTTTACCGGAGGGAAAAGGACTGGAACTTCAAAATCAAGTGTTATGCGAACAAAAAGAATGAGTATCAAACAATCTTTTAATTTTTTACTGATATGTGCAGATTGATGACGACACAACTGGCGGAAGCTCTGGAGGGTTATCCGCTCTACTCCCAGGACGGCAAGGGAAAGGAGGCTGTTTGCCGTGCGGTTTTTGCCCTTGGTTCTGTAAGGTGGTTTATCCTTGAAGGAAACAGGGAGGATGACGATGTGATTCTATTCGGTATCGTAGTCGGACTCATGGAGGATGAATACGGGTATATTTCCCTCAATGAGCTTTCGGATGTGGAGCTTGACCTGAGTGTTCAGGGGCTTGGCAAGCTTCAGGTAAGACAGCAGAAGAACTTTAAGCCGGTTCCGCTGAAACAGATTCAGGACAGCAGGCTTCAGGAATTTCTTGCAAGGTTTGAATAGGCTGTAAGTAAACAGAAGTGGCCGGTCCTATCCGTCACGGACAAGACCGGCTGCTTATTATAGCAGGTAAATGAAAACAAAACTATAATTGTATGGTAAATGGAAAATTGTCGTAATATTTTTAATCTCTCTGCCCGACATGGGTGGAGCGTTTCTATGGAAAACAAGGATGGAATCCGGTATCTCAATTTCAGACGGAAGACTTCGAGCGGTGTACCGTTCTGCTTTACCATTGAAGCCGGTGACGGTACAGCCGGCTGCATAGCAAAAGAAATATTCTCTTTCGTCAGTGCCGCTGTTCCTGAACAATGTGCAAGGGAATGGATGATTCAGTCGGGAGCAATGGAGCCATCGGAGTTCCTTCAGGCCGTTTCCGACATGGAGGATGTCAGGCTAAGGGCAAGGCTGCTGGCTCTTGAACTTGCAGCCATGAATGCCAAATGTAATCTTTTGGATACCATTCCATGGGACAGACTGAACTAACGGTGTTTCTTACGCTTGCGGCCACGTTTGGGCAGGCCGGTTTCCTTGTAGGCTATCAGGTCAGTTCCTCTGAACACCCTTTTTGCCTTATCAGGTATCTTCAGGAAAGCCAGCGGCTTTTCCAGGTAACGGATATAGGCATAGATGGTGCAGCGGTGAACACCCAGGTAGCGTGCTGCCTCCTTCACTGAATATGTCTTTTCGGGAACGACTTTCATTATATCTCATGCTGGTTAATCTTTTCGTTTATTGGATGCCGTAAAGGTAAACAGTTGATTATTAGTTGTCAATACGTCAAATATGGGATTATTCCGGAGATTGTGGGATTTGTATGGATTATGTGTTACCTGTCATATTCAATACAGTAGGTTTGGCGGTTGATAGCGAATCTTTTTTATGAAAATCAGGAAGGCATATATTTGATGGTTGACAGCGTTGACAGCAAATCCAATGAAAATCCAGCATAAAATCAGTCTTGGAAAATACTGTAATACAATATATTATATTCTTTCTGATTTTTCTTATAAAGAATAGAGTATTATAGTGTGTCAACGTTTGGCTATGGATTTTTAGCGGACTGAAAATTGTGGCTACACTTGTCAACGTTTGTCAACGCATGATTTCTATGTGAAGTATCTGATACACTGACAGATACTCTCTGTCAACACTGTCACTCTTGAAACGTGTGCATTTTATTATCTGAAAACATCTGATGCGAAAGGGATACATGGTTATCCTAATGTACCATTACAGCCACAGGTTTGTTCAGCATGCCTCTTCAGATATTTTTTTGCAAAGGTATCTCCGGCATTGCAAACGTCAAACACAGGGCTGAAAATCTTCCTCAAACGGGGTTGAGCGTATTTTCAGCTTTCCTTTAAGTTTGCCTTATTGAATGCCTGCGCTTCTGAGAACTGCAAAAAATATCCTTCGGGCAAGCTGAAAAACTTGCTGACAGAAGGGAAAAAAATCAGAGCGTATGGTACAGATGGACGAAAACATCAGAAAGCAGTTGGAAAAGCCACAGACATGGTTCTGCAAGTATTTTCCCAAACGTATTCAGAATGTGGGCGAGAAGGAAATCGCCGACAGACAGTTGGTTTATGACTTCAAGGACGGAAGGTCTCATGAAGCGGTAGCACAGATGACGGCAGCAAGAATGATTGAGGAACACGGTAGCAGATGCTCACAATTGGTATTCATTCCGGTACCGGCATCATCGGTAAGAAAGAATGAAATCCGGTATATGGACTTCTGCAAAAGGGTATGTGAACTCACAGGAGCAATAAACGGATATGACCATGTAAGGGTATGCGGAGAAAGACTTGCTATTCATGAAAACCGTAATGCTGAAAAGGAAATCAGAAAGGTGAGCGTCATCGAGTTTGATGAAGAGTGGTTCAGAGGAAAGGCAGTCATAGTCTTCGATGATGTAATAACACGCGGAATCAGTTTCGGTATGTATGCGAATCAGTTGGAGAGTTTCGGAGCGAATGTCATTGAAGGCATCTTCCTTGCAAGAACCCATTATAAAGTATAGGACCATGAACGGAATATTATCAGAAAAATCAAAGTCACTGGCTTTCACGGGACACAGAACTGTTCCCGTAGAAAGGCAAGATGAAATAAGGGCACGACTTGTTGAAGCTGTGTCCGTCGCCTGCAAATCGGGTATAACCTGCTTCTATTCAGGCATGGCCATGGGATTCGACCTGATGGCCGCTGAAACTGTATTATCACTGAAGGGAAGGTATCCGGATATACGGCTAATTGCCATTGTTCCTTTCAGAAGACAGAGCTGCCGGTGGCCGTTAATTGAGAAGGAACACCATCAGAGAATAATTTCCCAGGCAGACTGGGTTATCGTATTGAGTGAACACTATTTCAAAGGATGTCTTCTAAGGCGCAATGACTTCATGCTGGAGCATTCATGTGGCGTGATAGCCTTTTATGACGGCAAACCTTATGGTGGGACATTCTATACCTGCAGGGAGGCAGTGAAGAAAGGCATGGACATAGTAAATCTGTACTGAAAACCAGTCCGGATTACACTGAAAATATTGTACAAAACAGATATGCAAATTTCTTGCATATCTAATTTATAATGCTTATATTTAGATAGTTAAACAAGTTACAAGAGGTGATTTTATGAATAATATCTACAACCGCTACATTTGGCTGCTGCATACGGTCTACCAGGAAAGAAAGGTTACTTTTGAAAGGCTTTGTGATATTTGGAAGCACCATTTCCTATACAATGGAAAGCCGCTGAGTCTGCGCACATTCCATCATCACCGGAAAATGATTGAGGAAAATTTTGATATAGTCATTGCATGTAACAGAAAGGATTATACATACTACATCCAGAATCTGGATGAAATACTCGGTGACAGCTGCCGGAACTGGCTCTTCAACAGCCGTATCATTGATGTGGCCCTGAAAAGCAGTCCGTGTCTGTTCCATCGTGTTGTACTGCCTGACATGTCAAATGGTATTGAATACCTGCCGGATATATCGGAGTGTATCAGCGATGGGCATGAACTGTACATATTCTACACGAATGACAAGGGCAATGAAGTGGAAGGCCGTTTCCGACCGGAAGGTTTGAAGCTGTTCCATAACCGCTGGTATCTGCTCGGGTACAGGAACGGATCAGAGTTCTGTGCCGTTCCTCTTGATGCACTGACAAGAATCTATCTCAGCGAAAACAGGTTTCAGACTGACTGCAGATTTTCGCTGGCGACTCGTCTTTCAGACTCCATTGGTGTTGTGGCTCCGACCGGACAGCAGCCGGAAGAGGTTACTCTAAGGGCTTACGGTCCATTTGCTGATTATCTGAGAAAACATCCTTTCCACCATTCGCAGGTGGAAAGGAATGATATGGGGACTTTCACGTCATTTGATTACACTCTTCTTGTGACTGACGAGCTGGTGGATGAAATCCTGGCTCTTGGTGATAAGGTGGAGATTGCTTATCCGGAAAAGTTGAGAATGAAGCTTTTTCAGAAAATTGGACGTATCAAGAGCAGGTATGTTTAATATGAGTATAATTTAGGTTAACAATAAAACATGGAATATAAATTATTGTTATTCGGCATATTACGCAAAAGAATAATAGTTATATCTTATATAATAGAAGTAAAATATTTCCATTTATATGATAAATAATTTACTTTTTTATTTGCACATATATTCGCAATAATTTAATAATAATATCTCCATAATTCTGGATTATCATAGTTGAATAGTGAGCATTTGGTTGTACTGCATATATTACTTGATTAAAAAGAATTTCTATTGATTCATTTATCTCACAAGGTAATATATCGTAATTAGATAATAATTTTTTTATACATTTAAGCTGGTTGTATACATTATTCAATGTTCTAAGCCTCGATTCCACAAGGAAACTTCTATTATTCCTAATTTTAATATTATCATTATTCAAATTAAATAATTCTATAGTATTTCTGCCTCTATCAACACTTCCATCTGATGTGTTTCTCGAATAAAGCATATGACCTACGTAATAAATTTCTTGTGAAATTTTTTCTTTTCTTGTCAAAACCCAATTCCCATTGTATAGAAACCAATTTGGTGATAATATTTCTTGATTTTTTGTCCCTTTTAAATTATTACATCTTTGACACGAATAATGTAAATTCCTTATATCCTTAGAAAGCAATTTATATTTTTTCAGACCTTTAGGATAAAAATGCTCAATTTGGAAATAAGCCCCTTCTTCAAAACTGGACTCACAATAAGCACAACATCCATTATATATTTTCCTGATGTCATCGCGAACTATTGGGTCACTATTGTAATCTTTTGCTTTTAACAATCTTTGCTGAGCATCTTTAACTAATTCATTTGTTAAATCTTTATCAATAAATTTCATTTCTTATTTCTTATTACTTCTTGATATAACATATCCACCTCATTTCTAAAGTTCTCATAATCTAAAATACAACAAGAACTATCGCTATTCCTTCTTTGAGCTTCTTGATCCAAAATGTTTTTTATTCTTTGCTCTAGTTGATTACTTCTGTATTTTAAAGAGAATTCATCCATAAGTAATTCTTCTATACTATAGCTATGAACGTCTTTAATTTGCATACTTTTAGTTATGCCATTTTCGTCTTTATATAATTTAATTACATTAGAGTTTCCCCTTAACAAAGCCGTTTTCATAATTATTAATGGAGAGTGAGTGGCAAAAATAAAATGAGAAGAATGTATACCATATACATTTTCTACTACAGACTTAAAGTATTCTGGAAAAAGTTGCTGCCATTTTGGATGTAAAGAATTCTCCGGTTCATCTAATAGAACTATTAAGTTTTTCATTTCAAAATTTTGAGGTAAACTCGCAAATAGACTGAAAACTCTAATTAGCATTTGTTCTCCAGAACTCATGTTTTCAATGGGAATATCATCACATTCTATTTCAGAATCTATTAAATTTAATTCCTGCAATATTATAATAAATAAAAAATCTATTTCGGATATTGCTTTGATGTCTAGTGATTTGTCGATAATAGGAGAAATATCTTCACTAGAATTCAAACAAATTCCAATTGCTTTTGAAGTCAATCTATTACCTATAGTTCCAGAAGCCTTAAATTTGGAAATAAATTCAACTAAGGATTTAAAGATATCTGACAGTTTTAACTCTGTTAGTAGTTGTTTTATATTTACGTCATATGTTGATATATATTCCTTTATTGATTTAGTAGAAAGTAAACAATCTAAAAAAATAGATGCTTGTTCACCAAGTTCTTCAAATTTATATTGTACAGACTCTAATTCATTAAAGAATCCAATAACGCTAAATATTGTGATTCCATTTCTAACTGAAATAATCTTTTGATCTTTACTCCAAGAAAAATGGCTCAACATTATATCTATATTCCATTGAGAATCTTTTTTTTCTAAATACTTAGATAATGTTGCAAAATTTTCATTTTCTAAATATCTAAATGCTTTCAGAAACATAATCTTTAATTGATTATCATCTGAATAGTTAATTTTATAATACCTATTAGATATACCATAAAATGCATCCTCAAAATCATTTATTGCTGAACTTAAATATACAAGATATGCATTATTGTTTTTTAGAAAGTCTTTACAATTAAAGACATTCCATATATCGTATCTATAAAACAATTCATTAAAAGCTCTATCATGGAAAATTGCATATTTATTATCCTTTATAATGCTGTATAGCTCTTTAATATTAGGATTATCCTCATTTACAAATGTATTGCAATAATCTATAACAGATTTAAATAGCACGGTTTTTCCGACACCGTTATCACCTATTATATAGGTATATGTGTTATTTATAGTATTAAAAGTTGAAATAGACATGTCATCATGAATCTGTTCTTTTTGGCTTCTGTCAATATCTGCATTATAATATAAATTAATATCTGTTGTTCCTAAGATTTTATGATGCCTAAAATTTATTGATTCTATTCTCATATTATACTATTTTTACTAAGAAAGTATTAATCTGATATTTATATTCGGAGATTAAACATTTATTATATTATATACCATCTGTTAGTAGCAGTAATTCCTTTTTAAGACTAGCTTTCACTAATATTACCTGATTACAGGTTAGTGTACAAGGTAATGATTTCGATTCCTCAGGCCCTAACAGCAGTACCTTCTCATTCAATTCCTTTTTGGTATTTTTCTCCCGATCATATATCATAAACATCCCTCTTTGGAATATTTCAGAACCATTCTTGTTGTTTGTTAGGTTTAAGCCTCTCTCGTCAAGCTTTACAGACCAGTCAGAGCCATGGTCTCTGAAGGTATATGTAGTACCATAGCTTACCGTTTCTTTTCCTATCAGTCTACCAACAAGAATATCTACATTCGTATAAGGATTGCGTTTATAAATCGGTTCATCGGTTTTTGAGTCACTTTCCGTTCTCAACCGACATGCACTTATCATGCCTTTCAGTAATTTGTCCTTAACCAGCGGAAAGGTAGAAACTGATGATTTGCTTTCCATCCAGTATCCGTGTTTCCTCGCATATCCGTTGATACATTTCTTACCGTCACAATCCTTATCAGGATTCTTACCAGTACCACATTCGTATATCTGCTTTTTGCCTTTTATTCTCTCGCCACATTCCGTTGCTTCAAAACCATAATACAGGTACTCAAAATGAAGCAGCAAATAATATTCAAAACTACGACTTGAAAAAGCAATATTTACCTTTTTCCCGTCTATTATCTTATTGGCTTCGGCCATGGCTTCCTCATGTTTAGGATGTTCGTCCTTATCATATACTGCCCAAGATTCATCCACTCCTTCAGACATGATTTTTCTTGCATACAACACCCATTTTAATGGTGGAACACCAGTTATAACTTCATCTTCAGCAACATCTTTCTGTCCACCTGACTTGACTTTACGTTTCTTCCCTTTATAGCTTCCTCTGGAAGAATCCGCTTCAGCATCTTCAACCGGTATATTAGGCTGAGGAATTGTACGTACATCAAAATCCTTGCTGTCACCATAAAACCGGTCACACAAGTCTGTAAAGAATAACGGTTCGGTCTTATCGCCTTCACACACTATTCTTATGACATACTTACTATGACGTTTATTTTCACTCGTTCTTGCCATAGTCTACAAACAGTTTCTCCAGTGGTTTTAATGAAGGAACACCTCCAAATTTATTATTCAAATACCATTTGGCAAACAATGTATCCTCTCTTACGTCCTCAAAATCGGAAAGAGAGAATATCTCTGATACTCCCTGCCCATTCTTTTCTGTAAACCATACCTGGTCTTTACGGATAGTATTCTGGTCAAGCAGATTCACATCATGGGTTGTAAAAATCAATTGGGCATTATTCCTGTTTATTCTTTCATTTCTGAAAATGTCCACAATAAGCTGTGTTATGTAGGAATGTAGCCCGGAATCCATTTCATCTATAAAAAACGGACTTCCATTCTGCAGTGCCTGTAATATATAACAGCCTATAAGGAAAAGTGATCTTGTACCAAAAGATTCTTCTTTTAAAGGCAAATCTGCTGTTTTGCCCAAATCCTCACCATCATTATATAGACCATGCAGGCTTGTAACTTCAACGCCATCACTGCGCTTTTCCAGCTGGAAACCGGTCATACCGGTATCCGCAAATGCCAGAAATTCAGCAAGCAGTTTCTTGTTTTCAGGTCGTGAATAAAGCCATCTGACCATTTCCTTATCTTCACCCAACATGGTATCTTCATGATAACCGTTGGAAACAATCATATCTGCCAGATATTTTGCGGCATTTGTTATCGGTTCGCATGGTGTATCCTTCAGGAACTTGGAAATCAGCAACTGGTTCTTGAACACATTGAAAGGCTTTGAAGAAGAAAGGCTTGATCCGAATTTAATAGTATCTGATTCTTTATCTTCTGAAAGCAAAGTGCGTTCATAAAGTTGTGTCTGTTTACCGTTTGGATAATAAATCAGCGACTCTGACTCTATCTGCAATCTGGTAAAACTGACTTCATATTTATATCTGATTTTCTGAGTTATAAACTCCATTGAAAAACCTATTGGTGCATCAGCCGTAGTATTGTCAAATTTGAACGGCTGATACAATGGAATATCATCACCAACCCTGTTGTCAAGATTGTGGACCCATCGTCTGAACCTGTATAAAAACTTTATGATATTAGTCTTACCTGAAGCATTTGCTCCATAAATCAAAGAAATTTTCAAAGCCTTCTTTAATCCTTCCGCATTGGTCTCAACTTCACATATATTATCAACCTTAGCCTTTGAAGAGGTCGGCTCTGTCGTAAAGAAACATACATCCTTAAATGAACGGTAATTCTTAATTTCTAAATTTAATATCATATTCTTGCATCTTTTCCACAAAAATAACCTTTTAAATTTTCTATTCAAAGTTTTTTCTTCATTTTTCGCGCTTTTTCTTCGCAATTTCAGTTTTAAATTCTTATCCATGGATTTCATTGAGTCTTTTAAGATGAGTTTATTCAAAAGGCAGTTCATTCTGTTTGAGCTGTTGCAGGTCTATAGCATTGCTTTCCGCTGGAATTTCCTCCTGGTTTTCTGCTACAACCTCAGTTTCAAGATCCAGTCCGAAAGTCTCTTTCAGCTGGAGATAATCAAAGCACAATGCCTTCGGTCGGTTTACCTTTACCTTCTTAACCTGCTCTCCATTCACAATGTCGATGGTATAGTCAGGAAGTCCGCTTGGCAGAAGTATGGTGAATCTGTCCTGTTTCAGGCCCAAATATGAAGCATGGGATTTCAGGTACGACATGATGGTGGACCAGTTCGAGCGGTTGGAGGTGGAACCTGCATTCCGGCTGTTGAACAGTGATGCTACGGCTGCTGTGTTCAGATAGAGAATCGGACGTGCCTCCTTAAATTCTATATCTTCCTTGACAGACAACGGACGGAAGGATTTCATATACCTTATACGGTAATGTGCCTTCTCGATACATTTCCCTGAAGTCTGGAATCCCTGAAGCATACTCCAGAAGTCCGCTATTTCCGAACTTTCCTGAGCCAGTTCATTCTGGTTGCGTATTCCTTTGACTGCTGTTTCAAAAAGCTCCGCATAACTGAAAGGCACGTCAATGACTGTCTCCAGTGTCCTGAAGGTGGCCAATGGAATAACCCAGTTTCCGAATATACGGTCATGGATGGTTTCATTCTCCAGTTTCGCAGCCAGCTCACGCTTGGTAATGGAATATATTTCCGGAAAGTTCTTCTCAAACAGTTCCCGGTGTCCCAGAATCTCCAGGGTGAGGTGGGTAAGTCCCATGTTGCAGACTGATACAAGGTCTTCATAGGCTCTTTTCTCGTTCTGGTTGAATGATGTCTTTGAAAAGGCAAGGAAGATGACACGGGTGTAGAGTGCCATATCCTGTGTCGGCTTGTCCTGGCCGCAAAGGGCAACCCCTGTTGTGACAATGGTCTGGGCTGCCATACCGTCTGTGTTTGTATTCTTCTTGGTCTGACCACCACCGCCCCAAAGTCCTTTCAAGTAAGCTATTTTTCGTATGTCGAGGTCATTCTTGTATTCGTCAAGCACGGCAAGTGTATTGACTGCCTGTGATACACGGTCGTTCATGGCCGGTACTGAAGTTACACCGAGGTTGGGCGGATCAACTCCGTGCAGAAAGAAGGACTGGAGGGAAGTAGCCAGTGTTGTCTTACCGGTTCCTTTCTCACCGAAAAGGTTCAGGATGGGAAAGTGACGGGTGCGTCTGAATATGATGTCACGGAAGAGGGTGGCAAGAAGGTAACAGAAGGCTATGCTTGCATTCTCACCGAACACTTCCATAAGTCTTTTTACGTAATCATACAGTTTTATCCCGTTACGGTTCTCATGCACCATGAGTCTTTCAAACTGGAATATCTCCGGATTGTTTAGATAGATTTTTGAAGTAGCCGGTATATAGAAGGCCTTGCCGTTGATTCCACGGACAATACCCAAATCATCAACGGCATTGAATGTGCCTGCAAAAAATATTCCGTTTCCAAAAGCAAAGAATCCTTCAGCCGCATTCCAGCCGAGCTTTCTGATACGTTCTGCCGTATCGGTCTTTGAGTACAGGTATTCCTTTACACGGTTGAGTTTGTCTATCTTGGCCAGCCATACATAATTGCCCAGTGAGCCGACCTTCTGCTGAAAGTTGCTCAGTGAGCATAATTCTGACTCCTTCAGTTCTATGACCCTGCATACATTGTACATATTCCTCATACGGAAGATTCTGGTTCCGTTTATCTCATCTTCGATATGGAACAGCGGTTCCATTATGAAGTTGGAGATTCTTGACGGTTCATCATCATCTTCACCGATGGAGTAGTAACAGTTTTCCCTGACGAACAGACCGAACTGGCGTAGCAGCTCCGCTTCACGCTGCATCTCGTTCATGCCCGCAGGTTTGTCGTTCCTTTTCCTGGCTTCGCCACGTGCCTGGGTAACGGCATCACGCCATAGCTTTACCTTCCCGTGCAGTCTGGAGAGCTGTTCTATGCACTGGTCATACACAAGTTGGTCTTTTATATAGCGCAACAGGTCAGCGATTTCCGCAACACACTTTCTTTCCTCTACCATGGAACCGGCTACCAGAAAACGTTTCTGTGCCAACCAGATGATAAAATGCTTTTCAGGAAGTGAAGTATAATCCTCCCTGCTGCGGATATAGCTGTCGGCATCATTCTTTGCATATTGTACTTCTCCTTCTGTCTCGGATGGTATTTCTGCAAAAGGAAGTTCCCTGACTGTTACATGGAATCCTTTTCTTATGGCTGCAGCCCCGTTGGTCATCACCGCCTCAAATCCCGGTCCGTATGGCTTGCCTTCCGCAATATCTGAATCAGGAATGAAACAGAGTGAGGATACATATTTCTTCAGCTGTTCAAACTGGCTTTCACTCCAGGCTGTTCCAAGTGACGCTACTGTATTGTCGTATCCAATCGACTGCATTCTCAGGACATCAGGAGCACCTTCCACAATGATATAATAGTCGGCATCACGCAATCTGACGGCACGGTCAATACCGAATACTGTTTCTCCCTTGGAGTAAATCATGCTTGTTGCCGAGTTGATATACTTGGGAACTTTCCTGTTTTCTCCGATGTATCTGGCCGTATAGGCAATGATGCGCCCCCATCTGTTTCTCACGGGAATCATGATACGCTGTCGGAACATGGCGTATGTGTTGCCGTCCTCGCCACGCTTGAACATGCCGAGTTCGTACAGCAGTTCTTCGTTCAGAGCCTTGCTTCTGCAGAAATCCATAAAGGCCTGTCCGTCCTTCGGTGCATAGCCTATTCCGGCAAAGGCACAGAACTCCTCATGCCACCGGCCGTATGCGTAGGCCCTGGCATCAAGGCTTTCTTCCTTGTCTGTTGCTCTGAGGCATTGAAGGAAGAAGCTCTGGACTGTATCGAGAACTGTCAGAAGTGATTCCCGGTGCCTGGCTTCGGCCAGCTGTTCCTCACTGCGCTCTTCACTGATGTATTCTACCGGAATATTATGGTTTCTGGCAATAAATTCCACGGCGGCACTGAAGGAAAGGTTTTCCTTTTCCATTATAAACGTAATGGAATCACCACCACGGTTACAGCTGAAACAGTGGAAGAGATTTTTGCTGGGAATAACGGCAAAGGAACCGGTCTTCTCTGTATGAAAAGGACAAAGTCCCATCAGGGTTGAGCCTTTTCTGGACAGCCTGACATAAGGACTGAGTACGTCTTCAATGGCAAGTTCCCTTACTTTCCGTATGGTTGTTTCGCTTATCATAACGTACTGAGCAGGTTCCAACAATCGATTATTGACTGGCCGGAGTATTTCGGACGGCTGATATTATTAGGATTGAGCGGTTGGATATATCCGTTATCTCTGTATTTTTTGAGTGTCTTGTTGCTGATACCGAGTTCAGCACAGGTGCGCTTGACTGAATAGACACCGTTTGGATCGCACGCTGGTCTGATTTCTTTCATTATTATAAAATCATTATGAATGTGCGATACAAAAGACCTGTCCGGCTTTATCGTTATGTGGCAAAACTATAAGCTGGTGAACAAAGGTTACTGACGCACATTCCTGTACCTACTATAATTGCTTTCTTTATATTTCATAGAGTATCACGGCTAAATTAAACATATATAGTTTACCACTATTAAAATATTAGCCATAATATGTTTATCATTTATCTTTCTTGACTGATCTTTCGGCCTGTTTTGGCTGACTCTCATCAAAATAATCCTGGGTGGTACGCTGTAGAAGCCTGAGGTCTGCTGTGCGGTATTCCACCTTACCCGGCCTTTTATAGGAAACCACCTTTCCCTGACGTTTCCACCTTTCTACATTCCTGCGGCCAAACAGCTCGTATGCCTTCCTCTGGCTGATGAATTCAGGATCATCCTTGTCGGCTTTCAATTGCCTGACAATTCTGGAGGAGAGGTCATTCAGGAATGTTTCGTATGGTATAAGATGGTCCAGAAACTGTAATATCTTCATACTAAACCTGATTTGGTTTTCTATACTGTTCGTTTGACCGTAATGGTATGGTTTTCCCTGTCAGTCCTGGTCTTGAACTGACGGTTGTAGATGGCACCAAGCTCTGAGGCCTGAG
This sequence comes from Phocaeicola faecicola, assembly GCF_013618865.1. Classification (GTDB taxonomy): domain Bacteria; phylum Bacteroidota; class Bacteroidia; order Bacteroidales; family Bacteroidaceae; genus Phocaeicola; species Phocaeicola faecicola. Next base: position 131,887 of record NZ_JABSOE010000002.1, read on the forward strand.
TACGGACGCTTTTCAAACGTGAAATGGGGAATGAAACGGATTCACCTACTTCAAGGGCAACAAGTGCAGGACGGATTTTTTCTAAGTTTTCAGACATAATTGTTGGATGTTTAATATTTAATGTTTAACTTTGTATTCACCAAATGAATATGTTACACCGCAAAGTAACATAAAATGGTTTACATAACCAAATATTTGTTTGATGATTTATTGTTTAAGATGTATTTATTGAAGGAATCGCATGGATAATGACATAAAACACGTGCATGTAGGTCAGGCTATCGACAAAAGACGCAACGAGCTTGGATTGAGTAAATCTGAGCTTGGGCGCAAAATAGGTGTACCGCAGCAGCACATAAACCGCATACTGGAAAGGGAGACAATGGAAACGAGCAGGCTTATTAAAGTCAGCGAAGCATTGGACTTCAATTTCTTTTCCCTTTTCTGTCCGAGACAGCATCATATATCGGCACACCTTGCAGCCGTTGCATTGGACGGTAATGCAAATAATCTGATAGGTGATGCAGAACTGGCCGTGCAGTTATCCAGCGAAAAGAAAGAAACAGAGAACCTGAGGGAAACAATCAAGCTTCTGAAAGAGCAGATAGAAAGTCTGAACTCACAGATTTTACGTCTTGATTCAAACCTGAAGGATAAAGATATAATTATTGAACTATTAAAAGAAAGGAGAAAAGACATGTAATTTTAAAAGAATGGTAATGGCCATTTGCATGTAGGTAGTAGAATAAAACTTTACCATTAACGGTGTTCACCATTTATAAAAATAATATAGTAGCCATAGCTTGATTCTTAGAAGAGAAAGTTTTGATACTAACAGATTGTTTTCTAATTGTTTACTCTCTATCTGTAAATAAAAGAAAATCAATGTAGTATTAAAGAGGCACAAGCTGCAGTAGAGGAAAATCTCTAAGAAATCAGCTTCTTTAATTTATATAGGTAAGACAAGCGTTTTCCATTTGTTTTCCCCAAGCATTTAGATAACTGATTGTCAATATAATATTAAAGTGGCGCAGGCTGCTATTGAGGAAGCATAAGCAATATAGGATAATATTTGATTTAGGCTGTAACGAACTGTTTATCAGGTGTTACAGCCTAAGTTGTTTTTAGGTGGTTCGTGCATTTGTCCGCAAAAAATGAGCCAAATTAACGGTACTTGCATACACCATGCATACACTTTTGAACAGTGGCGCATACACCAACGCATACACCATTTAAAAACTTATAAATCAATCTGATATGGCAACATTTAAAGTAGTCGTAAGAAAAAAGAGAGCTGACGGATTTTATCCAGTGTATATTCGTGTTGTCCACCGTTCAAGAATGGGCTATATTAAAACCGATAAACTCATTACGGATAAGCAAATTACCAAGAATGGAGAAATCAAGGATATTGTGGTCAATGAATATTGTTCACGAGAAATCCTACGTTATAGCGATATGATAAACCGTAAGGATGTCTCAAATTATTCTGTTGCTGAACTAATTGAATTTCTTATTCATTCAGATGAAGAAATATGTTTTAGTGACTATGCAACAAAGTTCATTAACCGTATGGCCTCTGAAGGACATGAACGTAATGCTAAGAACTATCGTTTAGCTGTAAACCACCTTGAAAGATATTTGGGAACAACAAGAGTTATGTTTACCCACTTGTCATCTTCTGTTTTGACAAGATGGATTAATAGCCTTTCGTTAACGAACAGGGCGAAAGAAATGTACCCGACTTGTTTAAGACAGATATTCAAAAGGGCACTTATAGAGCTGAACGATGAAGAACGTGGTATCGTGCGAATCAAATACAATCCTTGGTTAAAAGTATCCATTCCAAAATCTGACAGTACGGTTCAAAGAGCCATCAGTGCAGAGGCATGTAGGGAGTTTTTCAATCGTCCCCTACCGGAAACCAAAATGATTTCCTCTCTTCCGGAACTGGGCAGAGACGTGGCACTCCTATCCTTGTGTCTGGGCGGAATAAACACCGTAGATATTTTTGAGCTTAAAAAAGAAAACTATAAGGATGGTATTATCGGATATAAAAGAGCTAAGACAAAGCACAGCCGGAAAGACGAAGCCTATATTGAAATGCGTGTGGAACCGTTCATTCAGGCCACATTTGACAAGTATCTTTCAGACGAAAATGACGAATATCTTTTCAAGTTCCATAAGCGTTACAGCAACCCGGACAGTTTCAATGCCAACGTAAATATTGGAATCAGAAAGATATGTGCTGATATGGGAATGAAAAAGGAGGATTATTACTGTTATTATACTTTCCGTCATACATGGGCTACAATTGCCCAAAATGACTGTGATGCCAATCTGTATGAAGTTGCCTTCGGTATGAACCACAGTCATGGACTAAATATAACAAGAGGCTATGTCAAGATAGATTTTACTCCAGCCTGGGAACTCAATGCAAAAGTGATTGACTTCATTTTCTTCAGCAGCAAGAAGAGCAAGCAAGGCAAGGCACGTGACTTCGAGACACCGGCAGATAAGATGTTCCGTATCACCAAGAAGATGATGATCTATGGACGTGCGTATTTCAAAGGTGATGTTATCGGTGAAATAACAGACATTGGTTTCAGTAATGTGGACCAGGTTATCGACAGATTGGTTGAACTGTTGCCGAAGGATATTCCTACCGGATGTATGGTTCAGTTCCGTCTTATGAACTGTGATTCCAAGAAGGAAGTTGTATATGAAAGAAGCAAAGGGAAAGGATTCATGTAATCGACAAACCTGAACAAACCATTAACGCAAAGGGAGGATTCTACTTATCTTTATCAGAACCGTACCATTTCTCATATTGGTGCGGTTCCTTTCTATTTGTCCGGTTGATTCCAGGGCATGACATCACAGCCTATAAGTATGGCAAAGACAAGTACGATAAGCTTCCATATAAGGATGAAAGCCTTTTTTACCAACCAGACTGCCAGACGTATGGCAATCTTCAAAAGCCAGAATACCAGCTTCAGGAGCAACATACCGATAATAAGTACCGGCAACAGATATATAATCAACAGCAATTCAAACATAATGTGTAGTATTTAATGAATATAAGAGCTTATTAATTATATAAATATACTAAAAATCAATGAGATACAGAAATTTACGCAACACTATTTTCTTGTTATTCGAGTAGATTTTCTACTGATTATCAGTGTTATATCACTATGGTGATAAGGTGTCTCCAGACTCTGAATACAGGGTTATTCCATCTGAATATTTTTGCAATATAGTTCAGATAAAATAAGGTTTCCCGATAGCCATTTCATCAGCTGAATCAGCTACAAGATTTCATTTTCCCTTTTATTGGAATTCCAGGTACTGAGACAATCAGGTTACTTTTACCATACTATCATGGTATCGGAACTACATATTATATTGGATATAGTTTTTATGAGAACAATAGCCATCTATCCCATATAACTACATCTTCAGTGTTTTTGAAACTTTGGTTTATCCAACCATAAATAACGAAGCATTGATTACTGATTACTGCGATTTGTATGGTTCTATGATTGAATAATGCTTGTAGCATCTATTTCAGAACACACTGATATTGGCTTGATAAGTTCTAGGACTCTATACAACAATATTCCGCAATATGGATATTCCAAGACAACCGGATGCTACAGCACACGGTAAGCCAGAATATGCCTCCAAAGAATTGTGTTGCAGATTTCGGTTTGCAACGGCAATCTCCGGTAAATTTGGGTGTAATAATCATTCCCGGAAGGCTTCGCTCTGACGTGCAGAGTTTTCCAAGCAAGTTGTACTTTTGTGGCCACAAAACTCCGTTTCGTACTCACAAAAGTAACTTGCCGAATGCTGGGGCATTGGAGCGGCTGGCCGCTGTTTCGCATGGCGAAAGATGGTCCGGGAAAACTAACCACCAATGTATCCAAGTATGAAGAATCAGAGAACCAAGTACATCAAGGTCAGAATGACACCGGAAGAAGTACAACAGTTTAAGGAGAAATCTGCCTCCTATTCATCCGTGAGCCATTATATACGCTCTGCACTGGCAGAGTATTCAGATATCGGAACCAAAAGGCAGCTCGAACTGATGAATGAAATGGGTTTGTTTTACCGGAAATATCAGAATGAACTTTCCTGGGCAGGAGGAAACCTTAATCAGTTAGTTAAACGTGCCAATGAGCTTGCGGTAGCCGGGTTACTCGCACCCAGCTATATTCAGGAAGTTCTGTTACCTGTTATTCTTGAAACTCAGGAAACATTGAACCGAATAAAGAAAGACCTTGATTCTCTGACACAGAAAGCTGTCAGAATCTGAGTTATTAGTTACACGGTATTCAATCATTTCTGATATTATTATTGTGTAACCGTAGATTAATGAACTTGAATTATTTCGGTTACTCAGTCACTTAAACCATGATAATTAGAATTCAATATGATAGCAACCATATTACCGGGAAGCACTAACTTCCATTCAGTCGGTTACAATGAACATAAAGTCTCGAAAGGTGTTGCACGGCTTATCGAGATTCAGAATTTCGGTTCACTCGGAACATTTCACAAACCTACCCCAAGTGAACTGGTCGGTTATCTCCAGAAGTACAGTTCACAGAACAGCAGAATCAGGAAACCACAGTTTCATGTGGCCATATCATGCAAGGGACACGAAATGTCGGAAGATGAGTTGCTGGATTTTGCACACCAGTATCTCAAGGAAATGGGATACGGAGAATCCGGTCAGCCGTTGCTTGTTTATTCTCATTATGACACGGAGAATACCCATCTTCATATCATCACTTCGAGAGTGGCACCTAATGGAAGAAAGATTCAGCACAGCCATGAACGCAGACATTCTCAGGAGGTAATAGACCGTATTCTTGGTAACGATAGGAAGAAGAAAACGGAAGATGACATTAATTTGGCCAAGCTATACACGTTCTCTTCATTTGCCCAGTTCAAGGCAATTATGGTTTCCATGGGATATGAAGTCTATCAGAAAGATGGGAATGTACTCGTCAAGCATGGTGGAAAGGTTCAGAAGGAAATCCCTTCTTCAGAAATAGAAAGTCTTTTCAAGAGCGGTTATCGGGAAAGGACACGTTGCCGTCAGCTCAGAAGTATATTAAAGAAATACCGTGACGTAAGTTCCAACAAGGAGGAACTGCAGAAGGAACTGAAAACGAAGTTCGGTATTGACATTGTGTTCTTCGGCAAGAAGGATGCACCATATGGGTATATGCTCGTTGATCATGCAAACAATACCATCATTAATGGTGCAAGGGTGCTGGCTGTAGAGGAACTTCTGGACTTCGCTACTCCTGAAGAGCGGTTCAAGCGGATTGAGGACTATATTGACCGGTTACTTACACTAAATCCGAATATTACCCAGAGTGAAATATACCATAAAATCAGGAAGCAGCGTGCCTATATCAAGAAAGGCATCATCTATTTTGATGGCCAAAGCCGTCCGTTAAAACCTTTTATGGCAGAAGCAATTGACCGTAATAACCGTATAGCTATGGTAGAAATGTTCAATCCGGTTACTGAGGCTGAACGGGATTTGCTTTGTAAAATTTTTAAGGTTCCCCGGAAAGATCTGGTAGATATATCTCCGGAAAGAACACACTACTACACAGATGCTGTAAACCGTCTGCGTGAGATATTCAATGATGAAAATGTTTCCTCTGTCAGAAGCCGAATACATGAAGAGGGCTTCACCATCCGTCAGGAAGAGGATGCAACTTACGCCATCAATTTCAAACAGCATATTATTATAAATCTTACTGAGGAAAACTTCAATCTTCAACGGTTAAAGAAACAGCCAATGAAGCAAATTGAACGGCATAAACACCAGCAATCAACAAAGCATACTTCACACTTCTCAGGCAAAGCCAAGCTGCGTGATGCAGGTGGTGGCAGTCATAGCGAGAAACGTGAGTGGGAAGTTGGTCAAAAAGGTAACTATGATAATGTTGATGATGAACGTTCAATTAAAAGATAAGTTTAAATGTGCATTTTACTATTCCATACAAATTGTTTAGATAAGGAAATATATAGCTTATAATTATTGGATTAATCTAAAAGAACGAATATTATAACATTCTATATCTGTTTAATAATTAAGGTTTTTAGTATCTTTGTGAGAGATTAAATATTAAGCTAAGATTTGCATGGATAGAACCGATTTTATAGAGAACAGAATTGACGTTATTAAAAATATATATACACTTTACTCTTATGCAAAAAGTTCGATAGTCGACAATAAAGAATGGGCTTTACAACGATTTAAGCAAGGTAAATGGTATATCGTTGAAGTATTTGGTAACACCTTATTTTTTGCTCCAAGTCGTTTTGTTGGTTACAAAGACAATACGATAGAGAAGCACAAATTAAATCATGGAGATGGAACACAAACGAACAGTAAATTTCATGAGCTAAAATTATATAAGGAAGCATCTGATGTTTTTCTTACTCAACAATTTGAGCACTTCATGATAACCTTAGGAATAGAGAAAGATACCGCTAAATTCTTAATTCCTTATAATTATGAAATTAGTGATTTGAAGAAGCCAAGAAAATGCTATTTCATTTGTCCAACTCATTGTAAAGGACAAAAAGAAAATGCATGGAAAAGTTTTCTTTCTAAAAACATAATGGCTATAGGATGGAAACATACTGATTATACTAATTATTCCATTGAGGAGATAATAAACGATTATACTGATGACCATACAGCCATAGAACCTTTTAAAAATATAAAGGATATAAAAGAAGGAGATATTGTTTGCTGTACAAATAATAATTTTGGTCTATGGGGTATTGGGATTGCCTTATCTCAATATAAGTTTTATAAGGATATTCATTATGCTGGAATAGATGAAGACGGTAATGATTCTTATTATTCCCATTATATTGATGTGGCATGGATATGTTTTAAAGACAATGGATATATACCTGCTAAAGAACTACATATCCTATCTCCTGAAAAGATGTGGCAACCTTACGGAACTCTTAATTTAAAAGAAGAAATTCCACAGTATATCTCAAATTATTTATTAAAAAATACAGAAACTGATATGGAACAAAATAGCAAATTAGAAAAGTATATAAAAATCTTAGAAGCAAATAAGAATATTATTCTTACTGGTGCACCAGGTACAGGAAAAACACATTTAGCAAAAGCAATAGCAAACACAATGGATGCAGAATATGACTTTGTTCAATTTCATCCATCTTATGATTATACTGATTTTGTTGAAGGATTACGACCACTACCACCTGACAATAATGGAAATATTGGGTTTAAGCGAGTTAATGGTGTATTCAAAGAGTTTTGTAAACGAGCAATTCAATATACCCAAAAACAGAGCATTTTAAGTGATGATAATAAAATAGCTAAATCATTTGATGAAGCATATAACATTCTAATTGAAAATATAAAACATAACAATATTGTTTTATATTCCGACTTTAGAAATAATAAAAAGGTTTTACAGGTTGAAATCAAAGAACAATCTGGTTCTGACAAATATCGTGAAATAATTCGATTCTATAAAACCAATAAGTTTCAGAATGCTCAAATTGACTATTTACAAAAAATATACACTTATTATGTTTCTAAAAAGCAATATAATATCCAACAGGAAGGAAATGATCAATTTGTAAACATTATAGGTAATACTTTGGATTATTCTTATTATAGAGGAATCGTACAAGGTCTTTTAGATTTAACTTGTAGAAATTCTAAGAATGAGGATTCAGAGTGTAATTATGATCTGTTTAAGCAATGCTACAACAATTTGATAAATGATATTCAAAATGGAGTAGTTAAAACGATAAAATTAAAAACAGGAATACAAAGTACTGACCTAAGCATTACTTCTAACAATTCCATAAAATGGCAACGCCGAACAAATGAGGAAAATGGTTCCGATAATGTTGTAACTATAGATAGGCTGTTAAAGCTTTATTCAAAATATCCAACAATAGATGAAGTTGATAATATGGATAGAATCAATGAAACTATTAGAGAAATTATAGGAGGGGCTAATACGACTTATTATTGGGCTATTTTACGAGAAGTTGTATATAGAATGACTTTAGAGTCTAATAAAAAGACACAAGGCTTAACAATTAATAAATCTTATGTTTTCATAATTGATGAAATTAATCGTGGAGAAATTTCAAAGATATTTGGTGAATTATTTTTTAGCATAGATCCCGGCTATCGTGGTATAAGAGGAAAGGTAAAAACTCAATATCAGAATATGATAACCGACAAATCTGATCCATTTTATGAAGGTTTCTATGTGCCTGAAAATGTCTATATCATAGGAACAATGAATGATATAGACCGTAGTGTTGAAAGTATGGATTTTGCCATGCGCCGACGTTTTGCCTGGCAAGAAATAAAAGCTGAAGAAAACACTGGAATGTTGGACAATCTTCAAGAAATGAAAGATGAAGTTATTGAAATAATGAAACGTCTGAATAATACTATATGGGATGAAACTACCAGTACAGGTATTGAAGGGCTAAATGCTGCATATCATATTGGTGGTTCTTATTTTAGTAAACTACAGCTTTATCTGAACGAAGATCACACCAACAAGAAAGCTGCCTACATACATCTTTGGGAGAATCACTTAAAAGGGGTCCTTTCAGAATATTTAAGAGGTATGCCGAATGCTATGGAGAGTATGAAAAAATTGGAGAATATGTATTTTAAAGGAGATCTAGATGCTGATATTGAGGGATAATACAAAATATTCATCGACTTCTGATAACCTTGAAAAATATCTGTCATTACAGAATATTGCCAACAGAAACGTTTCAGAACTGTTAGATGATAAAGACAATGACCTGCTAATATATCCACATTCATTTTATCAATGTGAGGATGAGACAGGTAAACAGCCTCTATTGTTGCTACAGACTCATTGGAAGGAGAAAAAATGTACTAAAGTTATGCTTGAAACAGGGAATATGGCAGGTTTTATAGGGTTTAATGGATTATCTCTTTCCATACATTCCCGTTTCTCCCAAGATTCAAAAGAAGATTTCTTCTTACATTATATGCTTAGCAAGGTTTTTTGTATTAATGTGTTGAATCTATCGCATGGTACGAGTGATGAACAACTATTCAATTTCCTTTTATATATGTTTCCAAAGTTTCTAAATGAAGCATTATCACAAGGTTTATACAAGGAATACAAGCGGAATGAATATAATGATGCCAATGTACGAGGTACAATAGACATCAACAGACATTTAAGGTCAAACATGCCTTTCAACGGACGTGTTGCTTATCGAACACGTGAATTCAGCCATGATAATCATGTTACTGAATTGATACGACATACTATTGATTATATCAGTAAGAGTAGATTTGGTAGAACATTGCTGGAAAATGATAGCGAGACACGTACAAGTGTTACTCAGATTATATCTGCAACACCCAATTACTGCAGACAAGAAAGAGAAAGTATAGTTAAAAGTAATTTGAAGGTAATTAACCATCCATATTATTCTCGCTATACACCTCTACAGAAACTTTGCCTACGGATATTACGACATGAAAAGATTAAATATGGAGAGATGAAAAATAAAATACATGGCATTTTATTCGATGTTTCATATTTATGGGAAGAATATCTTGCTACTATATTAACAAAACAGGGATTCCAACATCCAAATAACAGAAAAGGTCTGGGATGTATTTACCTGGCAGAATATAATCGCCTCCCCAGATATCCTGATTATTATAGGGAATATGATCGTCTCATTGTTGATGCAAAATATAAAAAAGATACAAATCGGGATGATATTCATCAAATGATAACTTATATGTATCAGATGAAAGGGAAACGGGGAATTTTTATACAACCTGGTGATAAGGAGTATCAAAAGGAAACTTTCCATTTATTGGGATATGGTTATGATGAAAGTGCAGAACTTCAAACATATATATATCCAATATCTAGGATAACAGACAACTATAAGTCTTTTGTTTCTGAAATGTTGAAATCAGAAGAATCATTAAAAACAAGATTCAAACAGAATCTTGAATCTTATGAATAAAGATAGCTATTGGATTTATTATCATAATAAAACTGATGTATTTGTAAAAGTTATAAAGACGAGTGTTTTTTATAATCTCAAAAGGTTGCAGCTAAGAAGGACTCTTTGCTGTAACCTTTTTTGTTGAAGTAACCATAATTCCTACATACTTACTATACGCTGTACTTTAGTTTATCCAACCAGATTCACAATTGTGTTGTACATTTCTTATCTGTTGACTTTGGTTTATACATTTATCTCAAAATAAATCAACACTTGAAATGATACAGACTCCGGTTATAGTGACATTTGCCAATCAGAAGGGAGGTGTAGGAAAAACTACCCTTTGTGTAACCTTTGCTAACTATCTAGTGACAAAGGGTGTGAGAGTTGTGGTCATAGACTGCGACTTCCAGCACTCCATTATGAAGTGCCGAAAGGCTGACATCAGAAAATACGGCGAGCAGGAAATGCCATACGAGGTATGGGCATACGAAGCCAATGACAAGGCGATGATGACTTCCCTTATGGAAAAGCTTCACAATGATCCAGAAATAGACGTTGTTCTGATGGACACACCGAGCAGTCTGAAAGCAGAAGGGTTAATACCCATGTTCGTCAACTCGGATATCATTATTGTTCCATTTCATTATGACCTAGTAACCGTTCCGTCCACGGCCAGTTTCCTCATGTTTGTTGACCGGCTGAAAAAGGCTGTCGGTGAAAGGATGAAAGCCAGACTCTTCATCATTCCCAATCTGAATGACGGAAGAATCGGCAAGCGTTCCGAACTGCTTATCTGGGACAATGCAAGGGATACCTTCTCCAACTATGGATATGTCACTGCGAAGATTCCCAAACGTGCGGATATGGAACGGTTCAGCACTATGGCGGCACTTGATATGCAGGCCGTTATCGTTACACCGGTCTTTGACAATGTCTATCAGAGTATCTTCGATACACTTCAACCGATAAGGGAAAAAGAACTCAAAGGCATACAGCTGACGGAAAATCTGAATCCCAAATCTAAGAAGAAAAAGAAGGCACAGCCGTCTGATGAAGCATCAAATGACAATACCGGCCAATCAGAAACCAGTCCTTCAGAAAATGGCAACTGCAATCAGAATAAAGAACCAGAATAATCAGTAAACTTCAATAACCATAGCACTATGAGTAAGGATATACCGGAAATAGATGACCTGACAAGAGGCATCAATGATTCAGAACTTATATTGACGCAAGATTCCGTAGAAACCCAGGTTGAGCAAAAGGAAAATAATAACGAAGCACAGGAAAAGGATACTGCTGTTTCCCTCTCGGATACAGGATGCTGGGATGACTTCATGGAATTCCTTCAATCGGACGGTTCGGGAACGGACAAAACAGAAAGGCTCGTCTGCAAACTCGACCGTGACCTTGCAGATTCACTTGATGACTGCGATATACATGGCAGATGCCGCTCTGACCTGGTGAATGCCATCGTAAGGGCGTTCTTCAAGTCCTACCTGCCACGTCTGGCAGAATACAGAAGGGAAAAGAAATCTTTGTTTAACAGCTATAATCTGTAGGATATGAAAAAAACAGACTGGACTGACAGGATGCTGGCCGCTCTTGTCGAGCTGTATCCGGTAGAGACCACAGCCTATACCGCTGCCGTTCTCAACCTTAGCGAATCGACCGTCAAGCTGAAAGCCCGTGAACTTGGACTTGTAAAAATGGCCAAATCCAGATGGATGGAGCGTGCCGACTATATCAGAAACCACTTTCAGGAGTGTTCCTTCTCTGAGATAGGGAAAGCTCTCGGCATTACACGGATGAGTGTCGGACGCATAGCCGCTGCACTCGGACTGAAACGCAGCAGTGAAGAGAAACACCTGATTTCCTCACGTATCCGTACCCAGATGGTAAAGAGGGAAAGACGGCGTATCGTCTTCGGACTGGAACCCATAACCGGTATCCGTGTCATTTCAAACAGGGCAAAGGTAAGGGTGCGCTCAAACATGAAGTCAAACGGATACATCATCAGTGAGGAACATAACGTGATTTATTATACCGGCACTACGGAACGCAGGGAACGTCTGGAAAGCCGGGGTATCAGACTGGGACTGCATATCCTTCCGCTTCCGGAGGACAGTTCCGTTCTTTCATCCAACATCATATTACAACAGCCATGCAGTACGGACAGATAGTATTCCTTCTCTTCGTAGCAATGGTATTCTACTATGCGGCAATGATTTTCATGGACTTCCAGAGGGCAAAGGCCGCACAGAATGCCGAGCAGGACAGCCATAAAGAAGAGGACATAGACATATCGGAAGAGGCACAAAGTTTCAGGCCGATAAGGGTAAACCGGGATGAACCTGAATCCAAAGAAGAGAATCAGGAAGAGAATAATACAGGGAATCCCGGACCTGAGAATGAAAATACTGATTCTGACGGTACAGAGAAATCTGCATCAAAATCAGAATCTTCCAGACACGTTTACCGGGAGGCCATCATGACTGACGGCATTCTGGTAGAGAATATCATTCAGGAAATAAACAGACTGGCAGAGACCGGTACCAGTGACCTCGGTGCCGTTATTTTCAGCTGTGAAAATGCCTGATATATATACCGTTCCTTTAGTGACATCTGTTTCTTTGGCGATGAAATCCTTTAACATTATACAGAAATGCAGATAATAAAGAAAAATGCCCGGAATCTTACGGAGCGTTTCATCGGTTCAAGTTTTGGACAGAAGTGTGTGATGGCGGCCATTGCACTGATTATTTCCACATCAAACGTAATGGCAGGAAGCAAGGGTGCAGCTGGTTTTACCAAGGCCACTCAGGAAGTCAGTTCCTATCAGACTCCGGTATCGAACCTGATGAAGGCCATTGCTGCCGTTATCGTTCTGGTCGGTGCCTTCAACGTCTATTTCAAGATGCAGAACGGAGACCAGGACGTGAAGAAGACCATCATGCTTACCATCGGAGGCTGTATCGCATTCATCGCACTTTCGGAAGCTCTTCCGCTGTTCTTCCAGTAATCCTATCCCGGCATGACAATGAATCAGGAAGGATACCCTGTGTTCAAGGGATTGCAGAAGCCGCTGGAGTTTATGGGCATACGTGGCCGTTTCCTCACTCTGGCAGCGGCAGCCATAGGCGTATCATTCGTAGGCTTTATCGGTTTCTCAATCGCCTTGGGAAAGGTTGCAGGATTCATAGCCATGATGGTCATGGCACTGGTGGGACTGATAACAATCTACATCAAACAGCGTGGAGGACTCCACAACAAGAAGAGGTCAAGAGGCATCTATATCTACAGAAGCCTGAGAAAAGAACAGTAAATCACTTTATACAGTATGGCACACAAAAGGAAAAGAATTTTTGACGGACTCTATGCGCAGCTGGAGGAGACGGACGGCAATGTCGTGCTGTTCTCGGCCAGAGGCGAGCCGTCCGTTATCTTCGAGATAACAAATCCGGTCCAGCAACTCTGTACTGATGCGCAGCAGTACATGCTGTTTCATGACGTGCTATCCAATATCCTTCAGACTATCGGTGAGGGATATGCACTGCAGAAGCAGGATATTCTGTGCAGACAGGCATATCACCATGATGTGCCGGATGATGCGGAGTTCCTGACAAGAAGTTATTTCAGGTACTTCGAGGGAAGGGAGTTCACAGAGATAAGGACTTTTCTTATCCTTACCCAGGAGGCTCAAAGAAGCCAGTTCATCCAGTACGACCCGAAGAGATGGCTCGACTTCCATTCCAAGGTATCAAAGACGGATGATATTCTGACGGAGAAGCATATCCGGCACAGAAAGCTCGGCAAGGAGGAAGTCAGCGAGTACTGCCACCGTTTCATGGCATTCCAGTTCCGGCACGGACCCTTCTCGATGACCAACTTCAAGGCTTCGGACGAATATCTCAGGACAGGTGACCGGATTATCCGTTCCTATCCGCTGGTGGATATTGACGAGATAAACCTACCTTCCATGGTAAAGCCGTACACGCAGATGAACATCAACGGCTACGGTATCGCAACCGACATGCTTTCTTTCCTTACCGGCGTCCCCTACTCGGACTGTGTGGTGTTCAACCAGGTCATTCAGATACCGGGACAGAGGAAGCTGTTGCGCAAGCTCCAGGCCAAGGCGAAGCGTCACGGTTCCATGCCGGACCCGAGCAACCGTATTGCCAGGGCTGACATTGAGGAAGTGCTGGACAGGCTGGCCGTTGACAGTACCATGCTTGTGTACTGCAACTTCAACATTCTGGTGAGCTGTCCGCCTGACAAGGTTACTCCGGTAACTTCCTTTCTGGAGACCAAACTGTACGAGTGCGGCATCATGCCGTCAAGAACAGCCTACAACCAGCTGGAGCTTTTCATGGACTGTTTTCCCGGTAACGGCTATGCATTCAACCCGGACTATGACCTGTTCCTGACACTTTCGGATGCTGCCCTGTGCTTTTTCTTCAAGGAGCATCTGAAGGAGTCTGAGGATACACCGCTGACCACATACTACACCGACCGTCAGGGACTGCCTGTATGTATCGACATTACAGGCAAGGAAGGCAAGAAGAAAATGACGGACAATGCCAACTTCTTCTGTATCGGTCCTTCCGGTTCCGGCAAGTCCTTCCACATGAACAGTGTGGTACGCCAGCTGCTGGAACAGAATACGGATGTGGTCATGGTGGATACGGGTGATTCATACGAAGGAATATGCGGATATTACAAGGGTACATACATAGCCTACTCGAAGGAGAAGCCCATTTCCATGAATCCGTTCAAGGTCACGAAGGAGGAATATGAACTTAACTTCGGTGAAAAGAAGAACTTCCTCAAATCGCTGATATTCCTGATATTCAAGGGCAACGCATTTCCAACAAAGATTGAGGACATGCTGATAAACCAGACCATTGTGGAATATTACGAGGCCTATTTCAATCCGTTTGAAAAGTTCAGCGACAGTGAGCGTGAGGCACTGAGGCAGAAACTGCTGGTCGCCGCCAAGATGGAGGATGACTATGAACAGTACACGCACAGCATGGAGGACATCGACAGGCAGATAAATACGGAAGAGGTTCAGGAGAAGGCTGAAAGCCGTGCCCTGCTGCTGCCTTCCGAAGTACGCCGTCTGAAGCTTATCCGACAGTGCCGTTCACTGACAGCTCTGATAAATGATGAAGCGGCTACAGAATCGGAAAAGGAACGTGCACTTGCCATCATAGAAAAATATAAAAGGGAACTTTATAACAATTCCATGCTGATTAAGATAGACAGGCAGATTGACCATATGGAGGAACAGAAGCGCAGGCTGAAGGTTCAGGAACTCTCGTTCAACTCCTATTATGAGTTTGCCCTGGAGCGCATACCGCAAATTACACAGCTGGAGAAAATCAGTTTCAATATACATGACTTTGCAGCCATACTGAAACAGTTCTACCGTGGCGGCGAGCTGGAGATGACGCTGAACTCCGACCTGGACATTAACCTGTTTGACGAGCGTTTCATTGTGTTCGAAATAGATAAAATAAAGGATGATCCGGTGCTTTTTCCGATTGTGGTGCTGATTATCATGGATGTGTTCCTGCAGAAGATGCGTATCAAGAAGGGACGGAAGGCTCTTATCATCGAAGAGGCATGGAAGGCAATCGCTTCACCTACCATGGCAGAATATATAAAATATTTGTATAAGACCGTCCGGAAGTTCCACGGAATAGCCGGTGTGGTCACACAGGAGCTTAATGACGTGATTGATTCCCCTATTGTAAAGGAGGCCATCATCAACAACTCGGATGTGAAGATTCTGCTTGACCAGACCAAGTTCAAGGACAGGTATGAGGATATTGCAGCCATTCTGGGACTCACTGACATACAGCGTCAGCAGATATTCACCATCAATGCACTGAACAACCATGAGGGAAGAAGCTACTTCAAGGAGGTGTGGATTTGCCGGGGACAGCACTCGGATGTGTACGGTGTGGAGGAAGCACCTGAATGTTACTGGGCATACACTACAGAACGTACCGAGAAGGAGGCACTGAAGATTTATCTTGCCTGGTACGGTACGCTGCAGGAGGCCATCACCCGTATCGAGGAAGACCGCAAGGCGGATGGAGGACTTCTGTATCTGGAGTTTGCAAGAAAAGTCAACCAACATCAAAAAGTTATGTCACTATGGTAAGAACAGTATTAAGAATCATATCGGTTATAATGGTTTCTGCATTTGTCTGTATTAATGCACATGCTGCCTGGAGAATCGTATTCGACCGCAACTGCCTGAAGATTGTCCTGGCCAATACCGCTTCACAGAAGCTTATCGAGGAACAGCATAACCAGCGTGTAGATACCATCGCTGCCAAGAAACAGAAGGTGGAACTCTATACGGTAAGCATGGCTACCATGAAGGAACTATACAAGCTGAGTATGGAGAACATATCCGGTTTCGGGACTGAAAGTCTTTATTATAAGGAAATAGGCCTGTGCGCTCTGGATATTCTGCGAAATGTTCCGGTACTTGTCAGTACGGTAAACAAGGCCAAATTTTCAAACAAGCTGCTCTGTCTGAACGAACTCGGTAACCTTGTAGCGGAAACCCAGCAGCTGGTCGGCAACTTCGTCAATATCGTGAACAATGCCAGGATTCCCAATCCGTTGCAGGGACAGGCAACTGCCAAAAAAAAGGATGACGGCTACAACCTGCTGGACAGGTATGAAAGGCTGACACTGGCCAACAGCATCTATACTGACCTGAACAGGATACGCTACAAGGTGGAAGGGATGGTTCTGATGGCACAGTATGCCACTGCAAACGACCTCTTCTTTGCCATTGACCCTGAAGGATGGGCAAATGTGGTAACCATGAAGAATCATGTGGGGAATCTTGTACAGGACTGGAACGGACTGGTTGCTTCAAATTATTAACCTTTCATATATCTCTGTCATGAAACTCAGGAATATAAGTATCATATCAGCCGGTATTATAATGCTGTTGCTGCCTGTAAAGGCTTCCGCTTACATAATACCCAAAGACCTGCCGACTATCGAAGCACTCATAGCCCTGCACAAGGCCATAAAGAAGGACGAGGACAAGGCACTGACAAGGGTGGCCACAAGCTATGGCGAGCAGTCGCTCATTGAGAAGGGTGCGGAAAAGTTCAATGATGTCAGGACCACTCTGGATACAAGACTGAACAATGCCTATTCGTATCTGGTACTGGCCGGTGCCATTTCTTCAACGGCCAACTCACTGTATCAGCTGGTAACGGAATACAAGGACTTTACCGGTAATACTTTCAGCCATGTATCGAAGAAGCCTTTCGTGGCATGGTATTATGCCGATGCCAACGTGGCAATATCAAGGGAGATACAGCACTGCTACAGACTGTATGCATCCGTGGCCGCTTCGGGTATAAACCTGATGAAGGCTTCCATGGATGAAAAGCTGAATCTGGTAATGACACTGAAGGCTTCAATCGACAGGGCAAGGTACATAATAGATAATGCCAACCTGTACTGTTTCCTTGTCACGGACTGCGGATGGAAGCCGGACTATATCTGGGAGATACTGAACTCCAATGTGAAGAATGAGATAGCTGAGCGTGTAATCAACAAATGGAATCAGGGATATGCAGGTTAGAAGAATATTTACAATAATCATGTGTCTGGCTGTATCATGTATCATATTTACATCCAATGCCCAAAGCATAGTCAGTGACAGTGAAAAGCAGAAGCAGTGGAAGTCAATGGAGAACGGTCCATGGGATTTCGCTCCGGACTGGTATTACTTTTTCCTGCATAAGAAATACTCAGGTGCGGAAATGTACTGGAAATGGGACTGGTTCAACTCCGGATTCCGTGTCCGTTTCAAGGAACCAAAGTCTGATGTGAAACGTATCATGCCGGTGCGTGTGACTGCCGAAGAGACGCAGAGGCAGAAAATCAGGAAAGTGGAGAGTGAGCGCAAATATATCGAGGAACTGTATAAGGAAGAACTGGCAAGGGAGGCTGACAGAAATGTTGACCTGATGTATGCCACCTACAAGGACGAGTTCAACCGTATGCAGGACTGTATCACGGACGGACTGCTCTATTGTATGCAGAAGAGTGACGGCAAGCTCCGCTATCAGGTGGACGAGCTGAGCCGCCAGAATGAAATACTCTGTGCGGATATAGCCTATATACACAAAACCGGTGTCGGCTATGGACTGGAGAACGCCAAGCGGCAGAAGGCATACGAGGAAGCCAAATCCAGGATGGCAGAGCTGGTCAACAGGACTGCACACCTTTGTGCCGTTGCCGCTACGCATTATTGAAAAACAAGTAAAAACAAATAACATTTTAAGATATGGATTTATTGTTTATTCCGCTGACAATAGGACTTCCGGCCATTGACGAAAGTCTGGAAAAGCTGCTGACGGCCATGGAGACATTTCCCAATGTGGCCGTTCTCGGTGATGCCGTTTCAATGGCAAAGGCTCTCGGTCTGTGCCTGGCCCTGTGTGTCGGTTCATACGAATGCTGGATGATGATGCTCGGAAGGCGTGGCATGGATGTCATGAAGCTGTTGCGCATCATCGGCATTTCCCTGTGTATTTCATTCTCTTCATGGATATGCTCGGCTCTGCAGGTTCCGGGAAAGAGTCTGGAGTCCGCTACATGGGCTATGGCCAAGGCAAAGAACAAGGAAGTGGCTGCCTTCGAGCTGAAGGTGGCACAGAAACAGAGTGAATATCTTGACAGGTTGAGAACCGTGCAGGATTCCATAGCCACGGCAAAGCAGGTGGCCGAAATAGGTCAGGATGCTGCCTGGTGGGACAAGCTGATATATAATGTGGAGAATCTGGGCTCGACCATCAACAACTACGCCCAAAGGGCTGCCGTGGCGGCTGAGACGAAGGTCAGTGAATGGATAAACGATGTAATACGCTTTGTCGGGGAACTGATTTTCCAGATGTCGTATTACGGGATGCTCGTGGCACAGAGGATTTTCATGGCCATCATGATGATATTCTGTCCGATCATGTTTGCTCTCTCGCTGGCACCGCCATGGAACTCGGCCTGGAGCCAGTGGATGTCCAAGTTCCTTTCCCTCTCGTTATGGGGATTCGTTACCTATATGTGCATCTATTATATAGACTTCATCCTTCTTTATAACCTCCAGCAGGATCTGGTGGCATACGACCATCTGCTGCACGGCTCGGTCAACTCATGGGAACAGATTGGCGCACTGGGACTGCAGGGAATAGGCTCCAACTGTATGTATGCCATGGGTATGCTCGTGGGTGCCTATATCATACGCTTCGTTCCTGAAGTGGCATCATGGCTGATTCCGGGAGGTGTAAGCTCGGGTACGGGTTCCGTTGCCGGTTCGGCTGCAATGGGCATCACTTCGGCTGCAGGTGCTATGGCCGGAGGTGCGGCAGGTTCAACCATGAAGGGAGCCGGTTCGGCTGTCAAGTCATTAGTCAAATAACTTCAAATCTTTTTACAATATGCTTATTGAATCCCTTGCACAGAAAACCAGACTGGCCATGATGACAGTATTTGCGGTAATCGGAGGCTGCACCGTCATCTGTGCCTTTACGGTCTGGTGCTGCATTTCTTTGGTCAATGAGGAAAGGCAGCAGATTTATGTACTTGACGGAGACATTCCGTTTCTTGCCGAGCGTGCACGGCTGGAAGCCAACTTCACCATGGAGGCCAAGGCGCACATACAGCTGTTCCACCAGTATTTCTTCAACCTGCCGCCCGACAACGACTATATCAAATGGACGGTAGGGAAAGCAATGTATATGGCTGACGGAACTGCACTGAAACAGAAACAGGCCATGGACGAGAACGGTTTCTACTCGGACATCATTTCCTCTTCGGCTGTCTGCACCATCATGTGCGACTCCATTCAGTTTGACGAACATGAACGGAAGTTTACCTATTACGGTACGCAACTTATCAAGCGCAGGACCAGAGACATCAGACGCTCGATGGTGACAACAGGTTACATCGAGTCCGTACCGAGGACAAGGAACAATCCCCACGGTCTGCTCATTACCGGCTGGAGGACTCTTGAAAACAAGGATTTGGACTATTGATATACTGATATTATGAAATCATTCAGAAAAAAGATACAGGAAAGCCGTCTGAAAACGCATCTGCTTGTCAGGTCGTGGTTGCAGCCCAAACTGGGTGTCATCGGAACAAGATACCGTCTGGCCGCAAGAATCAGACTGGCCAACAGATGTGCGGCTAAACATCCGAAAACGACATTCGCAGGTGTAGCGGGAACGCTGCTTCTGCTACTTGTAGGTACCGTAGCCATAGATTCCGGCAACGGGAAACAGAGTGAGCCGGATGTCAGTTCGATAGCCGCAATGGAACCGGTGTTTCAGGGATTCCGTACCATCCAGGCAAACAAGGACATTCACCGCAGTGTATTGACGGACATGACGGTGAAGGGACAGTTACTGCGTCATGAACTGGACTCCATGATTGCCATACCTGTAAAGAGCCGTGAGGATTCCTTGCGGATCATCCTCAAATACCGGCAGCTGGAAAATATAGTCAAATCCATTAAAAACAATGATAACCCATGATTAAGATTAATTTCAAACAGCCCAAGTATATCTTTCCGCTGGTCATATTCGTTCCGCTGTGCGCACTGGTATACTTTGTGATGCAGACCTTCTCCGGTGGTGAGGAGACTGCCGGAACGGTAGCTACAGACCGTATCAACATGGAGCTTCCCCAGGCCAATGCCGAGGAAGCCGGAGACAAGATGTATGAGATGTCCAGACGTTTCGGTGACGAGGATGCCTTCACAGCCGTAAGCGGTATCGGGGAGGAAGAACAGAAGAAGGAGGAACTGGAACACGGCTACAGCGAGGAAGAGCTGAACCGTCTGGATGCAGCTGAAGCTGAAAGACAGCGACAGCAGAGGGAACTTGAAGAACTGGAGCGTTCCCTTGCCGAATCAAGAAAGCATATCAATGCATATGCTTACGGAAACGGTCCTTCGGGAAACAGTGAAACGGGTTACGGAGGTATGGGCTATTCCTCACAGGACGAGTTTGCACGTGACCTTGAAGAGATTCAGCGGAGGAGCTATGAACGGCAGAAGGCCATTGAAAGCGGACTGGGTATCAAAGACCCGGAAGCAGAGGAAGCGGAAAGAAAGCACAGGGCTGATTCCATAGCTAAAGTGCATCAGGAGGAAAGGGAACGCAACCGTCCGAGTCTGGTAATCAAGTCTGATGACACCAATGCCGACAGGTTCAATACGGTTACTGCTCCGGATGAATTTGCCGAGAACAAGCTGATACGTGCCATGATTGACCAGACTACAAAGGCGCATGAAGGTACACGTCTGCGGTTCAAGCTTCTGGATGATGTGACGGTAAGCGGCACAAAGCTGAAAAAGGGTACTTACCTCTATGGAACGGTAACAGGTTTCGGACAGCAGCGTGTCAGGGCTTCCATAACCAGTATTCTTGTCGGCGACAGGTTCATCAAGGTTAAGCTTTCTGTTTTTGACAATGACGGTATGGAAGGCTTCTATGTTCCTGAATCGGCTTTCCGTGATTTCATGAAGGATGCAGGTTCCAATACGGTACAGCAGAATATCAGTTTTGAATCCAGTGACGGTTACGGTACCGGTATTTCTACGGAGGCCATTGCCCTCCAGTCACTGCAGAACATGTATAACTCTGCAACTTCTGCCATATCTTCCAATATCAGAAAGAACAAGGCGAAAATCAAATACAATACCATTGTTTATCTGATAAACTCGGAGGATGCACGCTGATATATCTGAATACAGCAAAGAAAATTATAGTAACATTTTCACTAGTGTCTCTTAATAATTGTAAAAAGACTCGTTAATTATTTGATTTACAATATTTGTTTTCAAAAAATGCTTGTCGCATATTTGAATCAGTTACCTTAGGGGCTGGGCCAAATTGCGATAGCTATGAATATTAAGAAATATGTTTTCAGTCAAATGACTTCATTCCTTCCCAAACGCTATTTTGAGCGGCTAGTAGAAAAGAGCAACGACAGAACAAAAAGTTGGAGCATCAGTTTCTGGAACCAACTATTAGTTCTCATATTTGGTCAGCTGGATGGCTGCAACAGCCTTCGAGAACTGACTGATATTACCATTGCGCATTCTTCTAAGTCATATCATTTAGGGTTCGGCAAGACTCCAATAACACGTAGCACTCTGTCAAAAGCTAACATGCTAAGAGACTATCGCGTATTTGAATCTTTTGCCTATCACATGGTAAACCTGGCTCAACAAAAGCGAATTGACAAAGAGTTCGATTTGAACGGAACTTTTTATGCTTTTG
>NZ_JABSOE010000020.1 GCF_013618865.1 Phocaeicola faecicola
AATCAGTATGCTACACTCCCCATCGGGTTTCCCCTTTGGATAAACTGATTGACGATAGGATTATATCGAACCCAATCCTAACTTCTTGCTAAAGAAGTATTTATTAAGCGACCATTCTGGGCGCACTCGCATAGATTTGCGTAGTCTCAATGTTCGTATGCCCCAAAATACGGCTGACACTCTCGATTGGCATCCCTTTGCTGAGAGCCAGGGTCGCAAATCCGTGCCTTGAGCAATGAAAGCTGATTTTCTTGGTGATGCCGCATTCCTTTATCATCTTTCCCATACGCTTGCATATTGACCAATAGTTGAGATTGGGGAATACAAGATTGTTTTCCTGAAAAGCCTTGTAACGCTCGATTATCTGCAAGGGAATATCCAGCAGCTTCACCTGAAACGGTACACCCGTCTTGTGTCGTTTGGAAATAATCCATTTCTCACCGTTCACTTCCACAATCTGGTCGTTGCTTAATTCCTTTATATCCACGAATGAGAGGGCGGTAAAACTGGCGAAAACAAAAATATCACGGAGATAGGAGTTCTTGGGTCTTTGAACTGAAATTCCATCAATGTTTTTAACTCATTCTCCGTCAGATATTCACGCTCTTTCGTGTTCGGGCTTATATGGAACTGGGCAAACGGATTCCTCGGTATATGTCCGTTGAAATGCGCCCGCATCACCACACCTTTCAGCCACATGCAGTTTTCCCATATCGAACCGTTGTGCAGTCCGGCTTCGTTGGAAAGGAACACGGCGAACTCCTTGATGAAGTCGGGCGTAAGTTCAGGCATGAAGATGTCGTTCCGCTTGTAATGTGACCTGATGAATGCTGCCACATGGTTTCTTGCCCGTACCCTTGCCATATAGGTAGCCCTGACCCTGTCTTTTCCGACACGCTTCTTGAACACTTCATTTTCCTTGTCGAAAGCACCGAGCAACGTTTCATACTCACCGCCCAATCCCTGATAGGCGTTGCGCACCATCTCTGCCGTCACAAACGCCTCACGGTCGGAAATGCGCTGGTAGTGCTTGATGATTTGCGCCTTGATGTTGTCGAGCGCAAGGTTCGTTTCCCTTGCCTCCACGCTCTTGCCCTTGGCACGGTTGCCTTTTGCGTCCCAAAGTTCTTTCGGGATAGACCGCTTGCAGCTGAACTGTGCTACCGTTCCGTTGATTGTAACCCGTCCCATGATGGGGACAATTCCGTTCTTTTCCTTACTGCCGTTCACGTAGAACAGCACCTTGAATGTGCTTCTTGCCATACTCGTTTCTTTTTGGTCGCAAAACTATAAATCAACGAGTTACCTATTGATAAGCAAAGCTGCGCAGAACGCCGCAAAATGAAACAGGAACTGTTAAATCTGCACTTTCATCGGGTAATGATTAGGAAACCGTTCTTTTGCTTTAATCTGCTTTAAAACGGTTTTCAACTGTCTGCCCAACTTCTGCGTTTTTCTTCTAACTTCCTAATTATCAAATCCTGTTGCGTTAATCTGCTGCAATTCGGCGGATATTCCAGCTATTTTATGTAAGTTTGCCTTATAGAACTTAAAATTTCAGACTATGGGCGAACACTATGTGATTAATCTGGGACGCCAGCTGGGTAGCGGCGGAAAAGAAATAGGTGAAAAACTGGCAAAGGAATTGGGAATTGCTTTCTACGACAAAGAACTGATCAACCTGGCATCCGACGAAAGCGGTCTGTGCAAGGAGTTTTTTGAAAAAGCCGATGAAAAAGCTTCCCAAAGTTTACTGGGTGGACTTTTCGGTGCACGGTTTCCATTCATCACCGAGGGTGCCTATCCTTATAACTCCTATTTGAGCAACGACTCGCTGTTCAAGATTCAGAGTGACGTCATCCGTCACCTGGCCGAAGAGAAATCCTGCCTCTTCGTAGGCCGCTGTGCCGATTATATCCTGCGCGATCATCCGCGTTGCGTAAACGTATTCATCTCTGCCGCTCCCGAAGCAAGAATCAAGCGACTGATGGAAACCCTTAACGTAGATGCTGAGGAAGCAGAGGAATTAATGGAAAAGGCCGACAAGAAGCGTTCCTCTTACTACAACTATTACAGCTATAAGACATGGGGAGCCGCAGCTACCTATCATCTCTGTATCGATTCTTCTGTCCTGGGCATTGACGGTACCGTAGCCTTCGTCAAGAACTTCATCAAACTGAAGCTGCAGTTGCCATAACCGTCCGGCCGGTAATGACCGCTACAGGAAACTACATCCCAGCGTCATCAGCAAAAAAATAAGCACTCCCCCTTTTACCTGCTTCATTCAGGGTAAAAGGGGGAGTTTTCATACCATCAATTATCAATACCTTCCTCATCCGTCCATCATTCCGCCTCCTCAGGCAAGCACTTCCGTTTCAGATACTGATAGAAGTCGTACTGCGCACGTACCTTAGGCTCTTCCGGATTACGCTTGAACAAGTTATTCAAGTGCGCATCAACCCAGCAAGCCTTCCAGTTGGCATGCAACTGAATATCCAGCATGTCAATCAGTTCCTGCTTCAAGTCCTTGTCCTGCACCGGGGCAACCGCTTCAATACGGCGATACAAATTGCGCCTCATCCAGTCGGGCGAGCCCAGAAAAACCAGCGGCTTTCCGTCGTTTCCGAAATACCACACCCGTGCATGCTCCAGGAAACTGTCCACAATACGCGTCACCCGGATATTCCGGCTGAACTCCTCACCCGGTATCAGGCAACAGATTCCCCTCACAATCAGGTCAATCTTCACCCCTGCCTCACTGGCTCGATACAGTTCGTCTATCATGGCCAAATCCTGAAGGGCATTCATCTTCAGAATGATACGTCCCTCCTTCCCCTGTTTGGCCAGCGCCATCTCATGATGAATCAAATGCTTCAGTTCAGGCAGCAGGTTGAAACGGGCCACCAGCAGACGTTTGAAGTGAGGTTCCTCTATCTCCTTGCACAGATAGCGGAACAGATTATGCAAATCCTCCACCAGTACCCGGTTACAGGTATACAGAGCTATATCCGAATAAATCTTGGCTGTCTCCTCGTTGAAATTTCCCGTACTGATGTACGCATAGCTCCGGATCGGCTCCCCCTTGGCATTGTAACGCAACACCAGTGCCAGTTTCGCATGCACCTTCAGTCCCGGTATACTGAAAAGAATCTGAATCCCCGCCTTGCGCATCAGTTCGGCAGTCGCCAGATTGTTCTCCTCATCAAAACGCGCCTTCAGTTCCACGAACACCGTTACCCGCTTGCCGTTCTGAGCTGCCGCAATCAAGGTATTGATCACCTCCGAATGCTCGGCCACACGATACTGGGTAATCATGATCTCACGGCACATCGGATCGTGAACCGCCTCATACAGGAAACGGATAAAATGATCGAAACTGTGATAAGGATAATGCAGGAGCAAGTCCTTCCGGGCAATACGCCGGTACATGAAATGAGGACTTTCCAGTCCTTCCAGCCGCATGGGAGCCGGTTTCCGGAAAGGCTTTATTTCCGGATTCGGATTCGGCAAGTGCGACAAATCCTCCAGGTTCAGGTGCCTGTCTCCCGGCACCAGTTCCTCCGGACTCACCTCAAACGCCTGCATCAAAAACGCCAGAAAGTCAGCCGGCATGTTCCGGTCGTACACAAAACGGGCAATGGCACCGATTTTCCTTTTCTTGACCTTCTCCTTCAACTGCTCCACCATGTGTTCGGGCGGCACATCGTCTACAAAGACATCGGCATCCCTCGAAATCTTGCAGCAATAACTGCATTCCACCTCATAACCGATGAGCATTTCCTTCAGATTGGCCTGTATAATGTCTTCCAGGAACATCAGATAGAAGTCTTCTCCCTTTTTCGGCAGTTCGACAAAACGGCTCACCTTGCTGTAAGGCATTTTAAGGATATAATACTCCCGCTCCCCCGTCTCCTTACAGCGCACCCGAACTGCCAGGTAAAGACGCTTGTCGCGCAGGAACATCCGCACACGCTCCCTTTCAATCTTTACGGGCTGCAGAAAAGGAAAAATCTCTTCCAGGAAAAAGCGGCGGATGAACGCACGGTGATTCTCGTCCAGGTGTTCCGCATCCTGATAAAACACCACATGGTTGCGCTTCAGTTCCGGTAAAATCTTGGTCTCATAAATCCGGATACGGTCCTCCAGCTGCGCATTCACGATGGCAGTGATCCGGGCAATCAGTTCCCGGGCCTCATCTACCGTCATCTCCTCACTTTTTCCGCCCGAAGCCACAGCCCGGTGCTCCGCCACCCGTACCTTAAAGAATTCTTCCAGGTTAGACGAGTAAATAGCAATGAAATTAATGCGCTCATACAGAGGAAGAGTATCGTCATCCGCTTCCAGCAATACCCGGTGATTGAATGACAGCCAACTGATATCGCGGTTGAAATATCTATATTGTTTTTTCATAATATTGCGGTTCAAGATTTTCTCAAATGTACTATCTTTGTAGGATAAATCCAAAGAAAAATGAAAAGAATCGGACTTCTATCAGATACACATGCCTACTGGGACGACCGCTATCTGAAATACTTCGAACCCTGCGACGAAATCTGGCATGCCGGCGATATCGGCTCCATGGAGATTGTGGAAAAACTCCGTGCCTTCCGTCCGCTACGGGCCGTATACGGCAACATCGACGGACAGGACATCCGCCAGCTCTTTCCCCTCACCGCCCGTTTTGAAGTCGAAGGCACCCAGGTATTGATGAAGCACATCGGAGGATATCCCGGGAAATACGACCCCTCGATACGGGGAAGCCTGCTGGTACGCCCTCCCCAGCTGTTCATCAGCGGACACTCCCACATACTGAAAATAAAATATGACAAAACGTTGAGAATGCTGCACATAAATCCCGGAGCGGCCGGACGTTACGGCTTCCACCTCACCCGTACTCTGGTGCGTTTCAACGTAGACAGAGGAAATTTTTCAGACCTGGAAGTGATAGAATTAAACGATTAAATTGTTTGTCGGATTAAAAAAACTTTCCGAAATTTGCACATTGAAATTAAGTTAC
This sequence comes from Phocaeicola faecicola, assembly GCF_013618865.1. Taxonomy (GTDB): domain Bacteria; phylum Bacteroidota; class Bacteroidia; order Bacteroidales; family Bacteroidaceae; genus Phocaeicola; species Phocaeicola faecicola. The sequence continues at coordinate 5,018 of NZ_JABSOE010000020.1, forward strand.
AAGAAAATATGAAAACGTATCTAGTTACAGGAGCGGCCGGATTCATCGGAGCCAATTACATCAAATACATTCTGGCAAAACATGAAGACATTAAAGTGGTGATTTTGGACGCATTGACATATGCCGGCAATCTGGGCACCATCGCCAAGGACATCGACAACGAGCGTTGCTTTTTCATTAAGGGCAACATCTGCGACAGAGACCTGGCCGACCAGTTGTTTTCCGAATACAAATTCGACTACATTGTCAATTTCGCTGCAGAAAGTCATGTAGACCGGAGCATCGAAAATCCGCAGCTTTTCCTCCAGACCAACATTCTGGGTACACAGAATCTGCTGGATGCAGCCCGCCGCGCATGGGTAACCGGAAAGGACGAAAACGGCTATCCTACCTGGAGAAAGGATGTACGTTACCATCAGGTATCGACCGATGAGGTATACGGCTCACTCGGAGAAGAAGGATTCTTTACCGAAGAGACTCCTCTCTGTCCGCACAGCCCGTACAGTGCCTCAAAGACCAGTGCAGACCTGATTGTCATGGCTTATCGGGATACGTACAAAATGCCTGTAACCATTACCCGCTGTTCCAACAACTACGGTCCTTATCACTTCCCTGAAAAGCTGATACCGCTGATTATCAAAAATATCCTCGAAGGAAAGCGCTTGCCGGTATACGGCGACGGAAGCAACGTACGCGACTGGCTGTATGTGGAAGACCACTGCAAGGCCATCGACCTGGTAGTACGGAAGGGAAAGAACGGAGAAATCTACAACGTAGGCGGACACAATGAGAAAAAGAACATCGAAATCGTGAAACTGACCCTCGCCACCATCCACCGTCTGATGAGTGAGCATCCGGAATACCGGAAGGTGCTCAAGAAGAAGGAACTGGATGAAAACGGGGAAATCCGCATCGACTGGATCAATGAGTCGCTCATTACGTTTGTGAAAGACCGCTTGGGACACGACCAGCGTTATGCCATCGACCCGACCAAAATCACGCGCGAACTGGGATGGGAACCGGAAACCAAGTTCGAGGACGGCATCGTAAAAACAATTATCTGGTACCTGGAAAATCAGGAATGGGTGAAAAACGTAACCAGCGGAGATTACCAGAACTATTACGAGAACATGTATAATAACAGATAAACGGCAGGGTCCGGAAGGATCCTGTTCCACTGAATACCGGGTCCGGGCAACCGGACAATAAAAAAAGCCATAGCATCCTTTTTCTTTACAGAATCAGTCTGCTATGGCTTTTTCTTATCTTATTTCCCAGTCCTTAGAAACAGCTGGAACCGTCGAAACAGTGGGTACAAACCTTGCACTTCGGCAGCCCGATGGCCTCAATCAAGGTTTCCAGTGTATTGAACTTCAGGGAAGTCAGTCCGAAACGGGCACGGATACGCTCTACCAGTTCCTTGTATTCCGGAGAGTCGGTAGTGGCATACTGAACCAGTTTGGCATTCTCATCACCCTCAATCTCCTTGATGATGCGACGGGTTATCAGTTCCATATCTCCCTTCGAAGAAGTAAATCCGATGAACGGGCAACCGTAAATCAGCGGCGGACAGGCGATTCGCATATGTACTTCCTTGGCTCCGTAATCATACAGTACGTTGACATTGTCGCGCAACTGTGTACCACGCACGATTGAGTCGTCACAGAAAAGCACGCGTTTGCCCTGCAGCATGGCGCGGTTCGGAATCAGTTTCATCTTGGCTACCAGAGAACGCATTTCCTGGTTGCTCGGTGTAAAACTGCGCGGCCAGGTCGGCGTATATTTGGAGATGGCACGGTGGTAAGGTACCCCTTTTCCTTCGGCATATCCCAGTGCCATACCCACACCCGAATCCGGAATACCACAGGCACAGTCCACTTCCGAAGTATCGGTCTTTCCCATCTTGTAACCGCTCATGAAACGCACTTCTTCTACGTTGCGTCCTTCGTAGCAGGAAACCGGGAAACCGTAATATACCCACAGGAACGAGCATACCTGCATCTTTTCGTTCGGCGCACGCAACTGCTCCAGGCCGTCGGCACGCATGCGGATGATTTCTCCCGGGCCTACGTAACGTTCGATTTCATAATCCAGGTTCGGCAGACTGCTCGACTCACTGGTTGCCGCATAGGCTCCGTCCTTCTTTCCGATAACGATAGGAGTACGTCCCCATTTGTCGCGCGCCACGATGATACCGTCATCGGTAAGAATCAGCATGGAGCACGATCCCTTTATCTTGTTGTATACATTCTCGATACCTTCTACAAAATCCTTTCCCTGCACAATGAGCAGCGCAATCAGTTCCGTCTGATTGGTTTTTCCCATACTCATTTCTGCGAAATGCATGTTGGCATCCAGCATTTCCTTTTCGAGTTCATCGATATTGTTGATTTTTGCGACGGTCACTATGGCAAATCTGCCGAGATGAGAATTGATCATAATAGGCTGTGGATCAGTGTCACTGATCACTCCGATTCCCGATTTTCCCTTGAAGCTGGCAAGTTCTGATTCAAACTTGGTCCGGAAGTACGAATTTTCCAAACTGTGAATCGAACGCACAAAGCCTCCTTCTTCCGAGAATGTCGCCATACCTGCGCGTTTGGTACCTAAATGAGAATTATAGTCGGTGCCGTAAAACAAATCGGTCACACATCCAACTTTCGAAACTGTTCCAAAAAAGCCACCCATCTTTTATGTCTTTTTATGTTATGTTGTTATATAATTGAGGCGCAAAGGTACAGAAAAAACAGAAAGTGATAAAGGGAGTCAAACAGAAACATAAAAAAAATATTCCTTTTTTATGAACAAAACAGAGAACGCCGTTGTTATATAGGTGTAGATATCAATTTAGAATATACAATACAGACTTAACTATTCTATTTTTGGAAGATACCGTTTCATCTCCGAACGGTATCTTTTTTTTATGCCCTTCCGAAAACCTCCGGCAGGATACAAACAAAAAAGACTGGCGAGAACCAGTCTTTTTGAGCCTCTTGTCGGATTCGAACCAACGACCCCGAGATTACAAATCACGTGCTCTGGCCAACTGAGCTAAAGAGGCGATAAATAAGTTATGTTTTTGAGCCTCTTGTCGGATTCGAACCAACGACCCCGAGATTACAAATCACGTGCTCTGGCCAACTGAGCTAAAGAGGCAGGTGGGTAAGCTTACCATATCGCGCCGCTACAACCAACTACCTTTGCTGCGATCAAGCCCTGGAGGATTCGAAGGGAGCTGGCCGTATGGGACTTACCCGTATTTCAAAACTCGCTTGCGATATCATCTTGCGATGTTTCTCGTTTGCGGGTGCAAAGGTAGGTATTTTTTCTGAACCTGCAATACCTGAAGCAAAAAAAATGCAGAAAAAATATCAAAAACACGTTTTTTTAGGTTTTTATACCCTCGCATAAATACAAAAACCGTATTTTTGCACATTCATAGGATATAATATATTAAAGAAAAATGACGACAGAAAGACCTATCACCCTTCAGGAGCACGCAATGCGGTTCGGAACCCTCATGGGATTGTTCTGGATTATCAAATTCATCCTTTTCCCGCTCGGATTCAAAATCCCTTTGCTGCAGCTGCTGTTCATCCTGCTCACGCTGTTCGTGCCTGTGCTCGGATACATCTATGCCCGTAAGTTCAGAAACGAGTGCTGCCAGGGAAGCCTCTCTTTTTTCCGGGCCTTCGCCTTTACATTTTTCATGTATATGTTTGCCTCTATCCTTACAGCTGCCGTACATTATATATATTTCCGCTTCATCGACAACGGATTTATCTTTGAAAGCTACCGCACCCAACTGGAAACGCTGCAGTCGGCCGCACAAGGGGAATTGTCGGCCACCGTCGACCAGTTCATGAAGGCCTTCGAAACGATTGCCTCACTGACTCCGCTGCAACTCACCCTGCAACTTGTATCTCAAAATATATTTTACGGAACGCTGCTGGCCTTGCCTACAGCCCTCATAGTCATGAAACAAAAAAAATACTAACGCACATGGATATATCTGTTATCGTTCCTTTATACAATGAAGAGGAATCTCTTCCGGAACTGCATGCTTGGATCAAACGTGTAATGGACGCACACCGGTTCAGTTACGAAATCATCTTTGTCAACGACGGAAGTACCGACGGGTCATGGAAAGTCATCGAAGCGCTGCGCCAGCAGCACGAAGAGGTGAAAGGTATCAAGTTCCGCCGTAACTACGGAAAGTCGCCGGCCCTTTACTGCGGATTCGAAAGAGCCGAGGGAGATGTGGTCATCACCATGGATGCCGACCTGCAGGACAGCCCGGACGAAATCCCGGAACTCTACCGGATGATTACCGAAGACGGATATGACCTGGTATCGGGATGGAAGCAGAAACGGTATGACCCGCTGTCGAAGACCATTCCTACCAAACTGTTCAATGCGACGGCACGGGCCGTTTCGGGCATTCACAACCTGCACGATTTCAACTGCGGACTGAAGGCTTACCGCAAGGAAGTGATCAAGAACATTGAGGTATACGGCGAAATGCACCGCTACATTCCTTATCTGGCCAAGAATGCCGGTTTCTCTAAAATCGGCGAGAAGGTGGTACATCACCAGGCACGCAAATACGGTACGACCAAATTCGGCCTGAACCGCTTTGTAAACGGTTACCTGGACCTGCTCACCCTCTGGTTCCTTTCGAAGTTCGGAGTGAAACCGATGCACATCTTCGGCTTCCTCGGTTCACTGATGTTCATCCTGGGATTCATCTCGGCAGCCGTCATCGGAGCCAACAAGCTGTACGACCTCTATGTGGGCAATCCGTACCGTCTGGTTACCGAAAGTCCTTATTTCTACCTGGCGCTGACCACCATGATGATCGGAACCCAACTGTTCCTGGCCGGCTTTATCGGCGAACTGATTGTGCGGAACGCTCCTGAACGCAACAAATACCAAATTGAAAAAGAACTGTAAGACCATGAGAAAACTTCCTGTCATACTGGGCCTGGCCTTGCTGTTGGGAATCCTGCTCTTCCCCGCCTGCGAGGTGGAGAACTGTCCTCCCAACACCATCTCATATGCCCATTTCACCCTGGTTGACCAGATGGGCAAGCAATTCAACTCTTCCGATACGATTACCGTAATCGGAGAAACCGTTGCCGACGTAACCGTATATGATACCCTCCCCGACGGAAGTCTCAAGCCGAGGGTGGTATACGACTCGCTGATTTCAGAAATTCTCATCAACAAGGAAGCGGGGGCAAGCAGTTTCAAAGTGCCGCTGAGCTATAACGACCAGACACGCTTTATCTTCTCATACCGGAGCCTGGAGCGGAAGTTTGCCGGAACGGATACCGTCACGGTGCATCACCGGAATACGCCGTATTTCACCAACCTGGACTGCGGATCCATGATGTTTTATGAGATTACCGAAGTCAAGGCAACTCACCACCGGATGGACTCTTTACTAATTACCAACCCAAGCATAGACAATTATGAGAAAGAGAATTTCAAGATATATTTCACTGTTGCTGCTACCGGTATGTAGTCTGCTGATGCTGCCGCAGACGGCACAGGCGCAGAAGAAGGACAAGGAAACGCTGAAGGCGGAGTACAAGGCTTCTCCGCTTTATCAGGGTACGGCCGTAGGAGTGGAAATCGCAGGAGCGGGCAACTACCTGCTGGGAAGCGATGTCTTCAGCACTGAGGTGCAGATTCAGAGCAACCTGAAAAACCGGTTTCTGCCTACCCTCGAAATCGGTTACGGAAAGACCGATGCCACCAACGAGAGCAACTACTTTCACTATAAGACACAGGCTCCTTATTTCCGTATCGGTATGGATTACAATGTATTCTACCTTAAGCCTTACCTGCCGGGATATCTGTATGTGGGACTCCGCTACGGTATGAGCAACTTCAGTTACGAGGTGAGCGGTCCCGACATGAAGGACCCGAACTACGGGGGACACGTATCGGTACCTTTCGGAGACATCAGCGAGACCAGTTCCGCACACTGGCTGGAAGCCGTAGTAGGCATCAAGGTCAGAATCTACAAGCGGTTCCACATGGGCTGGGCCGTACGCTACAAGATGCGCATGAGTGCCACTGCCCACGAGAATTCCACGCCGTGGTACATTCCGGGATTCGGAGAAAATGCCGGAAGCAGTTTCAACCTGACTTATAACTTAATTTACAACTTACCTTTTTAAGGACATATGACGACACTTGAAATATGGTTGCTGGCGGTCAGTCTGGCAATAGACTGTTTTACGGTTTCGGTAACCAGCGGAATCATCCTGAAAAAAATCAGATGGAAGGATTTCCTCCTCATGGGATTTTTATTCGGGGCTTTTCAGGCACTGATGCCATTGCTGGGATGGTACGGAGCCAGTACATTCAACCAGCTGATAGAGGATTACGATCACTGGATTGCCTTCGGGCTGCTCACCATCCTGGGCATACGCATGATACGCGAACAGTTTTCCGACGAAGAGCAGGCCAGTTTCGACCCTACCTCCCTCAAGGTACTGCTTACCCTGGCCGTAGCGACGAGCATCGATGCCATGGCAGTAGGAATTTCGTTTGCCTTTACCGGCTTCCATCAGGTGGCCCAACTGGGATATCCGCTGCTCATCATCAGCTTCGTATCCTTCGTACTCTCCCTGACGGGCAGTCTGATCGGAGTCTTCTTCGGCAAGCAGTTCCACCTGAAGGTTTCCCTCTTCGGAGGTGTCGTCCTGATAGGCATCGGCATCAAGATTCTATGGGAACATATCCTTGCCTGATTACAGAGAATCATACAGTATCATCTATAACAGATTAACTCATACAGCTTATGACACGCAACAAGATCCGGTGGCAGTTGCCATTCCTTGTCTTACTCATTGTAGGAACCGTCCTGATATTAAGAAAACAGGCTCCATTCCAGACCGACCAGGGGCTGGTATTCGGTACCATGTACAAAATCACTTACCAGTCTGACGAAAACCTGAAAAACGAAATCGAAGCCGAACTGGAAAAAGTCAACCAGTCGCTTTCTCCTTTCAGCAAGGAGTCGGTCATCACACATATCAACCAGAATACCGACCTCACGGCCGACAGTCTGTTTACGTATGTATTCCAGCTGGCCAAGCAGATTTCGGAGGAGACGCATGGAGCCTTCGACATTACGGTAGCTCCGCTGGTGAATGCCTGGGGCTTCGGGTTCAAGAATGCCACCCAGATTGACTCCCTGACCATCGACAGCATCCGGCAGTTTGTGGGCATCGACAAGGTCCGGATGGAAAACGGCAAGGTCATCAAAGACGACCCGCGGCTGATGCTCGACTGCAGTGCCATTGCCAAAGGCTTCGGAGTAGACTGTGTGGCCCGTCTCTTCGACCGCAAGGGTATCAAGAACTACATGATTGATATCGGCGGAGAACTGGTCATGAAGGGAGAGAACGCGCAGATGAACACCTGGCGCATCGGTATCAACAAGCCGATAGACGATTCGCTGGCTGTCAACCAGGAGCTGCAGACCATTCTGGAAATCAGCAATGCCGGAATGGCAACTTCGGGCAATTACCGGAATTTCTACTATAAGGACGGCAAGAAGTACGCACATACTATCGACCCGCGTACCGGCTATCCCGTACAGCACAACATTCTTTCGTCGACCGTCGTTGCCAAGGACTGTGCCACTGCCGATGCCTATGCCACTTCGTTCATGGTGCTGGGACTGGATTCGGCCAAAGCGGTCTGCAATGCCCACCCGGAACTGGATGCTTATTTCATCTACAGCAAGGACAACGGGGAGACCGGGGTATACTTCACCGAAGGCATGAAAAAATACTTAAAATACTAAATACCTAAGAAAACATGAAAGCAGAAAATGAAAAACCAAGCGGACTGCCTGAAAATGCGTTCCGTCCGCTGAAACCGGGGGAGAAATACCAGCCCCTCATGTCGCCCGACAAACAATATCCGGAAGTCAACCTCTGGTCGGTACTCTGGGGTATCGCCATGGCAGTGCTTTTCTCTGCCGCTTCGGCCTATCTGGGGCTGAAGGTGGGACAGGTTTTTGAGGCGGCCATTCCCATTGCCATCATTGCCGTAGGCGTATCGAGCGCAGCCAAGCGCAAGAATGCCCTGGGCGAAAACGTCATCATACAGTCTATCGGTGCCTGCTCGGGAGTCATCGTGGCAGGAGCCATCTTTACCCTTCCTGCCCTGTACATCCTGCAGAGCAAATACCCGGAAATGACTGTCGACTTCTTCCAGATGTTCATCAGTTCGCTGCTGGGAGGTGTACTGGGTATTCTGTTCCTGATTCCTTTCCGCAAATACTTTGTCAGCGAGAAGCACGGTGAATATCCGTTCCCGGAAGCCACTGCCAGTACACAGGTGCTGATTTCCGGCGAAAAGGGCGGAAGTCAGGCAAAACCGCTGCTGATGGCGGGCCTCATCGGCGGTCTCTATGATTTCATCGTAGCGACATTCGGCTGGTGGAACGAGAACTTCACCACCCGGGTATGCGGCTGGGGAGAGATGCTGGCCGAGAAAGCCAAGCTGGTACTGAAAATCAACACCGGTGCTGCGGTACTGGGTCTGGGATACATCGTAGGACTGAAGTATGCGGCCATTATCTGTGCCGGCTCACTGGCAGTATGGCTGATCATCGTACCGGGTATCTCACTGATCTGGGGAGACCAGGTACTGAATGCCTGGAATCCGGCCATCACGGAAGCGGTCAGCACCATGTCGCCCGAAAGAATTTTCTCTGAATATGCCAAGAGCATCGGTATCGGCGGTATTGCCATGGCCGGTATCATCGGTATCGTACGTTCGTGGAGCATCATCAAGAGTGCGGTAGGACTGGCTGCCAAGGAAATGGGCGGCAAGAAGGAAGAGGCCAATGTCATCCGCACCCAGAAAGACCTTTCCATGAAGATCATTGCCATCGGCTCACTGGTTACTTTGGTGCTGATTGCGCTGTTCTTCTATTTTGATGTCATGCAGGGTAACCTGCTTCATACTGCCGTAGCCATCATCCTGGTGGCAGGCATTTCGTTCCTGTTTACTACGGTAGCTGCCAATGCCATCGCCATCGTAGGTACCAACCCGGTATCGGGTATGACCCTGATGACCCTGATTCTGGCATCGGTAGTCATGGTAGCCGTAGGTCTGAAAGGAGCTACGGGAATGGTAGCCTCACTCGTCATGGGAGGCGTGGTTTGTACGGCACTGTCCATGGCAGGCGGTTTCATTACCGACCTTAAAATCGGCTACTGGCTGGGTAGTACGCCGGCCAAGCAGCAGACCTGGAAATTCCTCGGTACGTTGGTTTCGGCCGCTACGGTGGGTGGTGTCATCATGATCCTGAACAAGACTTACGGTTTCGCATCGGGCGCACTGGCTGCTCCTCAGGCCAATGCCATGGCAGCGGTCATCGACCCGCTGATGAACGGTGTGGCAGCTCCCTGGCTGTTGTACGGAATCGGTGCGGTACTGGCGCTTGTGCTGACTTACTTCAAAGTTCCGGCACTGGCATTTGCACTGGGTATGTTCATTCCGCTGGAACTGAACCTGCCGCTGGTAGTGGGCGGTGCCATCAACTGGTATGTCACTACCCGCAGCAAGGACGAGGCTGTCAATGCTGCCCGCGGTGAAAAGGGAACCCTGCTTGCATCCGGTTTCATTGCCGGAGGAGCCTTAATGGGTGTCATCAGTGCGGCCATGCGTTTTGGCGGTGTCAACCTGCTCCACGAAGAGTGGCTGGCTAATCCGCTGAGTGAAGTGGCAGCTCTTGTGGCCTATGCCCTGCTGATTATCTACCTGGTGAAGGCAAGTATGAACGTATCGAAGAAATAATCATAAGCACGCATGAAGTTTCTTTTGTGTATGGGTTTGTTTGTACTGTCGCAAACGTGGCTGCACGCACAGCAGCCACTGGAACTGAAGCTCTGGCCGGAGGGAATGCCCAATGACAATGGAATGACGTGTCAGGAGGAGAACGGGGTACTTTATGTAGCCGAACCTACCCTGACCGTTTATCCTGCTACGGAGGGAAACGGAATGGCCATTGTGGCCTGTCCCGGTGGCGGATACGGCAAACTGGCCATGGACCACGAAGGCAAGGACATGGCTGCCTGGTTCAACAACCAGGGAATTACGTATGCCGTACTGAAATACCGGATGCCCAACGGCCACAAGGAAGTACCGCTGAGCGATTCCCGTCAGGCAATGCGCATCCTGCGCCACCGTGCCGGAGAGTGGCAGCTGAAACGGATCGGGATCATGGGCTTCTCGGCAGGCGGTCACCTGGCAAGTACTGTGGCCACGCATTTCGAAGACGAGGAATCGCATCCCGACTTTCAGATACTGTTCTACCCGGTCATCAGCATGGACCCGGAATACACGCACCGGGGCACGCACGACAATCTGCTGGGCAAACAGCCTGCCAAGGAAGAGGAAGATGACTTTTCCAACGAACTGCATGTGGACGGCAATACACCCCCGGCCTTCATCCTGCACAGCAGCGACGACCGTTCTGTACCCGTAGCCCACAGCCTCAATTATTACATGGCTCTGCTCAGGCACCAGGTTCCGGCTACCCTGCACATCTACCCCATCGGCGGGCACGGATGGGGCTACCGGGATTCGTTCACTTACAAAAGAGAATGGACGGGCGAACTGGAAAAATGGCTCAGAGAAATCAATAAATAACAAAATATAACGACTTAACCTTTTGTAAAACAAATAAAAAGTCGTACCTTTGCAGCCGCTGATACGGGATATCAGCATAATTCAAATCATTCACATTTAAATTTAAACGTAAAAAATGGCAACTAAAATCAGATTGCAGAGAAACGGACGCAAGGGTTATGCGTTCTATTCAATTGTTATTGCAGATGCAAGAGCACCACGTGATGGTAGATTTACTGAGAAAATTGGTACTTACAACCCTAATACCAATCCTGCCACAGTAGATTTGAATTTTGAACGTGCTTTGCACTGGGTAATGTGCGGTGCACAGCCTACAGACACTGTACGCAACATCCTGTCTCGTGAAGGTGTTTACATGAAGAAACACTTGCTGGGCGGTGTAGCTAAAGGTGCATTCGATGAAGCACAGGCTGAAGCTAAATTCAACGCTTGGAAAGAAAACAAGCAGACTGGCTTGGCTGCATTGAAAGCTAAAGAAGTAGAAGCTAAGAAGGCTGACGCTAAAGCACGTCTGGAAGCTGAAAAGAAAGTAAACGAAGAAATCGCTAAGAAAGTAGCTGAAAAGAAGGCTGCTGAAGCTGCTGCAAAAGCAGAGGCTGAAGCTGCTGCAAACGCAGAAGCTACTGCTGAAGAAGCTACTGAAGCTCCTGCTGAAGCATAATTCTTTACTGAAAAAGCATTGTAAAGGCTGTACCGTATTCACGGTATGGCCTTTATTTTTGCCCTAAAAGGATGATCAGATATAAACTGTATCATCCCACTGAAGAAAAGAATTTCCCTGTATAAAGGAAAGAAATCACCTGCAAATGGCAAAGATACTCCCCTATTTGAATTCAATAATCAGCACCGTTGATTTAATAAACCATGCCGCTGATTATTGAATCAACGGTGCTGACTGTATTTAATAACAAAAAAGGAGTTGCTTTCCATAAAGGAGACACAGATTATCCAACTGCATGTCACAAAGAAAACGTGAGGAAAAGAAAATATGGTCTCAGCAGCATAATCTCCTAAATTCCTTCCTTTTCCAGGATAGATTATAAAATAATAAATCTTACGGTTCAAATTCTCGTAACGGCATGCCTTTCTCTTTCATAGAGTAGTATAGTAGCCCTTTTTGGGGAACTGATTTAATAACTGATGTGTCTCTCATGTAAAAAAAGTTATATATAGACGTGCTGTCTTTGAATGCAATCTCTCTGTTGGGTAGCTTAAGAATGACACTGTCCATATGATTCATAAAAAAATTGGCAACATTCTCTATCTTAAGCTTTACCTTTATAAAAGGTAAATAAAAATAGCCTGATGGGGGGATATAGACTGAAGAGTCTATTTGATTACGGAAATCATAATAGCAATACATTCTGACAGGTTCATTTGTTTTATTATAAAGGGTAAATGATTAAGTTCTAAAACAGCCAGTAAGTGTAATTATTAATATTGCGATGAATAGCAGGTTTTTCATATTATGAACAATTAGGTTAAATCTTTGTATCTCAAAGATATATAATACATATGGAAAAACAAAGGAGAAGAAAAATTTTCTCCTTTGTTTTATCCTCATTAGCAATTATTTATGATGTCTGGTTTTGATAATGTTCAGATACGTATGTTTATCTGCTCCAGATTATAAATTACAATATTATCTAATCTCCGGCCTTCTGCCTTATTTCAATAGAATTAAAATAGTTTCCAGCTTGAATGACTATACTGAATCTTCTTTCCATACCTGTTTTATTGGATTCCACCCTAATAAATATGGACTTTCTGCCAGTTTTCTTGACATAGAGCCCCCCTCCTTCCATGATTATATCTTTAACGGAATGATTTATGTATGTAGTATCAGAAGTAGAAATACTAGATAACCACCAGTCATCTCCTTTCGTAGTACGTAATTCTATAGAATCTTTTCCAGACGCAAATAGAACCTCCCTTCTCTCCAAACCTATTGTGTCTTCTGCATCGCCAAGAATCCCTCTACTACATGATAGTAATGATAAAAAAAGGAAAGGAAAAATAAAATAAGATTTTTTCATTTAATTAAATTTATATATGGGATTATTTCAATATTATACGGATAATTACCTTTCCCAGCCGCCCTTGAAGACGGAAAAGCCGGTCCATCCCCTCCATTAAACACTCCTGCCAAATAATATCCATTAGAAATACCATTCCAACCCCAATTAAGATGCAGATAGTCCTCTTTCTCTACGTATGAATGGTGAATTTTATCTTTTCCTTTTCTGTACATATCAACTTTCCTCTCCCTGTGAAAATAACCATCTGCGACCCACGCATGTCCATTACGATAAAATTTAATACCAAGAATATTCTTTCTTACTGAATTTCCAGATATTATAACTGGACATTTGGCTTTAATAGATGTTATAACATCCCATTGACTATAAATCTGAGGATTGGTAATCTTTTTATATCCCATTTTTTCAAAACACTGTGGAATATCTTTCATATAAGCCCCACTTGCGCCCAGCCCCCATTGCATTTTAACTAAATCACCTATAGAACGAAATAAGTGAGCAACCTCCGGCATAGAAGGATTCTTTTTCATGTCAGTCCAATCGTAAAATACACCATCATATTCAGAAGGTCTTTCATGATATGCCATTATCTGAGCAACTGCAGTGGCAACACATCCCGTAAGAGCTCTTTGTCCATCTTTTATATAAGGTGCAGCATTATTATAGGGATTCCTTTGTCCCCATTTAACAGAAATCAATGGAGGAACTCTTGCCGTCTCCTGCCATCCTCCCGGCTTAGCATCATAAAGGGGAAGTCTCCTTCCTCTTGTTTGAAGCACATCCAAAAGATCATCACCATCCTCTTCAATGTCAACTTTATATTTAAAAGTGTTAGAAATATAGTTATGAATCATATTAAAAAAGAAAGATAATTCCTTATACTGAAGCGTGTCATTCAAAGAAAGATTTCCCGATTCAGAATAAGCAATAATAGGAGTCGTATATGGATTAGCAGAAATTATTGCATAACCATTTTCACCATCTGCATTCGCTATATAAAATGATGGATACTCCTGATTAGTAACTGTATCTCTACAAAAATAAATTTCACTTCCTATAGAATAATGAGGTAATTCTGACCGAGAGAAATTTTCATTCCCTTTAATAAAAGATTCCACTTCAATAATAGCATTCTCTTCTGTACGATATACAGGGATTTTTTCTGATAAAATCACCGGTGCGTTTTTTTGTTCTACAAATTCTATATCATCAGAACAACTGATACAAAATACCGACAATAAAAATAGATTAAATAAATAGTTCAGTTTCATAAATACATATTTTAAGATAATACAAATGAAAACAGAAAAGAGCTATTTATCAATACCTACTTTCAGGTATTAATCTAAAAATATTCAACTTCAGAAATAAACACTCAAAAATCTTTTTTCAATAAAATAAGCGGTGTAAACCGGGCGAAATCGCCGGTTTACACCACGCTGTTCATCGATCTCCACAGAAGGGAGAATGTTATTCTGCTTCTTTTACAAAATAAGTAAGCGTCGGCAAGTGGTCACTGAAACCGTTCTGGAAGGTTACTCCCGAAAAGGTACGCAAAGGATACCCTTTATACTTTCCTTCCTGCTGAATGAGATAATCACGGATGAATACCTCCGATTTCCAGAACTTCAGCGTATTCTTATCCTGTCCGAGCAGATTACCCGAGATAATCTGCTGGTCGAACAGGTTCCATTTGTTCTGATAACAGAGCGAGCCGATTCCCTTGTCGTACAAGGCCCACGTCGCATTGTAATATTCATAAGGTTTCACTCCTTTTGCCTTACGCTTGGCTCCTAGCACCTCGCTGCAGCTCTTGTTATACGGATCGTCATTCAAGTCACCCACAATCAGCACCTTTGCCTTCGGATTGTCCGCATGAATCGAATCGGCAATGTGCTTGGTAATGCTAGCCGCATACTCACGCAAAGGAGAAGAGGCATCACCTCCATAACGTGAAGGCCAGTGATTGACAATCATGTGGAAAGGCTCTCCTGCCAGCATTCCGCTGACCAGCAACTGGTCGCGTGTCTTATAATCCGGCTGGTCGGGCTTACGGAACGGATAAACCGTAGCCGAAGTAAAGCGGAAAACCCTTGGATTATACAAGGCTGCCACATCAATACCACGGTGGTCGGGCGATTCGAAATGCACGATTTTATAGCCGATTTCAGCAATGGCATCCATCTTCACCAGATCCTCCAGCACCTTCCGGTTTTCCACTTCCGATATTCCGATAATGGCCGGTCCCGCCGGACAGTAGTCCCGTCCCAGTTCCGAAATTACCTTCGCAATGTTCTTGAGTTTCTGCTGATACTTGGCCTCGGTCCAGTTGTACTGGCCGTCAGGCGTAAAGTCATCGTCCCCACGATTGTTCGGATCATCTTCCGTATCCCACAGGTTTTCCAGGTTATAGAAGGCTGCCGCATACACACGTACCTTGTTCTGTGCAGACAGCCCCGCACACATGCAGGACAACACGATGAACCAGAATCCGGACAAGAAAAAACGTTTTGTCATAAGGCTTCCATTTAATTGTTAACCAATGGAGGTTCGATTACTGTACCTCCGTCACCTTCACCTGCAGAAGAACCGCCTGTATACAGTTTCACGCTGTACAGACGCAATCCCTTATCGTTTGTAGCTGCTTCTGTAGTAAATTCCAATACGGTATTGGCAGAAACTGCCACGTCGTTGAACGTGAACTTGAACGGCTTGTTAGATTCACCCTTGTCGTTGCTCACCACCTTGCTAGGAATCGTAATGGCATTACCGTTGCATTTCACCTTCATCACTGCCAGGTCGATAGACTCACCTTTATTGTACAGGTTGGCACCCACCTGGAATTCCAAGGTAGCTTTCTGCACCTCTCCGGCATTGATGCCTGAAATCTGCAACGTAATATCCTTATTTGCCGGGAACCAGATATTGCTCAGTCCGTCCTGCATACGCACAGAAGCCTGTCCTGACTCATCCTTGAACATGGATGCCGGATTATCGAAACCAGTATAATCCTTTACGTAAGGCCAGTAGTTTCCTGACTTCTGAGGCTCTCCGAACGTTTCAGAGAAAATCACTGTCTCACCGCTTTCACCGCCTTCATCACCGCCTTCGCTGCTGCCGGTAAAGTTCATTACATCGTCACGTGTACGCACTGTCAGCTGCCAGCTGCCGTTGAAACGGCCCAGAATACCTACTACGTCACCACGTCCTTCAGGTAGTTTGTCGCCCGCAAAGTTGGCATAATTGCTGGTTCTTACCATCAGCGTATTACCCTGTTTGTCGGTAATGTATTCCTCACCATATCCGTCGCTCGGAGCAAAGGTATTCTTTCCACCGTTCTTGAAAGCCACATTTTTCAGTCTCACCAGCTTGAACTTGTACTGGTCGACCGCTCCGTTGATCAGACTGATATCCTCTACGTCAATCGGCTGGATGTTGTTGGCATCTGCCCAACGGTCCTTGCTTACCACTGCCTGGAAATCCACCCAAGGAGTACGGTACAGGTATCCGTCTGGATGCCCCAGCTGCTGCTCGTCACCATATACCGATACACACAGCCCTTTCAGGCTTACATAAACCACCTGGCCTACCGGATAATAGTTGTACACACTACCCTGATCCACCTGCATTTCGATGGCACTTGTCTCATCCTGCAGGTAAATCTTCTTGTAAATGTTTCCCGACTCGTCATTAGCCGAAACCACCGCCTTGAGCACCCAGTCCTCAGTAATGTTAACCGGCGCATCCTTGGTAGCCGCAGCACACTGAGTACGCAGTTCGGCAATGGTCATGTTCGCAGCCGGTCCGTTGTATATCGGCTCATTCAAAGGAGGTGCATCATATTCACGCTCACAAGCAAATAATGCCACTGATGCAAGAAGCATTAATCCAATATTTTTCAAGAGTTTCATAAATTCTGTATTTATAATAAGTTACTTAAAAACGATAGCTCACATTCAGGAAGCAGTTGATGCCCTGCATATAGTAGTACTTTCCACCAAAACGGTCGGGATAAGACAAGTCGGAACGTCCCTGTTCATAACCTCCGGTACAGATATCACGCTTGTTCAGCAGATTGTTTACAGACAGGTTGAAGTTCACCGACTGTTTACGGTTGATATAGAAAATCTTTCCTACCGACAAATCGATGGTATAGGCTGCCGGGAAGCGTTCCTGTGTAGTCAGTTTCTGATAAGCCTCGAACTCATCGGGTCTGCTCGGGCTGACAGAAGCATAGTTGGAAGCCAGACGGCGCAACGGAGCCGCTTCGATATAGTTGCGTGCAAAACCGTTGATATTCGCTCCCAGGAACCAGTAGTTCACAAAATAACGGATACCGAATGTACCGGCAATCTGCGGCATACCGCCCACGTACACATTCTCCATATATACTTTTTCTTCCTGTACGATCTTTCCGTTTTCCGAATTCTTGATACCGTTCGGATTGTTGCTGTAGTAATATTCGGAAACCGTTCCTGCCAGATCGAAGCTCCACTGGTCGTTCAGCTTATAAGTAGCTCCCAGTTCCACACCACGGTGAATGCGGTTCACTCCGTACAGTACGTGGTTGATGAAAGTACCTTCGATACCGTCGTAATAACTGCTGCGCTCCATCTGGTCATAGAAATTAGTCTGGAACACTCCCACGCGTCCTGCCAGTTGCGGCAAAGAGAATACATAGTTCAAGTCGGCCGAGAACACCCGTCCGCTCTTGATATTACTGATTGTACGGTCGGTAATACGCGGAGAAACATAAGCATCGTTTGGAAGCGGCGCCTCACTGCCGTAGCTGATATTGGCAGTCAGCATGTGACGTCCGTTGAACTTATAGGTCAGTCCTCCCTTCAGCATCACATCCGTAAACTCATGATGCTGTCCTTCGCCATACGAAGAAGTAGGATAACGTCCGTTCATCATCTTACCGTCGCGCCAGAAGTTGGTATACGTAAACTTGAATCCATAGTAGTAATCCCAATATCTGGATCTGTACTTATTGATTACCCAGGCATCGGCAGAATAGATGTTCAGGTTGAAATTATATCCGAAGATACCTCCCTCGTATACCTTGCGGTCCGGGCGGTTCAAGTCGTTCTGTATCTTGTCATGGTCGCCGGAGAAATCCTGTTCGGCAAACTTGTCGATATCGAGCACATACTGCGCACCGAGCAAGTCATCTACGGTCTTAAACTGTCTTGACAGCGTATAGCGGGCACCGACACCGGCCGTAATGTTGAAATAACGGTTGATTTTGGTATTCAACGTACTGTTGAAAGAAGTCTCAAACAAGTCGCTTCTACGTTCTTCCACCATATATACAGCTGCTCCGTTACCGTTGCGTACGCTGTTGGCATTGGCCAGGTAGAGGTTATCCCAGTTGATCTGAGTATACTCCGTACGGTTTGAACGCCAGAGTTCCGTATAAGCATTCTTTGCTTCCGGACTGTCAAAATACGACGGAAGATAACGATAGTAGTCCGGACGCGGGTCGGGTGCATTGTACCAGTTCAAGGCCGTATTACCGTAGCGGGCATAATGTGTACCCAGACCGGTAGTCAATGTAGTATTGTCATTGATCTTCCAGATATGTGAGATCACTGCAGTCGGGTCGAATGCAGTAACCACCTTTGCATTTCGTTTCTTACCGTTCTGATATCCCCAGTTCGGGTTATACAGATAATTGTCAGTAAGTTCATATACCTCTCTATAAGAACTTCCCTGCTGTCCGCGGCGTACCGGAGAAACAAAGGCTACCATAGACAGGCTGTGTTCTCCTCCGTTCCATTGTTTTTCTGCGGAGAAAGCCAGAGAAATATTGTTGTAAAAGGTTCCTTCGATATTTCCTTCATGAGAGTATCTTCCACCTACGGAAGTAGCAAAAGCCCATCCGTTGTCTTTCACTCCTGTAGCATAGGTAAACATGCCTCTCAGGTAATAGTTGCGGTTGGTATAGCTCATAGACAGTTTTCCGCCCGGTGCATAACCGCTGGCACGCATATTGATATTTTCGGCACCGCCCAGGGCTCCGAAAGTAAAGTTGGCAGGAGAAGTGAAATTAGTGACATCACCATTTCGTGTCATATCGTTCAGTGCACCCACTGAAGAATAGTTGAACACACCACGATTCTGGTCGTTGAATACTACCCCATTGATATACTTCAACTCCTGTGTACTGCTATAACCACGAGGAGAGAAGCGAGCCGGTGACAACTGGTAAGCGGTTTTGTTCAGGTACACATCGTTAGACAACAGTACCGTTGCACTCACGTCCTGTGATGAACTTTCCACATCGTCGTCCAGCAGGCCGGCATCAATGAATCCGACCATTGAAATGTCTTCAGTTGCATTTAATTCTGTAACCTGTATAGGTTCTAGTTCAGTATCGCCTAAATCTTCAATCTTTACAACGACATTCTTCGGAGAAATCAATACAGAGTTCAGGTTGAGGACATACTCTCCCGGCTGGATATTGCGGATATAGAAGAATCCGTCTGCATCCGTTCTCACCTGTCTGTTCAGTTTCTCTATAGTTACCAAGACCCCCGGAACAGGGTCATTGCTTACTGCTCCGATTACACTTCCTTTTACAGTCACATTGTTCTGCGCAAAGACAATGCAAGGAAGCAAGAATGTCAAGATGAACAGTAATTTGTGTTTCATAAATAAAAAATATTGGATGATTATTAATCTAGGTCACACAAGGCCGGAAACCGGCCCTGTGTGACCACATACTATCAAGTAACATAAAAATCTTACTCTACAGTTTCTAACTTGATGTTGTACAATCTGAGTCCTACTGTATTATCTGCAGCTGAAGCGGCAAATTTAAGAGTAGAATTTTCTGTTCCAGCAACTTCGAATGTAGAAGTCAATGTGTAAAACACATTTGCATCATTATTGTCTTTAGAAACAACCTTGCTAGGAATAGTCAGTGACGTATCATTGAAAGTAACCTTGATTTTATTCAAATCAATAGAAGTACCTGCATTGAAAACATTCGCAGCAGCCTCAAACGTCAGTTTGAATTTTGAATGTCCGGCAGTATTGATTCCAGAAATGGTCAGCCCTGAATCTTTACCAGCAGGCAACCATACATTATTCACTTTAGTTGTCTCACTTGGATTTGCTTCTGTTTTATGAGCAATAGAACGCACATCAGCAGCCTTTGTTTCATCCGAGAACTGCAAATCTTTATTATCCCAATTAGTATAATTAGCTATACTAACTTTGTTAGAAATCACTGTTGCCCCCATTTTTTCTTCAAAAATGACACCTGCCGGAGTCGGTTCCGGTTCCGGATCTACTGTACCGTCACCGTTAGCTACTACCTTCACGTTCTTGATTTCCCAAGTAGCAGCTGCAGAAGTAGTGCTCACATATTTGAATGCGAACTTAACAGTCTTACCCAGATAACTTGCCAGGTCGACAGAAACTGCAACAAACTTGAATTGTTCTCCATATTTGTCAATAGTCAACTGCTTCCAGTTTTCTGCAGAAGTTTCTGTAATCCACAAAGTCAGTTCTTCAGAAGCAGTTCCCGCATAATTATGAGCATGTTCGAAAGACAGCACAGCAGACTTCACATCAGCTAAACTCAGTTCCGGAGAAACCAACCAAGATTCAGAAGCCTTTTTAGCACCACCCACAAACGCACTTGCTTTCATGCAAGTGTATTTTTCATCATATTTCCAAACATAAGTACTACCTTCCGGCAACTGCTTGTCATCGATAGTAAACTTACCCTGACTTGTCGCAAAGCTTTCATCCAGCAATACCTTTTCTTCACCCGGTTCTGTAGAACCACCGTCGAAGTCCACGTCAATGTCACCACCCGGAACAGTCACCCAGTCTGTGATGGTTGCGTTACCCATCTTCACAGTCGGTTTTCCGTTGTTGATAGACAAATCAGCTGTATACAGGTATTCCTTACCGCCTTCGAAGGCACTGATATCACTTACAGTATATTCAAATGTCATGCCATCCAATTTGAATGTCAGTACCATCTGAGTCTGTGAACTTCCTGTAGCTTTTGTAGGAAGTACAATGGCCTGTGCTTTCATAGCACCGTCCTGGCCAGCCACCATATACATATCCAATGTAGGTTCAGCCGACTGAGGAGATACGGTCAGCACCCCACCGTCCAGGTCGAAAGAAGCCTGCGTATTCATACCGCCCATAGAAACAGTCGTTCCGTTCAAAGAAGGTATGGTACCGTCAGTATTCTTCAGGTCAATGGTTACCAAAGACAACTGGTGTGTGAATCCCAGACTTACAGTAGCTCCGTTTGCAATATTCTTTGCATTGTTTGAATACAGCAAATCGATAGCCTCCGGTTTGCTCTGATTGCTTACATTTACAGCAACGATATTATCTGCTACCGAAGAAGAATAAGGATAGTAAGCTACGAAATCCGCATTACCCGTTTCCGGATAATAGATAGCCTCCGTTTTAGATTCCGGAGTCAGGATACCATTGGTCTGAGCCAGATATTTCTTATTGACTGCAGTTGCGGCATCAATGCCTGCGCCGGCACCTGTCATGTAAATTCCGACTTCATCGCCATTACCCCAAGAGCTGCCACTGGCACGAGTGTGACTTCCGATATAAGAATTGAACACAATTCCGTCACTGCCAGACCACGTACTATTGTCATCATTGGTCTTACATCCTGCAAGAACAAGGGTAGACAATATACCCATGTAAATCAAATTCTGGATTTTCATAATCATATAATTAAAAAAATAATTGTTATCTCCATTGACTCAAATCCAAGTTAGCTTTCACACTTGCATCCAAAGAGGGGAAGAACGTAAATCCGGTACGTTTTTCCAGTTCGCTTACAGATACGGCATAGTTCATATAACTGCCTGCATCGGAATAATCCTTATGATCCAGATAAAATGCAATGGTCTGGTAAGAACCGCCAACCTTTCTGGCCAGTGCCTTGAAATAATACTTAGGTACTACCATCTGTACACCACTGTTATCGTATGCATATTTCAGTGTCTGGTCGGTAGCTGTGGTAGGCATGGCACCTGTCACTACATACAACGTATCGACACCCGTACTCCAGGAACGGACTTTATTTTCCAGATTAGCCCAGATTCCCTGATTGAATTTTTTTCCCAACTGGGCAGTCATGTTGGAAAAATAGAAGGTCTGGTTATTCATCTTACAGTCTTTACGCTGTCTGTCACCACTAGGAATCTGGTGTCCGCGGTCATAGTTGTTGCCAATACCCTTTTTCATATTGGGCTGCTCACTCTGCTTCAGTTCCGGATCATACCCCCAATCGTCAGTACGTCCGACATTTCCCTCAAGATACCATCCGCACAACGGATAAGCTACCCAGTAAGCAAACTTGGCATCGGTGTCATAAAGCATCGTATAATTACGGATATCAATTCCATTCAAAGTACCCCCGCTGTAGCGCAATCCGGTATTGTGTATGATATACCGCATATTGGGCTTTTCCAGAAGCGATGCGGAAATTACCGGAGTCTCAAACCATTTCGTATATTTGGCTTCCGGGTCAGGAGTGATCTCACCTCCCGAAGCAGAGATGTTTACATTGAAGACGTATTTCTTTCCGGCTTCCAGTTTTTCTGTAATTCCGGTTTCAACCACCTTAGTTGCTCCATTCAGTGTCAGACTCAGTTTCAGTTTTCCTGAAAAAGTCTGAGGAAGCAGGATAGCCTCTGCTGCTGTTGCATCTCCGTTGACATGCATGACCACTTCCTTTACTGAATTATCCACAAGACTTAAAGACTTTTCCTTCAAATTGGCCACAGCCTGGGTTTTCAGTCCCGGAATGCTGGCAGAAATACCAACCAATGAAGTATTGTTGCTGGAATTCAGGTTCAAAACGACTTTAGACATCAGACGGGTAAACTCCAGACTGCCTTTTGTAGTGTGATTGCAATTGGTCAGATTATTGGCAACCATCAGGTCGGGAGCAGTGTCTGCTATCTGATTGGATACATCCACATTCGCCTGTGTCAGATCAGTGAATGCAGCATCATAAGGATAATACGCAACAAAATCCACATTGCTGCCATCTTCCGGATAATACAAGGGATTACCGCTGGCTACAAAATATCCATCCCCCACATTTGTTACAAAAGGAACGTTACCTTTTATCACCGCATCCCCACCAGTAGCCATCATAAAAACTCCGATCTGGTCACCCCGTTCCCAAACCGCGTCCATTGCTCTTGAATAGCTTTCGTTATCAATCACTGAACTGAAAGCTATTGGCTTCGTTTGTTCATTCATTGCATCTTGCGAGAGGTTGTTTTCGCACGATTGGAAAATCAACATCGACAGCATGCACCCATAAATTAGTCTTGTTTTCATGTTGAGCATATTAAATAATTTTGCTTTACAGTGCTAATATATAAAAAAATACAAATAATATACGACTAATATCATTTTTTTCATCTCTGAAACATACGATTTTAATAAAATAATGCCTGATATTACATTTGTAAAAAACAAACCTATCACTTAAAGCGTTTTTTCCGGGAATGCCGGATTATAAACAAAAGAAATTTACATATCCCCCAGAATATCCTTCAATGCATTTTTTTAGAAAATACAATAACCGTTTTCAGAAATGTACACCCTGTATTTATTTCCCCTTCTGGAAATAGACGATTGTCGGAAGATGGTCACTGTAACCATTCATCCACTTGCCGCCGGCATGGGTGCGTTTGGGGTATCCTTTGTATTTTCCCTCTTGCTGAAGCATAAAATCTCTCTGGAAAATTTCGTGTGAAGAATATGACAGCTTACGGGTACGTTTCTTCAGGAAGTTCTCTGTAAATACAATCTGGTCGAACAGGTTCCATTTTCCGCGATACTTCAATGTACCGTTTCCTGAAGCCAGGGTATCCCACCAGGGATTGAATAATCCTCTTTTTTCCACATTTTCTTTCTTCTGTCTGGCTCCCAATGCTTCGGCCATGCTCTTATCCATAGGGTCATCGTTCATATCTCCCATGATGACAATCTTGATCTTGCGGTCTAATGACTGCAAGGAGTCTTTCAGTGCCCTGACCTGTTCACCGGCATGCTCACGATAAGGGGAAGCAGCACCGCGCGAAGGCCAGTGGTTAATGATAAAGGCAACCCGTTCTCCTGCCAGTTTTCCATCAATTACCAGAAATCCGCGGGTAGGACGGTCGGTTGGCTGCATCAGACGGTATGGCACCAGCCGGGAAGAAGTCGGAGTGTAGATTTTGGGGTTATAAAAGAATGCACAGTCTACGCCTCGCTCGTCGGGTCCTTCGTAATGAATCATCTCATAGCCCCGGTCTGCCAATGCAGGCTGCTTCAGCAAGTCCTGCAACACACGGTTGTTCTCTACTTCGGCCATACCGATTACCGCCGGGCCTTCGGGCAATTTGTCAGTAGCCAACATCGACAATACGGTAGACATGTTTTTCAGTTTCGCCTGATATTTCTCATCATCCCACTTGTTCCGTCCGTCGGGAAGATACTCATAATCCTTCTTGCCTTCGTCATGACGGGTATCAAACAAGTTTTCCAGGTTGTAAAAGGCAACTCCATACAGCTGCTCTTTCTTGCCTTTTGCAAAGACAACGAAAGCAGACAGCAGAAAACAGATAATCAATGTACTTTTTTTCATCATATTTTTCTCAGGTTAGGTAAAAAAAGGGATTGAATATGAAAATAAATTTCCATACCCAATCCCCCTAAATTATGTTTTTAATCTATTCAAATCAAAGCTTTACAGGATCTCCAGCCACTTCAAACTGACCCTTGCCTAAACTCTTGTAACGGAACTCATAGAGATTGTTTGATCCGTCGTAAACGATAGCCTGTACCTTATAATACAAATCCACACCGTTCATCTGAGTCGGAGCATCCGGATAGTTGTGAGAAAGTACCATTCCGCAAGCCACCTGAATCTGCTGCATCAGATAAGCCATTGCCTTTTCTTCATCTTCCTTGTCAACCAAGCCTTCCGGGTCATTGCTTCTACGCTTAATCAACATTACATTGAAGTTTCTGTAATGAGAAGAAGCACCAAACCACCATTCTGTATTATCAGGATAAGAGCTGTCCAGATAAGCCGGCTTGTTTTCAGTTACCCAGTCTACCAGATACTGGTAATCATCGGCTGTCATTGAAACGGTAATCGTCGGATCGAACAACCATTTTTCACCGTTGTGCAGGAAGGTTTCCTTTTCACGGGTTACAATGTTATTGTTCAATGCCCATTCAGTACCCAGGAGGTATTCATCTGCAATGGCAGAAGTATTTTCACCATTGTAATACTTGTACAATACTACCTGAGTAGCGCCAGCCTTGGCATAAGGCAATTTCTGAGCCAGGAATACCGGCAGATAATCAGCAGGCTTAATAGAAGAAGAGAAGTTGTCGTTCTTGCCCGGATCACCCATTGCATCGTAATCGGCAGGAGTAACCACCACTACATCTTTTTCTGTGTATGCACCCCATTTGCCACCGTTGAACTGGAACAGGCCATTGTAAGGCATAGCATGAGACGGCTTGGAAGTAGTAATCTTGATGTTATCCAACTGCACGGTAGTAGTCACACCACCCTTGGCACCGCGATAACGGAAGGCAATGTATACCGTCTTTCCGTTGAACGCTTTCAGTGAATAAGTTCCTACGTTTGTCTCATCGGTATAACCGCTGGGCAGCGGAGTCGGATAAGTAAACTCATCAGTAATGTTTGTCCAGTTGTTTTCAACAAACTCACCACCGTCGTAGTTGTCTGTAACAAAGACACTGAAGCAGTCTCCGTTATGATGTCCGAAAACGAGGTCGAATGTCAATGCAGCATCTGCAGACTGGATCTGAACTCCTTTCGTTATCAAATAGTTCTCCAGTTCGCCGGCAGCCTTATAAGCAGAAAGTTCAGCAGCACCGTCACCCTTGAATACATTGGCAGTCCAGTTTTCTGTTCCCTTCACATTAAGCTGCTTCCAACCGTCGATTGCAATCACATCCTTAGAATTGAAAGAGTCGAAATTCTCATCCAAATAACTCATGCCCGAAGGATCTTCCGTATCATACATATAGTCTACCAGATAGAAATCGCCTTCCTGAGCTTCTGTAAATTTCGCATTCAGGATTTTAGGAATTTCCACATTGGCTGGATGGGAAGGACTCAGGAAAGGATGAGTAGCCACTCCCCAGATGGTCTCATAATCACCTCCGTTTAATGTATAAGTAGATACCGAAGCAAACTTCTTCAGCGTTTCAGACATATCTTCCTGATAGTTGTAAGTAACTCCCACGGTAGAACCTTTTCCCCATGAGCCATATAAATTGGCCAGGATAGCAGGTACATACTTGTCTGCAGTAGCGAAAGAGTTCAATGCCAGATCAGAAGCGACCCGCTTTGCCAGCGCCTCTTCGTCTTCATTCTGCGCATCAGCCAGAGCAGCCTTTGAGATAGCCTCATAATCGGCTTTCACAAGCACATACTCTTCCTCGTTCTTTGTAATGGTAATACCCTCAGAGTCTATTTCATTATAAATATCTTCCATCGGGTCACATGCTGCCAGCAAGCCACCAAACAAAGATAAAGCAATCAAATTATATTTAAATTTCATACTAAAATCATATTTTAAGTTAGTAATCAGAACATTACTTTAAATCCAGTAGACCAGGTTCTGCCAAAGCCGTAATATACCAAAGCAGTGTCCCAGTCGTGAGAAGAACCGTCTCTCGCATCTGCAATATAGCAAGTATTTGTCAGGTTATATACATTGCTGTAGATAACGGCTTTCAAACCTTTACCCAAGTCGAAACGGTAGCTCAATCCCAAATCGATAGTGTAGAAATTAGGCATCTTCCATGCATCGACACCTGCATCCGACTTGTTGGTACGGTTAGACGGGTCGAAGTCTGCATAGTTCTTACCGGCAAAATTATAGTCAGCATTCAGTTTCAAACCTTTGAACATTTCCCAAGAAGCCGACAACGCAGCAGTCAGCTGTGCAGAGTTACCTACGTGTACATCTTTTACATAAGCATCGTATGTTCCGAGCGGTTTGTCTGATTCATCATACAATGTAAAGTGTACATCGTCTGCCCATTTCCAGTCTCCCAAAGAGAACATACCCTTCAGTTCAAATGTATTGACCGGTTTGTAAGTAGCTTCCAGTTCCACACCCATGTGAACAGCGTCCAGACCGGTGATATTGGCATAATCCTGCCCTACTCTTCTGCGGGTAGACTTATCCATCCATTTGGTATAATAACCGTTCAGGGCTACATTGAAATATTCGTTGTTGAATCCGTATCCCAATTCGAAAGTCATAATCTTTTCATATGGAGCATCAGCATTGGCTGTTACATTATTATTAGGGAATACAGAGTTGAAGAACGGAGCACGGGTAAAGTATCCACCGTTCACAAATACGTTATGATTCTGAGTGAACTTGTAGTTGTATCCGGCTTTCACACTCCAAGGCTGGAAATGATAGAAATCAGAAATCTTCTTTCCGTCTACATTACCTCCCTTATCATGATAGCGGTATGATTCATTCGTAATAGAAGCCGAAACAAATGAAGACCATTTGTCGGTGTTGTATTCAGCCTGTGCAAACAGACCTGCCCATACAATTTCACCTACACTGAAATACTGAACCACATCCCCTTCCTTCAAAATTGCATTTGCTGGTTCATAATCCAAGTGCTTAGAGCCTGGCATGTAATAAGCTCCACCGAGCAGGTTGTCGATTACTTCTTTATGATAACCTTTATAGTAACGTCCGTCGAATCCACCTGTGAAAGTGAATTTTTCAGTGAAACGGTTCTTGTATGAACTCAATACGCCATACCAGTCATGGTCGTTTACCGCATTGGTAAAGATAGCCTGAGAACCGTTAGGATTAGCTGCATTTTCAGCCAATACCGCATCATAGTCAAGCAAACCACCGGCAGTCAGTTTAGTTTCTTCATAAGGACGACCGGTATTGTTATCGATAGCCAGCCAGTTGCTTTGTGCACCACGTACACGACGTCCGCCACCAGTTGCCATAGAAGCATAAAGAGAAGTAGTCAAAGATGACTGTTCATTGATTGTCCAGTAGTGGTTCAAAGAAACCTGAGGTTTGTGATAATAATTGTATCCGTAAGCTCCACCGGTCAGTTCCCCGTTCAAATAACCGTAAGAGTTGCTGAAACGTCCGCCATCAGGACTGTTCTTGTAATCTTCAATATAATGTGGAGTAGAACGCTGATTATGCCACTGAGGAGCACCGAAAGCTGTCAATGACAATTTGTGATGGCTGTTGATTACCTTAGAGATATTTCCGAAATAAGTCCATCCTTCATAGTTAGTACCCTTTACGTATCCGTCACCGGTATTCAGAGCTCCCATCAAGGTTACCGCCCATCCATTGTCCATCAGACCGGTAGATACAGAAACCGAATATTTACGGAAGCCATCGTTACCAATACCGAAGTAAGCTGATCCCCCTTTTTTTGCTTCAGTACTTTTAGTAACCATGTTCATGGTACCTCCCACTGAAGAAAGTCCCAGTGCAGAAGCTCCCAGACCACGCTGAACCTGAACAAACTGGCTCACATCTGACAAACCTGACCAGTTAGACCAGTACACCTTACCGTTTTCCATACCGTTGATAGGTACACCATTGATCAATATACCCAAGTTAGAAGAGTCGAAACCACGCATATTGATTCGTGAGTCACCGTATCCACCACTCTCACGAGTTACGTAAACAGAAGGAGTTGACTTCAGCAACTCAGGGAATTCAAGGTTACCCACCTTCTCTTCAATGGTAGCCAGTTTCACGTTTGAAATAGGAATCGGAGTCTGACGGTCCGACTTGATGATAGAGGCAATTACGCTGACCTCTTCCAGGCCAATTGCATCAGGAGTCAGGGCCACTGTTCCCAAATCCATTGTTTTACCAGAAATTTTCAGATTCTGGTTCAATTCATTATAACCAACATAACTAAAAGCCAAGGTAACTTTATTCCCCTTTACCTTCAAGACAAAGTTACCGTCCATGTCTGTTACAGTACCGTCGATAGTTCCTTTCACCGTTACAGTTGCACCTATCAAAGGCTCCTGAGTATCGGCATCCACAATTTTACCTTTCAATGTAGCCTGGGCCACCGCCGTAGCAATGCTACAAACTGCAAGCACTGCAAACAACAGAAAATGCTTCAGATGATTTTTCATACGTTTAATTATTTTTTAATATTATCAAAATACATACAAATATACTAAAATATTAAAAAATAGCAGCGATTTACCCTGTTAAATTTGAGGTCCAATGTTTTTTTTCATGCATTTATTATTCATCATGTTACAAACATATGAAAAATCATCCTAAACTAAAAAAGCGGATAGTCGGCCATTTTCCCATCAAAGACTGACTATCCGCTTAACGAATCATATAATCGTTAGCATTCTGCTACTTACCTTCAGCACTTAAATATCAAAAGTCTACCAGGACAAGCACCTTGTCGATTCGTGCCCCGTCCATATCCACCACTTCGAAAGAGAAGTTGTTCCATTTCAGATTTTCCCCGCTAACCGGCACATGTTGCAAATGATGCATAATAAGACCGCCCACGGTATGATACTCTGCATTTTCAAACAAATCCTTCCGGTCAAAATAATTCAGGAAGTCATACAACGGACACTGTCCGTCTACCAGCCAGCCTTCGTTGTTTGTACGCTTGATAATATAAGGCTCTTCTTCCTCGTCGTCCATATTTCCGACCAGTCCCTCCAGAATATCCCGTAAGGTAATGATTCCGGTACACATACCGAATTCATCGCACACCAATGCCCGGCTGACCTTTTTCTGCTTCATCTGCTCAAGTACCTTATACACATTCATGCTTTCATGAAAATAGGTAGCTGGCTGCACCAGTTCAGCAAGTTCAAAATCAGGTTTATAAAGGTGCAGGACAAGTTCCTTCAAGTTAATCACCCCTTTCACATGGTCGAGGTCGCCATCGGCTACCGGATAACATTCGTACAGGTGTTCATTCACCACTCCTCTGACCTCTTCGGCCGACATGTGCATGTCCAGCCATTTAATCTCACTCTTGTGGGTCATGATGGAACTGACTTTCAGGTCTCCCAATAAGAAGACACGCTGTACAATATCCTGTTCTACCGGCTGCACTTCACCGTCTTCCGCACCCTCCTGGATAATCGATTTGATTTCTTCCTCCGTCACCTTATTTTCCTTCTCATCAATTCCCAGCAGGTTAAAGATCAGTTCCGTACTCTTGGAAAGCAGCCAGACAAAAGGCAGGGCTACTACAGACAGGGTGCGCATCGGGCGCGCCACCAGTTTGGCCACCTTTTCGGCAAGACTCATACCGATACGCTTAGGAACCAGCTCACCGAAAATAATGGTCAGATAAGTTACAATCACCACAATTATTCCCTGAGCCACAGCCGAAGCATAAGTAGCGGACACACCCCATCCAATCATGATCTGAGTAAGGTCGGCAGCAATCTTATTTCCAGAATAGATACCGGTAAGAATACCTATCAGCGTAATACCAATTTGCACGGTAGAAAGGAAACGATCCGGGTCATTTGCAAGTTTCAGTGCCACTCCAGCCGACTTGTTTCCTTTTTTTTCGTCTGCTGTCAGCCGCGATTTCCGGGCAGAAATCAATGCCACTTCCGACATTGCAAAAATTCCATTCAATACAATCAATCCCCCAATAATAATTATTTCATTCATAGTAGTTTTGTAATAATATGAGCAAATATAGCAGAATGTATGCGACTGACCCGCAAAAACTTCTTTTTTGTTAACCTATTTTAATATTATCCGACACTGATGCATGCCTCGATCCATACTAAGGAAGCGACTTTTCGTCCGCGTCAATCCTTCCTGTCCATCCCTCCTTTTTTCTGAAACGGAATCATGCTCTCACAAATTTTCGCTATCTTTGCCAGAAACATTTGTAATCAGAAAATAGCATGAAACAAATTACAGTCTCAGCCCCTGCCCATATACAGACCCGAATCAAGTTGCCCTCCTCCAAGAGCATCTGCAACCGGGCACTGATTATCAATGCCCTGTCACAGGGAAATGCTCCGATAGACAATCTGTCGGACTGTGATGATACCCGCGTAATGGTCCAGGCCCTGCAGGCGATGCCGGAAACCATCGACATCGGAGCGGCAGGAACAGCCATGCGCTTCCTGACGGCCTACCTGACCGTAAGGGAGGGAGAGACACATATCCTTACCGGAACCCAACGGATGAAGCAGCGCCCCATCGGTATTCTGGTCAATGCCCTGCGCGAGTTGGGAGCAGACATCAGCTACCTGGAAAACGAAGGATTCCCTCCGCTTCTTATCCGAGGAAAAGCACTCACCGGATCTGCCATCAGTCTTCCGGGCAACGTAAGTTCGCAGTACATCTCTGCCCTGCTGATGATCGGTCCCATGCTGAAAAACGGTCTGGAAATCACTTTGGAGAAAGAAGTGATATCACGTCCCTATATCGACATGACACTGAAATTGATGAACCAGTTCGGTGCCGATGCCTGCTGGCGTTCGCCACAGACACTTGGCGTATCGCCTCAACCGTACAGCCACCATCCTTTCTATGTGGAAAGCGACTGGAGTGCGGCTTCGTACTGGTACGAGATCTGTGCGCTGACTCCGGATGCAGTGATTGAACTGCCGGCCCTATTCTCCGAAAGCCTTCAGGGAGATTCGGCCATTGCATCCCTGTTCAGTCATCTGGGAGTCTCTACCGAATACCATCCGGACAAAGTCATCCTGAAAAATCAGGGAAATGCAGCCACCACACTGGAATACAATTTCATCAACCAGCCCGACCTGGCACAAACCCTCGTCGTTACCTGTGCCCTGCTGCAGATTCCTTTCCGCTTTTCAGGGTTGCAGAGTCTGAAAATCAAGGAAACCGACCGGATTCATGCACTGATTACCGAAATGAAAAAACTGGGCTTCCTGCTGAAGGAAACGGGAAACGGGGTACTGGCCTGGGAAGGAGAACGGTGTCCCGCGGAACTGGCTTCGGGCATTGACACGTACGAAGACCACCGTATGGCCATGGCTTTCGCTCCGGCATGCATCTGCATACAACCGCTGCGCATCAACGAACCGCAGGTAGTCAGCAAGTCGTACCCGCATTTCTGGGAAGACTTGCGCACGGCAGGATTTAACATTACAGAATAAAAAAACAACAACATATGTGGATACTGGTACTTATTCTTATTGGAGTTGTCTTGTTCGGCATGGTGGTCGGACTGATTTACAACCGGAATATCAAGAAAAAAATTGAACGGGGAGAACTCAAGGAAGCTCCCGAAGTGGTAGAAGTAGACAGTGAATGCTGCGGACAGCATCAGATCTGCGAAAAGGAAAGTCTGCTGGCAGCCGTAAGCAAGCAGATTGAATATTACGACGACGAAGAGCTCGACCGCTTCAAGGGTCATCCTTCCGATGAATATACGGAAGAGGAAATCGAAGAGTTCCGCAACATCCTCTACACCATGCAGGAAGTAGAAGTTGCCGGATGGTGCCGCAGTCTGCAACTCAGAAACATTGCCCTTCCCGACGAACTGAAAGACGAGATATTCCTCATCGTAGGAGAACGACGTTTCCATTAATTAACCCATTCGCAGCAGATTGTCATGAGCAATATCATAGAACTGTTCCATTACCTGTTTTTCCAGCACGCCTTGCTGGGCAGCCTTTTTGCCAGCATCGCCTGCGGCATCATAGGTACCTATATTGTCACCCGCCGGCTGGTATTCATCAGCGGCGGAATTACCCATGCCTCATTCGGAGGCATCGGCATCGGCCTTTATGCAGGGATTTCCCCGTTGCTGACGGCTGCCCTGTTCGCAGTCCTCTCTGCATTCGGGGTAGAATGGCTCAGCAAGCGCAGCGACATGCGTGAAGACTCCGCCATAGCCGTATTCTGGACCTTCGGTATGGCCGTAGGAATCATCTTCAGTTTCCTGGCCCCGGGATTCACCCCCGACCTGTCGTCCTTTCTGTTCGGCAACATTCTGACCATCACCCAGACGGACATCCTGCTGCTGGGCATACTCAGTCTGGCGCTCAGCCTTTTCTTTGCCCTGTTCCTCCGCCCCATTGTCGCCATTGCCTTCGACCGGGAGTTTGCCCGTTCACAGCATATGCCGGTAGCCCTGTTCGAATACATACTGATGATGTTCATCGCCCTGACCATCGTGGCCTGTCTGCGGATGGTAGGCATCGTACTGGCTATCTCACTGCTCACACTTCCGCAGATGACCGCCAATCTCTTCACCCACCGGTTCAAGAATATCATCTTCCTGTCCATCGGCATCGGCTACATCAGCTGCATCGGGGGACTGCTGTTCTCATACAGCTACCAGATTCCCTCCGGAGCAGCCATCATTTTTATCTCAATCATCATTTACGCTCTTTCCAAACTTTTCCTGCTTGCAAAGAAAAAGAAAGCACAGTAAATGTCTGATTTTTGATTAATTTTGCAGAAACATCAATTAAACAGTATAAATTATGGAAATAAAAATCAATTCACTCGACCATATCCGCGAAGCAGCGAAAGAATTCATCGCTGCAATGGGAGACAATACCGTCTTTGCCTTTTACGGAAAGATGGGTGCCGGAAAAACCACTTTCATCAAGGCGGTTTGTGAAGAACTGGGAGTTACCGACGTAATCAACTCTCCTACTTTCGCCATCGTAAATGAATACCGTTCGGAAGAAACCGGAGAACTCATTTACCATTTCGACTTCTACCGCATCAAGAAACTGGAAGAAGTATACGACATGGGATACGAGGATTACTTCTACAGCGGCGCCCTTTGCTTTATCGAATGGCCTGAACTGATTGAAGAAGTCCTTCCGGGAGATGCCGTAAACGTATATATCGAAGAACAGGAAGACGGCACCCGCACTGTCCGTTTTGATGCAGAATAATTCCGTACCGTTACGGTGGCAATAATCCCTGTCTCAAAATGGCAATCCATTATTTCATACAGGCCCTGTTTGTACTGGTCGGCATACTGACCCTTTCGGGAGCCCTCCTCAACAGCGACTGGCTGCTCAACTCACGCAACAGCCAGTTCATCGTCGCTGCCACGGGACGGAAAACCGCCCGGATAATCTATGCCCTGCTGGGCTGTCTGATGATCGGCACCGGAATCTATTTTTTCCTTGCCGTACAAAACTTGTGATACTGCTGGATACAGACATAAAAAAGGATTGACAGTGCTTGCCTCAGGCAACTCCTGTCAATCCTTTTTCATTTCCTGAACTTCCGTCAGTCAGGGAAAATACTTATTCCACCTGTCCCAGTGAATTTCCGTATTCCATTTCCCCCTGCACGATAAAGAAAACATCTTCCGCATCATACGGTCCCATGCCATCTTTATTAGCCTCCTTGACTACATAGTTCACAATTTCATCCTGGTCGATATTGATGTAGCCCTCTTCATCCGGCTGTACATCAAGGCAACCACTCGTAGTATAATAATCCACAATCAGATCAAGGATGTAGTATAAATCATCATCCGAGAATTTTCCTTTCAAATCCTGAGGCAGGTAATTCTTGATAAACTCGATGGTTTTTTCGTCATCTTCATCCTCCAACAAGAAATCGTCTTCCATTCCCATAGTCTTAGAGTTTTAAATCAGTGAATTATTTCAATAAAGTTTCTACTTTTGCTTTCAGCGCAGCCTTAGTAGCCGCACCTACCTGTTTGTCGACCACCTCACCGTTCTTGATGAACAATACAGTAGGGATGTTACGGACGCCAAACTGAGCAGGCAGGTCAGAATTGTCATCTACGTCACATTTTCCGATATTTACTGTATCCTTGAATTCTTCTGCCAGTTCTTCGATGAACGGAGCAATCTGCTTGCAAGGTCCGCACCAAGTTGCCCAGAAATCCAATACTACCGGTTTTCCTTCAGCTACAATTGCTTCATAATTTGAATCTTTAATTTCAAGTGCCATTTTCTTCTATTTTTTAGTTGTTACTGAATTTTTGTTTTCAATCTCTCAAATATATTGATAACGCAAATATAAATCAATTTATCTTATAGTCCAATACCGGCTGACTTTTTAAATAATTTACAAAGTCTTTTCGCACGGCAATTTCCACACTCCGCGAAAACAGGTTCACGTACATCTGTCCGTCCTCATCCCTCACATAGAAATACAACTTCGTCTTTCCGGGATTGCTTTTCGCCAGCGAGGAAATCTCCGTAATCATCTCCTCGTTGACAGCCGACAACGGAACCTTGATGGTCAGTTTCTCAATCAGATTATCCTTCACCTCCGGCAAGAGTTCGATAGTATTGATTTTCACCTCCCATTCCTCCTGCTTCCACTGACGCGGCTGGCATTTGCCCCGCATGAAGAGGAACATACCTTCCATGAAGAAATTCTTCTTCTCCACCCATTCGTTTCCGAAGAAGGCAAACTCCGCACCTCCCGAGTAGTCCTCTACCTTCGCCACGCCATAAGGCTTACCCGTCTTGGTATAACCTTCGCGCACTCCGGTCACGATACCTCCCAGTGTCAGGTCGCGGTTCTGCAAAGGAGTCAGATCCGACAATTCGGACATATGCACATTGCACACATTTTCCAGAATCACCGCATATTCATCCAGAGGATGGGCCGACAGATAAATACCCACCAGTTCCCTTTCCTTGTTCAGACGCTCCAGATCGCCCCAAGCCGGTGCCCGGACAATCTCCGGTGTGGCAATTTCCACCTCATGTTCTCCTCCGAACAGTGAGTTGGCAGCCGCCGCCTTATCCATCTGATACTTGTTACCGTAGCGCACCAGTACTTCCACAAACGATTCATCCTTCGCGTTTTTCACGAAGAAGTCCTCCCGCCGGATTTCCGGGAAACTGTCGAAACTGCCGGCCAGAGCCAGGTTTTCAATGTTCTTACGGTTGCAGGCCGAAAGATTCACACGCTGTACAAAGTCGAAAATACCCTTGAAGGGTCCGTTCTTCTCCCTTTCCGCCAGAATACTCTGTACGGCCGATTCTCCCACACCCTTTATCGCTCCCAGTCCGAAACGGATATCCCCGTGCTGGTTCACCGAGAACTTCAGTCCACTCTCGTTCACATCCGGTCCCAGTACATTGATGCCCGTCGCCTTCGACTCGTCCATCAGTTTCGTGATTTCCGTAATGTTCGAGATGTTCCGGCTCATGGTAGCCGCCATATATTCCGAAGGATAATTCGCCTTCAGATACGCTGTCTGATAAGCCACCCACGAATAGCAGGTCGCGTGCGACTTGTTGAACGCATACGAAGCAAACTTTTCCCAGTCGGCCCAGATCTTCTCCAGGATCTTAGGATCGTGTCCGTTCTTCTTACCCCCTTCGATAAACTTCGGTTTCATGTGATCCAGCTTGTCGCGCAACTTCTTACCCATGGCCTTACGCAGCGCATCCGACTCACCTCGGGTGAAATCGGCCAGCAAGCGCGACAGCAACATCACCTGCTCCTGGTACACCGTAATACCGTACGTATCCTTCAGGTACTTCTCCATGATCGGAATATCGTATTCGATAGGCTTCCGTCCGTGCTTACGGTCGATAAAGTCCGGAATGTAATCCATCGGTCCCGGACGATACAAGGCATTCATCGCAATCAGGTCCTCGAAGGTACTCGGCTGCAATTCGCGCAGATACTTCTGCATACCCGCCGATTCAAACTGGAAAGTACCTACCGTACGTCCCTCACTGTACAACTTATAGGTGGCCGGGTCATCAATCGGTACCTCGTCGATATTCAGGTCGATGCCCTTGCTTTTCTTGATATTCTCTACGGCTTCCTTGATAATGGACAATGTCTTCAATCCCAGGAAGTCCATCTTGATCAGTCCCGTATCCTCGATCACCGAACCTTCGTACTGGGTCACCAGCATCTTCTCTCCGGTTTCCTTGTCGTCGGCCGTGCTCACCGGTACCCAGTCGGTAATATCGTCCCTACAGATGATGGTACCACAGGCATGCACACCCGTATTCCGGACGTTTCCTTCCAGCATCTTCGCATACTTGATCGTATCCCTCAATACCGGATCGGACGATACCTCTGCGGCCTGCAGTTCCGGCACATATGCAATGGCATTCGTCAGATTCAGTTTCTTGTCCGGAATCTTGTCCGGAACCAGTTTACATAAGCGGTCGGATTCCGACAGCGGCAACTTCTGCACACGGGCCACATCCTTGATAGCCAGTTTGGTGGCCATCGTACCGTACGTAATGATGTGCGCCACCTTCTCCTGCCCGTACTTTTCCGTCACCCAGTTCAACACGCGGCCACGTCCGTCATCATCAAAGTCCACATCGATATCCGGCAACGAAATACGGTCCGGATTCAGGAAACGCTCAAACAGCAAGTCATATTTAATCGGGTCAATCTGCGTAATTCCCAAGCAGTAGGCCACAGCCGATCCGGCCGCCGATCCACGTCCCGGACCCACCGACACGTCCAACTGGTTACGGGCCGCAGAAATAAAGTCCTGCACAATCAAGAAGTATCCCGGGAAACCCATCGTCTTCATGATGTACAATTCGAAGCGGATACGCTCCTCCACCTCTTCCGACAGCACCTCCCCATAACGGCGGTGCGCTCCCTCATAAGCCAGTTTGGCCAGATAATCCGCTTCCAGTTTGATACGGTACAACTTGTCATATCCGCCCAGGCGCTCGATTTTCGCATTCGCTGCCGCCTCATCCATCACCACATTTCCGTTCTCATCCTGGGTGAACTCATCAAACAAGTCCTTCTCCGTAAACTTTTTCCGGTATTCCTCCTCCGTACCGAAATCCTCCGGAATGGCAAAAGTCGGCATGATCGGCGCATGGTCGATGGAATAGAATTCCACCCTGTCGCAGATATCCACCGTATTCGACAAGGCCTCCGGCACATCCGCAAAGATTTCATTCATCTCTTCGCGCGTCTTCATCCATTCCTGTTTCGTATACAGCATACGGTTCGGATCGTCCAGGTCCTTTCCGGTACTCAGACAGATCAGCCGGTCGTGCGCCTCCGCATTCTCTTCATCCACGAAATGCACGTCATTGGTACACACCAGCTTCACGTCGTATTTCTTCGCATACTCAATCAGCTTCTTGTTCACCACCTCCTGCATCTTGTACACCTCATGATTGGCCCGGGGCACCGTAGCCTTGTGGCGCTGCAATTCCAGGAAGTAATCGTCTCCAAACAGGTTCTTATACCAGCGGATAGCCTCTTCCGCCTCTTCAAACTGCCCTGCGGAGATACGGCGGGGCACCTCCCCTCCCAGACAGGCCGAACATACAATCAGGCCTTCATGATACTTTTCCAGTTCCACACGGTCGGTTCTCGGACGCATGTAAAATCCTTCCGTCCATGCCTTCGAAACCAGCTTGATCAGGTTATGATATCCCTTCAAGTTCTTGGCGAGGACCACCAGGTGGTAACCGCTCTGGTCGGGCTTTCCCTCCTTATTAAACAGCCGGCGGCGGGCCACATACATCTCACATCCGATGATGGGCTTGAACAGTTTCTTCTTGGCCGCTTCCAGCTGCTCCTTGCAGGCAGCCAGTTCCGCTTCGGGATCTTCCGCATCCGACTTGCCGCTTTCGAGGGCGGCAATCTTCTTCTTCAGATCCTTTATTTCACCGTTTACGCCCCCGTTTTTCTTGTTGACGTAATTGAAAAACTCCTTGATACCGAACATATCGCCATGGTCGGTAACGGCAATTCCCTTCATTCCATTGGCCATCGCCTTGTCGACCAGACGCGGTATCGAAGCCTGACCGTCCAGAATGGAATACTGGGTATGAACGTGCAAATGAACAAAATCCTGCATAGATAATTCCGATATAGATAAAATCAAGTTCAAAGATACCGCTCTTCCGGGGAAGAAACAAAAACAAAAGCACAAATGAATACATTTTAGTAAAAAAAGACAGAAAAACAGAATTACGGCTCTTGATTACTTGCAGGTTTTTTAAATTAAATGTACTTTTGCGTGATAAAAATGTGAAAAATGCTATGACTCGTTTAAACAACATAAAGAAAATCAAAAAAATCAGATTACACCGCGAAGGTACCCACATATTGATTACCAGTGCTTTGCTGCTGCTTTTGCTGAATGCGGCCATCTACTGGGGATTACAAAATAAAATTGTTTTTTATACAGTAGCCTGTATAAGTATCGTACTGTATTCGCTGATGGTGAATTTCTTCCGGTGTCCCATCCGTCTGTTTGACGGCAACACGGAAAAGGTTGTCGTGGCTCCGGCCGACGGTAAAATCGTAGTCATAGAAGAAGTAGACGAGCACGAATATTTCCACGACAAACGTCTGATGATCTCCATTTTCATGGATGTAACCAACGTACACGCCAACTGGTATCCGGTTGACGGGGTCATCCGTCACGTAGACCACCACAACGGACGCTTCATGAAGGCCTGGCTGCCTAAGGCCAGTACCGAAAACGAACGCTCCATGGTAGTGATCGACACCCCCGAAGGCCACACCGTAATGGCACGCCAGATAGCGGGTGCCGTAGCCAGACGCATCGTGACTTACGCTGAAAAAGGAGAGGAATGCTTTATTGACGAACACATGGGATTCATCAAGTTCGGCTCACGAGTGGATGTATACCTGCCTCTGGGAACAGAAGTCTGCGTGAAGATGGGACAGAAGACCACCGGTAACCAGACCATTATCGCCAAATTAAGCTGACCTTACTATTATACTTTGAGACTATGGCAAACTTTATTGTCCGCAACATACCGAATACCATTACCAGTTGCAACCTCTTTTCGGGATGCATTGCCTGCTTCCAGGCTTTTCAGGGAAATTACGAACTGGCACTGACCTTCATCATTCTCGGAGCCGTGTTCGACTTCTTCGACGGAATGACCGCACGTCTGTTGCACGTATCCTCTCCCATCGGAAAGGAACTGGACTCGCTGGCCGATGACATCACCTTCGGACTAGCCCCGTCTGCCATCGTATTTTCACTTTTCAAGGAAATCCATTATCCGGCATTCATGGCATCATGGTCGGAAATCATGCCCTATACGGCCTTCCTGATCGCTGTCTTCTCAGCCCTTCGCCTGGCCAAGTTCAATATTGACGAACGGCAGACCAGCTCGTTCATCGGTATGCCGACCCCTGCCAACGCACTGTTCTGGGGCTCACTGGTAGT
This sequence comes from Phocaeicola faecicola, assembly GCF_013618865.1. GTDB lineage: Bacteria > Bacteroidota > Bacteroidia > Bacteroidales > Bacteroidaceae > Phocaeicola > Phocaeicola faecicola. Next base: position 44,974 of record NZ_JABSOE010000020.1, read on the forward strand.
AGGTGCACACGATTTTCTGGTATCCGATACCTTCAATGCCCTCTATCTTTTCGTGCTGGTGGTAATTATGTCACTCTTACTGACAGCCGAACTGCCAATGTTTTCTTTAAAATTCAAGAACCTGTCATGGAAAAGCAATCAGACCAGCTATATCTTCCTGATTGTCAGCATTCCATTGCTTATCATCTTCCGGTTGAGCGGATTTGCGGCTGTCATCGTATGGTACATCCTGCTTTCCCTCATCACCCGTAAAAAATCCTAATACAGTAACTGTGGCACAGTTATTGTATTTCACAAACCAAAAAGACAATAACTATGGGATTTTTATATTTACTATTTTTCATTCTTATTTTTGTAGTCCTTCTCGGACTGGTCGTTGTATTTAAAATCGTAGGTACGGTATTGGGCTTAGGCCGCCGGATGACACAGGGAGCTTCCCGTCAGTCGTACCGCCATTCCGACTCTTCTGCCGCACAGGGCGAAGAAAGCGGCAGCAACCGCAGTGCATACGATTTCCAGCCGGAAGGCTCCGGCTCTCCACGAAGTGAAAGAAAGAAAATCTTTGATGACAACGAAGGAGAATACGTAGAATTCGAAGAGATAAAAGAATAAAACTTCTTCCGGTCCGGCCTCATCGGAGTATCTCCGGACCCGGAACAATCAGCGTTTCTTGCGGAAAAAATCCTTCATCAGGGCTGCACAGTCCTCTGCCAGCACTCCCTTTACCACCTCCGTTTTAGGATGGAGTGCCTGAGGAGCATACCGCTGATACCCCCTTTTCAAGTCTTCCGCCCCGAAGACCAGGCGCCCCGTCTGTGCCCAGGCAATCGCTCCCGCACACATCACACAAGGCTCCACGGTGACATACAGCGTACAGTCGGTCAGGTATTTCCCGCCCAGAGCGTTCGCCGCAGCCGTTATGGCCTGCATCTCCGCATGAGCCGTCACATCGTTCAGCGTCTCCGTCAGGTTGTGCGAACGGGCAATAATACGGTCACGGCACACCACGACAGCCCCTACCGGCACCTCTCCCCTTTCGGAAGCCCGCACCGCCTCCTGCAAGGCCTGCTTCATATAAAATACATCGTCAGCCATAAAAAAATGTTTTGGAATTTAACGGCGCATGTCATGCTCCTTGAACAGGGTCGGATAATCCTCCTCCATATTCTGATGAATAAAAGCCAATATCGTTTCCCGAAGCCAGCGCGCCTTGTTGCTGATCTGGTATTTCTCCAGATAGCGGTCCACAATCTGCACTTCTTCTTCACTCATCAAGCATACCATCCGCTTCTTGCGTGGCGGTACGGTTGGAGGCACTTTTTTTCTTTTTTTTCCACTGTTCGTCATTGCGGTGCAAAATTAATGTACTTCACTAACATTACAAAACAGAAATTAGCTATTTTTGCAAAAAAGGAAAAATGGCAACACATAACGAACTGGGAAAAGAGGGTGAAGCGGCTGCAGCGGCCTATCTGCAGGCTCAGGGATATGTGCTCCACGAGCGCAACTGGCGGTCAAGGAGCAATGAACTGGACATCATTGCGGAAAAGGACGGTACGCTGGTTGTCGTGGAGGTGAAGACCCGGGCTTCTCTCCGTTTCGGACAACCGGAAGAGGCTGTCGACGGACGAAAGATCCGCCGCATTGTTGCATCTACCGATGCCTACCTGAAGAAGTACGGCATCGACCTTCCGGTGCGCTTTGACATCATCACCGTCACCGGAGTCCGTCCGCCCTTTCAAATCACGCACCTCATCGATGCCTTTTTCCCTCCTCTATGGTGAATTGACAAATGACAAACCTATGGACATCGAAACCGTACGGACATATTGCCTGCAGAAGAAAGCAGTGAGCGAAGGTTTTCCCTTCGACGAGACGACACTGGTATTCAAGGTAGTCGACCGGATGTTCTGTGTCGCCGACCTGGAATGTGCGGAGTGGATTTCACTGAAATGTGAACCGGAGTATGCCCTCGAACTGAGGGAGCACTACCGCGGCATCGAGGGTGCCTACCATTTCAACAAGCGGTACTGGAACCAGGTAGCCTTGCGCAGCGACGTACCCGACCCGCTGATTCTCCGCCTCATCGACCACTCGTACGAAGAAGTTATCAAAAAATTTACCCGTAAACAAAAAGACATCTATCATGAACTACCCTGAACCTCTCTGGCTGGAGGAAACCACTTCCACCAATTCTTATCTGGACGAATGGTGCAACCGGCACCCTGATACTCCCGAACTGACCTGCGTGTTCACCTCTTACCAAAGTGCCGGAAGGGGACAAAGAGGCAATCACTGGGAATCGGAAGCCGGTGCCAACCTGCTGTTCAGTTTTGTGGTATTCCCGGAATTCCTGGAAGTCAGACGCCAGTTTCTGCTCTCACAGATTACGGCCCTTGCCTTGCAGGAGGTCCTCTCGGAATATGCCGACCACATCCGTATCAAATGGCCCAACGACATTTACTGGAACGACAGCAAGTTGTGCGGTACACTGATAGAAAACGACCTGACCGGTACGTGCATCAGCCGTTCCATCTCCGGCACCGGAGTCAACGTCAACCAGGAAATCTTCCTCAGCGATGCCCCCAACCCGGTTTCCCTGCATCAGATAACCGGACGGAAGTACGACTGCAGGAAACTGCTCGCCCAGTTGATGGAAAAGATTTCGGGCTACTACCGCGACCTGAAAGCCGGCCGTACCGACGAGATTGCCGCACGCTACCACGCGGCCCTCTACCGCCGTGAAGGATTTTACCCGTACAGCGACAAAGACGGGGAATTCGAGGCCCGCATCCTGCGCATAGAACCCATGGGTACACTGGTACTCGAAGACAGAGAAGGAAAAGAAAGAAAATACATGTTTAAAGAAGTAAGTTTTGTGATAGAATGACCCACCAATCCCCTACCGCGCCGGTCAACCGGCAGATCCTGCAGATAGCCATCCCCTCCATCGTTTCCAACATCACCGTTCCCCTGCTCGGCCTCATCGATGTCAGCATCGTGGGCCACCTGGGAGCCGCCTCCTACATTGGGGCCATTGCCGTGGGCGGCATGCTGTTCAATATGATCTACTGGCTCTTCGGCTTCCTGCGCATGGGTACCAGCGGACTGACGGCCCAGGCATACGGCAGCGGTAATCACAGCGAGGTCATCCGCATCCTGCTGCGCTCTACGGTCATCGGACTGTTGCTGGCGGTCGGACTCCTCCTCCTGCAATACCCCATACGCCTCACCGCCTTCCATCTGATGGATACCAGTGCCGAAGTGCAGGCCTATGCCACCCAGTATTTCCATATCTGTATCTGGGGAGCCCCTGCCACCCTTGGTCTGTACAGCTTCTCGGGATGGTTCATCGGCATGCAGAACTCCCGCTACCCCATGTACATCGCCATCACCCAGAACATCGTCAACATCGCAGCCAGCCTGCTCTTTGTCTTCGGAATGGGAATGAAAGTGGAAGGAGTAGCCTTAGGTACCCTGCTGGCCCAATATGCCGGTCTGCTGATGGCCCTGCTGCTATGGTCCTACCGCTATCGGGGACTGAAACATCACCTCCGCTTCGGGGAGATTTTTGAAAGAGACTCACTGAGACGCTTCTTTGCCGTCAACCGGGATATTTTCCTGCGCACCCTCTGCCTGGTAGCCGTTACGGTGTTCTTCACTTCCACCGGTGCCGGATACGGAGACGTGATTCTTGCCGTCAATACCCTGCTGATGCAGCTCTTTACCCTCTTCTCCTATGTCATGGACGGTTTTGCCTATGCCGGGGAAGCACTGACGGGAAAGCACATCGGAGCCCGTGACACCCGTTTGCTGCGCACCACCCTGCGCCAGCTCTTCCGATGGGGTGCCTGGCTTGCTGCAGGGTTCACCCTGGTCTACGGACTGGGTGGGGAAGCTTTTCTGGGACTGCTCACCAACGAAGAGGAAGTCATCACAGCCTCCGGAACCTATTTTTACTGGGCCCTGGCCATTCCTGCCGCAGGGTTTGCAGCCTTTCTGCTCGACGGCATCTGTATCGGTGCCACCATTACTTCCGTCATGCTGAAGGGCATGGCCGTAGCTGCCGCTGCCTTCTTCCTGCTGTACTTCAGTCTCCAGCCCTCCCTGGGGAACCATGCCCTGTGGATGGCCTTCATCGTCTACCTGATTTTACGCGGAGCGGTACAAGGCTATTCGGTATACCAGCGGTTGTACCGCACGGCAAAAGCCTGAATTCTTTGCTCCTCTTTCTTGGATAAAGGGAAACTCCGTATCAGGAAAACAACTCCTTATTTACCCTTTCCATTCTTCTCTTCGTCAATCCAAGAATCAGCGATTCAAACCCAATAATCAGCGCCGCGGATCATCCGGTTCACGGCGCTGATTTTTATTTGCACTTCTACGGATGAGTTTTCGTTTGCACTTCCGGCAAAGAATCCCCCGGCATCTGCATAAAAAAGCCTCAGTCCCGCCCGGAAAACCCACGACGCAGCCTCCCCCTTTTGACGATTTTTCAATAAAAAATGTAGGTAAGCATCAGGTTTTATTTTACCTTTGTAAAAACATTTAAATAGAAAGGAATTATGGCTAAATTCAAACGTATCTTGTTAAAACTCAGCGGTGAGAGCTTGATGGGAGAAAAAAAATACGGTATCGACGAAAAACGTCTGGGAGAATATGCACAGCAGATTAAGGAAATACACGAAATGGGCGTACAGATCGGTATTGTTATCGGCGGTGGAAACATCTTCCGCGGACTGAGCGGTGCCGGTAAAGGATTCGACCGCGTAAAAGGTGACCAGATGGGTATGCTGGCAACCGTCATCAACAGCCTGGGACTCAGTTCGGCACTGGTGGCTGCGGGAGTAAAGGCACGCGTGCTGACTGCCATCCGCATGGAACCCATCGGTGAGTTCTATACCAAGTGGAAGGCTATCGAAGCCATGGAAAACGGAGAGGTAGTCATCATGTCTGCCGGTACCGGTAATCCGTTCTTCACTACCGACACAGGTTCTTCTCTGCGAGGAATCGAAATCGAAGCCGACGTGATGCTGAAGGGTACACGCGTAGACGGTATCTATACCGCCGACCCGGAAAAAGATCCTACCGCTACGAAGTTCGACGAGATTACCTACGACGAGGTACTGGCACGCGGACTGAAGGTAATGGACCTGACAGCGACCTGCATGTGCAAGGAAAACAACCTGCCGATTATTGTATTCGACATGGATACGGTAGGCAACCTGAAAAAAGTAATGGCAGGAGAAAACATCGGTACACTGGTTCACAACTGATCCTATCGCCTGACGGCATACAGCCAGGCCCTTACCGACAGGGCCATCGCATAAAAAAAACCGCCCTGCGGCACGAACGGCTCACTGTCCGTTCCTCCGCAAGGCGGTTTCCTTTTATCTGAATACGTCCCTCAGACGGAGAATCAATCCTCCATCAGCTTACGGTAACGTACGCGTTTCGGTTCTACATTGCCCATACGCTTCATCTTGTTCTCTTCGTACTCCGTATAAGACCCTTCGAAGAAGAACACCTCACTGTTGCCTTCGAAAGCCAGGATGTGCGTACAGATACGGTCGAGGAACCAACGGTCGTGACTGATGACTACCGCACAGCCGGCGAAGTCTTCCAGACCTTCTTCCAGTGCCCGCAGCGTATTTACGTCGATATCGTTGGTCGGCTCGTCGAGCAACAGCACGTTACCCTCTTCCTTCAGTGCCATGGCCAGGTGCAGACGGTTGCGTTCACCACCCGAAAGCATGCCACACAACTTCTCCTGATCGGAACCCGAGAAATTGAAACGGCTCAGGTAGGCACGCGCATTCACGTCGCGGTTGCCCATACGGATCAGGTCGTTGCCGCCACTGATTACCTGGTACACCGTCTTGTTCGGGTCAATATCCTTATGCTGCTGGTCCACATAGGCCACCTTTACCGTTTCACCGACTTCAAATTCACCCTTGTCCACTGTTTCCAGTCCCATGATCAGGCGGAACAGCGTAGTCTTACCGGCACCGTTCGGACCGATGACTCCCACGATACCGTTAGGCGGCAACATGAAGTTCAGGTCATCAAAGAGCAGCTTGTCGCCATACGCCTTAGCCACATGCTTCGCCTCAATCACCTTATTACCCAAGCGCGGACCGTTCGGGATAAAGATTTCCAGTTTCTCTTCCTTCTCCTTCACATCCTCATTGAGCAACTTATCGTACGAATTCAGACGAGCCTTACCCTTGGCCTGACGCGCCTTCGGAGCCATGCGTACCCACTCCAACTCACGTTCCAGTGTCTTACGACGCTTGCTGGCCGTCTTTTCTTCCATTTCCATACGCTTGGTCTTCTGCTCCAGCCAGCTTGAGTAATTTCCCTTCCAAGGAATACCCTCGCCACGGTCGAGCTCCAGAATCCATCCGGCCACATGATCCAGGAAGTAACGGTCGTGCGTCACGGCAATCACCGTACCCTCGTACTGCTGCAAATGCTGCTCCAGCCAGTCGATGCTTTCCGCATCCAGGTGGTTGGTCGGCTCGTCGAGCAACAGGATATCCGGTTTCTGCAACAGCAGGCGACACAGGGCCACACGACGGCGCTCACCTCCCGAAAGATTCTTCACCGGCTGGTCTTCGGGCGGACAGCGCAACGCATCCATCGCACGCTCCAGCTTGCTGTCGAGGTTCCACGCATCCGTAGCATCGATGATATCCTGCAGTTCCGCCTGGCGGGCAAACAGCGCATCCATCTTGTCCGGGTCTTCGTAATACTCCGGCAAACCGAATTTCTGGTTGATTTCCTCGTATTCAGCCAGCGTATCCACTACGTTCTGAACTCCTTCCATTACCACTTCCTTCACCGTCTTGGTATCATCCAGATGAGGTTCCTGAGCCAGGTATCCGACGGAATATCCCGGAGAGAACACCACCTCTCCCTGGTAATTCTTTTCCAGTCCGGCGATGATCTTCATCAAAGTTGACTTACCCGATCCGTTCAGACCGATAATACCGATCTTGGCTCCATAAAAGAAAGAAAGGTAGATGTCTTTCAAGACCTGCTTGTTGTTTTGGAATGACTTGCTCACCCCAACCATCGAAAAGATAATCTTCTTGTCGTCTGCCATATTCTTTTATTTATTATAAAGTAAACAATTATTTTTTTCCTGCGTTCTGCCGCCTTAAGCCGGCAGATTTCTGGAGAAATAGCCATGTATGTACACCTGATAGAACAGAAATCCCAGTATGCACACAGCCAGTGCCGGCATACAGGAAGACATTCCATGTACCTGACGGAAATAGACCGAAGCCAGGATGCCGCACATCATTCCTACCTGCCACAGCAGCTGATAGGTATGATAGCCGGTGCCCCGCTCACAATGCAGGGGAAGCAGGATCATCATCCGCAGGAACTGTCCCAGGGAGAATCCCATTCCCAGTCCCAGCAGGATACCGCTTCCGCACTCTCCCATGCTGTCAGGAACGTTCATCAATACCAGTACGCCTGCCACCGTCAGCAATTGCCCCAGCAGAATCTGCATCCGTCCGTTCATCGGGGCGGTAAACAGTTCACGGATAAACAGATATCCGATGAACCCACCCATTATACAAAGATAGAAAAAAATATTCGGATTTTCCACAAAGAGCATTCCCAAAACAAAAGGCACGCACAACATATTGATGCCGGGAAGCAAGGTGCGGAAAAGGATGAAACGGTCGAACGACAGAAGAGGCACGTTCAGGGGAGCCCGGAAGCACACCTCCACAAAAGAAATCAGCAATCCGGCTGTCACACAGCCACCTGCCGAAAAATACAAGAGATATTCCAGAGGGAAATAAGCATATCCCTGCAATCCCACAACCGATCCGGCCAGCAGCCCCAATATGCCACTCCAGGTAAACACCCGGTTGGCCGCATCCCTGCGGTTGCGCGGCGTCACATCAATGGCCAGTGTACTTCCCGTCGCCATCAGCGCAATCCCCCACAACACTCCTTGCAGGATGCGGACCGCCGTCACCATCCAGAGCTGTGTGATATAAGGATACAAAAGGGCCAGTATGCCCAGCAAGAAAATGCTGCGCATACAGACCTGCTTGCGACAAAAAGTATCTGTCAGATAATTATTGAAGGCTCCCGCAAGAAACATCGAAAAGCCCGGCAGGACCGCAATGCCTGCCGCCTGCAAAGGCGTACACCCCCACTGCTGTTTCAGCCAGAAGTAAAAAAGCGGAAACAGCATGTATACAGCCAAATGAAGCAAGAAATTCGATAGGGCTAATAAAGTAAAGTTCTTATTCCACAACATCGAACAAATGCTTTATATCAATATTGCTCCGACTCATTGGGGAAATCACCCGATTTGACGTCGGTTACGTATTGTCCGATGGCATCGGTCATTACCGTATGCAGGTCTGCATAGCGGCGCAGGAAACGCGGACTGAACCCGTTGGTCATTCCCAGCATGTCTGCCACCACCAGTACCTGTCCGTCGACCGCACCTCCGGCACCGATTCCGATTACCGGTATGGTCAGTTCAGAAGCTACACGCTTGGCCAGCTCTGCCGGAATTTTTTCCAGTACCAGGGCAAAGCAGCCTGCCTCTTCCAGCAAGTGTGCGTCACGGATCAGTTTTTCAGCCTCTTCTTCCCCCTTGGCACGCACTCCGTACGTTCCGTACTTGTTGATAGACTGCGGCATCAGTCCCAGGTGTCCCATTACCGGCATTCCGGCACCGATAATCAGACGCACAGTCTCGATGATCTCTTCCCCGCCTTCCAGCTTCAGGGCATCGGCACCTGTTTCCTTCATCATACGGATAGCATTTCTCACTCCGTCAAACGGATCGGCCTGATACGAACCGAATGGCATGTCAACCACCACCAGCGCACGCTTCACGCCTCTCATTACCGATTTTCCGTGATAAATCATCTGATCTATGGTAATAGGCAATGTCGTTACATTACCAGCCATGACATTCGAAGCCGAGTCGCCTACCAGGATGATGTCAACCCCCGCACCGTCCACAATCTGTGCAATGGTATAATCATACGAAGTCAGCATTGAAATTTTTTCACCTCTCTCCTTCATTTCAATCAAACGGTGAGTCGTCACCTTACGTGCGTCACCCGAAAGATATCCAGCCATAATTCTGCTTATTTTTCTGTTAATAAAACAGAAGCTATTTTCCGATCACTCCGTCCATAGCTTCCTCGTTGTAAATAAAATCATTTTCAAAAACTTGGCAAAATTAGTGGATTCCGCTGAGTTATGCAAGCAGAGCCGCCATCTTCTCAAAAGAGTAATGCCGGAAATCGGGAATTACCTCCTTGCAGAAAGGACGTATTGCCGCTTCGGGATTGGTAGTAGCCAGTCCCACCACCGTCATGCCGGCCGCATTGCCTGCCTGAAGCCCATGAAAAGAATCCTCGAACACCACGCAGCGGTCAGGATGCACCTGCAGTTGTTCGGCCCCCAGCAGGAAGCAGTCGGGCGCAGGTTTGGAGCGGGTAAAGCATTCGGCAGTCAGTATCCGGTCGGTCAGCGTATGCAACTCAGGATGCACCGCAAAGACCTTCTCCATTTTCGCCGCATTGGAACTGGTTACGATGGCCGTCGCCACCCCGTTCCGGCGCAGGTCGTGTATGAATTCCACCACTCCCGGCACATACTCATACTGCATATGCTTCTCAAACCGGTTCAGTTCGTCGGTAATTGCAGGAATGTCCTCCTTCCGGTCTGCAAAGTATTTCTCATAAATCTGGGTCAGCGTCTGTCCCTTGATTACCCGGCCGAAATCCGGAATACCCATGTCATATTTTTTACCAATTTCTTCCCAAAACCACGTATACTGTGTTTCGGTATCCATCACCACTCCGTCGAAATCGAACAAAGCGGCACATTGCCTGTGTAAATGCTCCATTGAAAATCAAAATGAATTATTGAATAAGACTTTGTAAATACAAAAGTCCGAAATATCCGGACATTCTCCTAACATTTAAGCGTTTTATTTCAGAAAAACCGGTTTTCTCCCCTCTCCCAAGGCCCGCTTTTACAAAATGATTTCACCCGGGCAGCCCGACAGACCAGCATAAAAAAAGACTGCATCGCAGTTGTGCGACACAGGCAAAATAAGCCCAGCCTGTGCCATCCCTGAAGCGCCACCCAAAAAAAGGGCCGATTCCATATGGAACCAGCCCTTTTCTGCTTAAAAAATTTGATCTATATATAACCATAAAAACAAAGCGATTTCACTACTGAAACAATCCCGCTTTCTCCTTCCGTACCTTTGCGATTGTCCCCTCCCGCGAAGGAATTACAGCAGCAGGAGACTGATGGCCATGACAGCCATGCCCAGTACCACACCCAATACTCCCAGGTGATGATGTCCGTACCGTTCCGTTCCCGGAAGCAACTCATCGAAGGAAATATAAATCATGATACCCGATACGAAAGCCAGCAGCCAGGCATTCAATGCCGGTGTCCAGAAAGGCAAGAGGAAGAGCACTCCCACCAAGGCACCCACCGGTTCCGCCATCCCCGAAAGGAAAGAATACCAGAACGCCTTCCGCCGGCTTCCGGTAGCATGATAAATAGGTACGGAAACCGCAATTCCCTCGGGAATGTTGTGAATGGCAATGGCCAGCACAATCGGGAGCGCAATGTCCAGACTCGTCAGTGCCGATGCAAAAGTAGCCAGTCCCTCCGGGAAATTATGGATTCCGATGGCCAGCGCCATCATTATCCCGGTACGCTTCAGACTCTTTTTCGGAAGATCGGAATCCTCCAGATGCATCTCATGAGGGTTTTCATCTTCCGGCACCAGACGGTCGATCAGCGCAATCAGTCCGATTCCGGAGAAGAACGCAAGCAACATATACACATTGGCCAACTTCGGAGCATGCTGTTCGGAAAACAGGTGAAGCGATTCCGGCATCAGCTCCATAAACGACACATAAATCATGACTCCTGCCGAGAGTCCCAATGCCGCCGAAAGAAAACGCGTATTGGTCCGCTTGGCAAAAAAAGCGATAAGACTACCGATTCCGGTAGAAAGTCCTGCCACCATGGTAAGCAGGAAAGCAATTATTATTTCCTGATTGGTCATCATCCTCTTAATATTTATAATTTATTTTATTTTGTAAAGATAACAATTTTATATTTAATTACTAAAACAATCGCAGAGAAAGTGACAAACGGACGTTCAATTCCTGGAAATCCCACTAAAAGGTTCCGGGAATCCTCCTATGCTTCAAGTTTTTCGAGAGAAACGATACAAATACACAGATTACAGACAGTAAGATAAAAACGACCGTGGACAGCTACCCTTCCCGATACCCCCGTAGCGGTCAAGGCTCAAAATCGAAAGACAACTGACGGTCGTCCTCCTTCTTTCTTCCCGAAGCCGGCAGAAGCAGTTTTCGTACCCCCATCGGACCCAATTCGTGAATGGTATGCTCCGGCAGTTCATGACAAGTAATGAAAAAGCGGGCCTTCTTCATAACAACCCCCATTTTCTTGAGTTCATAAAAGCCGACGCGCGAGAAGCGGCGCGAAGCCACAATAATCCGTGCCGATTTCACCCCGATACCCGGTACGCGGAGCAACATCTCATAATCGGCCGTATTGACATTGACCGGGAAAAACTCCGGATGACGGAGGGCCCATGACAACTTCGGATCAATTTCCAGGTCGAGGTCGGGCGTCTGACTGTCGACCAGTTCCTCCACCTTAAACTGATAAAAGCGCAGCAGCCAGTCGGCCTGGTACAAACGGTTCTCACGCACCAGCGGCGGCTGTTTCAGCATCGGAAGACGCTTGTCGTAGGTATTGACAGCCACGTATCCCGAATAATACACACGTTTCATGGTAGACCGAGCATAGAGCGAGGAAGACACGTTCAGGATATCCCGGTCGGTTTCGGCAGTAGCCCCTACAATCATCTGCGTACTCTGTCCTGCCGGTGCAAAACGGGGAGCCCTTCGGAAGCGGCGACGGTCCTCCCGGTTCTCATCCACCCCCTGCTGGATATAGCGCATCGGCAGATACACACTCTGGTGGTCCTTTTCAGGAGCCAGCCGTTTCAGGTTCTCCTCGGTAGGAATCTCCAGGTTCACGCTCAGACGGTCGGCATAGAGTCCCGCCTGACGCACCAGTTCCTCGCTGGCACCGGGAATGCTCTTAAGGTGAATATAACCGTTGAAACGATGCACCACCCGCAGGTCGTGTGCCACCCTCACCAGTCTCTCCATGGTATAATCGGGGTTGCGCACCACTCCGGAACTCAGAAAGAGCCCTTCGATGTAGTTTCTCCGGTAAAACTCAATGGTCAGCTCCACCAGTTCACTGACCGAGAAAGTCGCCCGTGGAATATCGTTACTGATGCGGTTGATACAATACGCACAGTCATAGATGCAATAATTGGTCAGCATGATTTTCAGCAGCGAGATACAGCGGCCGTCCTCCGAAAAACTGTGACAGATCCCATAGCCGCCTACGGTATTGCCGATACCTCCCTTCGTATTGCGTCTCACCGTACCGCTCGATGCACACGACACATCATATTTGGCCGACTCGGCCAGCACCTTCAGTTTTTCCAACACTTTCTCGTCCATTGTACTCTTGCTTTTTATCCCCTGTGGGGCGAGTCAAAAATAGACAGACTTTCATTTACCTGCAAGCATTCCTGAAAAATTTATTGTATCTTTGCAGGCATTTTAAAAAATTCGTATCATGTGGTTATTACTGGCTTTCTGCTCGGCTGCCCTTTTGGGATTTTATGACGTATTCAAGAAAAAATCATTGGTCAACAACGCGGTACTTCCGGTACTGGGACTCAACACCCTGTTCTCCAGTCTGATATTCCTTCCGCTGATTCTGATTTCGCATTTCCGTCCGGAACTCTTGCAGGACACCCTCTTTTTCGTTCCTGACACCGGAGGATGGGAAGTACATAAATTCATCCTGCTGAAATCGCTGATTGTCCTGTCGTCGTGGGTACTGGGATATTTCGGCATGAAACACCTGCCCCTTACCCTGGTAGGCCCTATCAATGCCACCCGCCCTGTCATGACCCTGGTGGGAGCCCTTCTCATCTTCGGTGAACGACTGAACCTGTATCAGTGGATCGGTGTGCTGATGGCCATTCTGTCCTTCTTCATGTTGAGCCGTTCGGGCAAAAAAGAAGGAATCGACTTTACGCACAACCGCTGGATATGGTTCATCATACTGGCCGCCGTACTGGGTGCCGCCAGCGGACTGTACGACAAATACCTGATGGGAAAATTCAACAACATGGTCATCCAGTCGTGGTACAATATCTACCAGTTGTTTATCATGGGCGGCGTCCTGCTGATGCTGTGGCTTCCCAAGCGCAAGACCACGACCCCGTTCCACTGGAGCTGGTGCATCATCCTGATTTCCATCTTCCTGTCGGCAGCCGACTTTGTGTATTTCTATGCCCTGAGCATGGAAGACTCCATGATTTCCATCGTATCAATGGTACGGCGAGGCAGTGTAGTGGTATCCTTCCTTTTCGGTGCCCTGATTTTCCGTGAAAAGAACATGAAGAGCAAGGCCATCGACCTGGTGCTGGTGCTGATCGGTATGTTCTTCCTGTACCTGGGAAGCCGGTAATGCCGCACCCGTTGCCGCCTGCCTCCGGTCTGCCGTTTCCGCAGCAACGCTTTCCGGAAGCAGACGGCCCCTACTCTTCCCCCTCATTCCATCAAAAACAGCAAGAGAAAGCCGGCATTTGGCATTAAATGTAAATAAATTATAAAATCCCCGACCCTCATTTAAACTAATTCTTAAATTTGCTGTCAAATGAAAAATAATCAGAACAAATTTAAGAATATGGATAAACGCATCAAATGGGGAATTGTTACGTTAATAGGAGTCGGCCTGATCGGATTGGGAGTGCGCTCCTTTACTCCACGGGAAAATGAAGAATTAAATGCAGCCGAAAAGGATGCTCCTAAGCGGGAAAACAAAAGAATACTGAATGTCAACGCTCAGGTCATCAAGCCACATATCATTACAGACCAGATATTCGTCAGCGGCCGACTGATGCCGGACGAGGAGGTAGACCTTTCTTTCGAGACCTCTGGAAAAATCATTGACATCAATTTCACAGAAGGCAGTCTGGTTACCGAAGGACAATTGCTGGCAAAAGTCAACGACAGTCAGCTGAAAGCCCAGCTGGCACGTCTGGAAGCCCAGAGACCGCTGGCAGAAGACAGGGTATTCCGTCAGAATGCCCTGTTGCAGCGCGACGCTGTCAGTAAGGAAGCCTACGAACAGGTAAAGACCGAACTGGCTACCCTGCACGCCGATATCGAGAATGTCAAGGCCAATATTGCCATGACCGAACTGAGAGCTCCGTTCGACGGCATCATCGGATTGCGGCAAGTCAGCACGGGTGCGTACGCCTCGCCTACTACCATCATTGCCAAACTCACCAAGATTACTCCGCTGAAGGTGGAATTTGCCGTACCGGAACGCTATGCACGGCAGATCAAGAAGGGCACCAACCTGTCGTTCAGCATCGAAGGACGACTGGAACCGTTTGATGCGAAAGTATATGCCACCGAGTCCAGCATCGACCCGGAAACCCACACACTGACTGTCCGCGCACTCTATCCGAACGCACAGGGAGAACTCCTGCCGGGTAGATATGCCGACATCCAGCTGAAACAGAATGAGATAAAGGATGCCATCGCCATACCGTCGGAAGCCATCGTACCGGAAATGGGCAAAAACAAGGTCTTCGTATACCGTTCGGGAGTGGCCCAGCCGGTGGATGTGAAGATCGGTATCCGTACGGAAGCCGAAGTACAGATTGTCCAGGGACTTTCTGTGGGAGACACCATACTGACCTCAGGTACCCTGCAGTTGCGCATGGGAATGCCGGTCACCTTAGACAACATCAACTAATACTGCCTGCCTTATGAACATTTCAGAACTTAGTATCCGCAGGCCGGTATTGGCTACCGTGCTGACCATCATCATCCTGCTGTTCGGTATGATCGGTTATACCACGCTGGGGGTGCGTGAATATCCGTCAGTGGACAACCCCATCATTTCGGTTACCTGCAGCTATTCGGGTGCCAATGCCGATGTCATCGAGAACCAGATTACCGAACCCCTGGAACAGAATATCAACGGTATCCCGGGTATCCGCTCGCTTTCGAGTGTGAGCCAGCAGGGACAATGCCGTATCACGGTTGAATTTGAACTGTCGGTCGACCTGGAAACGGCAGCAAACGACGTGCGCGACAAGGTGTCACGTGCCCAGCGCTACCTTCCCCGCGACTGTGACCCTCCTACCGTATCCAAGGCGGACGCCGATGCCAGCCCGATCCTGATGGTGGCCATCCAGAGTCCCAGCCGTTCTCTTCTTGAACTGAGTGAAATTGCCGACCTGACCGTAAAGGAGCAGTTGCAGACCATCTCGGACGTGAGCAGTGTATCCATCTGGGGAGAAAAGCGATACTCCATGCGTATCTGGCTGGACCCGACCAAAATGGCGGGATACGGCATCACCCCGGTGGACATCAAGACAGCGATGGACAATGAAAACATCGAACTTCCTTCGGGAAGTATCGAAGGTAATACCATGGAGCTGACGCTGCGTACCATGGGACAGATGCACAGTGCCGACGAATTCAATAACGTGGTATTGAAAGAAGTCAACGGAAGAGTCATCCGCTTGAGCGACGTGGGATACGCGGAACTGGGAGCCGCCGACATCAAAAGTTACATGAAGATGAACGGCGTACCGATGGTGGGTGTCGTAGTCATCCCCCAGCCCGGTGCCAACCACATTGAAATTGCCGATGCCGTATACGAACGTATGGAGCAGATGCGCAAGGACCTTCCCGATGACGTGGACTTCACCTACGGCTTCGACAACACCAAGTTCATCCGTGCTTCCATCGCAGAAGTGGAAAGTACCGTATACGAAGCCTTTGCACTGGTAATCATCATCATCTTCCTGTTCCTGCGCGACTGGCGTGTCACCCTGATTCCGTGTATCGTGATTCCGGTTTCACTGATCGGTGCCTTCTTCGTGATGTACGTGGCCGGCTTCTCCATCAACGTACTGACCATGCTGGCCGTCGTACTTTCCGTGGGACTTGTGGTGGACGATGCCATCGTAATGACGGAAAACATCTATATCCGTATCGAGAGGGGAATGAAGCCCTTCGATGCCGGTATCGAAGGAGCGAAGGAGATTTTCTTTGCCGTCATTTCCACCACCATTACCCTGGTGGCCGTGTTCCTCCCCATCGTATTTATGGAAGGTACCAGCGGACGACTGTTCCGCGAGTTCAGTTTTGTGGTGGCCGGTTCGGTGATCATTTCTTCTTTCGCCGCCCTGACCTTCACTCCGATGCTGGCTACCAAACTGCTGGTACACCGTGAGAAACAAAGCTGGTTTTACCGAAAGACAGAACCTTTCTTCGAAGGCATGAACCGCCTCTATGAGCGGTCGCTGAATGCCTTTCTGAAGAAAAGGGTCATCGCCATACCTTTCACGCTGGTCACCCTGGCCATCATTGGCATCCTGTGGAGTACCATTCCTGCTGAAATGGCCCCGCTGGAAGACCGGTCGAAAATCAACATCACCACCCGTGCTGCCGAAGGAGCCAGCTACGAGTACATCCGTGACTATACGGAAGACATTTCACGGCTTACCGACTCCATCATTCCCGATGCAGAAGCCATTACGGCCCGTGTAAGCAGCGGTAGCGGTTATGTGAGCGTCACCCTGAAAGACCTGAAAGACCGTGACTACAGCCAGATGGAAGTGGCCGAAAAACTGTCACAGGCCATCCGGACCAAGACCAAGGCACGTGCCTTCGTACAGCAGCAGTCGTCGTTCGGAGGCAGAAGAAGCAGCATGCCTGTACAGTATGTACTTCAGGCCACCAGTCTGGAGAAACTGGAAAAGGTGCTGCCCGAGTTCCTGAACCAGGTGTACAGCAATCCGGTATTCCAGATGGCCGACGTCGACCTGAAATTCAGCAGCCCGGAAGTACGCGTCGAAATCAACCGCGACAAGGCAGGAACCATGGGAGTCAGTGTCAAAGACATTGCACAAACCCTGCAGTACGGTCTGAGCGGACAGCGAATGGGATATTTTTACATGAACGGCAAGCAATATGAGATTTTGGGACAGATCAACCGCCAGCAGAGAAACCAGCCGGCGAACATCAAATCCATCTATATTCGGAACGATAAAGGGGAAATGATCCAGCTGGACAACCTGGTGGAATTTGTGGAATCCATCGCTCCTCCCAAACTCTATCACTACAACCGCTTCCTGTCGGCTACCGTATCGGCCGGTCTGGCTGAAGGAAAGACCATCGGAGAGGGACTGGAGGAAATGGACAAGATTGCCGCCGCTACCCTTGACGATACCTTCCGTACCGCCTTGTCGGGCGACTCGAAGGATTATCAGGAAAGTTCTTCCAGCCTGATGTTTGCCTTCATCCTGGCCCTGATCCTGATTTACCTCATCCTGGCTGCCCAGTTCGAGAGTTTCAAGGATCCTTTCATCATCATGCTGACGGTTCCGCTGGCCATTGCCGGTGCCCTGATATTCATGTATGCCAACGACATCACCATGAATATCTTCAGTCAGATCGGTATCATCATGCTGATCGGTCTGGTGGCCAAGAACGGTATCCTTATCGTAGAGTTTGCCAACCAGAAGCAGGAGGCCGGGGAAGATAAGCTGACTGCCATACGCGATGCCGCCCTGCAGCGTCTGCGCCCGATCCTGATGACCAGTGCCTCTACGGTACTCGGTCTGATTCCGCTGGCCTTTGCCACCGGCGAAGGTGCCAACCAGCGTATCGCCATGGGAACGGCCGTTGTGGGAGGAATGCTGGTTTCCACCTTCCTTACCATGTACATCGTACCGGCTATTTATTCATATATATCTACTAACCGTATCCGTAAACAGAAAAAAGCATGAAGCGACTGATTACTATTTTTGCCCTCTTGCTGGGAATGGGAAGTACCTTATCCGCCCAGTATACATACGACTTGAAGCAGTGTCTGGAAGAAGGGCTGCAGAATAATTACTCACTCCGTATTTCACGGAATACGGAACAGATTAGCAAGAACAATGCGACGCTGGGAAATGCCGGATTTTTACCGACCATCGACCTGACTGCGGGATATAAGGGCGACTTGAACAGCAGTGATACGGAATACCGGGACGGGAGCGCGAAACTCAGCAGCCGCAATGCCTACGACCAGACCCTTGATGCGGGAATCGACCTGAACTGGACCTTGTTCGACGGGTTTCAGATCAGTACCACCTACAAGCAGCTGAAGGTGCTGGAACAGCAGGGAGCTACCAACACCCGAATTGCCATCGAAGATTTCATTGCGACGCTTACTGCGGAATACTTCAACTATATCCAGCAGGAAATCCGTCTCAAGAATTTCCGCTATGCCGTCTCGCTGTCCAAAGAGCGGTTGCGCATTGTGGAAGAGAGGTATCATATCGGTAACTTCTCCCGCCTGGATTATCAGCAGGCCAAGGTAGACTTCAATGCCGACAGTGCCCAGTACATGAAACAGCAGGAACTGGTGCATACCTCGCGCATCAACCTGAATGAACTGATGGCAAACGAAGACGTGGACCGCCCGATACAGGTAAAGAACTCGGTAATCGACCTGAATCACTCGCTCCAGTTTGCCCAATTGTGGGAATCGACCCTGCAGACCAATGCCAGCCTGCTGAAAGCAGACCAGAATACGACACTGGCCCAGCTGGACTACAAGAAGATTCTGTCCAGAAACTATCCTTACCTGAAACTGAATGCCGGATACGGATATACCCTGAACCGGTATGACATCAACAGCATCAAGCAGCGCAACAACTGGGGATTCAGCGGAGGAATTACCGTAGGCTTCAATATCTTCGATGGAAACCGGAGAAGAGAAAAAAGGAATGCAAGTCTTGCCATCCGCAACTCACAACTGGAGAGAGAACAGCTGGAACAGGCGCTGCGTGCCGACTTCAGCAATCTCTGGCAGGCCTATCGGAACAACATCCAGCTGCTGCGTCTGGAAAGACAGAACCTGATTTCCGCCAAAGAGAACCACGAGATTGCCAAGGAGCGTTACCTGCTGGGCGATTTGTCGGGTATCGAGATGAGAGAAGCCCAGAAAAGTCTGCTGGATGCCGAAGAACGAATTCTTTCGGCTGAGTACGATACAAAGATGTGTGAGATATCATTATTACAGATAAGCGGAAAAATTACGCAATACTTGGAATAAATCCTTTATCTTTGTGAATGAATGTGCGACAAGAAGTCGTACAAGTAATTGTTCAGCATGATGTCTGAACCTGTTGTTCCGTCAACAGTAGCCTAAAGAGGCGTGCTTTACGAGTAATTGTTTGGTGCGAAGCCCTCTTGACAATATGGT
>NZ_JABSOE010000021.1 GCF_013618865.1 Phocaeicola faecicola
ACTCGAGCATGCCTACTGGAAGGAAAAGGCTCAACAACTCTAAAGGACTAACGGGGATTTTCTCTTTTTGCTTCATGACGCAAAATTAAGGTTTTTAACCTAACCCCCCAAATTTTCAAACTGAGCCCAGCCACTTCTGACTTTCTGCGGCGGGTACAAATAAAAAAAAGACATTTAAGAAGATTTCTTAAATGTCTTTTTCAACATGTAGCGGGACCCGGGATTGAACCGGGGACCTCATGATTATGAATCATGCGCTCTAACCAGCTGAGCTATCCCGCCATCTTAAAAAACCGCCAGGCGTGGAAGCCACCTAACGGCCAAATCTTTAAATCAGTAGCGGGACCCGGGATTGAACCGGGGACCTCATGATTATGAATCATGCGCTCTAACCAGCTGAGCTATCCCGCCATCATTCTCGATTGCGGGTGCAAAGGTAAAACATGTTTTTTAATTATGCAAGCATTCGGGCAAAAAATATTTTTATTTTGATGTTTCAAGCGTCAGATTACGGGGTTTTCGCCCATCTGCCACAGAAGGTTCTTATATTCTTTTTATTTTACATCACAACCTTCTCCGGGCTCTTCATCTGTCATAATACACTGTACCACAAGAACTAAAGCCACCCTTTGCATTACCGGACATGCCGCAGCAGAGAAATTCCCGGAAAATCTTGAAAAATTAAGCCATTATTTTTTGCATCTAATTCAAAAAAACTTTCTATCTTGCCGCCCGTTATCTTAATATCAATCAATATGAAAAGAAAAATACGCATAGAATATCCGTTAAATTCGGCTTCAGGCAACGTAGTCTGGAATGCCGTCAGTACCCCTTCCGGTCTGCAGCGATGGTTTGCCGATGACGTCTCCAAAAACGCAAAGACCTACATATTCAAATGGGGAAAAACCGAAACCCGGAATGCTGCCATCATCAACTACCGGTCGGAATACTTCATCCGTTTCCACTGGGAAGACGAAGAACCCAAGACTTATTTCGAGTTCAAAATCAATTATAACGAACTTACCAACGAACACCTGCTGGAAATAACCGATTTTGCCGACCCGGAAGAAGAGACTGACGTCATCAATCTCTGGAATTCACAAATCGAAGTTTTACGAAGAGTCTGCGGAGTATAAAACATTAAAAATATACAAAACATCATGTTTCACTTCATTTTTTATGCTACTTTTGCATATTGAAAATGATTACATGATTTTAAGGAATGCTACGCATAAAAAAACTTGATATATTCGTACTGAAGAGTTTCTTACTGCTCTTTGCCGGAACATTTTTCATCTGCCTGTTTATCTTCATGATGCAGTTTTTGTGGAGATATGTAGATGAGCTGGTTGGAAAAGGTCTGGAAATCAATGTGCTTGCACAGTTTTTCTTTTATTCGGGACTGACCCTGATTCCGCTGTCACTGCCGCTGGCCATCCTGCTGGCAGCCCTGATGACCTTCGGAAACTTCGGAGAGCGGTATGAGCTTCTGTCCATGAAGGCGGCGGGAATTCCCCTGCTGCGTATCATCCGCCCCATTGTACTCTTCTGCATCTTCCTGGGAGGAATGTCCTTCTTCTTCCAGAACGTAATCGGTCCGAAGGCGCAAAAGCAGCTTTGGACCTTGCTGGTTTCCATGAAACAGAAATCGCCGGAAGTGGATATTCCGGAAGGGGTGTTCTACAGTGACATCGACGGATACAACATCTATGTCAAGCAGAAGGACCGGAAGACCGGTATCCTGAAGGATGTACTGATTTACAATTTTTCCGACGGATTTGAAAATGCCCATATCATTTGGGCAGAGGAAGGCAAGCTGGAACTGACGGCCGACAAGCAGCATCTTTACCTGCACCTGTACAACGGAGAGCAGTTTGAGAACCTGAAATCGCAGTCGGTCATTTCAAAAAATGTCCCTTACCGCCGGGAGTCCTTCAAGGAAAAGCATACCCTGATTCAGTTCAGTTCGGAATTCAACATGGTGGACGGAAGTTTCCTCGACCGCCGTTCCGACATCAAGAACATGAACGAGATAGCAGTGGCCATAGACTCACTGGTGCACCATGCCGACAGTGTGGGCCGCGCCATGCACACCGAAATCATGAATACCACTTACAAGTCTCCGATTACCAACCGGGCCGATTCGCTGAAGCTGGTGGAACAGCATCTGACGGTCATCAACACCGACAGTATCTATAATGCCATGGCCTCGGACGAAAGACTGAAAACGGTTTCAACGACCGGGAACCGGGTGTCTTCTCTGGCTTCCGACTGGAGCATGAAGAGCTTCATGACACAGACCACCGACGACGACATCCGCTCGCACCGTTCCGACTGGCACAAGAAAATCACGCTTTCACTGGCCTGCATCTGTTTCTTCTTCATCGGAGCACCGCTGGGAGCCATCATCCGCAAGGGTGGACTGGGTATGCCGGTTGTCCTTTCGGTACTGATTTTCGTGGTATACTATATCATCGACTCGGGAGCGACCCGTGTGGCGAAAAGTGGGGAAATGAACATCGTACTGGGAACCTGGATGAGTACCATCGTACTGGCACCGCTGGGAGCCTTCTTTACCTATAAGTCGAACAAGGACTCGGTAGTATTCAACATCGACGTCTATGTGGCCTTCTTCCGCAAGATACTGGGCATACGCCAGTCGCGCCACATCTTCAAGAAAGAGGTAATTATCCACAGTCCCAACTATGCCAAGAACCGTGAAGTCCTGGCACAGATCAGTCTGGCCTGCCAGAACTACCTCGACACACACCGTCTGAGGAGTGTGCCCAACTATATTCAGATCTTTACCAACAACAAGCACGACGATGCCGTGGCCGACATCAGTCAGCAGCTGGAAACCGCCATCGAAGAGTTGTCCAACTCGAAAGACGCGATTCTGCTCAACGCCATGAACAGCTATCCGTTCCTTTCCACCAAGGCCCACAAGAGCCTGTTCGACAACCGCTGGCTGAACCTGCTTTTCGGAATCATCCTGCCGGTGGGACTGGTGGTGTATTTCAATATCTGGAGATACCGTCTCCGCCTTGAAAAAGACCTGAAGGTAATCATTAAGACCAATGAGACAATTATTGCACAAATAAATAAAGAACAATTATATTTACAATAAATCACGTTATGGACAAGATCAAATTAAACACTATTGAAGAGGCGATTGAGGATTTCCGCAAGGGAGAGTTTGTAGTGGTTGTAGATGATGAAGACCGCGAAAACGAAGGCGACCTGATAATCGCAGCAGAATTGATTACTCCAGAAAAGGTTAACTTCATGCTGAAGCATGCCAGAGGGGTACTTTGTGCTCCGATTACTATATCACGCTGTAAGGAACTCGACCTTCCGCATCAGGTTACAACCAATACTTCTATCCTGGGTACTCCGTTTACCATTACCATCGATAAGCTGGAAGGCTGTACCACAGGTGTTTCGGCTGCCGACCGTGCGGCTACCATCCGTGCCTTGGCCGATCCGAACTCTCGTCCGGAAACTTTCGGACGTCCGGGACACATCAACCCGCTGTATGCCCAGGACAAGGGGGTTCTGCGCCGTGCCGGCCATACTGAAGCAAGTATCGACCTCGCCAGACTGGCAGGACTGTATCCGGCTGCCGCACTGATGGAAATCATGAACGAAGACGGAACCATGGCCCGCCTGCCGGAACTGCGCAGAATGGCCGATGAGTTCGGACTGAAACTGATTTCTATCGCCGACCTGATTGCTTACCGCCTGAAACACGAGACACTGGTAGAGAAAGGTGTGGAAGTGGACATGCCTACCGAACACGGACATTTCCGTCTGATTCCGTTCCGCCAGAAGAGCAACGGTCTGGAACACATCGCACTGATCAAGGGCGAATTCAAGGAAGATGAGCCGGTGCTGGTACGCGTGCACTCATCGTGTGCTACCGGAGATATCTTCGGATCCATGCGTTGCGACTGCGGAGAACAGTTGCATAAGGCAATGGAAATCATTGAAAAAGAAGGAAAGGGAGCCATCATCTACCTGAACCAGGAAGGAAGAGGCATCGGACTGATGGAAAAGATGAAGGCTTACAAGCTTCAGGAAGAAGGTATGGATACGGTAGATGCCAACATCTGCCTGGGTCACGAGGCCGACGAACGGGATTACGGTGTAGGAGCGCAGATTCTGCGTGAAATCGGTATCCACAAAATGCGCCTGCTGACCAACAATCCGGTGAAACGCGTGGGTCTGGAAGCTTACGGACTGGAAATTACGGAGAATGTACCTATTGAAACGACTCCGAATCCGTACAACGAAAGATACCTCCACACGAAGAAAGACCGCATGGGTCATACCTTGCATTTCAATAAATAAAACAGAAACAGCTCTCCTGTCCGTTCCGATATTCTCTGTCCGGACAGGAGATTTTTATAAAATCAACTTATGGAAACGAACAATCTTACAAGAAATCTGGCGGAAAAAACGGCTCAGTCGGTACTTTTCCGCAACGTATACACCTGGATGACACTTGCCCTGGTCATCACCGGAGCAGTAGCCATGTACATGGCCAAGTCGATGACACTGCTTTCCATGATCATGCAGAACTCCCTGCTGTTCTGGGGAATCCTGATTGCCGAACTGGGAGTGGTATGGTACCTGTCGGCACGCATCCACAGAATCTCATTTACTTCGGCGACCCTGCTGTTCATCCTTTACTCCATACTGAACGGAGCTACCCTGTCAATGATCTTCCTGATCTATACCATGAGTTCCATTGCCACTACTTTCTTTGTAACGGCAGGTACTTTCGGAGTCATGGCTCTCTTCGGATATGTCACTAAGAAAGACCTGACACGGCTCGGCAGCCTGTGCTTCATGGGAATCATCGGTATCATCATTGCCTCACTGGTCAACATCTTCCTCCAGAACTCGATGATGGAAATGATTATCTCGTACATCGGTGTCCTGCTCTTCGTGGGCCTCACGGCATACGATTCACAGAAAATCAAACGCCTTCTGATGCAGGACGGAGTGGAAATCAATGAAACCACACAGAAAATCGCCCTGCTGGGTGCCATGACTTTGTACCTGGATTTCATCAATCTCTTCCTTTATCTGCTGAGAATCCTTGGTGACAGAAAGTAAGGAAAACGCTTTTATATCTAAAAGAAAATAACTTATTTTGCAAAAAATTTCAAACTAAAATAAGACAACAACCATGAATCAACTTTCAGATCGTTTGAATAGCCTGTCCCCGTCGGCAACATTGGCTATGTCTCAGAAAAGTAGTGAACTTAAAGCACAAGGTGTGGATGTGATCAACCTGAGTGTAGGAGAACCAGATTTTAATACTCCTGACCACATTAAGGAAGCTGCCAAGAAAGCTATCGATGACAACTTCTCACGCTATTCACCTGTTGCCGGATATCCGGCTTTGCGCAACGCGATTGTAGCAAAACTTAAAAACGAAAACGGTCTGGAATATACCGCCGCACAGATCAGCTGCGCAAACGGTGCGAAGCAGTCTGTATGTAATACCATCATGGCCCTCGTCAACAAAGGCGATGAAGTAATTGTTCCGGCTCCTTACTGGGTGAGCTATCCGGAAATGGTGAAACTGGCCGAAGGTACTCCGGTAATCGTACGTGCAGGTATCGAACAGGATTTCAAGATCACTCCGGCACAGTTGGAAGCTGCCATCACTCCGAACACACGTGCCCTGATTCTCTGCTCTCCGTCTAACCCTACCGGTTCTGTATACAGCAAGGAAGAACTGGCCGGACTGGCTGAGGTACTGGCTAAGCACGAACGTGTGATTGTCATTGCAGACGAAATCTACGAACACATCAACTACATCGGCAAGCACCAAAGCATCGCACAGTTTGCTGAAATCAAAGACCGTGTAGTGATTGTAAACGGTGTGTCAAAGGCATATGCCATGACCGGATGGCGTATCGGTTTCATCGCCGGACCGGAATGGATTGTAAAAGGAGTAAACAAACTGCAGGGACAGTATACTTCTGGTCCATGCTCTGTTTCTCAGAAAGCTGCTGAAGCCGCTTATACCGGCACTCAGGCTCCGGTAGAGGAAATGCGTCAGGCATTCGAACGCCGCCGCAACCTGATTGTCAAGCTGGCAAAGGAAATCCCTGGATTCGAAGTCAACTTCCCTCAGGGTGCTTTCTACCTGTTCCCGAAATGTGATTCTTTCTTCGGCAAGAAAGACGGCGACCGCGTAATCAACAACGCAGACGACCTGGCTATGTACTTGCTGGAAGTCGGACACGTGGCTTGCGTAGGCGGTACTTCATTCGGTGCGCCTGAATGCATCCGTATGAGCTACGCTACTTCTGACGAAAACATCGTAGAAGCAATGCGCCGCATCAAGGAAACACTGGCACGCTTGAAATAATCAAGACTGATATATTACGGAAACCTGTACCGGTACAAGGATGTCCTGCGACAGACTTGCCGGTACAGGTTTTCTGTTTTCATGTACCCGCTTCCGACTGAAAGAGCCGGTCCGCAGACTACAGGAAACGGTCAGCCTTGCGTATTATATCTCCTTTCAGATAACATCTCTCCGGCATTTCTCCCAACTTACAAAAAAGCATTTATCTACGAGAATTCCTGATAAAGTATTCCATTTCTCCCCAAAAACAGCTACACTCTTCTTTAAAAACAGGGAATCATTCAGGTTATTTTCTTATCTTTACACTCGATTAACCAAATCCTGATTTTTCAACAATGAAAAAGATACTATCCTTTATCCTGCTTATCCTTTCTGTCTTTCTGATGGGATGTTCCTCTTCGAAGTCTGAAGATCAAAAACTGCTGGAGGAACTGGACAACGTAATTAAGGAACACAGCAAATACGATCAGGCAATAGAAGAAAAGATCGATAAGCTGAATAAAGTGCTCAGCTATACTCCGAGGTCGGAGGTAAAGACACGCTTTGAGGTACTGGGAGAACTGTTCGACATCTATCGCTCGTATCGGGTGAACAAGGCACGGGAGATTGCCCAGCTCCGGCTGGAACTGTCCCGACAGCTGGATGAGGAATGTCAGGAAGAGGCGCTGATGAACAATGCCGACGCACTGTATAAATCGGGCAATTATCATGCGGCGTTTGAGGAACTGAAAAAAATATCTTTCGACTCTACGGTATACCGGACCAGCTATTTTCATTACCTGAGACAGGCCATTTCGCTGTCCATATCGAACGATGTATACGGCAAGGACAACCATCACATGCTGAAAAACCAACAGCTGGTCTACCAGAAGGATGCAATGGAGGTGAATCCTCCGGGAACCTACGGCTATATTTCCAATTTATATAAACACAATCTTTCACAGGGGGATACGGTGGGCGCCATACAACTGCTGGAGAAGTTTTACAAGGAAACACAACCCGACAGTCTGGAACCCGACAAAGCGAGTCTGGAATTCGACATTGCCAACCTCTATCTGATGCAGAAAGACACGGCCAGCGCCAAGCATTACCTGATTCTTTCGTCGCTGACCGACCTGAAAAATGCCAAGAAAGTATACATGTCCTTGCAGAACCTGGCCATCCTGCTCTTCTATGAGGGAGATGTGGAACGGGCTTACAGTTACATTTTATGTGCCCTCGAAGACATCAACGCAGGACATGCCAAGTACCGGTTCACAGATATTCTGACCTATCTTCCTATTATCAGCACCGCCAATGAAGTCCGGGTGAAAAAGAATGTGCGGCAGTTCCGGGCATTCATCTCCATCTTGTCGGTACTGATCATTCTGCTGGTCACTGCGTTCGTGCTGCTGAAGAAGCGGACCAACAAACTGGAGGAGGCACAAAATGCCTTAAAGAGCCAGAACCAGCACCTGAGGGAACTGTCGGACAATCTGATGGCCATGAATGAGCAGATAAAGGAGAAGGAACACATCCAGGAAGAATATATCGGCCTGCTGTTTAATGTATGCTCGGAATACATCAAGAAACAGAATACGCTGTATAAGGGACTGAACCGGATTGCCAGCAACGGACGCATAGCCGATCTGTCGAAGTTCATCAGCGAGCAGCAGAATTCGTCCGACGACTTCAAGGATTTCATCCATAAGTTTGATACGATTTTCCTGAACATCTTCCCTGATTTCGTGGAAAACTTCAATGCCCTGCTCCGGCCGGAAGAGCGCATCCAGCCCAAGGAAGGTGACTTGCTGACTCCCGAACTCCGTATCTATGCACTGATGCGGCTGGGCATCCAGGACAATGCCAAAATCGCCAGTTTCCTGCATTATTCCCTTCAGACCGTATATAATTATAGAATGAAAATGCGCAACAAGGCGCTTCCGGAAAAAAAGGACCTGATTGCGCAGCTCCAATACTTGTAAAAAGACTTACTCAAATATTACTCTCGTCTTACAATCAGGCGGGTTATTCTATTGAATTTCAATAGAATAACCCGCCTGCCTCATCATTTATACTTACTCTCCCCCTTCTTTACATCAAAAACCGATGTACTCTGTGTAAATTCGCATCAGTTCGATAAGGAACACACAATACCGGTTGCGCCTAAATACTAAAAACAGATATAAAATGAAAACACAAATCATCTTCCATTCACCCCTTCATGCAGGGCATTGCCTTTCTTCGGCATAAATCGGATAATTTGAACAAGTACCGAACACCTTTTATCGGAAACACGCATGAAACCGTAACGGATATTGCCCGTTTGTCTTTATAATACAGTTACTCAAAAACGCAGAAATTTCATATTAAACATTTATTTTTCAATAGGTTACATTTATAATAATTTACTCTGATATTGTAAGGCCGTATTTGTAAAACAAATGAAATATCCCAACTATACCTTTGTATCAACAAACTCAAAAAATCAATTATGAAACAAAAAAAGACACACAGAAGTTTAGTAAGGCTGATGGGAGTCCTGCTGTCTGCCTTATTGTTTTGCGTTCATGTACACGCACAAGACTTGATTGTAAAAGGTCACGTAGCTGACCCGACCGGTGAACCGATTATCGGAGCCAACATTATTGTGATAGGAACCACTACCGGAACCATCACGGATTATGATGGAAACTTCACATTGAAGGTGGCCGACAAAAAAGCCGTGCTCCGCATCGGATACATCGGTTATAAGGAAGTGGAATTACCGGTATCTGCCAACTTGCTCCAGATTGTGTTGAAAGAAGATACCGAACTGCTGGATGAAGTAGTGGTTATCGGATACGGTACCGTAAAAAAATCGGATGCAACCGGTTCGGTAACTGCCATCAAACCCGATGAATTCAACAAAGGAATGCAGACCACTGCTCAGGATGCGCTGGTCGGAAAAATGTCCGGTGTGAACGTAGTGGCCGGTTCGGGAGCTCCCGGTTCCAGCGCTACTATCCGTATCCGTAGCGGTGCCTCACTCTCTGCTTCAAACGACCCGCTGATTGTCATCGACGGAGTACCGGTAGATAACTCAACCATCGAAGGTGGAGGTAATGTCATCGGTGCCATCAACCCTAACGATATCGAAACATTCACCATCCTTAAGGATGCTTCGGCCACTGCCATCTATGGTTCCCGTGCATCCAATGGTGTCATTGTCATCACTACCAAGAAAGGAACCAGCAGCAAACCGCAGGTAAATTACTCGCTCAACCTGGCCATGAGTACGACAGCGAAACGACTGGAAGTACTCGATGCCGAAGAGTTCAAGGAATTTGTACCGACAGTAACAGGAGTTCCTTCCAACCCTTCTTTCGGTACGGCTTCTACCGACTGGCAGGATGAAATCTACCGAAATGCATTCTCACAGGAACACAACCTGTCGGTATCAGGAAAAATCAAGGAAACAACTCCGTTCCGTGCTTCTATCGGATATACCAACCAGGCCGGTATCATCCGCAACAATGATTATCAGCGTGTGACATTCAACGGAGGTATCTCTCCTAAGTTCTTCGACAAGCATTTGAGTATCGACCTGAACCTGAAGATGTCGTACGAAAGCAATGACAAAGTAGACGACAGTGTAGTAGGCAATGCCCTCAGATACGATCCGACCCGTCCGGTAAAGACCGGAAGCAGCACAGCCTCAACCGATCCGGGACTGGGATATTTCATCTGGATGAACGGAAACTCACCGATGGCTATCCAGACCGATAATCCGGTCGCTCAGCTGGAACTGCAGAAAGACAATACAGCCATCCTGCGTTCCATCGGAAATGCGAACATCAATTATCAGGTGCATGGATTCGAAGACCTTCAGTTTACCCTGAACATGGGATATGATATTCTTTCCAGCAAAGAAGACAAGGATGTGCCTAACCTGGCAGGTATGATGTATACGTCTAACATGAAAGACGGTACGGGACTGGCATACGACGGAAAGCAGGAAAAGAAGAATACGCTGCTTGATTTCTACGGTACTTATACTCCCGACTTGGGCGAAAAGCACAGTTTCAATTTCATGGGAGGATACGGATGGCAGCATTTCTGGAGAAAATACAATACGACTACCCTTTCTCCGGAAGGAGAAGAACTGTTCTCTCCGACACACTATGAGACTGAATATTACCTGTTGTCACTGTATGGCCGTCTGAACTATACGTTCAACAACCGGTATATGATTACTGCTACCCTGCGTGCAGATGCTTCTTCCCGTTTTGCGGCCAACAACCGTTGGGGATACTTCCCTTCTGTAGCTCTGGGATGGAAGATCAGTGAAGAGGATTTCTTCAAGGAACAGGATGTAATGACCGACCTCAAACTCCGTCTGAGCTATGGACAGACCGGACAGCAGGATATCCTGAACGACTATCCGTATATGACTACCTTCAATGTGTCTTATCCGGAATCTTCTTATCTTTTCGGAGATACCTGGTACCGTACTTACCGTCCTAACGGATACGACCCGGATATCAAATGGGAAACTACGACAACTTACAATGCCGGTATCGACTTCGGCTTCCTCAATAACCGTATCTATGGTTCGTTCGATTATTACCAGCGTCATACAAAAGACTTGCTGAATACCATCAATGTGATTGCCGGAACCAACTATGCTCCGGTGCTGACAACCAACATCGGTGCGATGGACAACAAAGGTGCTGAATTCTCTATCAACTTTGTTCCTGTAAGTACCAAGGACTGGAACTGGACCGTAGGTTTCAACTACACCTGGAACGACTCGGAAATTACCAAGCTGAACATGATTGATTCTGAAAACAATTTTGTCCAGACTGGTTCCATCTCCAACACCGGAAAGACCGTACAGGTATTCATGGTGGGCAAGCGTCCGTATACATTCTATCTGGCCAAACAGGCCTATGACGAAGCCGGCAAACCGATTGAAGGCAAATACGTTCAGCCCGACGGAAGCGTTTCTTCTACTGAAACCCGATATGCAACCGACAAGAGTGCCCTGCCGACTTCTTACCTCGGATTCAATACGCAGGTAAGCTACAAGAACTGGGATTTTGCAATCAGCGGACACGGTTCTTTCGGCAACTATATCTATAACTATGTGGCCGCCGACCAGTATCTGCAGTCGGTATACAGCGACCAGGGAAGCTACTCCAACATTCTGAAGGTGACACGTGATACCGGTTTCCAGACACAGCAGCTTTATTCAGACTACTACCTGGAAAATGCTTCTTTCTTCCGTATCGACAATATCTCACTGGGATATACCTTCGAAAAACTCTGGAAGACAAGCAGTTCATTGCGGTTGACCTTCGGTGTGCAGAACGTGGCTGTCATTACTGGATATTCCGGACTTGACCCTGAAATCTACAGCGGTATCGACCGGGAAGTATATCCGCGACCCAGAACTTATTCATTTAGTGCAAACCTGACTTTCTAACTCAAAAACGATTAAGATCATGAAAAAATTACTATACAGTTTATCGTTATTTTTAGGATTGACATTATCCTCTTGTTTCGGTGATCTGAATACAATGCCGCTGGATGAAAATCAGCTGGTGACCGAAAAAGTATACAGTACCCCAGAAGGCTATACCGGTGTATTGGCCAAGTGTTATGCCTCACTGATCCAGACCGGACAGCAGGGTGGAGACGGAGGTGACGGTGACCTTGAAGGTGCCAATGAAGGATATTCCGGATACGTACGTCTGCTGTTCTATCTGGAAGAACAGAATACCGACAACTTCCTGATGCCTTCTACTTCCAACGGATTGAGACAATGTCTGAACCTGCAATGGGATGCGGCAAACGCTTCTGTCATTACCTGGACCTACCAGCGTCTGTACATGACCATTGCCTATACCAACGAAATCCTGCGTGAATGCACCGAAAGCAAACTGCAGGAAAGAGGTGTCTGGGATGCTCTGAAAGACGATTACCTGCATTACCGTGCAGAAGCCCGCTTCATCCGTGCTTACTGTTATTCCATGCTGTGCGACCTGTTCGGCTCGGTTCCTTACATCGATGAATATACCGGTGTAAAGGATATTCCGGCACAGTGGAGCAGAAAAGACATCTTCAATTTCGCACTTACTGAACTCCAGGAGATTGAAAACGACATGGTGGCTCCGGGAGAAAATGAATACGGAAGAGTAGACCGTGTAGCCAACTGGTTCCTCCGGGCACGTATGTACCTGAACGCAGAGGTTTGGACCGGTGAAAGCAAGTATCAGGAAGCTTATGAGTATGCCAAGAAGGTCATCGACGACGGACATTATCCGCTTGCTCGCGACTACCGCCAGATTTTCCTTGCCGACAACGAAACCTGCAGCGAAATCATATGGCCGCTGGTACAGGACGGACAGTATGCACAGAGTTCAGCAGGTACCAACTTCTTCGTAAAAGCCTTTGTCAACGGTCCGATGGATGAACTTTACCAGACCGGTGTCGGTTCAAGAGGATGGGGCAACGTCCGTGCAAAGACCACTCTGGTAGATGCCTTCGATGCCGACGATGTCATGTTTGACACAGAAGATACATGGGGCAACCAGAAAAAAGACAAACGGGCACAGTTCATGACAGCACTTCCGGGACAGGTAAAAGAAACCTGGGATGAAAACATGGCAATGACCAGTACCTTTACCCGCGGATACGGATACATCAAATGGAGAAACGTCACCAAGGACGACCAGCTCTGTGCAGCCGGAGATACCTATACTTCCATCGATTTCCCGCTGTTCCGTACCGGAGACGCTTACCTGATGGCTGCTGAAGCCATTCTCCGCGGAGCCAATGCCCCACAGGGTGCAGCCCTGGGTTATGTCAACGAAATCCGTGAACGTGCCTATATGTCGGACAACTATGCACAGGCAGGCATACGCTCGGATGTATCCGGAAGAATTCAGGAATCTGAACTCAACCTGGACTTCATCCTTGCTGAACGCCAGCGCGAACTGGCCAGTGAGCTTGTCAGAAGAACCGACCTGATCCGCTTTGGAAAATATACCAAGAACCACAACTGGGACTGGAAGGACGGAATACGTACCGGAGGAGATGTAGACGATAAATACGTCCTTTTCCCGATTCCGGAAAGTGAAATGGTCAACAATCCTACCCTCATCCAAAATAAAGGATATTAACTGCTATGAAATCTAGAAATTATTTTATCACAGCCCTCATGCTGCTGGCCGGTCTGCCCCTCTCCGGACAGACTACCCGGCAGGAAATGTTTGATGATATCCGTAAGACTGCGGGAGTATATTATGCGTATCCTGTATCCGAGATACAGGCTCAGACAAAGGCCCCTAAAGGGTATAAGCCTTTTTACATCAGTCATTACGGACGTCACGGTTCGAGATACCTGATTGCGGATGCCGACTACAAATGGATCATCGATTTGTTTGAGAAAGGAAAGGAACAACAGGCACTGACTGCTTTGGGCGAAGACGTACTGAAGAGACTGCAGCTGTTGTGGAAAGAAGTGGAAGGACGCGGAAGCGACCTGACTCCGTTAGGCGTACGCCAGCATCAAGGCATTGCCGAAAGAATGTTCCTCTCTTATCCGGAAGTATTTACCGATAACCGGAAGATTTCGGCACGGTCTACCATTGTATTGCGCTGTGCAATGAGCATGGCGGCATTTGGCGACAAGCTGAAAGAGCTGAATCCCAAACTGTCCATCTCGTACGAGGCAAGTCCCAAATACATGGACTACCTGAACTTCCATACCGATGAATCGAACAGATTTACTTCCGACCAGACCGGTCCCTGGGCCGAAGAATACCGGAAGTTTGAAAAAGAACATACCAAGCCCGAACGTCTGACTCACAGCCTGTTCAGCAGTGCCGAGTTCATCCGCAAGCAGGTCAACCCGCACAACCTGATGTGGGGCCTGTACTGGATTACCAGCGGTATGCAGGACGTGGAGACACAGGTATCCTTCTATGATTTGTTCGAAAAGGAAGAACTGTTCGACCTGTGGCAGTGCATCAACTACCGTTTTTACGTGGGTAATGCCAACCATGCAGACGGCAAAGGCATCGTGGTAGCCAATGCAAAATCCTTGTTGAAAAACATCCTCGACAGTGCAGACGAAGCCATCAAGGATCCGTCCATCGCTTCTACGCTCCGTTTCGGACACGACGGCAACGTGATTCCACTGGCAGCCATACTCCGCCTGAACGACTGCAACGTAGCGGTCAGCCAGCCGGAAGAAGTCTACAAAGTCTGGTCCGACTATAAGATTGTTCCCATGGCAGGAAACATCCAGATAATCTTCTACAAAAAGAAAGATTCCGACAAAGACATTCTGGTGAAATTCCTGCTGAACGAAAAAGAAGCCCGCATTCCGGTCGAAACGGATACCTATCCGTATTATTCCTGGGAAAAGGTCAGAAAATACTACGAACAAATCTTAACCGAATAGACCTCTCTATCTATCATGAGATTTCCCGGATGGTCTCCATCCGGAGGAATCTCGTTCATGTCTTATATACATATTATCAACAAACAGACAGCCTGCCGCTGAAGCGTATCGCTCCAATGACAGGCTGTCGCCATTATTGACAAGAATGAAACGGAAGCTTTTCCCCTTCCGTTTCTCTTATATCCCATATTTGTCAGTATTCTGCTTAATAATTCAGCAGATACTCCTTGAAGTCTGCAAACTCCTTCGACATCGGTACACTCTGCTTCTCCCCTCTCATGAAGGCCTGAAGTTTCTCCGGTATCTTCACCTCCTTACCGATGATGCTTTCCACGGTCTGCAGGAATTTCGCCGGATGAGCCGTTTCCAGGAATACACCCGTTTCTCCCGGCTGCAGGTTCTCTGCCAATGCCCGATATCCGCACGCACCATGAGGATCCAGCAGATATCCCGTTTCCTCATACGTCTGCTGCACCGTCTGGCGGATTTCCTCATCCGTATAGGTTTCCCCACTGATTTCCGCCGCAATCGCCTCATGACTGCCGGCATACAGGTCAAGAATGCGTGCAAAATTACTCGGATCGCCTACATCCATCGCATTCGCAATGGTAGCCACCGAAGGACGCGGACTGTATTTGCCGGTCTTCAGGTACTGATAGAAAATATCATTCCGGTTGTTGGCAGCAATGAAGCGCTCCACGGGCAATCCCATCCGTTTGCCGAACAAGCCAGCCGTGATATTTCCGAAATTGCCGCTGGGCACACAGATGACCAGACGGTCAGCCTTACCCAGTTTTTTCATCTGCGCATAGGCATAAAAATAATAAAACGCCTGCGGCAGGAAACGGGCTACATTAATGGAATTGGCCGAAGTCAGCAACATGTGTTCGTTCAGTTCCTTATCCATAAAAGCACTCTTCACCAGCGCCTGGCAGTCATCAAAGGTGCCGTCCACCTCGATGGCCGTGATATTCTTGCCCAGGGTAGTAAACTGCTTTTCCTGGATCTCACTCACCTTTCCCTTTGGATAAAGCACAAATACATGAATGCCCTCTACCCCGAGAAAACCGTTGGCTACGGCACTTCCCGTATCTCCGGAAGTAGCCACCAGCACATTCACCTGTTTCTTTCCTTCCTTACGGATAAAGTATCCGAGCAGGCGGGCCATGAACCGTCCTCCCACATCCTTAAAGGCAAGCGTCGGTCCGTGGAACAGTTCCAGGGAATAAATGTGATCTTTCACCTGCACCGCAGGCACATCAAAACTCAATGTATCATACACAATCTGCTTCAGGGTCTCGGCCGGTACATCCTCACCGAAGAAAGCCTCAGCTACCTGATAAGCAATTTCCTGAAAAGACAGTTGCTCTATATGCTCGTAAAAAGAAGCAGGAAGCGGCTTGATTGACCGGGGCATATAAAGTCCCTTGTCACCCGCCAGTCCGCGCACCACTGCCTCTTCCAGCGTGGCATCGGGTGCTTGTCGATTGGTACTGTAATATTTCATAATCCCTCTTGCTTGATACAGGCCGGAACCGGCCTGCGGTTATTTCATAAACTCATTCATAAACTCATCCCGTTCCATCAGTCCGTAACTGCCTTGGCAGCAGGCCACTTCATCGTAGGTCTGTACACTGTCGGGCTCAATTCCCGGATAATAAATCAGGAACGGTACCGGCTCGGCAGTATGCGTACGCAGTTCACACGGAGTAGGATGGTCGGGCAATACAGCAATTGCCACCGGTTCCTCCCAGTCTTTCACCGCCTCGTAAACCGGCTTGACAATGCGGCTGTCCAGATATTCGATGGTCTTCAGTTTCAGTTCCACATCTCCCTCATGACCGGCCTCATCGCTGGCCTCCACGTGCAGATACACAAAATCATTGGTGCGGAGCGCCTCAATCGCCGCCTCTGCCTTACCTTCGTAATTGGTATTGTACAGTCCGGTAGCCCCTTCCACATCAATACACTCCAGTCCCGCATATTTTCCGATTCCACGGATCAGGTCGACAGCCGTAATGACCGCCCCCTTCCGGATGGCCGGATATTTCTGCGAGAGCCACTCCATATGCGGACGATAGCCGGGACTCCACGGCCAGATACTGTTGGCCATATCCTTACCCTTCGCCTTACGCTCCAGGTTCAGCGGATGCGTCGACAGTAACTCCTGCGATTTCAGGATCAGTGCATTCAGCAGGTCGGCCGTACACTGAGCTTCCGCACATTCCGCCTTCACCAGATGAGGGGCAAAAGGCTGCAAGGGCACATCATGCGGAGGCACACAGGCCACCCGTTTGTCTCCCCCCTTGATGACCAGCAGATGCCGGTACTGCACTCCGGTATAGAAACGGATGCGGTCCGTAGCCAGTTTTTCATTCAGAAAACGAATCAGCACATCTGCTTCCCCGGTCGAGATATGTCCGGCAGAGTGATTCTTCAGCAAATTCCCCTCTACACAAATCAGGTTACAACGCATTGCCATATCCCCCGGTTCCAGGTCTACGCCGATACTGGCAGCCTCCAGCACGCCGCGCCCCTCATACACCTTCGGCAAATCGTATCCCATGACCGACATATTGGCCACCTCACTTCCCGGATGGAACCCGTCGGCTACCGTACACAATCTTCCCGTCCGTCCTTTCCGGGCCAGCAAGTCCATATACGGAGTATCTGCCTGCTGCAACAAAGTCTTGTTGCCCAGTGCCGGAACAGCCCAGTCCGCCATTCCGTCACCCAAAATGATGATGTGCTTCATAAGCTTAAATATTGGCGATGCTCATAATGTCCGCAAAGACACCGGCAGCCGTTACCCCGGCACCGGCACCATAGCCCTGTATGAGCATCGGGTATTCATTATATCGTTCAGTTGTCAGCAAAATAATGTTGTTGCTACCCTCCAGGTTATAGAACGGATGACGGCTGTCCACCTCTTCCAGTGACACCGTACCCTTTCCGTTTTCCAGTCGGGCCACAAATCTCCAGCGCATATGATGCTGTTCGAGCACCTTCCGTCTGGATTCAAATCCGGCATCCAGCATCGGCACTTTCTTCCAGAAGTCCTCCAGCGTCCCCTCAAACAGCTCTTCCGGGATAAACAGATGCTTTTCCACCTCTTCCTGCTCCAGGCGATAACCGGCCTCACGTGCCAGAATCACCAGTTTGCGGATGACATCCTTTCCACTCAGGTCGATACGCGGATCCGGTTCCGAATATCCTTCCTCCTTCGCCTTCCGGATAGTCTCGCTCAAAGGCACTTCCGCACTCAGCGTATTGAATATATAATTCAGTGTACCGCTCACCACAGCCTCTATCTTCAGGATATGGTCACCACTGTTAATCAAGTCATTAATGGTATTGATGACCGGCAGTCCGGCTCCCACATTCGTTTCGAACAGGAATTTCACTCCCCGGTGACGGGCAATCCGCTTCAGTTCCGCATATTTCTCATATTCCGAAGAAGCTGCAATCTTATTGGCAGCCACCACCGAAGTGTTGTGCGCCAGGAACTCCTTGTAGAGTCCGGCAATATCCGCACTGGCCGTACAGTCCACAAACACCGAGTTGAAGATATTCATACCGATGATCTCATCGTGCAGCACCTGTGGCGAAGAAGGAATTCCCTTTTCATCCAGTTCCCGGCGATAATTATCCAGGCAGATGCCCTTTCTGTCGAACAGTGCCTGATGTCCGTTGGCGATACCCACCACTCTCAGCATCAGACCCCTTTCCTGCTTCAGACGTTCCTGCTGTCCGCTCAACTGCTCTATCAGACTGTGACCTACCGTACCGATACCGCAAATAAACAGGTTCAATACCTGATATTCCGAAAGGAAGAACGAGTCATGGATGACATTCAGCGTCTTGCGCAGCGAACCCCTTTCCACCACGAAAGAAATATTGGTTTCCGAAGCCCCCTGGGCACAGGCAATCACATTGATCCCATTCCGTCCCAGCGTACCGAACAACTTCCCTGCAATCCCGGGAGTATGCTTCATGTTCTCCCCTACGATTGCCACGGTAGCCAGTCCGCACTCAGCCATCATCGGACTGATTTCTCCCATTTCAATCTCCTTGGCAAATTCCTGGTTCAACACCTCGCATGCCAGCGCCGCATCCTCGTTGCGCACCCCGATGGAAGTCGAATTCTCCGAAGAAGCCTGAGACACCAGGAACACACTGATGCCGTTCTCTGCCAGGGTCTTGAATATCCGGTGGTTCACCCCGATTACTCCTACCATTCCCAGTCCCGTCATGGTAATCAGGCTGGTGTCATTGATTGAAGAAATTCCCTTGATGGCCTTCGAAGAATGATCCGCATCCTGCTTGATGATGGTTCCCGGAGCCTCCGGATTGAACGTATTCTTGATCAGAATCGGAATGTTCTTGTGGCAAACCGGATAAATGGTAGGCGGATACACCACCTTTGCACCGAAGTTGCACAGTTCCATTGCCTCCACATAACTCAGTTCCTTGATCGGATAAGCCGTACTGATGACTTTCGGGTCGGCCGTCATGAAACCATCGACATCCGTCCATATCTCCAGCACATCCGCATCCAGAGCGGCCGCAATGACAGAAGCCGTATAATCCGATCCGCCCCGTCCCAGGTTCGTCACCTCTCCGGTATTCTTGTCGGTAGAAATGAATCCCGGCACCAGAGCCACCTTAGGCAAGTCACGGAAGGTCTCCAACACCAGTCGTGTGGTCAGTTCCGAGTCCAGAATATGTTTGTTATGCTTTTTCTCCGTCTTGATAAACGTACGCGAATCGTACCACTGTGCTCCCTCTATCAGTGTCGCCACGATAATGGATGAAAGTCTCTCCCCATAGCTGACAATGGCGGCAGACGTCTTGGGCGAAAGATCACGTATCAGGAAAATACCCTGAAAGATATCCCTCAGTTCACTGAGGAGCTCATTGACGCAATCCAGCAGCAATTCACGTTTCTGCCCGGCCGGAATCACAGTATACACCATTTCTATATGACGATTCACAATCGATTTCATTTCCTTTTCATATTCCGAATCGCCTGCAGCAGCCATGCACGAAGTTCTGATCAACTTATCCGTGATTCCCCCCAAAGCTGACACCACTACAATGACATTATCGTCAACAGACTCGATAATTTTTTTCACACTCAACATACTGTTGACAGATCCTACTGATGTTCCACCGAATTTTAAGACTTTCATGTAATAAATATAGGATATACTGACCTCTACCGGGAATACCCTTCCACCGGCAAAAGCCCAGATTAATTGAAAAAAATAGATTATTCTCAGAAGAAAAAAAATACTTGCATACGCAAGCGTGTATCACATAGAAACACCGATATATATCATGCCCACCCCAGAGGGGTCATCCCGGCCAACAGGAAACACGCCATCATGCGCCCCAATCCCGTCATAATGATATGGATATACAATCGGTTCATTTAATATTGATTTAGTGATGGCAAATATAATAACATTTTTCTATAAAACAACCGACTTTCCTGTTTTTTTTAGAGGTTGAATTCGATTTTTACCGCCCGCAGATTGTCAGCATGCTGTAGAAATAATCCACACAGCAAGAGGAATAATTCCACACCCTTCTCACCGATTTCCGGCCGAAACAGTACTATTTCACATTGAATCACTGTTTTTTACAGCCGAACCGGACAAAAATCCCTTCTGGCTTACTTTTTGAGTATCAGAGTGCGTTGATTATAGCGTTTATTAGATTTTTTAAAAGTAATGAAAAAGATTGGTTTTGTAGTTTTATTAGTCTCACTCATCCTCTCCACCCCCGCCTTCGCACAACAGCGGACTATCAGTGGAGTCATCCTTTCGTCCGAGAATCAGGAACCGCTCATCGGAGCCACCGTCTCGGTCAAGGGAAATGAAGCACACGGAGTAGTCACCGACATCGACGGAAAATACACCCTCGAAGTAGGTCCCGACGACCGCATTCTGGTAATTGCCTATCTGGGCATGAAAACCCAGTTTATCAAAGTCCCCCACAAAAGCCAGCTGAACATCGTACTGGAACCGGAAAGCCTGAACCTCGACGAAGTAGTGGTCACCGGATACGGAAACTTTACCAAGTCATCGTTTACCGGTTCGGCCAACACGCTGAAGGGCGACATGATGAAAAACATCCCGGTAGTCAGCGTAGAACAGAAATTGCAGGGACTCACCACCGGTGTCAACATTACCAGCAGTTCCGGACAGCCCGGAGCCAACCAGAATATCCGTATCCGCGGTATGGGATCTTTCAATGCCTCACAGGAGCCATTGTTTGTCATCGACGACGTACCGGTCAGTTCGGGAAGCCTGGGTTCGGGAAGCAACACGGACGCTGCCTACATGAACAACTCGAAGACCAACATCATGAGTACCCTCAACCCTTCTGATATCGAAAACATTACAGTCATAAAAGATGCGGCAGCCGCTTCCCTCTACGGTTCGCGTGCCGCCAACGGCGTCATCCTGATTACCACCAAGAAAGGTAAGGCCGGCAAAGCAAGGGTGACCGTAGATGTATCGGGAGGTTTCTCCGATGCCGCTGTCAACTTCCGTCCTACTCTGAACGGCGACCAGCGGTACGAACTTCTGTACGAAGGACTCGTCAACGGGGCCATCGACGAGGGAGAGGCCAATCCGACAGCCTATGCCGACACCCACATCGGAAAATATGCCTACATGCCCGAAATGGGATATACCGACTGGCGTAAGGAACTGCTCCGTACGGCCCGTCAGCAGAACTACGAGGCATCTGTCTCCGGAGGAAGCGAAAAAACGACATTCTATGCCTCACTGGGTTACAACCGCCAGGAAGGTCTGGCCCTCAACTCCTCCCTCGACCGTTATTCTGCCCGTCTGAACATGACACAGAAAATCGGCAAGATGGGTGAAGTAGGTGCCAACATGATGTTTACCCAGATGAATCAGGAAATGAACGAAGAGCGTGGTTCGGCCATCAACCCTTATTTGTGTATCGCGTCTACCATGAATCCGTCGATGACGGTGAGAGACCAGGACGGAAATTATGTCGGAGCCTACGCAGGCAGTTCGCTGAATCCGCTCCGTGACATGCTGACCGACTATAACCGTACCCGGATGACCCGCATGTTCTCTACCGGTTATGCATCGGTTGAACCGCTGAAGGGGCTGATTCTGAAAGAAACGCTGAGTTACGATTATACTATCCAGAAAGATTCCCGTTACCTGAATCCCCTCAGTGCTTCGGGAATCAAGACTGGAACCAATGCCCAGACGTCAAAAGGTTTTATTGAATACGGGAAACTGATTTCATCGACCTCCTTGAACTGGGTACATACGTTTGCGCAGAAACATCATCTAGACGTGCTGGGGGCTTATGAAGCCGAGAGTTACCAGACCGACAAGGCGGTAGGTGAAAAGTCGAAATTGCCTTCCGGACAACTGACGGAACCGGACAATGCCGCCATCCTGAATTCGTTTGTCTCTTCTCCTCAGGCTTACCGGATGCTGTCGTATATCTCGCGACTGAACTATAATTACGACGACCGGTATTACCTTGCCGGCAGTTTCCGCCGTGACGGCAGTTCACGCCTGTCTCCCGACAACCGCTGGGGCAACTTCTGGTCGGTATCGGGTATGTGGCACATCACCAACGAAGCGTTCATGCAACCCGCCAAGCATGTCCTGAGCGATTTGAAAGTGCGGGCATCGTACGGTGTCAACGGTAACCAGCCGGGATCTCTGTACGGATATATGGGACTGTACAGCTTCGGACAGAACTATATGGGAAATTCCGGTTCCTATGAGTCATCCCAGCCTAATCCGAACCTGGGATGGGAGAAGAACTACAACCTGAACATCGGGGTTGACCTGTCTTTCATCAACCGGATTTTCCTGACCGTAGAGTATTACAACCGGGATACGAAGGATTTGCTGTATAACCTGCCCATCAGTGCCACTACCGGATTTACGAATTACCTGGCCAATGTGGGACAGCTGAACAACAAGGGAGTGGAAGTGGAACTGCGCACCCTGAATTTTGCTTCCAATGACTTCAACTGGACAACGGTGTTCAATTTAAGCCACAATGCCAACAAAATCGTCTCGCTGAACGGTCAGCTGGAACAAAGCATTGAAGGTACCTGGTTCATTCATAAGGTGGGACTGCCTTATCATACGTTCTATGTGAAAGAGTTTGCAGGTGTCAATCCGCAGACCGGACTGGCTGAGTATTACATGAATACTCCACAGGAAGACGGATCGACCGACCGTTCACTGACCACCGACCCCGACAAGGCTACCAGTGTGGCTTATAAATCGGCTACTCCGACGGTTTCGGGAGGACTTACCAACCTGTTGAGTTACAAGTGGATTGACCTGAGTTTTACCCTGACTTACTCACTTGGAGGATATTCCTTCGACAAACTGGGTACGACGCTGGAAAATGGCGGAGAAAATATTTATACCAACCGGCTGAACCTGCCGATTTACATGATAGACCGATGGCAGGAGCCTGGCGACCAGACCGATATTCCCCGTTTCAGCTATGCCGACAAGGCAAAGGCGGTGAACAGTTCGCGCTACGTACACAGTACCGACCACCTTCGTCTGAAAAACCTGACGCTCGGATTTACCCTGCCGCAGCAGTGGGTCAACAAGGCGATGATTGAGAATGCCCGGATTTATTTTTCGGGAAGCAACCTGCTCACCTGGGCCAAATGGAAACAGTACGATCCGGAGACTCCGGTCAATGGCGAAGTATGGTGTGAATCTCCTGCCATGCGGACATTCAGTTTTGGTGTACAACTTACCTTTTAACTAAAAAAAACGAATCAAATGAAACTCAGATATTTACTTATATCCTTATTTTCAGGGGCCTGCATCACTTT
Source organism: Phocaeicola faecicola (assembly GCF_013618865.1). Taxonomy (GTDB): domain Bacteria; phylum Bacteroidota; class Bacteroidia; order Bacteroidales; family Bacteroidaceae; genus Phocaeicola; species Phocaeicola faecicola. Next base: position 23,692 of record NZ_JABSOE010000021.1, read on the forward strand.
CGGCTCCTGTTCGGCCGACTGGCTGAATCTCTCCCCTGCTACCTCTGTACCCAGTGACGAAATCAAGACCCTGGAAGATGCCCAGTTCGCCTTGAACGGCATTTACCGGGAAACCTCACAGCACAGTTATTACGGAGACAATTACTGGTATTATGGCGACTGCCGCGGAACGGACGTACAGGCCCGTATTACGGGAAAAACCCGGGTGGTACCTTATTATATGTTTTATGTGCAGGCTACCGACAATTTCAATGTCACCCTTCCCTGGAACCGCCCGTATCTGGTTATCCGTCAGGCCAACAACCTGATTCAGCGGATTGACAACCACGAGATTGAGTCGGGAGATACGCAGGCACTCAACCAGATGAAAGCGGAGGCCCTGTCACTGAGGGCACTGGCCTTGTTCAGCCTGACCCGCATGTTCGGCATGCCTTATACCAACGACAACGGAACCTCACTCGGGGTACCCATCGTACTGAAGCCGGAACAGCCCGACTATCAGCCCGAAAGAAATACAGTGGCCGAATGCTACGACCAGGTCATCTCTGATTTGACAACTGCCCTCTCGCTGGGTATCGGGAAAGAGAAAAAAGACGGCCATTTCAACTATTGGGGCGTGCAGGCATTGCTGTCACGAATCTACCTGAACAAAGGTGATTACAAGAATGCCTACCTGTGTGCCACCGATGTGATAGAAAACAACGGAGGACTGTACCACCTGTATACCCGGGAGGAATATCCGGAGGTATGGGGAAAGGATTTTCAGGCTGAATCGATTTTCGAGTTGTACATTGATACCAGTGAACCTTCGGAATGGGGAGGAGGTACCGGTGGCGAAGGAGCTCCTTCAGTCTATGAAAACCGGACGGATAAGGACGGATGGAACAACCTGATACTGACCCAGGATTACGTGCAGCTGATGAACGAAGACAGCGAGGATGTCCGGCGCTGTCTGCTGGAGAAATCCAAGACCAACCCCGACGAAGGACTACCCGAAAGTGCCCAGAACCAGCCGGTCTTCCTGACCAAGTTCCCCGGCAAGAACGGAGATGTAAAGAACAATGACATCTGCATCATCCGCCTGGCAGAAGTCTACCTGAATGCCGCTGAAGCCGGACTGAAGGAAGGAGGAGCCGCCAAGGACAAAGGACTGCAATACCTGAACCAGCTGATTGCCTTGCGTACGACCAATGCCGGACAACAAGTAACCCCAGGAGATTTCAGCGTAGCACGCATCCTGAAGGAGAGACGCAAGGAACTGGTCGGGGAGGGACTGATCTATTTCGATTATTTAAGGACACAGACACCTATCGAACGCAAGGGCGGATGGCATCATGACCTCAGCCAGCACAAATCCAATGTCATTGTACATACCGATCCGCGTGTGGCACTGCCCATTCCGCAATCGGAAATCGATGCCAACCCCGGTATCCAGTAAAACACCGACAATTCTCTGCCAACTATTGCAGAAAAGTAAAAAATAATATATTTTTGTTCGCATAAACATTTGTCAGCACATTGATAAACTTAAAAACAATAAAAATATATGGCAGATTCAAAGACTATTCTCAGCGAAGCTGAAGAAAAAATGGATATGGCAATCATGTACCTGGATGATGCACTGGCACACATCCGTGCCGGAAAGGCTGACGTACGCTTGCTGGATGGTATTCGTGTAGACTCTTACGGAAGCATGGTACCCATCAACAACGTAGCGGCTGTCACTACTCCCGACGCGCGCAGCATCGCCATCAAGCCTTGGGACAAAAGCATGTTCCGCCCTATCGAAAAGGCAATCATCGACTCTGAACTGGGTATCATGCCCGAAAACAACGGCGAAATCATCCGCATCGGTATTCCACCGTTGACAGAGGAACGCCGTAAGCAGCTGGCCAAGCAGTGCAAGAGCGAAGGTGAAACCGCAAAGGTCAGCGTACGTAACGCACGCCGCGACGCCATCGATGCCCTGAAAAAGGCAGTGAAGGACGGTATGCCGGAAGACGAACAGAAGAACTCGGAAGCCAAGTTGCAGAAAGTGCATGACAAGTATATCAAGCAGATTGACGATATGCTGGCTGCCAAGGACAAGGAAATCATGACTGTGTAATTTCAATAAACAGACGAATGAGGAGCAAGCAAGGAGTCTGTCCTTGCTTTACTCCTCATTTTTTATTATTATCAACTTTATCGTTTATATCAGATCTTGGAAAAAGGGCTAGTAATTAAGAATACAGGAAGTTGGTATCTGGTAAAGACCAACGACGGCAAGCAGATAGAATGCAAAATCAAGGGCAATTTCCGCCTGAAGGGAATACGGAGTACCAATCCCATTGCGGTGGGAGACTGGGTTCAGATTGCAGTCAACACAGAGGGTACTGCGTTTATCACAGAGATTGAAGACCGCAAGAACTACATCATCCGGCGTTCTTCGAACCTGTCGAAACAGTCGCACATCATTGCGGCAAACCTGGACCAGTGCATGCTGGTGGTCACGGTAAATTATCCGGAAACTTCTACCACTTTCATCGACCGTTTTCTGGCTTCGGCCGAGGCTTACCGGGTACCGGTACGACTGATTTTCAACAAGACCGACCTTTATTCCGAAGAGGAACAGCGTTACTTGGATGCGCTGGTGAACCTCTATACGCACATCGGTTATCCCTGCTACCGGATTTCGGCTTTGAATGAAACGGGAGTAGAGGAAATCAAAAGAGACCTGCAGGGAAAGGTGACACTTTTCTCCGGCCATTCGGGCGTGGGCAAATCGACCCTGATCAATGCGATTCTTCCGGATTTGAATGTCAAGACGGGAGCTATCTCGGCGGCTCACAACAAAGGGATGCACACCACTACCTTCTCGGAAATGTTTCCAGTAGAGGGTGAGGGTTATATCATTGATACTCCGGGCATCAAGGGTTTCGGGACCTTCGACATGGAAGACGAGGAGGTAGGCCATTATTTCAAGGAAATCTTCGAGTTCTCGGCCAACTGCAAGTATGGCAACTGTACGCACCGGCATGAACCGGGATGTGCGGTACGTGAGGCGGTGGAGAATCACTACATCAGCGAATCGCGCTATGCTTCTTACCTGAATATCCTGGAGGATAAGGAAGAAGGGAAATACCGTTCCGGATATTGATGCGGAATACACACTAAAAAACTGACTGATGAAAAAACTATGTATCGTATTGTGCCTGCTGGCGCTGCAAACCTCCCTGGGAGTGTTTGCCAAAAGTCCCAGACAGGCAGTTCCTTCTCCATTGGAAAAAGGATTGGGAAGCATCAACCGCGAAAGCGCACAGGCTTTTGTGGAATTTCTTGCCAGTGACGAACTGCAGGGCAGAGAGGCTGGAACAGAAGGGGGACGGATAGCGGGCAACTACCTTGCTTCGCTGCTGAAGTTATGGAAGGTGCAACCTCTGTACAAGGATTATTTCCAGCCGTTCGAGGCCTACCGGGTGGAACGGCAGCGAAAAGGAAGGCTGCAGGTGCATCCGGATTCCATCCGGCAGATCAAGGAACAGGGAGTATATCAGAAATACGCCATGCGGAACATCCTGTGCCAGATAGAAGGGAAAAAGAAAGAGGAGTATGTCGTGATCGGGGCACATTATGACCACCTGGGCATTGACCCGATGCTGGCAGGCGACCGTATCTACAACGGAGCCGACGACAATGCTTCCGGAGTTTCGGCCGTACTGCAGATTCTGAGAGGTTTTCTTACTTCCGGTACCCAGCCTGAACGGACCATCATCTTTGCCTTCTGGGACGGTGAGGAGAAAGGACTGCTGGGGTCGAAGTATTTCGCCCAGACCTTCGCGGACATGAAAAAGATTAAGGGCTATCTGAATTTTGACATGATTGGAAGGAACAACGACGAAAACCGTCCGCTGCACGTGGTCTATTTCTATACGGCCGGTCAGCCGGTATTCGGAGAATGGCTGAAAAAGGACATTCAGGAGTACCGCCTGCAACTGGAACCGGATTACAGGGCGTGGGACCGTCCGACGGGAGGAAGTGACAATGCCACCTTCGCGCTTCATGACATTCCCATCATGTGGTATCATACCGACGGGCACCGCGATTATCACCTGCCGGGAGATGAATCCGACAAACTCAACTGGAACAAACTGGTAGAGATTACCCGGGCGGCCTTTCTGGGTATGTGGAAAATGGCCAACGAAAACTGGTAACCACACATACATGGCTTTATCCGCACATCAGCGAATAAAGTCTGAATGTCCGATACAGCTGCATAAACCCGCGGAGGAAGGTCATACAACTTCCGTACGGAGGTTGTCCGACCCGCGCAGGGAGGTTATACGACCTCGCTACGCGGGTCGGACTTTATATAAGCCTCCACAGGAAAGTCCCTTTCTTTGTGTCAGAGAATTCATCAGTAGTGTACCCAGTCTCCATACTTGATACAGAAAAATCTCAGAATAAAACATTTCAGAAGTAATGAAATAACTAACCGAAATGAATCTACAAAAAAACTCCCGCAAATCCATTGGAAAACCTGGATTTACGGGAGTTTTTTTAATTTTTGCTTCCTTTTAACGGTTCACAATTGTTACATCGTCAATCAACAGTTTGCTACCTACGGCTGCATTGTAGGCTGCACCGTCGGCACTGGCAGAGAAGATAACTGCCAACTTGTACTTCTTCGAAGGATCGTATTCTTTCACGTAATTCAGCTTCAACTCAAACGGAGTGAATTCTGTAACCTCATTGCCGTTTTTCAATACAGCCTGAGCTACAATCTTTTCAGAAGTATAGATGTTTGAACCATCCAAGGTTTCCTCTTCACTTTCTACCTCATACAATACAGCAGAAAGAGCGCATTCGTCAGTCTTGCCTTCCTGCAATTCACCTGCTGCATTATAGAATTCCTTTCCCGGAGTGTATTTATAGTAACCGGTCACTCTGTCCGGCTGCTGAGTATACATCACACCGAAACTGGTTGTTTTCATCGGATCTTTCATTCCAGCAAAAGCATTAAAACTACCCAGGAAAACAGTAGCAGCTGTTACTTTAGGAACCTTAGCCCCCATCATTGTTCCTCCCTTGGTATCTACGCTTTCCAGTAAGGCAGAAAAATTTCCTGTATATGCATCTGATGAAGGACGTACCGGATATTCTCCATCGTATTGAATGCCTCCCAAAGCTCCCATCTTTTTAATCAGTGCCACTGCATTGTTACAGGATGCCCAGCCCTCTACCATATGAATCTTGTCTTCCTCCGGATACAATGAAGTATCATATGACCAATTCTCAAAATCATAATTCAGCATAGTCTGTGCAGAGGCACTGTATACGACCGCCGTACCGTCTTCAGCTATTACCGTATATTTTACCACCTTGCCATTGGAGAAATCCTGAGCCACACCGTTACCCGGTTCTACGGTTGCCTTTTCTGAGATTTTAATGGTCGGAACCATGGCGCTCAACTGTTCAGGAGTTACATCTTCAGCTACTACAAACTTAATTGTATGGCTTTCCTCATCAATTACAGGCTGTTCAACAACTACTCCATCGGCTGCGTCAAAAGTAAAACTCAGGATCTTGGCCTCACTGCTCTCTGTTCCGGAAAGACGAGTACCTTCGTACACCACATTCACTTTCTGGTCCGTAGAACCCAGTTTTGCATTGATATCCATAACAATTTTTATCGCACCGCCAACCAAGGCACCTGAAGCATTTACATCGGCAGTCAGCATTCCTGTTACATCAATAGCTGTAGTTCCAGTAAAGGTATATCCATTGGCAGCCTCAACCAACTGACAATTATTCAAATTCACGTCTCCTACAGGAATATTCATGAAACTGAAATCTTTCATGGAAAGATTAATGGAGTTGTCACTTGCCTTTTCAATCTGTATCTGCTGTGCCACAGGACCCCCCAGCTGAGTTCCATCTACCTGTACCACCAGAGTACCTTTATACTTTCCGGCAATTTCCTGGTCAATAGGAAAAACGACAGCGGCATTGTCGTCATCGCTGCTACATGCAGTAAACACCGATCCGGTGCAGCAGGCAGCAAATAAATACACTAATAAATTCTTTTTCATCTTAAAATAAAACGTTTAGTTAATAAAAACCGGTGCGACAATCACTGTCCCTCCGGCATTTCATAATTATTTCGCTGCAAAGTAACGACGATTTTTAAGCCTCCACAAGGTCTATTTGTCTTATTTTTGTCCTATTTTTAAAGTATCCTACTGTTTTTCTTTTAGAAAATCATGTAGAACCAGGTTTTTTCTGATTAATTTACATACAATAATAGTTCTTTTTTTAAAATCACATTAAGCAATCATGGGCGAAACTAAAGAAAAAAACTATATTTGTACTCTTGAAACAATCATCAATACACGTTAATATAATAGTATGGAAAAAGAACTTCCCAAGATAGAATTACCCGAGGAATGGCTCATCGGTACAGGTATCAACAAAGAATTACTTAGCCTGTACACCAATTTCCCCTGTCGACTCAAGTCTGAAATCTTCGTGCTCTGCATGGACGGAGAAATAGAAGCCTCAGTCAACCTGAACCATATATCGGTGCGTGCGAATGATTTCGTTACCCTCATGCCCGGAAGCATTTTCCAGATACACAGTGTAGAGGGAAACCTGAAGATTTATTTCGGAGGGTTCTCTTCCAGCTACATTGAGCAGGCCAATCTGGACCTGTCTGTCTTAAAGACCCTGTTCATTACCCTGGGAAGACCCGTATTCAGTCTGAAACCGGAAGGAGCCAAACTGATGGAGGAATATTTCTGCTTCCTGATCAAGCTGTATGAGTTCTTCAACGAAGACGCACGGAAAATGATTACCCCGTACCTGTACAATAATATTCATGCCGGTATCTCTGCCATCTACAAGACCCGTCAGGATACCAAGTGTGTACTCTCAAAGAGTGAACAGATCTGCAAGAACTTTGCCCAGCTCGTCATGCAAAAATACAACGAGACCCGGAACGTAGCCTGGTATGCCCAGAAACTGGGCATCACCCATGCCCATCTGTGCACTACCGTAAAGCAAGTTACGGGAAACACATGCATTGAAATCATTTCGCGTATGGTCATCATGGATGCCAAATCCCAGTTGAAGTCGACCTCCCTGTCCATCCAGGAAATTTCAGACTCACTGAACTTTGCCAACATGTCTTTCTTCGGAAAATACTTCAAACGGTATGTGGGAATGAGTCCGCTGGAATACCGCAACAATGGTTGACACCCATTTTCCTCCTCCCCTTCTGAAACAGACAAGTCCCTCCTTCTGCAGCATTCCTTTACTGAAATACTGCGGAAGGAGGGACCGTCGATATAGTCAATAAACGTCGGAAGAAAGCTATGGCACCACTACTCCCAACTTTTTCTTTCCATCCATTTTAACCGTGAGCGGACGATCAAAATGTACCCAGCGCAAGAAACGGGTTTCCTCCACTGCCGGCATGGCATTCAGCAGTTCCTGATTGTAAATGCCGTCGTTCATATACGCATTGATCGTAAAATATCCAACTCCGAAAGAAGTCAGGTTCTGGAAAAAGTGCGTTCCCTGACTCGGGTCAACCCGATAATTGGTCAGTCCGGCCTCAACGATTACCCTTGCAGCCGAAATGTTCGGCCACTTGACAGGAATGCCCAGCCAGGTATCACTGCTGCCCCATCGGCCCGGTCCTACCAATACATAATGCTTTCCTTCATCCAGGAACTGCCTGTTCAGTTTTTCTATTTCATAGGCAATCAGCTGATTGTTGGAAGCGGAATATCCCTCGGTCTTCACATAAATCACATCCTGGATATCCTCCATCACCCCATGTCCCAGAGCATTCACACTCTTCAGCAATACCTGGTCTTCGGGAATCTCATTCAAGTCTTCCTGCAGATCGGCCTTCATATCCACCATCGGACGGATCTGAAGCAGATAGAAGGTACCCTTTTTCTCCTTCGCATTCAGATTGACCGCAAATTCAATTTCCACCGGACGGCGCATCTCTCCCTGCCCGTACTTCTGTGCCAGCCGCAGGATTTCGGCCAGCGGAAAGACATCGTGCTGCAGAATGTTCGCAAAGGTAATGACCTTACGGCCTCCCGGATAGATACCGTCACGGATCACCATGTCATACGGATCGTAAGTGGAAGCGATGTAATTCAGCGATCCATCCGCCTCGGCCTCCTTTACCGGAAGCTTCAACAGGTTGAAACCGTCATCCAACGAGAAGTTCTGTCCCGTATTCTTCAAGTCCAGCGCATAGAAACGGGTCTGCGTCTCACGCAAAGCCATCTCCATCTCACTGGTCTGAAGCACCTTGTCCGGATGATAAGGACAAACCCGCAGCGTAAGACCTCCGTCCACAATGTACTTACCCAGTCCCAGTGCCAGACTCACCGTACCTTCTTCGGCCAGTTCATCATTGATGGGATAATAATTAATGGAGCGGGCCACTCCGGATATGGACGGATAAAAACGGTCTCCATACTGCGTTCCTACCACCTCCTGCAGGATTACCGCCATTTTCTCCTGATCGATGACATTGCTGGTAGCCTGCATGTAAGCCTTACTGTCCTTGTAATACACCGAAGCATATACACCTTTGATGGCATCACTCAACATGCGCAGCATCTCATACTTATCATCGAGATAAGGAATCATATAAGTAGAATAGATTCCGGCGAAAGGCTGGTAATGAGAATCCTCCAGCAGACTGGACGAACGGATGGCAATCGGTGTCTTCACCACATCGAAGAAGGCAAAGAAATCTTCCACCAGGCGGTCAGGCAACTTTGCCTTGAGGAAGGCCCGGAGAATCGTCTCGTCATCGGCATCGCTCAGTGCCAGCTGATACAGCTGGTTGGTATCCATAAACTCATCGAAAATATCCGTACAGAGCACCACTGTTTTCGGAATGACTACCGAGGCATTCTCGAACTCTTCGAATTCGGCATGGCGCTTCACCATATTATCAATAAAGGCCAGTCCCCTGCCCTTTCCTCCCAGAGAGCCGTCGCCGATGCGGGCAAAATGCGAGTAACGGTCGAATCGGTCGCGCTGGAAGACAGCCACGACACCCTGGTTCTTCATCTTACGGTATTTTACGATAGCCTCGAAGATAATTTTCCGGTGCGCGTCAATGTCCTGCAAAGACTCCCAGGTAATCTGCTTCAGGAACTCAGCCACCGGGAAGATGGCACGCGAATACAACCAGCGGGATACGTGATTGCGGCTGATGTGATACAGGAAGGAATCGGCAGGAATGGAGAAAATCACATTCTGCAGTTCCTTCAGGTTGTGCACCCGAAGTACCTCTTCCTTAGTGGTCGGATTACGGAAAATAAAATCCCCGAAACCGAATTTCTCCGATACAGCCTCCCGCAGGTCAATATTCATTTTCTTCGAGTTCTTGTCGATGAACTCCGCATTACACTTCAAGGCATAGGCCCGGTTCGATTCTTCAGCCGACTGCAGGATAAGCGGAATGAAAGGATCACGGCGGCGCACTTCGTTCAGGAACTTGACACCTGCCAGCGGATCGATCACTCCTTCGTGCGGATAACGGGCATCGGAAATAATACCCAGGGTATTGTTCTGGTACTTGTCATACAGTTCCATCGCCTCTTCGTACGAGCGTGTCAGTACTATCTTCGGACGTCCGCGCATACGGAGCGTACGCTGGTGTTCGTTCAAGGCTTCGGTGGCAAACTCCTGACTTTGCTGCAGCACGAACTTATACAGATTGGGCAAGACGGACGAATAGAAACGGATGGAATCCTCTACCAGCAGGATCATCTGTACACCCACCTCTTTAATATCGTGTTCCAGGTTCATCTTGTCCTCAATCAGTTTGATGATGGAAACCAGCAGATCGGTATTTCCCAGCCAGCAGAATACATATTCAAAAATACTCAGGTCTTCGTTTTCCATTCTCTCCCGGATACCGTGTGAGAACGGAGTCAATACTACCAGCGGAATGTGAGGGTACTTCTCCTTGATCTGACGGGCAATGTCAAACGTATCGCTGTTATCCGATCCGGGCATACAGATTACCAGGTCGAACATGGTATTGCCCAACTGCTTCCAGGCATCTTCCTCAGTGGAAACCTGAGTGAAACGGGGAGGATAACGCAGACTCAAATTCATGTATTCGATAAAAATCTTCTCATCGATACGCCCATCGTCCTCCAGCATGAAAGCATCATAAGGATTGGCAACCAAAAGCACATTGAAAATACGCTTTGTCATCAGGTTCACAAACTGCGTATCCTTGAAATAAAGCTGATTTAATTTTAACTTACTGAGCATTGCTTTCTGATTTAAGCTTTTATTTTTCTAACAAATTACGGAAATTCTGATGATTTTTCCAATAAAACTCCTCATGTTTTTAACACAAGGTACAATTGTACCGCAACCGGCGGCCTACATTTTATTACAATCTCAGAGAAAAAATACCCCAAACATTTTGCAGTCTCCGATAAAAGAATAACTTTGCAGTAACAAAAGAAACATTTTGTCAGACCTTAAATTAACGTGTCATGAATATCAACCAAATTATGTCATCCCTGGAAGCCAAGCATCCGGGTGAGTCAGAGTATTTACAAGCCGTAAGAGAAGTATTGCTTTGTATCGAAGACGTATATAACCAGCATCCTGAATTTGAAAAAGTATCACTGATTGAACGTCTGGTAGAGCCCGACAGAATCATCACGTTCCGTGTTCCATGGGTAGATGACAAGGGTAAGGTACAGGTTAATCTGGGATATCGTGTACAGTTCAACAATGCGATAGGTCCTTACAAGGGAGGTATTCGTTTCCATGCATCAGTCAATTTGTCCATTCTGAAATTCCTGGGATTTGAACAGACTTTCAAGAACGCACTGACTACCCTTCCTATGGGTGGCGGAAAAGGCGGTTCGGATTTCTCTCCCAGAGGAAAGAGCGATGCCGAAATCATGCGCTTCTGCCAGGCATTCATGCTGGAACTGTGGCGTCATGTAGGACCGGATATGGACGTTCCGGCAGGTGATATCGGTGTAGGCGGCCGCGAAGTGGGATACATGTTTGGTATGTATAAAAAGCTGACGCACGAATTTACAGGTACCTTCACAGGTAAGGGACTGGAATTCGGAGGTTCACTGATCCGCCCGGAAGCTACGGGATTCGGAGGTCTTTATTTCGTAAAACACATGCTCGACAAGAAGGGCATTGACATAAAGGGAAAGACAGTAGCCATTTCAGGCTTCGGTAATGTGGCTTGGGGTGCTGCTACAAAGGCTACCCAACTGGGTGCCAAGGTAGTCACCATCTCCGGACCGGACGGATACGTATATGACCCGAACGGTATCAGCGGAGAAAAGATCGACTACATGCTGGAACTGAGAGCTTCCGGTAACGATATCGTAGCACCTTATGCAGAAAAATATCCTGAAGCAACTTTCGTAGAAGGACGCCGTCCATGGGAAGTAAAAGTAGACATCGCATTGCCATGTGCTACCCAGAACGAATTGAACGGAGAGGATGCCAAACATCTGATTGAAAACCAGGTAACCTGCGTAGGCGAGATTTCCAACATGGGATGTACGCCGGAAGCCATCGACGCTTTCCTTGAACATAAGATCATGTATGCTCCGGGCAAGGCAGTCAACGCTGGTGGAGTAGCTACCTCAGGTCTTGAAATGAGCCAGAATGCCATGCATCTGAGCTGGAGTGCCCAGGAAGTCGATGAAAAACTGCATCAGATTATGAACAACATTCATGAACAGTGCGTCAAATACGGAACCGAACCGGACGGATACATCAACTACGTCAAGGGAGCCAACATCGCCGGATTCATGAAGGTAGCTCATGCCATGATGGCACAAGGAATTGTTTAATCATAATAAATTAAAATATCTCGTTTAGTTGTATTTGTATTTTGTATTGTAGTTTTCGCTGTCTACCTGTGAAGGTGGGCAGCGCTTTTTTTATCCGGTAAGTAAAAAAATACATCGGATAAGGTATACACTGAGAGAAACGTGCGTTATTCCAATAAAAGACCTTATGCATATGAAAAAAATTATTGGATTGATAGCCATTATCTGCAGTTTTGGATGTACTGCAGAACACCTCTACGAACCCCAGTCGTCACTGACCGTTACCGGAAATACCTACTACGGTTTTCAGGAAGAACATTCGCGCAGCCTCTCGCTGCAAATGCTCCCGGAAGAAAGCCGGATCTCCCTGTTTGCCACCGGAGGCATCGAAGCCCACAATGCCATACTGACCTTCCGCCAGGGAAGGTGGCAGCACACACTGGAATGGAAACACACGCCGGAACCGGTGCATCTCTCATCCTATTACCCCGTTTTTCCGGAAAATCAGAACGGTTTTTATGAATCCGACGGTCTCCTGAAAGATTTTCTGTACTGCAGACAGCAGGTGGCCTATAAAGAAAATATCGCACTGGAATTCAAGCACCTGTTCTCCCTGCTGACCATAGAGGTAAAAGAGGGGCTCAAAAGCAACCTCAGACAACTTGCAATTACTCCATCCCAACAGATTTCCTCCATCGATCCTTACTCCGGAAAGATGGAATTTGCCACCGGAGAGCCCAGGACCTATGTGCTCGAAGGCAACAAAGAGGGCAGCTATTCTTTCCTGATTCCTCCCGCTCCACAGATGAGCATCCGCATCCGGCTGACTTATTCCGACAACCAGACCAAGGAAGCGGACCTGTCTCCAAGGGACTATCAGCAGAACCGTCAATATATCTGCCGGCTGACTCCCTCCGAAAAAGAACCGGGCATCTATACGGGTGAGGACCTGGTGGCCTTCACCCATCTGATCAACGGGAATCCTTATAAAGACCGCAGACTGGAAGAATTCGGACATAGCCAGGGAAGCCGGACGGTCTACACCCTGCAGAATGATATCCGGCTGACACCCGCCGAAAGCAAGCAGATACAGCCCATCGGTTATGTTCCGGTAAAAGGGGACAAGAAAGGGTTGAAAGACTGTTTCGACGGAAAAGGAAATACCATATACGGATTAAGTTTATATCCGTTCCATGATTCAAATTATTTAGGACTTTTTTCCTATATTTCCCCCGAGGGTGAAGTGAAAAACCTGACTCTTTCCCATGCTGAGATAGCCCCGAGTACATGGAGATACCGGAATATAGGACTACTTTGCGGATTGAATGGAGGAACCATCAACAACTGCCGGATTACGGACAGTCGCATTAAACCCCAGTACCAATTGTACCTGGGTGCGATAGCCTGCTACAACAAAGGAATCATCCTCAACTGTTCGGTAGAAAATACCTCTTTCTACAATATCAATCCTAATGGAAATACCGGAGGTATCGTAAGCGAGACAGATGGAAGTGTGTTAAACAGTTATATTGCGCACTGCGATTTGAAGAACATTCTGATAGGTGCTGGCATATGCCATAGAGTTACCTCTGGCGGAGTAATCCAGAACTGTTATTCACACCAGAATACCCACAAGCCCAAAGTGGCGGAATATGCGCACATCGTCTACGAAACCAGCGGATATATCAGCAACTGTTATTACATGAAGGAAAGCTCATTTACACGGCCGGTTTACAAGAAAAGCAGAAGCAGCAAGAACTTTAATACCTATCCTTATGAAGCGGAAAGTTTTCTCATTATCAGGAATGACAACAGCAGGCAACCGGTGGTCAATGCACTGAACAACTGGATCCAGACCACCGGAAAGAAACAGTACCCTAAGCGTCAGTTTCATGAATGGCGCAGCCGGCAGGAACTGCCGGCCTATCTGCAGCGCACGGTAAGATGATTAGATTTTTTAGCATCCGGAATCTGTTTTATACATAAAATGTTGTATTTTTGCACCAAATACATTTTTTTCATGGATAAGAACAAAAAACTGCTGATAATTATCGCGACACTGGTAGTCCTGATTGCCGGTGTCTCTTTTCTGGCTTTTAACGAGTTCCGGAAGAACAAGAACATGACCGAACTTTTTGCCATCGAAAAGGAAGAGATGGAAAATGAATACAGTACATTCGCCACTCAGTACGATGAACTGCAAATTCAGATAAACAATGACTCGCTCCGGGAAAAGCTGGAAAGCGAAAAGCTGAAGACACAGCGCCTGCTGGAAGAACTGCGTCAGGTAAAAAGCAGCAATGCCAGTGAAATCATGCGACTGAAAAAAGAACTTAAGACAGTCAGGGCCGTGTTGAGAAGCTATGTGATGCAGATCGACTCACTGAACCGCATCAACGCTGCACTGGTGGCCGAAAATCAGGAGGTGAAGAATAAATACTCGGCTGCAACCCGGGAAATCAATACGCTCTCGGCCGAAAAGAAAAACCTGAATGAGAAGGTGACACTGGCTGCCCAACTGGATGCAACCAATATTACTGCCCTGCCGATGAACAAGCGGGGTAAGAAAGCGCGGAAAGTGAAGGATGTGAAAAAAATTGCCATCTCGTTCACCATCGTGAAGAATATTACTGCAGAGACCGGAAACAAGACATTGTACATCCGGATTGCCAAGCCGAACAATGAGATTTTGTCCAAAGGCGACACTACCTTCCCGTACGAAAACCGCAAGCTGACTTATTCCATCAAGAAATATATTGAATATACCGGAGAAGAACAGCAGGTTACCGTATATTGGGATGTGGAAGAATTCCTGCCGGCAGGAGAATACAACATCTATATCTTTGCCGATGGAAACATGATTGGACAGAATGCATTTGAAATGAACTAATTAGCCACTCATGAAGAAAATTCTGACTTATTTCATATTGCCGTTTATTCTGGCCCCGGTCTTGCTGGCGTCCTGCGGAGAAGACCGGTCGGGGGAATATTATGCCCTTATCAGCACCAAGACATGGATGTATGAGACCATGCAGCAAAATTACTTGTTCTACAACGATATTCCTGCCGAGAGTGAGTTGGATTTTTTCAGGAAACCGAGTGAGTTCTTAAAATCGGCCGCATCTTCCCGCGACCAGAAAAACGGTGTCCTGTTCTCACACATTGATTCGGTATTCAACGAAACAAGAACAATAACCAGCCAGTATCCCAGCTACGGAATTGAGGGAGCTTTGGTAAGAAATGCTGCAGGTGACAATGTGGTGCACGTGTTGTATACCTACCCCAACTCACCGGCTTCGGAAGCGGGACTGAAACGGGGAGACTGGATCATTGAGGCAGACAGTCAGAAGATTAACAGCAGCAATTACGAACAGTACATAGAACGGCCCATGCAGGCGTACAACTATAAAATTGCCCGAAAAAACACCGAGGAAAAGAACGATACAATCATGGTTGAAATGCCGGCTCCAAGAGTGATTGAGGAACCGAGTGTACTTATGACCAAGTCGATTCAGGCAGGAAACCAGCATGCATATTACATTCTATACAACAGTTTCGAGGCAGAAAATGAACTGAGAGAGGCATTCGCCAACATTCCTTCCAATACCACCGACATTATCCTGGACCTGAGGTATAATCCGGGAGGAAGCGTATCGACTGCCATCCTTTTAGGCACCTACCTGGCACCGTCGAATGCCATGAACCAGAAATGTGTAGACCTGATTCCGAATGACAAGATCAATAAGGTACAGACGTACAACTTCGACCCGCAGCTTCTGGCAGGAGGAAACCGCTTCGATTACAGAAATCTGTATATCCTTACCACTTCCAATACCGCTTCGGCATCCGAACTGGTCATCAACTGCCTGCGCCCGTACATGACCGGGAAACTCTTCCAGGTAGGAGAAGCAACTTTCGGTAAGAACGTGGCTCAAAGTCTTTTTAAAGACCCTCTGGCACCCAAATTGGAATTCTGGCTGACAACAGCCTATATCAGCAACTCGAAAGGCGAATACGAGTATTACGAGGAAGGACTTAAACCCGATTTCCTGCTGGAAGAAAATCTGGCGGGTGAGCTCGGAGAGTTCGGAACCCCGCAAGACAGTCTCTTGCGGCCGGTGCTCTATCACATTGAGAACGGAAGTTTCCCTCAGACAACAGCCCCCAAAACGCGTGTTGCATCGACAAGTATTCTCTATAATTCCATTACAAAAAGAGAGAAAAAGGCACAGTTGCCATCCCATTTCTCCCAAGAGTAACCATTTACTAAAAAATGGTAAAATAATAAGTTAGCGAAATATCTTTTCAACCTTTTCTTTTCGCATTTGTTTATAATGTATATATTTGCAATGTTGCATAAACAACCAATAACAAATGCGAATCAGGCAATGAAAAGATTTTTAAGCTTATTTTTACTCTCGGGAATCGCTCTAGGAGGATACAGCCAACGTGTTCTCAACATAGACAGTTGCCGGGCTTTGGCTCTGGAAAACAACAAAGAGCTACGTATTGCTCAGGAAAAAATAAATGCAGCCCACTATCAGAACAAAGCGGCATTTACTAATTTTCTGCCCAAAATCGATGTAATGGGTACTTATATGCATACGCAAAAGGAGATATCCTTACTCAATGACCAACAAAAAACGGCAATCAGCACCATCGGTACGGAACTGCAGCAGGCCATTCAGGGAATGGCTGGAAGTGTGCCCGGCCTGGGTACTATCCTGCAACCGATATTACCGATGCTCCCCGGCATCGCCAACAGTCTGAACCAGAAAGGAGAAGAACTGGTCAATGCTTTTCGCACCGATACCAGAAATCTGTACGCAGGAACCGCTACCTTAACCCAGCCGATCTTCATGGGCGGAAAAATCATCGCTTACAATAAAATCACAAAGTATGCCGAACAGCTGGCTGAGTCACAGCATGCCACCGGTATGCAGGACCTGATTTTGAATACCGACCAGGCATACTGGCAGGTAATCTCACTGGTCAATAAAAGAAAACTGGCCGAAAGTTTCCTGAAACTGGTCAGACAGCTCGACCAGGATGTGAGCCAGATGGTCAAGGAAGGAGTAGCGACAAAAGCCGATGAACTGAGCGTCAAAGTAAAAGTCAACGAAGCCGAAATCACACTGACACAGGTGGAGAACGGACTCAGTCTGTCAAAAATGGTATTATGCCAACTGTGCGGCATTCCGCTGAACTCCGACATCCGGCTGGCCGACGAGGACATGCAGAACCTACCAATTCCCGACAACCGCACCGAATTCAATGTAAATACGGCCCTGTCAAACCGGGAAGAAATCAAGAGTCTGGAACTTGCAGAAAAGATTTATCGTCAAAAAGTAAACGTGACCCGTTCGGAATTCCTGCCCTCGGTAGGTCTTACCGCCAACTACACCTTTACCAATCCTTCACTGGTCAACGGATTTGAAAACAAATTCAGAGGATTCTGGGGAGTGGGAGTCGTAGTCAAGATTCCGGTATTCCACTGGGGAGAAGGAATATATAAGGTCAAAGCCGCAAGAGCAGAGGCCAACATTGCCCGCTACCAGTTGGACGATGCCAAGGAAAAAATCGAATTGCAGGTTTCTCAAAGTTCCTATAAAGTCAACGAAGCCGTAAAGAAACTGGCAATGGCAGAACAGAACATGTCGAAAGCAGAAGAAAACCTCCGATATGCCGACTTAGGTTTCAAGGAAGGAGTCATCCCTACCAGCAACGTACTGGAGGCACAAACCGCATGGCTGTCAGCACAGTCCAGCAAAATCGACGCGCAGATAGACATGAAAATGAGTGAGTTATATCTTAATAAATCAATGGGAATTTTAAAATAAAATACTGATATGTCAGAAAAAAATCAACGCAGCAATGTTATGCTGGCCTTCTTTACACTAGTAGCGGTTATTATTCTGGTCAGCGTGATCGGTTTCTTTACACTGGGTAAAGGACCGGAAATTATACAGGGACAAGCCGAAGCCACAGAATATAGAGTATCCAGCAAGGTGCCTGGAAGAATTTTAAAATACTGGGTATACGAAGGAGATAAAGTCAGAGCCGGAGACACACTGGCCATTCTGGAAGCCCCGGAAGTCATGGCGAAACTGTCACAGGCACAGGCCGCAGAACAGGCCGCTTTAGCGCTCAGTCAGAAAGCGGAAAAAGGAGTACGTGCCGAACAGCTGCAGGCTGCTTATGAAATGTGGCAGAAAGCCAAAGCCGGACTGGAGATTGCTGAAAAATCTTATCAGCGGGTAAACCGTCTTTTTGAAAGCGGAGTGATGTCGGCCCAGAAACGCGACGAGGCCAAGGCACAATATGATGCAATGGCTGCTACGGAAAAAGCGGCCAAGGCACAATATACCATGGCAAAGAACGGAGCTCAGAAAGAGGATAAGGAAATGGCAGCTGCCCAGGTAGAACGTGCGAAAGGTGCCGTAGCAGAAGTCAACTCATACATCAAAGAAACCTACCTGATTGCCTCTGCCGACGGAGAAGTGACCGAAATTTTCCCTAAAGTCGGAGAACTGGTAGGTACTGGCGCCCCGATCATGAACATCGCCCAGATGGAAGACATGTGGGTAACGTTCAATGTCCGTGAAGACTACCTGAAGGATTTCAGCGTAGGCGGAGAAATAAAGGCATATGTTCCGGCCTTGGACAAAGACGTGACCTTCAAAGTCACTTACATGAAAGACCTGGGTACTTATGCCGCCTGGAAAGCCACCAAGACTACCGGACAGTTCGACCTGAAGACGTTTGAGGTAAAAGCCAAACCGGTGCAGCCCGTCGAGTCCCTGCGTCCGGGAATGTCGGCCATCATTGAAAAATAAATTATTGTTTATCCATCTGTTTATATGTCAATTACAATCCATAAATGCCTGTCAGAGGTTGTTGTCCGGGAAATCAAACGCATTGCAACCAAACCCATGTATTTGTTTTGCATGGTAATAGCTCCGGTACTTAGTTTCATCTTCTTTTCTACGCTGATGGACGAAGGACTGCCTACTAACCTGCCATCGGGAGTTGTGGATTTGGACAATACCTCCGTCACGCGTAACATCATCCGCAACCTGGATGCCTTTCAGCAGACACAGGTAGTCAAGCATTACAGCAGCTTTGACGATGCGAGACAGGCTATGCAAAGAGGAGAAATCTATTCATTTTACTATATTCCGGAAGGAACTACCGAAAAGGCCATTTCCAGCAAGCAGCCCCGGGTATCGTTCTACACCAACAACGCCTACCTGGTAGCAGCCTCACTGCTCTACAAAGACCAGCGAATGATGTCTGAACTGGCCTCAGCTGCCATCGGCCAAAGTACGCTGCTAGCCAAGGGAGCTACTGAGCGGCAGGCACTCGCATTTCTGCAGCCCATCGTAATCGATACTCATGCCATCAGTAATCCCTGGCTGAATTATTCGATCTATCTCTGCAATACGATTTTTCCCGGTATACTGATGCTGCTGATATTCCTCACCACCAGCTATACACTGGGGACAGAGATCAAAGACAATACGGCTCATGACTTGATGGAGAAAGCAGACCAGTCGATTATCACGGCCATCGTAGGAAAATTACTGCCACAGAGTATGTTCTTTTTTATCATGGCGATTTTCTACAACGTATACCTGTACGGCTATCTGCACTATCCGTGTCACAGTGGCATATTACCGATGATTCTGATCAGTATGGCACTGGTACTGGCTTCACAGGCTATCGGGGTGCTCTTCTTCGGAATATTCGGAAGCCTGCGACTGGCTCTGAGTGCCGGGTCTCTGTGGGGAGTCATTTCATTCTCCATTTCCGGATTTACCTTTCCGGTGATGGCCATGCATCCCACCCTGCAGGCACTCAGCAACCTCTTCCCTCTGCGGCATTATTTCCTGCTATATGTAAATCTTGCCCTAAACGGATATCCCATTATTTATGCCTGGCATTCGGTGGTGGCATTGCTGATATTCATGCTTTTGCCATTTTTCGTACTGAAACGCATCCGCACTGTCATGACTCAATATGTGTATATCCCTTAAAATTTTAAACCATGAACAATTATTCATTCAAACATATCGTTAGGCAAGGATTAAGCGGCTTGTTTCACATCTGCTGCCAAGAACTGCGGGCCACGTTCAAGGATCAGGGGGTACTGATTTTCTTCCTGCTTGTTCCGCTGGCATATCCGCTTGTCTATGCGTTCATCTATACCTCCGAGGTGGTACGTGAAGTACCGGTAGCCGCGGTAGATCAAAGCCATTCCAGTTCAAGCCGGGAATTCCTGCGGCTGGCAGACGGAAGTCCGGATATCAAGATCCAGTCCTACTGCGCCGACATGGAAGAAGCCAAAGAACTGGTCAAAAGACAGGACGTATACGGTATTATCTACATTCCGGAAAACTTCAGTAAAGATATTGCACAGGGGGAGCAGACACACGTCAGCATCTTCTGTGATATGAGCGGAATGCTTTATTACAAGGCCATCCTGACTGCCAGTACAGAAGCCTCACTGACAATGAACAAAAGCATTAAAATCCAACGGGCTGGCAACACCACCGACCGGCAGGATGAAATCACCACTGCCCCGATTGAGTACGAAGCTGTCTCCCTGTTCAATCCGCAAAACGGATTTGCCAGTTTTCTGATTCCGGCCGTACTAATGCTGATTATCCAGCAGACACTCTTGCTGGGCATAGGACTGTCAGCCGGTACCGCCCGTGAGAACAACCGTTTTCACGACCTCGTACCTATCGCCAGACAGTATCAGGGAACCCTGCGCATCGTATTGGGCAAATCATTTGCTTACCTGCTCATTTACACACTGGTAGCTGCTTATGTACTCTGCGTCGTCCCCAAACTGTTCAGCCTGGTACAGATTGCACAGCCTGGTACATTGATTGCTTTTGTGCTGCCCTATCTGCTGGCATGTATCTTTTTTGCCATTACATGCTCCATCTTCATACATCACAGAGAAGCCTGTATGATGATTTACGTCTTCACTTCCGTACCGCTGTTGTTCATCTCCGGAATTTCCTGGCCGGGAGCCGCCATACCCAAATTTTGGGAAGTGGTGTCATGGATATTCCCATCGACCTTCGGTATCAACGGTTTTGTCCGGATAAACAGCATGGGGGCCACACTGCACGAAGTCATACCCGAATTCCGTGCCTTATGGATCCAGGCTGGAGTATATTTCCTGACCGCATGCCTGGCCTACCGGTATCAGATCCGTCTGAGCCGCTACCATGCCATCAGACGTATCTATCAGTACAAAAAGAAAAAACGTTTTAAATAAGCAGAATGAACACAAGCAAGAAAAAATGAGGAAGAAACTTTGCAGAACGCAGGAATACTTGTAGTTTTGCACATCTATTATTAGCAATTATGAATCAAGATAAAAGATTTCAGTTACTTCCATTTCTTGCCTTGTGTCTCATTTTCATCGGCACGCCCTGGCTGTATGCACAAAACGCCAAAACTAATTTTCAGTTTACGATATTAAAATCAACCTGCGAACCTCAGACTGAAGTACTCCTGAAAATCAACGGGAGAAGCAATGAATACAGAACAGATAAGGAAGGAGTAATCGTTTTCGATTTCGATGCAAGCTCCAGTTATACCTACACGGCTTCCCTGTATTTCCTGTCCGATTTACAGAAGTCTGTTCTGTCTTTTCCACTGGAAAAAGAAAAAAACATCCGTACTTTCTATCTGGACAGCCCCGAAGACATTGCGGTATTCAAACAGCAGAACCAGACCTTCAGCATTGAAGGCTTCGTAAAAGACGAGAAAGACAATCCCATCACCGGAGCCATCATCAGCATTCAGGGAACGGGAAGGAAAACGGTTTCGGATGAAATCGGATCATTCCAGATTGAAGCCGATTACAACCACCCCATCGCCATACGTGCGGAAGGCATGGAAAACCGCCTGCTGAACATCACCCCCTTTCTTAAAGAAACCAACGACCCTTATACCGTCTACATGAAAGAAAAAAGTGCCGGAAGGGTATATTCGGTCGTCTCACAGATGCCCGAATTTCCACGAGGAGGCATGAAAGCCTTCGTCAACTACCTGAAAAGGAATCTTGTATACCCTCCTCAGG
This sequence comes from Phocaeicola faecicola, assembly GCF_013618865.1. Classification (GTDB taxonomy): domain Bacteria; phylum Bacteroidota; class Bacteroidia; order Bacteroidales; family Bacteroidaceae; genus Phocaeicola; species Phocaeicola faecicola. Next base: position 45,643 of record NZ_JABSOE010000021.1, read on the forward strand.
CCCTCCGCGATTCAATTGAAGGAGTGGTTGCCGTGCAGTTCGTGGTAGAAACCAATGGAGAAATCACCTCTCCGGTCATTGTCAGACACCTGGAAGCCAGTATGGATACGGCAGCCCTGACAGCCATCAGAAACATGCCACGCTGGATTCCGGGAAAGGAAAACGGCCGGGCAGTCCGCTGCAAATACTCCGTACCGGTACAATTCAAAATACCTCGCAAAGCACCGGAGCCCAAAGAGACTCCCCGCCCGCAAAAAGATACTTTGAACCATACGGTATTACCGCAACCTCCGGTACTTCTCCAGGATTCGCTGAAGAAAGATTCGCTGCTCCATCTCCAGACAGACAGCATCCTTCCGCCTGCCCTTCTTCAGAAAACGGCCAATGACAGTCTGATTGTCGCACCGGCAGATACCTTGCAGAAGGATTCCACTCAGATTCAGGCTCCTGTGGAACAACCAGCCACACAGGCACCGAAAAAACGCAACTTCCTGGTTCGTTTCTTCCGCTGGCTGTTTGGCATCAAAGACAAAGAACCGGTGGCTCCAGCTGAAAATGCCGCAACGGTACCTGCAGAAAATTAATTGGCAAATCAGGTAATAAAAAAACAATTCGTCCATGAAGCATTTCTTTTCGTGCAGGAATGCTTCATGGACGAATTAGTTTTTATCATATCAGGTTTTATAATAAGAGCAACACTTATAAGAGCATCACTTACGGCGCAGTTCTTCTATCATCGCTTTTGCAGCCCGCTGTGAAGCCCCTGCCTCGCCGAGAATTCCGATAACCCTCTCATAATCGGCCAGCATGCGGTTCCGGGCATTTCCCCCGGGAATGATCTTGCACAGTTCATCGTGCACGTTCAAGACCGTCATGCCATCGGCAACCAGTTCTTTCACCACTTCCCTGTCTGCAATCAGGTTGACCAAAGAAATGTACTTCACCTTCAAAATCATCCGGCGCAGGAAAGAAACCAGTTTGCCGCACGAAATGTAATAACAGACCACTTGCGGCACACGGAACAAAGCCGTTTCCAAGGTAGCGGTTCCCGATGTCACCAAAGCAGCCTCTGCATGGTGCAACAGACGGTAAGTCTGTCCGAAAATCACTTTGACCTCCTGCCCCACATATTTCCGGTAAAAGGCTTCATCGAGTCCCGGAGCTCCTGCTACCACAAGCTGGTACTGAGAGAATTTGCCTGCCGCCTCCACCATACGGACCAGATTGTCTTTGATTTCCTGCTTCCGGCTTCCTGCCAGGAGAGCCAGTACCGGTTTGTCTTCCAGTGCATTATCGGCAACAAACTGCTGAAAATTCCTTTCGTTCTTCTGCAGGTAATCATGCACGGCATCCACACAAGGATTTCCCACATAGCACACCGGATAATGGTGCTTGCGAAAAAAATCGATTTCAAAAGGAAGGATGGAAAAGAGGCGGTCCACATCGCGCTTGATATTTTTGATGCGATATTCCTTCCAGGCCCATATTTTGGGGGAGATATAATAATAAACCGGTATCTGCGTATGCTTTTTTATATATTCGGCAATCTTCAGATTGAAGCCCGGATAGTCTATCAGAATCAGCACATCCGGTTTCCAGTTTACAATATCCATCTTACACACGTGCATGTTCCGGAAAATGGTACGCAAATGCAGCAGCACCGGAATAAAGCCCATGTAAGCCAGATCCCGGTAATGTTTTACCAGAGTCCCTCCCACCTGCTTCATCAGATCTCCGCCAAAGAAGCGGAACTCAGCCAGCGGGTCCTCCTTTTTCAAAGCTGCCATCAAATTGGAGGCATGCAAATCGCCCGAAGCCTCACCGGCAATCAAATAGTATTTCATAACTTCAAGTCCCAGTTTTTCATTTCAGCCAATAACGCATAAGCCGTCATATCGACCTGTACAGGAGTAATGGCCACATAATCATGATCCAGTGCCCAGTGGTCTGTATCTTCCTGATCAGGCTCCAGATTGACGTACTCTCCCGTCAGCCAGTAATAGTTTCCGCCACGCGGATGGTCTGCCTTGACAAATTCATTCGTCCATACCCCTTGAGTCTGCCGGCAGATACGGACCCCGTTCAGTTGCTCCGTATTCGGGAAATTCACATTCAGACAAGTCCACTGAGGCAATCCCTTTTCCAATACTCTCTTGACAATCAGTTCTATATAAGGAAGGCACGGAGAGAAATCAGCATCTGCCGAATGGTTGCAGAGCGAAAAACCGATAGAAGGAATTGCCTTCAAACAACCCTCAATCACCACTCCCATCGTGCCAGAGTAATGTATGTTCACCGAAGAATTATCACCATGATTGATACCGCCGATCACCAGGTCGGGAACCCGGGGAACCAGGGAATCCAGTGCCAGTTTCACACAGTCAACCGGAGTACCTGAACACTTATAGACCGTCAGTTCGGGAGCCTGCTCCACCTTCACGCACCGCAGAGGATGCTCTGAAGTAATTGCTCCGGAAGAACCGGAACGGGGACCATCGGGGGCCACCACAATCAAATCGGCCAGCGGGCGCAACACTTTTATTAACTCATGTATTCCTTTGGCATTTACACCATCATCATTCGATACCAACAAAAGAGGTCTTTTTTCCATATACACAATTTCTATTGACGGTGTAAAGTTACAATAAATCTCCATCCCATACAATTCCTGACTCCTCTTTAAAAGCCCCTGGGAATCTGCAGCAAGCACATTTACGGAATGATTCTTTCGGAAGCGTAAAAATCAGTACGGATATTTGCAAATTTTAGATACCCGAGGCCGCTTTCATTGCACAGAATTATATATCTTTGCTCTCTCGAAGTTATTAACAGAAGATGTGAGTTATCAACATTTTTCGGAATTGCATCGGAAAGCAGATACTGACTCTCATCATTTATTTGTTATTTCGCAATCAGATAAACTGATTAATATGGGAAAAATAATTGCTTTAGCCAATCAAAAAGGCGGAGTAGGTAAAACGACTACTACTATTAATTTGGCCGCATCATTGGCTACTTTAGAAAAAAAAGTACTTGTTGTTGATGCTGACCCACAAGCAAACGCATCTTCAGGATTAGGAGTAGACCTGAAAGAAATTGACTGTTCCATTTATGAATGTATCATCAACCAGGCCGATGTCAGGGAAGCTATATATACTACCGATATTGACGGATTGGACATCATCCCCTCTCACATAGACTTAGTGGGTGCGGAGATTGAGATGCTTAACTTGGAGAATAGAGAGAAAATCATGAAGAAAACACTGGAGCCCATGAAGAATGAATACGACTATATTCTGATAGACTGCTCTCCTTCATTGGGACTGATTACCATCAATGCACTGACTGCAGCCGATTCCGTAATCATTCCGGTACAATGTGAATATTTCGCTCTTGAAGGTATCAGCAAATTGCTGAACACCATCAAGATCATCAAATCGAAGCTGAATCCGAACCTGGAAATAGAAGGATTCCTGCTGACCATGTTTGACTCACGTCTTCGTCTGGCCAATCAGATTTACGATGAAGTCAAAAGACATTTTCAGGAACTGGTTTTCAAGACCATCATCCAGCGAAATGTCAAACTGAGCGAAGCGCCAAGCCATGGAATCCCAGCCATCCTGTACGATGCGGATTCTACAGGGGCCAAGAACCACCTGGCATTGGCCAACGAGATCATTAACAAGAACAAATAACATAATTATATAGATAGTAGGAAGAAAGAGAGCGGTCAAAGCCGGTTCGATTCTCTTTCTTCATATTTTATAGAACTATGGCAGTACAGAAAAAATTTACATTAGGCAGAGGACTTGACGCACTTATTTCGACCAACGAAGAAGTAAGGACATCAGGCTCGTCGTCCATCAATGAGGTGGAACTGAGCAAGATTACAGTCAATCCGAACCAGCCTCGGCGTGAATTTGATCCGATCGCCTTACAGGAATTGGCAGATTCAATTGCCGAAATTGGCATCATACAGCCTATCACACTGCGGCAGATCAGTGACGACTCCTATCAGATCATTGCCGGAGAACGGAGATTCAGGGCTTCCAAACTGGCAGGACTGACCACCATTCCGGCTTATATCCGTACAGCTGACGACGAGAATGTGCTGGAGATGGCACTGATTGAAAACATTCAGCGTGAAGACCTCAACTCACTGGAAATCGCACTGGCTTATCAGCATCTGATTGAGCAGTACGAACTGACCCAGGAACGGCTGAGTGAACGCGTCGGCAAGAAAAGAACGACAATCGCCAATTACCTCCGGTTGCTGAAGCTGCCTGCTCCGATACAGATGGCTTTGAAAAACAGAGAAATAGACATGGGACATGCCCGGGCACTGCTGGCTTTGGAAGATCCTCAGCTGCAGCTCAAGATTTTCAAGGAAATCATTGCCCAGGAATATTCTGTACGCAAGGTAGAAGAGATGGTCAAAAACCTCTCGTTAGGTGAGACAATCGAAGCCAACGGGAAAAAGATTACTCCCAAAGGTGCAAAACTCTCGGAAGAATACACTACCCTGCAGAATCATCTTTGCAATTTTTTCGGAACAAAGGTACAGCTGTCATGCAGCAATAAGGGAAAAGGAAAAATCAGTATCCCGTTTAACAGTGAAAGCGATTTGGAACGAATCATGGATATACTGGATTCGCTAAAACCTACAACCGAATAAAAAAACAGTTTGCTTTGAGAAAAATATCAATTACATATACGTTGTTCATGATGGTGTGGTTTCTCTGCTTCTTGCCGGGAAATGACATAAAGGCACAGGTATTGCCTGCAGGGGATAATAATGAAGTATTCCCGGCAGACACAATCGGGGCCAGTGCGGACTTTCCTGCCTTGCAGCCGGACTCACTGACCGCACAGGAGCAGAAGATTCTTCAGTTGGAAGCGCCTGTCGATACCACCCGGCTGATGCAGCAGGCTGATTCTGCCCAGAAATTTAAAGAACCGGAAATCACTGCCGACTCACATCCCAAAAAGCAATGGCTTCCCATTCCGAACAATTCGATCTGGCTTTCCCTGGCCATTCCGGGAGCCGGACAGATTTACAACCGGAAATACTGGAAACTCCCCATCATCTACGGAGGATTCGTAGGATGTACATATGCCCTGACCTGGAATAACCGCATGTACAAGGATTATTCACAGGCTTATCAGGACATCATGAGCGATAACCCCAACAACAACAGTTATATGGATTTCATGGGACCTGGAATCACACAGGCCGACGTACAGGCCAGACTGAGTTATTACCAGGAACTGTTCCGGAAAAGAAAAGATTTATACCGCAGACAACGGGATTTGAGTATTTTCGTCTTTATCGGCGTATACCTGCTTTCTGTGATTGATGCATACGTTGATGCCGAGTTGTCCAACTTCGACATCTCCAAGGATCTGGGTATGACACTGGAACCTGCTATTTTTAATGATGCATACCGGCAGATGCCTCAGGGCATTGGCCTGCAGTGCAGTATCAAATTTTAGAACATGAAGAAAATTTTAATTGGGTTTATAACCTTTCTAAGTACCACGACAACTTTAAGCGCACAAACCACCGGAGGAAGCCTTTCCGGACAAAGTGCTGAGAAGCTGGAAGACACGATGACACTTCCGGAAGGAATGCTTTCCGAAACGGACAGTCTTTACCTGGACTGGATTTCAAAGAATTATATCAACCTGGGAGAGAACTGTGTCGCTACCGACAACAGTCCGGAAATCAGTGATTCGATCTATATTGAACGCCTGCAGAGAATACCGGCCATTATCGAAATGCCTTATAATGAGATTGTAAGGAAATTCATTGACATGTATGCAACTCGCTTGCGACAGAAAGTTGCATTTATGTTAAGCGCCAACAATTTTTACATGCCGATATTCGAGGAAGCGCTCGACTTATACGATCTTCCACTGGAACTGAAGTACCTTCCTGTCATCGAATCGGCATTGAATCCGATGGCTACTTCCCGGCAAGGAGCTGTGGGACTGTGGCAATTCATGCTGGCTACAGGTAAGATCTATGGTCTGAAGAGTACCAGTCTGGTTGACGAACGCCGTGATCCGATAAAGTCTACCCGGGCAGCCGCACGCTACCTGAAGGATTTATACGATATTTACCACGACTGGAACCTGGTACTGGCTGCCTACAACTGCGGTCCGGGAACCATCAACAAGGCCATCCGCCGTGCCGACGGGGAAAAGGATTTCTGGAAGCTCTATAATTACCTGCCTAAAGAGACCCGAAGCTATGTGCCTGCGTTCATTGCAGCCAACTACATCATGACTTACTATTGCGAACACAATATCAGTCCGCTCGAAATGCGTATGCCCGAGGGAACGGATACCATCCACATCTCTCGCCCGCTCCATTTCCAGCAAATCTCCGACGTATGTAAGATCAGCGTGGATGAGCTGAGAGCTTTGAATCCGGAATTCAAGAAAGACATCATCCCCGGCAACGAAGAGACCTATGCCCTGCGTTTGCCCAACAACATGGTCAGCTGTTTCCTGGAACATGAAGACAGTATCTATAACTATAAGCCGGAGGTTTATCAGACCCGCCGCAAGACTGTATCCATGCCGCAACAGACAGCCGGAAGTTCCGGAAAAGCCGTTTATCACAGAATCAGAAACGGTGAGACACTGGGAGGAATTGCCGCACGTTACGGAGTCAGCGTCAGCCAGTTGAGACGATTGAACGGCATAAAGGGAAGCAACATACGTGCCGGAAAATCCATCCGCATCAGGTGATAAAATAATATGACGAAATCATACAAGCCCCCTGCCTGCTGAATTTACATGAAGCAGACAGGGGGCTTTTCATTTCCCTTCAACAAAAAAATATATATTACACTTGGTTAATTCTTTATTTTCCTTATTTTTGCAATATAGATTATGGAGGGACAAACAATGACGGATGAGAAACAGGTGCAAGAACAAGCAGATGAAAAACAAATCAATGAGGCTTTTCAAGAATTATTGAGCCGATATCTGGAAAGTAAACACCGTAAAAAAGTAGAAATCATTACCAAAGCCTTCAATTTTGCAAGACAAGCTCATAAAGGAGTCAGAAGGCGCTCGGGAGAACCTTATATACTGCATCCTATCGCGGTAGCCCGCATCGCATGCGTAGAAATCGGGCTGGGTTCGACCTCCATCTGTTCTGCCTTGCTCCACGATGTGGTAGAAGATACGGACTATACCGTGGAAGACATTGAAAACCTGTTCGGTCCTAAGATTGCACAGATTGTAGACGGACTGACCAAGATTTCGGGAGGAATTTTCGGCGACCGGGCCTCAGCCCAGGCAGAAAACTTCAAGAAGCTGCTGCTTACGATGAATGACGACATCCGTGTGATTCTGATCAAGATTGCCGACCGCCTTCATAACATGCGTACATTGGGCTCCATGCTTCCGAGCAAGCAGTATAAAATTGCCGGAGAGACCTTATATATTTATGCCCCGTTGGCCAACCGTCTGGGGTTGAACCGTATCAAGACAGAGCTGGAAGACCTGAGTTTCAAGTATGAGCATCCGGAAACCTACCAGGAGATACAGCATAAATTGCAGGAAACGCAAAAGGAGCGTGACAGCATCTTTACCGAATTTACGGCTCCTATCCGTGAGCAACTGGACAAGATGGGTATTCCCTATCAGATTCTTGCCCGCATCAAATCTCCTTATTCCATCTGGAATAAGATGCAGACCAAGCACATTACTTTCGAAGAGATTTATGACATTCTGGCAGTCCGGATCATCTTTACTCCACGCAACGAAGAGGAGGAACTGAACGACTGCTTTGACATATATGTAGCGATATCCAAAATCTACAAGCCGCATCCCGACAGGTTGCGGGACTGGGTCAGTCACCCGAAAGCCAATGGGTATCAGGCACTTCATGTAACCCTGATGAGCAATAAGGGGCAGTGGATTGAGGTGCAGATACGAAGTGAGCGGATGAACGATGTGGCAGAACAGGGTTTTGCCGCACACTGGAAATACAAGGAAGGTGGAGGCAGCGAAGACGAAGGCGAACTGAGCAAGTGGCTGAAAACCATTAAGGAGATTCTGGACGATCCGCAGCCGGATGCCCTCGATTTCCTGGATACCATTAAGCTGAACCTGTTTGCTTCGGAGATTTTTGTCTTTACCCCGAAGGGGGAAATCAAGACCATGCCGCAGAACTGTACGGCGCTGGACTTTGCATTTTCCATCCATACTTTCTTGGGCAGCCACTGTATCGGCGCGAAAGTCAACCATAAGCTCGTACCGCTGAGCCACAAGCTGCAGAGTGGAGACCAGGTGGAAATCCTGACTTCCAAATCCCAGAAGGTACAGCCTTCATGGATTAATTTTGCAACCACCGCAAAGGCCAAGACAAAGATTCTGGCCATCCTGAAACGCGAGAAAAAAGAATACCAGCAGAAAGGTGAAGACCTGCTGACGGATTTCTTCCATAAAGAGGGGGTAGAGTTTAACGATGAGAATACCAAAAAACTCTGTACGCTGCATCATGTGAAGAATTTCGAAGAGCTGACTTTAAGTATCGGACAGGGAGTATTCACACTGGGCGATGTCGACAGGGATGAACTGAAGGGAAAACCGACTCCTACCAACTGGAAGAAGTACATTTCGTTTGCATTCGGAGGAAACAAGTCCAAGCCTGAAGAAAAGAAAGAAGCGGCTCCGCTGGAGATTGACAAGAAGAAAATCATCAAGATTACTCCCGATGCCATCCAGAAAAACTATATCCTGGCAGATTGCTGCAAGCCTATTCCGGGAGATGACGTACTGGGATACATTGATGACAACAACCGTATTGTGATTCACAAACGGCAGTGTCCTATTGCCACGCAACTGAAGACCAGTTTCGGCAACCGTCTGCTGGCTGTCAAGTGGGAGATTGGAAAAGCCCTGAACTTCCCGGTCAATGTATACCTGAAAGGAATAGACGGTATAGGTGTGTTGAACCAGGTGACTCAGATTATTTCGCAGCAACTGAATGTAAACATCCACAAATTGCACATCGAATCGAACGACGGTATTTTCGAAGGAAGAATCCAGTTGTATGTACACGACGTAGATGATGTGAATACGATTTGTACGAACCTGAAGAAGATTGACCACATCAAGAAAGTGACGCGTATAGAAAACTTTGATGACATCATTACTGAATAAAACAATTCGTCCTGAACAGCTGGAAGGTTGTTCAGGACGAATTGTTTTATCAGAACGGCTGTTAAGCAGGGCCGTTTCCCAGCAGTGATAATCTGCCCTCTTTACGTTTTCCGTCAAAAGCCTTTTTCACCTTACGGAAACCTCCTCCGTCAGGTAATATAATCCAGTTCCTTGCGCATGCTCAGCAGTTCCTCGCGCACCCGTTTCAGGCGGGCAACGATTTCCGCCGTATCCCGTACCGCTTCCTTATTCTGCTCCAGCCTCTGCTTGGCTCCGGCCAGCGTCATTCCTTTCTCCTTGACCAGGTGATAGACCAGGCGCACATTGGCGATGTCCTCCTCCCGGTACTGACGGATATTTCCGGCAGCCTTCTTGGGAGAAATGATCGGGAATTCCTTTTCCCAATAGCGCAGCAGAGATTCCTTGACGTCAAACATCTCTGCCACCTCCTTGATGGAATAATACAGTTTCAAGGGCTTTTTTTTCAGTACCATATGCAATCAGAAATAAGTCAGATTAGTCGAATACTTTTCCATGGTTCTCGGCCAACTGGATCATCTTGTCGTAATCGTCCGCATTCAAATCCATAAAATAATAATTGACCGGATTCATGATTTTTCCTTTCAGGTGTACCTCATAATGCAAATGAGGGCCGGTACTTTTCCCGGTACTTCCCACCTTGCCGATGGTCTCTCCACGTACCACCTTCTGCCCTACCTTCACATCTATCTTGCTCAGGTGAGCATATCGGGTCACATAACCGAAGCCGTGGTCCAGCAGAATACAGTTTCCATAAAGTCCTTCCCACCCGGCTTTCACCACCTTGGCATTTCCGGTCGCATATACCGGCGTACCGACATTCGCCGAGAAGTCCATTCCCGCATGAAATTTGATGGTCTTGTAAATCGGGTCGATACGGTTACCGTAACCGGAGGCTGTCTGCTTGAGGTTCTTGTTCGCCACAGGCTGAATGGCCGGAATACAAGCCAGCATCTCATCGTGCCGCTTGCACAGGTCGACAATCTCATCGTACGATTTCGACTGGATATACAACTGTCTGGAAAGCAGGTCCATCTTCTGAGTGGTATTCACCACCAGCTTGGAACTGGCCATATCCATAAGTTCCTCGTAACGGTTGGTTTTGCTGTAACTGGCCGTACGCAGCCCGTCGGCCACCGGATCGGCCTGCATGATGACCCTGTAGAGATTGTCATCGCGCTGCTGAAGCTGCTGCATCACCCCCAGCGCCTCATCCAGCCGCGAAGAAAGAATGTGATACTGTGACTGTAAGCGAGAGTTTTCCATCCTCAGATCTTTTTCAGAAGGAGACCCGAATATCAGCAAAAGTACGATAAAGCTGCCGGCTCCCAGTCCCATTCCAATAAACAGATTACGCAAGTAATTCATTACGCGCTGACGTACGGTAGGATAAATCCGATCATAAGTACGCGTCTTCGGATTGTATATATAGTAAACTTTACGCATTCAATTCAAATTTTGAAATTTTTTAAGGTAGCAAAACTCAAGTTTTCCCCAAAACATACGGACAAAAATAATAAAACCGATTATCTTTGCAAATCAATTTTCAGAATATTAACTACAAGATAATATAAACATTATGTTGACAGCAAATGAAATCCGCGACTCTTTTGTAAAATTCTTCGAGTCGAAAGGGCATCAGATTGTACCGTCTGCACCGATGGTAATCAAGGACGATCCTACTCTGATGTTTACCAATGCAGGTATGAACCAGTTCAAAGACATTATCCTGGGTAACCACCCTGCAAAATACAAACGTGTGACAGACTCTCAAAAATGTCTTCGCGTAAGCGGTAAGCACAATGACCTGGAAGAAGTAGGTCATGATACCTATCACCATACAATGTTTGAGATGCTGGGCAACTGGTCTTTCGGCGATTACTTCAAGAAAGAAGCCATCAGCTGGGCCTGGGAATTTTTGGTGGACGTACTGAAAATCGATCCCGCTCACTTATATGCCACTGTATTCGAAGGAAGCCCGGAGGAAGGTCTGGAACGTGATAACGAAGCCGCTTCTTACTGGGAACAGTACATGCCGGCCGACCACATCATCAACGGTAACAAGCACGATAACTTCTGGGAAATGGGTGATACAGGTCCTTGCGGTCCTTGCTCTGAAATCCACATCGACCTGCGTCCGGAAGAAGAACGCAAGCTCATTCCGGGACGTGAACTGGTAAACAAAGACCACCCGCAGGTAATTGAAATCTGGAACCTGGTGTTCATGCAGTACAACCGTAAGGCAGACGGCAGCCTGGAAGGTCTTCCAGCCAAGGTAATCGATACCGGTATGGGATTCGAACGTCTGTGTATGGCCATGCAGGGCAAACGCTCCAACTACGATACCGATGTATTCCAGCCGATCATCAAGGTAATCGGTGACCTGGCAGGAGTCACTTATGGAAAAGACGAAAAGATTGACGTGGCCATGCGCGTAATCGCCGACCACATCCGTACCATCGCCTTCTCTATCACAGACGGCCAGTTGCCTTCAAATGCCAAAGCCGGTTACGTGATCCGCCGTATCCTGCGCCGTGCCGTACGTTATGCATACACCTTCCTCGGACAGAAACAGGCATTCATGTTCAAGCTGGTTCCGGTACTGATTGAAAACATGGGAGGAGCTTATCCGGAACTGAAAGCCCAGCAGTCACTGATTGAAAAAGTAATCAAGGAAGAAGAAGAATCTTTCTTGCGTACACTGGAAACCGGTATCCGTCTGCTCGACAAGACCATGGCCGAAACCAAGGCTGCAGGAAAGACCGAAATCAGCGGAGTAGATGCATTTACCCTGTATGATACCTTCGGATTCCCGTTCGACCTCACCGAACTGATTTTGCGTGAAAACGGAATGGCTGCCGACGTGAAAGGTTTCGAGGCTGAAATGAAGAAGCAGAAAGACCGTGCCCGTAATGCAGCTGCTGTAGAAACCGGTGACTGGATTACCCTGAAAGAAGGTGAGACTACATTTGTAGGATACGATTATACAGAATATGAGACTTCTATCCTGCGTTACCGTCAGGTAAAACAGAAGAATCAGACTTTATATCAGATTGTACTGAGCGACACTCCGTTCTATGCAGAAAGTGGTGGTCAGGTAGGTGATACCGGTGTACTGGTCAGCGAATTCGAGACCATCGACATCATCGACACCAAGAAAGAAAACAACCTGCCGATCCACATTGCCAAGAAATTGCCGGAACACCTCGATGCTCCGATGATGGCTTGTGTAGATACCGACAAGCGTGATGCCTGTGCGGCCAACCACTCTTGTACTCACCTGCTCGACGAAGCACTGCGTCAGGTACTGGGTACACACGTAGAACAGAAAGGTTCATTGGTGACTCCGGACTCTCTGCGTTTCGACTTCTCTCACTTCCAGAAAGTGACTCCGGAACAGATCCGCGAAGTAGAACACCTGGTCAATGCCAAGATCCGCGAAAACGTACCTTTGACCGAATACCGCAACCTGCCGATTGAAAAGGCCCGTGAACTGGGTGCCATCGCCCTCTTCGGTGAGAAATACGGTGATGAAGTACGTGTCGTACAGTTCGGTTCTTCCATCGAATTCTGTGGAGGTACTCACGTATCGGCTACCGGAAAGATCGGTATGGTAAAAATCATTTCTGAAAGTTCTGTAGCTGCCGGTGTACGCCGTATCGAAGCCGTAACCGGAGCGAAGGTTGAAGAAATGTTCGACACCGTACAGGATACCCTCAGCGACCTGAAGGCCCTGTTCAACAACGCTCCCGACCTGAAGGCTGCCATCGCCAAATACATTGACGAAAATGCAGGCCTGAAGAAGCAGGTAGAAGAGTTCATGAAAGAAAAAGAAGCCTCAGTGAAGAGCAAACTGATTGAATCTGCAAAGGATGTCAACGGTGTTAAGGTTATCAAGGCCGTATTGCCGATGCCTGCCGATGCAGTGAAGAACATTGCCTTCCAGTTGAAAGGCCAGTTCCCTGAAAACCTGTTCGTTGTAATCGGCAGCGAGTTCGAAGGAAAACCGTTGCTGACAGTCACTATGAGTGAAGATCAGGTAAAAGCCGGACTGAATGCCGGTCAGCTGGTACGCGAAGCTGCCAAACTGATTCAGGGTGGCGGTGGCGGTCAGCCTCACTTTGCTACTGCCGGCGGTAAGAATCCGGAAGGATTGAGTCAGGCAGTCGATAAAGTCATTGAACTGGCAGGATTTTGATTTTCCTACCCTATAATATAGAAAAAGACCGGTATACGCATACCGGTCTTTTTCTATTATCACCACAACAGTCTCAAAGCTATTCCAGGATTTTCTTTTCCCGCTTCAGATCGTCCATGTTCCTATCGGGAGAAACCAGCATCATGCTCCGGATCACATCTCCTGGATGACAGGTATATTCATAAAAATCCGACTCTTCCGGAGGCAGTTCCGCTTTCGGAATGCCCCGTGTACGGAGTTCAGCAAATTCCTCCAGGCTGATTTCATCCCCTTGCCGGACAAATAAAATGCGGCTTACAATGGGATTCCGGTTATAATCGTGGGTCAAAAAACGTCTTCTCCAAATATTGAAATAATTGATGTAGAGGCTATCGGACGTATCGCATAGATTGAACTCATGTTGCTTTGAGTAAAGATTGATAAGTTTCTCTTTAATCGAAATTCTTCCAAAAGACAATTCTTACCCTGTCTAATAAAAAAGTGATAGATTTTTGCATATATATCGGAATTTATTCATACCTTTGAAATGTAAAGGTTTCCTACAAGGAATTAATAGGGAATGCTGTGTGAATCGGCAACAGTCCCCGCTACTGTATAACTCTTTCCTTATTGGGATAAAAATTTTCGAAATCTTATGCCACTAGTTTATTGACTGGGAAGGCTCGAAGATTAGAGTAAGTCAGGAGACCTGCCTTTACGCTATAGAATCTACTTCTGCGGGTGTCGGAAGTTTAGGTGTATTATGTCCACAACTTGCTACCACTCCCTGCTCAGTAGATTTATTTGTATGTTTTTCGTGAATTTTTGTTTGCGAGCATTGTTAATGACAAAAACAATCAAAGAATGAATTTATGAGAAATTTATTTTTAGTAGGCGTAATCTATTCATTGCTTCTAATTTCGGTACTAGGGTGTAGGCCGAATCATGACGTTTCCTCTACAGAAATTATGCAAATTCTATGGCAGGGGGATTACGATGACGGCAATAATGTTCGTGAAATAAGAGTCATGTTTAATTTTGAATCATCTGGTTATTATGTCATTGACGATGAGGTTTTTGGTTTTTCCTACTATAGGAAAGACAGAATAATTCAAATTTCGGGTTACAATGGGAGGCTATTAAACGGAGAATGGTTTATTGACAACTTGACTACAAGTAAGCTAATTATGAAAAAACACCCTCTCAAAACAAAATTGATTATGTTGGACCTTAAAAGAGTATTATAGCCATGAAGAACTTTAGATTCATATATTTCATTATTATCCTATATTCCTTAATTGGGTGTACAAATAGTGAAGAATCTTTATTGATAACAGATGACAATAGCAATATAGGAGAGGAGGTGATTCTCTTACGAGAAAGAGATAAAAATCATCCCTGTATTGACTATTCAAACATTCACCCCAAACATACAACCACAAGAGCAGACTTGACCATTAGCGACTTTGTAGGAAGGGGTTTCAAGATGGAATACTATCCGTTTGAAAATGCACAAAATGTTGGTTTCCCTGTTATTGACATGGCAAAATATATTACTGACAAACCAGATTTCTATCAATCATCTCCAGTAAAAGAAAGTTATTCAAAATATGAGTCATTCAGTGGTTACGAACGTTACGAAACAAAAATTAACAAAGTAAGCACTGTAAGCACAGGCTTCTCATTGGACTTTAAAATATTTCAAATAGGTGCAAAGAAGACTACTAAAACAATATTCAAATGTACAGACACCCAACTCAATCAAAATGTTTTTGGAGAATTAGCTATAAAATTCTATGATAGAAAATTCCAACTCTTAATTCCCGTCAGTACAAGAGAGGATATTTATAGAAATTATTTACACAAAGATTTTTTAGACCAACTCTATTACACTACACCCGATGAAGTGATAAAATATTACGGTGGATTTGTTTTGACTCAATTTCTGTCCGGGGGGCAGGCTACTGCTTTATATTGTGGAGAATATATTGAGAATTCACATGATGAAGATAACCAGAAAGAAACAAATCTTAATGCCGAGATTAGTGCATCAATTGATATCAAAAAGAAAGGACAAACAAGAAGTAATAATGGAATTCCATATCAAAGTATTCTCATAGGACGGGAGCCTGGGTCATCTATGTCTATTACAAATAAGTTTCAAAATATAAAATTTTCCTTACGGACACTTGGTGGACTACCTGCGTATTCTCAATTTACAGTCCCTAAAGACATCAATTCACTGGTTTTTGATATTTCTACATGGAGTAGATCTCTTGAAAACTCTTCAAACTTAACCATAGCTGAATTGACAGAAGAGTCTTTAATCCCTATAAGTGATCTTATAGAAGAAGATAATCTGAAACAGGCATTTTATACCTAATTACCAAAAAGGGATTAACAGAGAAGTTGCATACATGCAAGAACCACACATAAAATTACGACTGATTTTTTACAATCAGCAAATATCGGTATGGGAAACATGTTTAGTGACAAGATATGGGGAACATGTCAGACTACGAACGGCGACCATTTCTCCAAATCAATCCGGAAGTTATTTATATGAAGAAGCTGACAGAGTTAGTATTTTATTCCCTGGGTTAAAAGTAGTAGGTATCCCTAGCTATTACAAACCGGGAGGAAGCAATAATGCCTATTTAGTTGACAATCAAAATAGATTTTCTATCAATGGAATGACAAAGTTTACTGATACTAAAACAGGCAAGATATATCTTTTAACAACTGTTCCTGAGACAGGTGAAAAATTAGCTTATACGCTATATGATTCCAATGTTATTAATGATTATATATTTGCTCCTCTGATTAATAGCTTACCAATAAATAACAATGTGACCCTTAAAAGCATAAGAAAACAATACTATTTGATCGCACTGTAAAATTGGGATTCAACTGTGTAAGCATACAAATGTGAGAAAAATTATGTCCGTAATGACAAAATCACTTCACTACGGAAGAGCACTATAAAATATTTTGTGTAAATGGAAATACGGGACTCAAAGTTCTGTATTTCTTATTTAACCCTGCTGTTTGAGTCATCAAGGTAAGGAAATGTCTTTAAACCGGTAAAAAAATTACCGGTTTTTTCTTTTTCAGAAGGAAAAGAGCCCAACCTGCTGCTTCAATAAAAAAAGTTAAATAGCATCCATTTCATAAACTAAAGACAAATTTCATTTGTTACTTTTTCAAAAATCACACGTTTGTTTATTAAATCTCACTATCTTCCAATTAGTATAGAAAAAAATATCTTTTTAATCATCAAGAATAAAAATTCCAGTATGAAAATCGTAAAATTAATTTCCTTTTTCTGCTTTTTAGCAGTCCTGTTTACTGCATGTCATAAGAACAAGGCAGGAGACGAAATCGCTTCGGTCACTCCGGAAGAACTGCGCACCCTGTTCCGTTTTGACACGCAAAAGGATGTGTACGAGAACCTGCAGTCACTCAACTCATTCGACAAAGAAAAACCGTACCAGATAAAGGGAAAGACCATTGTCATCAGCCGGCTGACTCCTGAAGACATCGATGCTTTACAGGGCAGTTTCAATCTGACAGTGGCAGGAACAGTCAACCGCACTCCTTTTCAGGAGACACTGGCTTTCAAAGGATTCAAGAAAAAAGATCCGGAACAGGGAGGCGGAGAGGAAGACAATACCCTCACGCAGGAAGAACTCAGAAGTATTTTCATTTTCGATACCAGCGAAACGGTTACCGTGGCACTTGCCAGCCTGGAACAGTTCAAGGGAGAAAAACAGATCAATAGCAAACAGGTATTCATTGATGAGATACGCGTACAAAAACAGGATGCGAAGCTCGGTACTTTCACGCTTGTCGTAACCGGAAACGTAAACCACAAGAAGGATTTTGAGCAGACCTTGGAATTCACCGGTTTTGCTCCGGAGAAAGATGAAGAAAAACCGGCGGACAAGCCGTCCGACTACAATATGGCACAAAGAGCCTACATAGAAGTCACTCCAGGCAAAAATATCTATGAGGCCAACTTCGATGCCTTTCACCGCGAGCATCAGACAGACAACTTTGCCGTACAGCTGAAAGGTCTGCTGACAATTCATTCATCTGACAATGACGGAACACCGTATGCATATACCGAGGAAGATATGCAGAACACTTCGCTCACGGAACTGAGATATGAATCCGGAGAAAAGAAATTATATTTGAAAGTAAAGTATAAAAACTACACCAGTCCGGAATTGTATCTGCCTTTCGACCACAATGAATATTACAAGACTTTCATCATTGTAAATCAGGAAGAAGTAGGCAAGTATTATCAGAGTGGCGTATTGCATTATACGGAAGAAAACGGTGATGGAGGATATCTGTTCAGCCAGTTCATTACGGCACGTAACAGTTTCCTGGTGCAATACCAGTCCTCACAGAAAGCTGGAGAGTATATCAACTATTCGGTAAAACTGCTTGACTCCAGCCATCAGGAACTTGCGCTCTTTGATGTAGCAGTAAACGGATTCAGAGCATTGACCAACCTGAAGAATGAACTGATTATCACCGGAGGAGCGTATTCCGATTACATCCGTAATGCACTTAAGAAAGGAGGAGACGTAGAAGCCCTTATCAAACAGACCTTCACCCAGCATATCAAGGACCTTGCATTCTCTATTAACGGTACCTTGCTGACTTACGATGCTAGTAAGCATTGTATATTAATTAAACGTTGTACTTTTGTATAAAGTTTCAACATCAAAGTGTGGAATAAGACCGACGTAAGCTTAGTCATTTAGATTGTTTCGAATGTTCAGCCCCCACACTTTTACAT
>NZ_JABSOE010000022.1 GCF_013618865.1 Phocaeicola faecicola
CAAGATTAGATTTCTCAGGGTCGTCAAAGACGATGACGTCGATAGGATGCAGGTGTAAAGGTGGAGACACCAAAGCCGAGCATTACTAATTGCCCGTTCACTTTCCTTATCCCGCAGGATTGATTCCCGCGGATAAGAATATGGATGATACATACCTTTGGCTTGAGAGTCCAAAGTTTGCTTCTTGTGAGTCATGAATACATAAAGGATATTCAGGTGACTATAGCACGAAGGTTCCACCTCTTCCCATTCCGAACAGAGAAGTTAAGCTTCGTCACGCCGATGGTACTGCAGACTGTGGGAGAGTAGGTAGTCGCCGTTTTATTCAGAATCCCCGGAGTGGTCAACACCCCGGGGATTTTTTTGTTTGTATACCTCTGATTGGTTTGTATGCTTCTGTCTTTGGATAAACTTCTTTCTCATATTTTTTTCGCTGATATTTTCTGCATCGTTATTTTTAGTCATCCTCTAGTCATCCTTTCTTATAGCTCGTCATTATTGTCTGTGGATTTCGACTACTCTTGCTGACGCCGAAGTAAGCATCTTTATAGGAGAATGCTGAAATTTATTTTGCTTATCATTGTTGGGAGGGTTGTTTTCCTGCAGACTCTTTCCCAATAAAATTTACTTTTCTTTAACTGAAATAGAAAAACATATCGTATATTTACACTCATAATGGTCTTTTCGGAAAGGGTAGGCGATTTCATGATTGGAAAACCTGCCAGGGGCCATAATAAAATACATTAAAGTTAAAGCTATGAAACACAAATTATCGAAAAAATTACTCCTTTTTTGTTTGGGAAATATGGCATTCTTCTCTTCTCAGCCGCTTTTTTCTCAATCTGGTTATCAACCCTCAGAATTAAATTTGCAAGTCAGAGAACAGTTTAATGATGATCGTTTTGGAATCTTTCTGCATTGGGGCATATACAGTATGTATGCACAGGGAGAATGGTACATGCAAAATGAAGGAATCGACTGTCATGAATATGCCAAGGCTGCTTCCGGATTTTATCCGTCGAAATTCAATGCGCACGAATGGGTTTCTGCTATCAAGGCTGCAGGTGCAAAATATATCTGTTTTACAACTCGTCACCATGACGGTTTCTCCATGTTTGATACTCAATATTCCGATTATGATATCATGGATGCAACGCCATTTAAACGTGATATCGTGAAGGAACTGGCAGATGAATGTGCCAAGCAAGGCATTGCCCTTCATCTGTATTATTCTCATTTGGACTGGACAAGAGAAGACTATTATCCGCTGGGACGGACTGGCAGAAACACCGGACGGAAAGGCCATGGAGAATGGAGTACTTATTTCCAATTCATGAATAACCAGCTGACAGAGCTTCTGACTAATTACGGTCCGATCAGAGCCATCTGGTTTGACGGAGTGTGGGATCAGCCGGATGATTTCAACTGGAATCTTGGAGAACAGTATGCATTGATTCACAAATTGCAGCCGGGTTGTCTGATTGGTAATAATCATCATAAGACACCTAATGCTGGTGAAGATTTTCAGATGTTTGAACGGGACCTGCCTGGAGAAAACAAGGCCGGCCTGTCGGATGAAAGCGTAATCAGCAAACTTCCCTTGGAAACTTGTGAGACAATGAATGGAATGTGGGGATATAAGATCAAGGACCAGAACTATAAATCGGTATCTGAACTGGTCCGTCTGCTGGTGAGAGCTGCCGGAAAAGGGGCCAATCTTTTGATGAACATAGGTCCTCAGCCCAATGGAGAACTCCCTGCAGCTGCACTTGAACGTCTGAAAGGAATGGGAGCCTGGATGGACAAGAACGGTGAGACCATATACGGCACTGACGGTATGGGAATCTATGCCGACTGGGGAACCGTTACCCGAAAGGGAAATACCCTGTTTATGCATATCCTGGCAGATGTAATGCCTGAGGTGATCAGTATTCCATTGTCGCAGAAAGTAACAAAGGTTTCACTGTACGAGGACGGAGCACCTGTAAACTATCAGTATAACTCCAAGATGAAGTGTCTGACCGTACAGACATCAGGACTGAAAACGGACATTGACCGTATTCTGAAAGTCGAACTGAAATAGTGAGAATATTCTTCAGGAGATGGTGGATAAGTAAATGCATGAGGTGTCATAACCGATATTAATTTATCGCAGATAGACAACTCATGCATTCTCAATCTTGCTTTTTGCTAGCATTTATATCATAAAATGGGGAATAAACTATCCATTTTATCAATAGATGTTACTAAAAAAGTCAAATCCATATGGAAGATTCACTACTTCTGTGTATATTTGCGTTTAATTTATAAATTAATAACCATTAAATTTTTATTTACTTATGTTTGACAAACATCCTAAAGGGTTGGTTGCAGCATCATTGGCGAATTTGGGTGAACGTTTCGGTTTCTATACCATGATGGCCATTTTGGTGCTCTTTTTACAGGCTAAGTTCGCTCTGAGCGGAAAAGAGGCCGGTTTGATTTATTCTACATTCTATTTTTCAATTTACATTTTGGCATTGGTCGGCGGTATTATTGCCGACAAAACCCGTAATTACAAGGGAACCATTCTGACAGGTATTGTACTGATGGCATTGGGATACCTGATGCTGGCGATTCCTTCTGACACTCCTGTGCAGAATCCGACACTGATGTTGACAGTTACATGTGCCGGACTTTTTGTAATTGCTTTTGGTAATGGTCTTTTTAAAGGAAACCTGCAGGCCTTGGTAGGTCAGATGTATGACGATCCGAAATACTCAAGCATGCGTGACTCTGGTTTCTCACTGTTCTATATGTTTATCAATGTAGGTGCGATTTTCGCTCCGATGGCAGCTGTAGGTATGCGTAACTGGTGGCTGATGAAGAATGGTTTTGAATATAATGCTGATCTTCCTGCTCTGTGTCACGGATACCTGGCCGGAACTTTACAGCCTCAGGCTGCGGAAACATTGACTTCATTGGCTGCATCTGTCAGCGGCGGACCGGTAGCCGATCTGGGTCAGTTCTCCAGAGATTATTTGAATGTCTTCTCTACAGGTTTCCATTACGCCTTTGGTATTGCAATCATTGCAATGGCCATATCATTGCTGATCTATGTGGTTAACCAGCGCAGATTCCCGGATCCAAGCAAGAAATCAGCAGCCAAGACAGCTGCTTCTGCAGCTACCGTAGAAATGAGTGCACAGGAAGTGAGACAGCGTATCCTTGCCCTGTTCGCAGTGTTCGCAGTGGTTATCTTCTTCTGGTTCTCGTTCCATCAGAATGGTCTGACACTGACTTTCTTTGCAAAAGAATATACAGAACTGTCATTGTTCGGCATGCCTATTACAGCCGAATTGTTCCAGTCGCTGAATCCGATCTTTGTTGTTACACTGACTCCGGTGGTAATGGCTGTTTTTGCCCGTCAGCGTGCGGCAGGTAAAGAGCCTTCTACTCCGAAGAAAATCGCAATCGGTATGGGTATTGCCGCTACTGGTTTCGTAATCATGGCCATCGGTTCATACGTAGGCAACCTGCCTTTGCATCAGGATATCGTGGCTGCCGGAACATCACCGGTTAAGGTTACTCCATGGTTACTTGTAGCCACTTATCTGGTACTTACCGTAGCAGAGTTGTATATCTCACCGCTGGGTATCTCATTCGTTTCTAAAGTAGCTCCTCCGAAATACCAGGGTATCATGCAGGGAGGATGGCTGGGAGCTACCGCTATCGGTAACCAGTTGCTATTCATCGGTGCTGTATTGTACGAATCTATTCCAATCTGGATGACTTGGACAGTATTTGTAGTAGCATGCTGTATTTCTATGTTTACCATGCTGTTCATGCTGAAATGGCTGGAAAGAGTCGCAAAATAAGCCGGCCGTAAGCGCGATAAGCTTCGGACGCTGAAAAGAAACCGGGCATCTCTCAAAAATACCTCGAGAGATGCCCGGTTTTCTGTTTCAATATTTTCTGTCAGCCGGTTCGGTTTCTTATCTTCTGTTTTTTCTTTTTGATTTTTGGATAATCCCTTGCCGGCATGCAGTTTATTCATTGTTGTCCATCATTCGCTGCAGTTTGCTTGAGAGCAGGAATAAGATGATGGCAGCAGCCCCGCTCATGAAAACGAACAACATGAAGAAGTTGAAAAGGTTTTCCACCTGATAGCCCAGGAAATGCTTGACCACTCCATTCTCCGGATAATACCCGCTGAGCATTCCTGCCAGCTTGTTGGCTGCAGATGTACTGAGATACCATACTCCCATGAGCAAGGAAGAAAAACGTACCGGAGAAAGCTTATAAACCAGTGAGAGCCCGATCGGTGCCAGACACAGTTCTCCCATGGTATGAATGAAATAAAGTCC
This sequence comes from Phocaeicola faecicola, assembly GCF_013618865.1. GTDB lineage: Bacteria > Bacteroidota > Bacteroidia > Bacteroidales > Bacteroidaceae > Phocaeicola > Phocaeicola faecicola. The sequence goes on from NZ_JABSOE010000022.1 coordinate 4,347, forward strand.
CGCCAGCCAGAACATGCTGACCTTTACTCCCGGTTCAATGTCTTTTACTCCGAAAGCGATGAACAGGTAGCCCATGGAAAGCAGGAACAGTCCGATAGCCTGTTTGCGTGGAGAACTGGGTTCAACGCCGCGTCTTCCCAGGAACGACCAGATTGAGGCGAAAACAGGAGCCAGGGCAACCAGCATGATCGGGTTGAAAGACTGGAAGTAAGCCGCAGGCATTTCCCAGTTGCCGATGTGACGGTCGGTTTGCTCATCGGCAAAGAATGTCAGCGAAGCCCCTGCCTGTTCGTAAGCCGCCCAGAAGAAGATTACGAAGAACGCAATGATATAAATGATTCCGATTCGGATTTTTTCATTCTTTTGAAGACTGTGGTCGGTAATGATAATAAGAGGCATTACGATCGTAGTTGCATAAATAAGTGAACCGATCCAGTCTGCTCCTTCCCAATAATGACCTGCAGTCGCATTCCAGTTGACAGAGAAAAGAAGGGTAAGCACTACCGTACCTCCAATCATCCACAGAGTACGTTTGGAGAAACCGCTACCGGTATTATTTTCCGCAACTTCCTTCTTCTCAGGCACAGTTCCCACCGGTCTTCCCTCCGGATCACAGATATATTTGTTCTTGAAAATCTGGAAGACAACCGCTCCAATCAGCATTCCGATACACGAAGCCAGGAACCCCCACTTGAAGTCCTCCGGATGTCCTGTATTACCGATAAGCCCGCATACCAGAGGAGCCAGGGTAGAGCCTACATTTACTCCCATATAGAAAATGGTGAAAGCCGCATCTTTCCGTTTATCGTTATCTGCATAAAGCCGGCCTACCATTGTCGAGATATTAGGCTTGAAGAAACCGTTTCCCATAATCAGCAGTCCCAGACCGCAGAACATCAGCCACTTGGCCAGTTCAGTCTGATGGAAATAGCAGGCACTGAGGAAAAGCAGGAACTGCCCGATAGCCATTACCAATGCCCCGATAACGATAGACCGCCGGTTTCCCCAATATTTATCGGCGATGTATCCTCCGATGAGCGGAGTCAGGTAGACCAGCCCCGTATAACTTCCATACACTTGGGAGGCCATTTCTTTGTCGAACAGCAGTGCCTGCACCATATAAAGCATGAACAGCGCGCGCATTCCATAGTAACTGAATCGCTCCCACATCTCAGTCACAAATAAGAGATAAAGTCCTTTTGGATGTCCTTTTGTTTGATTCATTCCTTTTTAATTGATAAAATGTCATTTGATAATTTGCCTGCAAAAGTAAAAAAATCATGCAGAAATTCCAAGTAAAAATGATTTTACGGCCTGTATTCACTGTCTTACGGTAATTCTGCCTGTCTGGAGTCTGTCTGGTTGGGATAATCTTGATTCAGGCGTTTTGAAGCTTTTCTTCTGTCATATCCCTGAAGAATATACTTACTTTGTATGATAGTTTCCCGACTTCCCCTTATCTTTGCACCATGAATTACTTGGAACTCTTGGGCACTCTTGTCGGAGTGGTTTATTTGTGGCTGGAATACCGTGCCAGCATCTACCTGTGGCTGGCCTGTATCGTCATGCCTGCCATTTACCTGGTGGTGTATTATCGTGCAGGCCTCTATGCCGATTTTGGAATCAACATTTATTACCTCTTGGCGTCCGTATATGGCTGGATGGTGTGGAAAAGAGGGGAGCGCCGGAGGCACAGGGAGGCCATTCCGGCGGCAGATGCTTCCTTGCCGATTACCTCTATGCCGGGGCGGATGTATCTTCCGCTTGCGGCGGTTCTGATAGTCTGCTGGCTGGGAATCGCCTGGATACTGATCCGTTATACAGACAGCAATGTACCCTGGATGGATAGCTTTACCACGGCATTAAGTATTGTGGCGATGTGGATGCTGGCCCGCAAGTATGTGGAGCAATGGTGGGCATGGATGATTGTGGACTGGGTATGCTGTGGGCTGTACCTGTATAAAGCCCTTTACTTTACCTCCGCTCTTTATGCCCTGTATGCGGTCGTGGCCTTTTTCGGATGGAGAAAGTGGTTGAAATTGATGGAAACTGAAAAATAGAATTGCAGCAATGGACAAGACAGACAATACTCAGGAGAAGCTGGAAAAGAAATATGCCTCTTTCCTGCCATTTGTTCCGGAAACGGTGGTCGTAGGCAATGGTGAATTCCCGGTGCATCCGCTTCCTTTGTCAGTACTCGACAAGGCAACCTTTGTGGTGTGTTGTGACGGGGGTACCAATGCCCTGGTGGCAAGCGGGCGCGTGCCGGACCTGATTGTGGGGGACGGGGATTCGTTGTCGGAAGAGAATCGTTCCCGTTTCCAGTCTCGGCTTTATGTGAATCCCGACCAGGAAACGAATGACCAGACCAAGGCGGTCAGCTGGCTGGCCGCACGGGGCATACGGCGCCTGGCTCTTCTGGCGGCTACCGGAAAGCGTGAGGATCATACGCTGGGCAACATCAGTCTGTTGCTGGAATATCAACGGATGGGATTGGAAGTAGTGTTGCTGACAGACTACGGTTATTTTCTGCCGGCAGAAGGAAATCGGGGATTTGCCGGTTTCCCGGGACAGCAGGTCTCTGTATTCAACTTTGGTGCCACCTGCCTGAAGAGCAGGGGATTGAGATATCCCATATATGATTTTACGGCCTGGTGGCAGGGCACGTTGAATGAAGTGACGGGAGCGTCTTTCAGCATATCGGCAGAAGGTGCTTATCTGGTATATGGCACGTATGAACCCAAATAAAAAAAGAGGATGAACTGCTTTTTGAAAAGCGTCCATCCTCAGTAACTTTATATACCTCAGAAAATCATTTGGCTGCAGTCGCACCCTGATAACTTTCTGTCACTTTATCAAAGAAGACCGGATCGGGGTTGGTTTCCAGCAACTGCATCAGCAGGTCGTATACATCGGCATGACTGTCCAGTTTCAAGGCCGTCTGCAAGTCGGCCAGGGAAGCTTCGTACTGTCCGTTGTTCATCAGAATCTCCGCGCGGGTCTTATAGTTCTCCACATCCTTGGGAGCCAGGCGTATAGCCTCGTCCAGATCCTTTTTTGCCAGGTCATAAGCCTGGGTATGCATATACAATGTACCGCGTGTGTAATGTGCGAATGAATGATATTCGGCATCCTCTTCGGGAATCAGTTCCATACAGGTATTGGCGGCATGCATCGCCAGTTTCAGGTCGCCGTAATAACTGCAGACCAAAGCCATGTAGCAGTGTGCGTATCCATTGTCCGGATGTTCGTTGATTTCCGCATTCAGCAGGTGATAAGCCTTTTCCGCATTTCCCTCGTTCAGTGCTTCTACACCGTGAATGTAATTTTCACTTTGGGGACGTTCGATGGCCTGTGCATGTATAGCAGGAAACAATGCTACCAGGCAGCAGAAAATGTTTGTAATCAGTGTTCTCATAAATCTTAGATCGTTTAGTTGTGGCGGCAAAACTAGAAACTTTTTTCGGAATGGGCAAACCTCCTTGCCGATTTTTTTTATGTTTTATATCATGACTTTTGTCGGCACACAGGGGCATCAGAGGGTTTTCCCGTTCAGGTAATCCTGCAGTTCCTGCCGGTGACTTTCCGATACGGGGATGTACTCTTTCCCGAAGACAATCCGTCCGCGGTCGATGACCCGTATTTTGCTTTTCTGGACGATGAAGGAGCGGTGCACCCTCAGAAAGAGGGAGGCGGGGAGCTTCTCTTCTATCGATTTCATGCTGATTTGCGACAGGATGGGCCGGGATTCGTTCTCAAGGTAAAACTTCACGTAATCTTTCAGGCCTTCAATGTACAGAATCTGGGAAAGCTGGATCTGCACCAGTTTGTAGTCGCTCTTTACGTAGATATAGCGGTTGTCGGTCTGTGGTTCGTTGTTTTTCAGTTCAAACCACTGGACCGCCTTGTTGACCGACTCAAGGAATTCTTTGTAGCTGATGGGTTTCAGCAGGTAGTCGAGGGCATTTACCCGGTAGCCGTCGAGTGCATACTGGCTGAAGGCCGTAGTAAACACAATGCGTGTGTCTGCGCCCACCATTCTCGAAAATTCAAGTCCGTTCAGTTCCGGCATCTGTATGTCCAGGAACAGCAGGTCGACCGCCTCGTTCTGCAGTCCTTTCATGGCTTCTACCGCACTGGCATATTTCCCTTTCAGGATCAGAAACGGAGTTTTCTGTACGTAAGCCTCCAGCAGGTCGAGTGCCAGAGGTTCATCATCAACAATTGCACATGTAAGCGTCATAGGTTACTCTTTTTATTTGATACGGATAGACAAGTAAGACGTATAGGTACGGTGGTCCTCACTGAGGGAAACCTTCCACGTATATTTTCCCGGGTATATCAGTTCCAGTCTTTTCTTCACCTGCTCCAGTCCGATACCGCTTCCGCTCTTGTCCGATTTGTTCTTCGGGTGGTTGCTGTTGCTGATTTCGCAGCAGACAGTATCCTTTTCCTCCCGGATGCAAATATGGATAAAACTGGGCTCCGTGGAACTGATTCCGTGCTTGAACGCATTCTCAATGAGGGAAATGAACAGCAACGGGGCAATGGGCGTCTGACTGTTCCGCTCCGTCTGTATATCTATTTTGGTCTGTACGTCCTTGTGTACACGGATGCGCATCAGGTCGATGTAGTTCTGGATGAAATCGATTTCCTTGCACAGCGGCACATGGTTCAGCTGACTCTCGTATAAGACATAACGCAGCAGCCGGCTCAGGTCTTGTACGGTTTGCTGTGCCTTTTCTGTATCAAAGGCAATCAGGGCATAGATATTGTTCAGCGTATTGAGCAGGAAATGAGGGTTCAACTGATTTCTCAGGTTTTTCAGTTCGGCTTCCTGGCGTGCCGTTTCCGCCTCCTGCCACTGGCTGCTCATGCGGATGGTGGCTCCCAGTCCTGCCGTCAGTCCCAGCATGACCAGGTCCCGGGCAATGAAGACCATCCGGGGAGGGCGGGGGAAACCGTTGTTGACCGGCTTGAGGTTTTGGGTCGCCTCGTGAATCTCACGCATGTAGGGGAGAAGCCATCCATGCTGGAAGCACATGAATCCGGCAATCATGACGACATTGTATACCAGATACCTTACATACCGTTTCTGCATGTAGTACTGTGGAACCAGCAGGCAATAGTTCAGGTAAAAGATGATGCAGAATATGACAGGCATTTCTACATGATAAAGATAATTTTTCCAGGAAAAATGGCTTGTCCAGTCCTCGAAAATAAGCGGAGAGGCAAAGATCAGTATCCAGATGACCACGTGGATGTATACGGCCAGTGGCTTTGAGGAGCGCTCCATCGGGTTGTTTGGCATCATATTCATGGCTTTCTCAGGTGTTTTTTTATCTCCACCCTGTCTGTGCAGGGCGGAGATATGTCAGGTTATTCGTAGCGGATTGCTTCAATCGGGTCAAGGCAGGCCGCCTTCTTGGCCGGATACCATCCGAAGAAGATACAAAGTTGTATATATACCGGCCAGTGAACTACAACTTTTACGATCCAGCAGGCTCCACAGCCGATGAGCACGCCTATCAGACCTCCGGTGATGCTGATCAGTACGGCCTCTATCAGGAACTGGCTGAGGATGTCGATGCCTCTGGCACCTACTGACATCCGCAGTCCGATTTCCCGCGTGCGTTCGGTCACGGATACGTACATGATGTTCATGATACCGATACCTCCCACAACCAGTGAGATTCCGGCAATGCAGGCCAGCAGGGTAGTCATCAGTCCGGTGGTCGAACTCAGCATCGAACTCAGCTCCTGTTGTGAGCGGATGGAAAAGTCATCGTCGTCGGTGGCTTTCAGCTTATGCTCTCTTCTCAGGATACGGCTGATTTCATCGGTGGCATAGTCGGTCATGTCTTCCGTCAGTGCCGATGCAAAGATACCTTCCAGGTAAGTGACCGCCAGCAGTCTTTTCATCACGGTAGTATAAGGTGCCAGTACAATGTCGTCCTGGTCCATACCCATTGAGTTATATCCCTTGGATTTGAGCACACCCACTACCCGGAAAGGAATCTTGTTGAAGCGGATGATTTTCCCTATCGGACTTTCTCCGTCGGGGAAAAGGTTGTCTACGATGGTTTTTCCGATGACGCACACTTTGGCCGATGTCTTGATGTCGGCCTCGGTAAACATGTCTCCCTGCTCAACAGTCAGCTGGCGGATTTTCAGGTAGTCGATACTGACTCCGCTAACGGAAGAAGGGTAGTTGTTGGCCCCGTGAATCAGCTGGCCGGAGGAAGAGACCTGCGGACTGATGGCCGAAAGGTACGTACATTCTTCGCTCAGTGTCTGGTAGTTTTCCAGTTTCAGCGTCTGCATTTCCGACGGATCCTGACGGACTCCTCCACGCATTTCACCTCCCGGATGAATCATGATCATGTTGGAACCCATTTCAGAAATCTGTGCCTGAATGCTCCTTTTGGAGCCTTGACCGATGGCCAGCATGGTGATGACCGACGCGACACCGATGATGATGCCCAGCATGGTCAGAAATGCCCGCAGCTTATTGTTGGTCAGGGCTCTTAAGGCGATTTTTAAAAGATTATTGATGTTCATGTCACTTCTTTTTGAGGGTTAGTCTTCGTCGTTGCGGGGCAGTTGGGCCAGGGTCTCCGCAGCCGACAGAATCTTCGGGTTGATACTGTCTTCGATGACGTGGCCGTCGCGCAGCCGGATGTTGCGGCTGCTGTATTGGGCCAGGTCCGGATTGTGCGTCACGAAAATGATGGTACGTCCTTCGCTGTGCAGTTTCTGGAAAAGCACCAGAATCTCAAAGGAAGTACGGGTATCCAGGTTTCCGGTGGCTTCGTCGGCGAGGATCACTGCCGGGTTGTTGACCAGGGCACGGGCAATGGCCACACGCTGCATCTGTCCTCCCGACATCTGATTGGACTTATGTTCCAGCCGGTCGCCCAGGCCCACGGCTTTCAAGGCTTCAATGGCACGCTGCCGGCGCTCGCTGGCCGTTACATTCGGATTGTACATCAGCGGGAGCTCTACGTTTTCCACTGCCGTAGTCTTCGGCAGCAGGTTGTAGTTCTGAAAGACAAACCCGATTTTCCGGTTGCGCAGCACGGCACGTTGCGATTTGCTCATGGTCCGGACAGAAATCCCGTCCAGGTAATACTCTCCGCTTGTCGGGGTGTCCAGGCACCCCAGCGTGTTCAGCAGGGTCGATTTTCCGGAGCCGGAGGTTCCCATGATCGTGACAAATTCTCCTTCCTGGATGGAAAATGATACTCCCCGGAGAGCATGTACAGTCTCTTCTCCGACAATGAAATTTCGCCTGATATCTTGTAATTGTATGACCGTCTTGCTCATAGCTTTTCGTTCTCTTGATTATTCCTGTTTACTGTTCTTGTTTTTGTTGCGGTCGGGTGGGCCGAGCATGAACGGACTGCGTTCGCCTTGCTCCTGCATGGCCGGACCGGCCTGCAACTGGGTCTCTGCCTCACTCACTACCATTGTACCTTCGGTGATGCCGCTGATAATTTCGGTATGGATACCGTCACTCAGACCGATTTCTACCGGATGTGCCTGGAATACATGGTTTTCGTAGGTCCATACTTTATGCGGTGCGTCACAGTCGTTTACTACGTCTTCCTTACCCAGAAGCGGTTTTTCCGGAGTGAAGCGGAGGGCTTTCGAAGGAATGCAGAGCACCCCTCTTTTGTCGGTAATGTAGATTGATACATTGGCTGTCAGTCTCGGCTTCAGTTTCAGGTCCGGATTGTCGGCCGTGATGACCACTTCATAGGTAACCACACTTTCGCTGGTGGTGGTACTGCTGGTCGAAGATGAACTCTTGGTGCTTCCCAGACGGACCTGCCGGACGTATCCTTCGAAGGTATCTTCCGGATAGGCATCTACGGTGAAGCTGACACGCTGTCCTTCCTTGACCCCGCCTATATCGGCTTCGTCCACGTCGGCAACTACCTGCATTTTGGTAAGGTCGGCGGCAATGGTGAAGAGGGTCGGTGTCTCGAAGCCGGAAGCTACGGTCTGTCCTTCTTCCACATCCTTGCTGGTGACTACTCCGTCAATCGGAGAGGTGATGGTGGCATACGACAGGTTTCTACGGGCTTTGTCGTAGGCAGCCTTCGCACTCTCGTAGCTGCTTCTGGCACGCTGGTAGTTGTAAAGATATTCTTCGTATTCCTTGTTGCTGATCAGTCCTTTTTCATGCAGTTTCAGGTTCCGGTCATAATTTTTCTTCTGGTACTCAAATTCGGCCTTGGCCCCTTCATAGTTTCCTTCTGCCGATTTGAGGTCGCTTTCCAGGGTTACCTTATCCATTTCAGCAATCAGTTCTCCTTTTTTGACTACAGAGTTATAATCGATGTAAATCTTGTCAATAATACCGGATACCTGCGTTCCCACTTCTACCTCAGTTACCGGTTCGATGGTTCCGGTCGCAGTAATGGAGCTGCTGATGGCTCCTTTTTCTACTTTTGCTGTGAGAAACTGGATACGGGCTTTCTGTTTTGAGCTGCTCAGCAGGCCATATCCGGCTCCTGCCACCACGATGAGGGCAGCCAGCACCGTTGTTATTTTCTGTTTCTTGTTCATTGTGATGAAAGTTTATATGATAAGATTGTAGTTGTTTGTCTTACAGTTCGATTTTATCGTTGGCATAGAACATCAGCAGGGAGCGGTTCAGGATGGCCATGTATTTGGCCTGTATGCGCTCTTGCTGTGCGCTGAGCAGGTTGTTCTTCTCGGTCAGCAGTTCTACCGTATTTTTCATTCCCAGGCTGAACTGCTCATTGACCAGGTTATAGCTGCTCTGGCAGCTCTTCAGCTTGCTGTCGGCGGCAACGAACTGCTGCTGGGCGTTAGTGGCATCCAGCCACATGGTCTCGATGTTCCGGTACAGTTCCTTCTCGGCGTTCGTCATGTCAAGTTGCGTACTCTTGTATTGTATTTTCGCTTTTTCTACGGCACTTTTGGTCTCCCGGTTCTGGAAGATAGGAATGCTCAGCGTCAGTCCGATGCTGTTGTTCCATCCGTTCTTTACCTGTTCGCTGAAAGTGAAGTCACTGCCGCTCGTATGATTGGTTCCGATTCCCGCACTCAGACTGAGGTTCGGCATGTATCCTGATTTGGCAATCTTGACGGAAAGGTCGGCAGAGCGGATACTGGCCTTGTTGCTCTGGATTTCCGGACGGATGGCAAGGGCCGACTCATATACGAACTGCTTGTCGGGCAGGGGAGCCAGGACGGTCTCTTCGTTCAGTTCCGGTACGCTGAGCACCAGTTCTTTGCCGTTGTCTATTTCCAGAAGCTGTTTCAGCTGCAGGTTATAGTCGGCAAGGGTGGCCCGGGCAGTGACCAGCTGGTATTGGTCGTTGCTGACCTGCGACTCCAGCTGTGCCAGTTCACTTTTGGAGATGTCGCCCGCTTCCAGCAGCTGCACACCCCGCTCGTACTGAGCCTTGCTCAGCTCCACTGTATTTTCATTGATGTGTACCGACTCCTGTGCATACAGAATCTGCACATAGAGCTTGGTGATTTCTTCCTGCAGCAGGTTCTCCTGCTCCTGTACCGTCAGTGCAGCCATCTCCTCTGCAATCTGCTGCTGCTTGATGGTGTTGCGGCGGCGGTTTCCGTTCCATACCGTCCACGAAGCATTCAGTCCATAATTGCCGTTGTAAGATGTATTGTTGTTGCTGCTGATAATCTCGGTTCCGCTTACACTGGCACTGTTTTCCTGATAGGGGCGGTTGACTACATTCTGGCTGGTGCTGAAAGACAGACTGGGGAAAAGAGCCGCTTTGGCTGTCTTGACATCAATCTTGCTCTCTTCCAGTGAAAGCCGGTTCTGTTGTAACTGAATATTCTGCTCCATGGCATACTGGAGGCAGTCATCCAAAGTCCATCTTAGCGTGTCACTTTGTGCTGAAGCCGCTTCCGTCACGAGGAAGGCGGCCATCATCCATGCAATTCCTTGTTTCATCAGATTTCTATATTGGTTTTGATGATACAAAAATAAAAGTCCCTTGATGGGATTGCAACTGGAATAGATGAGGCGGATTTTTTCGGAGAGGAACCCTTGTTTTTTACCGATAAATTCCCCGAAAGCTTCCTCGTACGGGGATTTACGGACAGAGAAGGGGGAATTTTCGATGTTCGCGGGTGCGTTTGTTCGGTTTTTCAGTTTTTTTCCTACCTTTGTGTGTCAATTTAAAGTATAGTGTGGAAGTAAAACGATGAATCAACAATATCCTTCTTTGTTATTGGAGAAAGCGGTCGGGGAGTTTGCCAAATTGCCGGGTATAGGCCGGAAAACGGCTATGCGACTGGTGCTTCACCTGCTTCGGCAGGATTTGCAGACGGTGGAGGCTTTCGGTAATTCGGTCATGACCTTGAAGCGTGAGGTAAAATATTGTAAGGTGTGCCATAACATATCGGATACCGATGTTTGTCAGATTTGTTCCAATGCGGCAAGGGATGCTTCTACCGTGTGTGTGGTAGAGAATATCCGTGACGTGATGGCTGTAGAGAATACCCAGCAGTACAAAGGGCTGTATCATGTGCTGGGCGGGGTAATCTCTCCGATGGACGGGGTAGGCCCTTCGGACTTGCAGATCGACAGTCTGGTGGACAGGGTACGGACGGGAGTGGTGAAGGAGGTCATTCTGGCCTTGAGTTCTACGATGGAAGGCGATACCACCAATTTCTATATTTACCGCAAACTGGCGCCGTATGAGGTGAAACTGACCATGATTGCCCGGGGAATTTCCATTGGCGACGAACTGGAATATACGGACGAGGTGACGCTGGGACGTTCCATTGTCAACCGCACGGTGTTTACCGGTACGATGTAATCTCCGCTTTTGGGGAAACTTTTATTAAAAAAATGAAGTGAGAATGAGACGGTAATCGTCAGTCGCCCGATGAATGACGGTTACAGGATAATAGAGACAAGATTATGACACGTGAAATAAAAAAACTGCTTTTTAGGCTGAGAGTTGAATATGCTTTGTTCTGGGTACTGGCCTTTTTGCTGGTAGTCAGTTACGAACTGGAATGGTTGCCGCAGGGCACTCTGGCAGGGGATGCCCAGGCGGAGTATGTGGTACAGATCAGTTGCGTACTGCTGTCCATCGTATTGATTCCCTTATCCCTGCGCCTGTTTAATCTGTCCCTGACGCGCTATGTGCGGACCTTGCCGCTGGTGGAGGCCATCCAAAGCTACCGCCGCTGGAGCGAGATACGTCTGTCGCTGCTGCTGGCTCCCGTGCTTTGGGATTTGTCGGCCTACTACTGGACGCTGGATACGACCGGTCTGCTCTGTGCCGGTATGGTCTTTGTGGCTGCCATGTTTTGCGTGCCCGGACAGGACCGCCTGCTGAGTGAGATGAATCTGGAGGAACAGGAGTAAGAGCACCTGGTGCCCGCAAGGGAGTTTTTATCAATGAATCATGATTATTAAAGACCGCAGATGAGAAACGATTTTTCGACAGACCGCATACTGCTTCGTGCTCCGGAACCGGAAGACCTGGAGCTGATGTTCTCTCTGGAGAATGAAGAGGATGCCTGCAATGCGTCGGTGGCTACCGGACCGTATTCCCGTTATCAGTTGAAGAAATACATCGCCGAATCGGAAAACGACCTGTTTGCCGACCATCAGCTCCGGCTGATGATCGAGTGGAAGGAGGAGCGGAAGACAGTCGGCATCATCGATGTCTTTGATTTCTCTCCGCGGTACCGGAGGGCGGAACTGGGGATTATTATTAAAAAGGAGTACCGGCGCCAGAAATTTGCCCATGAGGCTTACCGCCTGCTGGAAATGCATTGCCGGAACCTCGGCTTCCGTCAGTTGTATGCATACGTTTCACCTAATAATATATCCAGTCTGCGTTTCCTGCAGGCGGAAGGATTCCAGGTGACGGCTACTTTGCCCGACTGGCTGTGGGAAGGAGGGAAGTTTACGAGCGTGAATTTGCTCCAGAAACTGTTTGTCTGAGGAATCGGCAGGCATGCGGGAGCGGTGCCGGAGGGGCAGATTCAAACTTGAATGCAGGAGACGGGGCTTCCCTGGGGGAATCCGAAAAGGGAAGACAAAAGCCATAAAAACGCAATGTGCAATGTGGGGATGGCAAAATACGAGGTTTGTCTGCCTGCCGGGGAGGATTAATCGAAGATGAACAAAAAAAGCATCGGTTTTTTTTGGTTTTTTCGTACATTTCATGTTTGATATTAGAAAGAATTTCTTACTTTTGCATCGCAATCAAGATTTACGGGGTGATAACAACACCTGCAAATTGACTTGAGAAATAGCATAGAGTGTTTATAAATTTATATTATAAATCTTTTAAATTTAAACAAAATGATTAAAGTAGGTATTAACGGTTTCGGTCGTATCGGCCGTTTCGTATTCCGCGCAGCTCAGAACAGAAACGATATCCAGATCGTAGGTATTAACGACTTGTGCCCAGTAGATTACTTGGCTTACATGTTGAAATATGACACTATGCACGGTCAGTTCAACGGCACTATCGAAGCTGACGTTGAAAACAGCAAATTGATCGTTAACGGTAAAGAAATCCGCGTAACTGCTTGCAAAGATCCTAAAGAATTGGCTTGGGATGCAGTAGGTGCTGAATACGTAGTAGAATCTACTGGTTTGTTCTTGACTAAAGAAAAAGCTCAGGCTCACATCGAAGCTGGTGCTAAATATGTAGTAATGTCAGCTCCTTCTAAGGACGACACTCCAATGTTCGTTTGCGGTGTTAACGAAAAGACTTATGTTAAGGGTACTCAGTTCGTTTCTAACGCTTCTTGTACTACTAACTGCTTGGCTCCTATCGCTAAGGTTTTGAACGACAAATGGGGTATCACTGACGGTTTGATGACTACAGTTCACTCTACAACTGCTACTCAGAAAACAGTTGACGGTCCTTCTATGAAAGACTGGAGAGGTGGTCGTGCTGCTTCTGGTAACATCATCCCTTCTTCAACTGGTGCTGCTAAGGCTGTAGGTAAAGTTATCCCTGCATTGAACGGTAAATTGACTGGTATGTCAATGCGTGTTCCGACTTTGGACGTATCTGTAGTTGACTTGACTGTTAACTTGGCTAAACCGGCTACTTATGCTGAAATCTGCGCTGCTATGAAGGAAGCTTCTGAAGGCGAATTGAAGGGTATCCTGGGTTACACTGAAGATGCAGTTGTTTCTTCTGACTTCTTGGGTGACACTCACACTTCTATCTTCGATGCTAAAGCTGGTATCGCTTTGACTGATACATTTGTTAAAGTGGTTTCTTGGTATGACAACGAAATCGGTTACTCTAACAAAGTATTGGATCTGATTGCTCACATGGCTTCTGTAAACTGCTAATCAGTTAATTGACCATATAGCGAAGGCCGTCCGTTTTCCGGGCGGCCTTTTTTTTGTATGCTTCCGGCGGAACTGGGGTGGAGGACTGCGTGCCGGTCGGTGGTACGAGGGTGTATAAGGGAATATTCTTTTCAAGTATCCGGAGAATAAGTTTCCGTAACCTCGTTGTATTTTTCAGGCAACAGGGAGTATAACTGGCTTGCTGTCGTGGTTTTATCAGTTAACGGCGCGGATTAATAAAACCACGGTGCTGAGCGATGAAATCGGGCAGTGGACGGATTTTTCTTTCTGCGGATGCTTTCTTTTTTCTGCGGGCAGGTGAGGGTATCTGCCGCCTCCGGAGAATAAATGTTTCGTCTTTATGGGACACTTTATCAGCGGTATCGGCAGGGATTCATTTATTTACAATTCTTAAACTTTTAGGGAAAATCTTGTGCTTCCGGATATAATCTGTTAATTTTGCACCCTGTATTTATCTTTATAATCTAACAATAGGAAAATCCCGGACGGGAATATTGGTTTTTTTTGAATATGGAATTAAATAAACTGACCCCTATAGTGAATAAGCCCAATGGGTGGGCATTGATGCCTCTGGTCGTTTTCTTTTTGCTTTATTTTGTTGTCTCTCTGATTATTAATGATTTCTACAAGATTCCTATAGCAATTGCCTTTCTGATATCTTCTATCTTTGCGGTAATTACGACCAAAGGACTGTCGCTGAACGACCGTATCCTGCAGTATTCGCTGGGAGCGGCCAACAAGAATATCATGCTGATGGTCTGGATCTTTATTCTGGCGGGGGCCTTTGCGGCATCGGCCAAGGCCATGGGAGCCATTGATGCTACCGTGGGACTGGCGATGATGTGTTTGCCCAGTCAACTGCTGCTTGCCGGAATCTTCTTTGCCTCTTGCTTCATTTCGTTGTCCATCGGAACCTCGGTCGGTACGATCGTGGCCCTGGTGCCCATTGCTACGGGAGTGGCCGAGCGGGCCGGGATAGACGGGGCGTTTATGGCGGCCCTTGTGGTCGGAGGTGCCTTCTTCGGTGATAATCTGTCGTTTATCTCGGATACTACCATCGCTGCTACCCGGACCCAGGGGTGTGTGATGCGCGACAAGTTCCGGGCGAATTTCATGATAGCGGTACCTGCTGCCCTGCTGGTACTGGGATATTACGTGTTTTACGGAATGGATGTGCAGGTGGCTCATCCGGTTACCTCCGTGGACATTGAAAAGATCATTCCTTATATTATCGTACTGGGAGCTGCCATTGCAGGAATAAACGTGACGCTGGTCTTGCTGCTGGGAATCCTGTCAACCGGAATCATCGGCATTATGGACGGATGCTTCGATTTCTTCGGCTGGTTCAGTGCCATGAATGGTGGTATATTGGGAATGGGTGAACTGATCATTATCACGCTGATGGCGGGCGGACTCCTGGAACTGATCCGCTTCAACGGAGGAGTCGACTATATACTGTACCGGCTGACCAATCATGTGAAGAGCAAGAGGGGGGCGGAGCTGAGCATCGCCTTGCTGGTGAGTATGGCCAACTTCTGTACGGCCAACAATACGATTGCCATCATTACCGTCGGTCCGCTGGCTTCGAACATTGCCGAGCGCTTCCGGGTCGACAAGCGTAAGAGTGCCAGTCTGCTGGACACTTTCTCGTGCGTGGTGCAGGGAATCATTCCTTACGGGGCGCAGATGTTGATTGCGGCAGAGCTGACCGGACTTTCTCCGCTCAACATTGTCGGATACCTGTATTATCCGATGGTGCTTGGTGGGGTGGCCTTGCTGAGTATCCTCTTCCGCTACCCGCGGCAGTTCTCGTAAGAGAGGAAGGAGGAGAGGGGCCGGATGACGGGATGCGGCCTGTGCATGTATCGGAAAAGTGGGGGAAGGACTGTGATACCCGAATATAAATAGTGTGAAAAAAGCGGTGTAAACCATTGGCTGTATCGGGAATTATATCACAAAAGTTTTCTGTATATCCATTTTTCTTATAATTTTGCAACTTGATTTCTTGGATGAGAATCATAGAGATAAAATGATATAAGATAAAAACAACATAGCTATGAGTAAGAAATTTACTGAATATTCGCAGCTCAACCTTTCTGATGTAAACAAGGAAGTGCTGAAAAAATGGGACGAAAACGATGTTTTCTCTCGTAGTATGACGGAACGGGAAGGATGTCCTTCGTTTGTGTTTTATGAAGGTCCTCCTTCAGCAAATGGTATGCCGGGAATTCACCATGTGATGGCTCGTACCATTAAGGATACGTTCTGCCGTTTTAAAACCATGAAAGGTTATCAGGTGAAGCGTAAGGCTGGATGGGATACTCACGGACTGCCTGTGGAACTGGGTGTGGAAAAGGCCCTGGGTATTACCAAAGAGGATATCGGTAAGACGATTTCGGTAGCGGAATACAACAAGCATTGCCGTACCGACGTGATGAAGTTTACTAAGGAGTGGACGGACCTTACTCATAAGATGGGTTACTGGGTGGACCTGGAAAATCCGTACATCACTTATGACAACCGTTACATCGAGACTTTGTGGTGGCTGCTGCAGCAGTTGTACCAGAAGGGACTGTTGTACAAGGGATATACTATCCAGCCGTATTCTCCGGCAGCAGGTACCGGATTGAGTTCTCACGAGTTGAACCAGCCGGGCTGTTACCGTGACGTGAAGGATACAACGGTGGTAGGACAGTTCAAGATGAAGAACCCGAAACCGGAAATGGCACAGTGGGGTACGCCTTACTTTATCGCATGGACCACTACTCCGTGGACATTGCCTTCGAATACGGCACTGTGTGTCGGCCCGAAGATTGACTATGTGGCCGTACAGACTTATAACGGTTATACAGGAGAGAAAATCACTGTGGTACTGGCCAAGCCGTTGCTGTATGCACACTTCAACAAGAAGGCGGAAGAACTGGCACTGGAAGACTACAAGCCGGGCGACAAACTGATTCCGTTCAAGGTGGTAGGTGAGTATAAGGGTACTGACCTGGTAGGAATGGAATATGAACAGCTGATTCCTTGGGTGAAACCGGTGGAAGTAGCGGAAGACGGAAGCTGGAAGGAAGCTTCTCAGAAGGCTTTCCGGGTAATCCCTGGCGACTATGTAACTACGGAAGACGGTACGGGTATCGTACACATCGCTCCGACTTTTGGTGCGGATGACGCGAATGTGGCACGTGCAGCCGGCATCCCTTCTCTTTTCATGATCAACAAGAAGGGTGAGACTCGTCCGATGGTTGACCTGACCGGTAAATTCTATTTGCTGGAGGAACTGGATGAGGCTTTCGTAAAGGAATGTGTCAATGTAGAGGCTTACAAGGAATACGAAGGTGCCTGGGTGAAGAATGCGTACGATCCGCAGTTTACGGTAGACGGCAAGTATGACGAGAAGGCTGCACAGGCGGCTGAGTCACTGGATATCGTGATCTGTATGATGCTGAAGCAGGGCAACCAGGCATTCAAGATAGAAAAGCATACGCACAACTATCCTCATTGCTGGCGTACGGATAAGCCGGTGTTGTATTATCCGCTGGATAGCTGGTTCATCCGTTCTACGGCTGGCAAGGAGCGTATGATTGAACTGAACAAGACCATCAACTGGAAACCGGAATCTACCGGTAGCGGACGTTTCGGCAAGTGGCTCGAGAACCTGAACGACTGGAACCTGAGCCGTTCGCGCTACTGGGGTACTCCGCTGCCTATCTGGCGCAGTGAGGACGGTGAGGAAATCTGTATCGGTTCCGTACAGGAATTGTATGATGAAATCGAAAAGGCCGTTGCTGCCGGATTTATGTCGGAGAATCCTTATAAGAAACTGGGATTTGTTCCGGGTGAATATACGAAGGAAAATTATGAGAAGATCGACCTGCATCGTCCGTATGTAGACGATATCGTACTGGTATCGGAAAGCGGTAAGCCGATGAAGCGTGAAACCGACCTGATTGACGTATGGTTTGACTCGGGTGCGATGCCTTATGCACAGTTGCATTATCCGTTCGAGAACAAGGAAATCGTAGACAACCGTTCTTATTATCCGGCCGATTTTATTGCCGAAGGAGTGGACCAGACTCGTGGATGGTTCTTTACCCTGCATGCAATCGCTACCATGGTATTCGACAGTGTGGCTTACAAGAACGTAATCTCTAACGGTCTGGTGCTTGACAAGAACGGCAACAAGATGTCCAAGCGTCTGGGTAATGCGGTTGATCCGTTCGAAACCATCGAGAAATTCGGTTCTGACCCGTTGCGCTGGTACATGATTACCAACTCATCTCCGTGGGACAACCTGAAGTTCGACAAGGAAGGTGTGGATGAAGTACGCCGTAAGTTCTTCGGAACGCTTTATAACACGTATTCATTCTTTGCACTGTATGCCAATGTGGACGGATTCTGCTATGCGGAAGAAGACGTGCCGATGGATCAGCGTCCGGAAATCGACCGCTGGATTCTGTCGCTGCTGAATACGCTGATCAAGGACGTGGATGCATGCTACAACGATTACGAACCGACTAAGGCTGCCCGTATGATTACGGACTTTGTCAACGATAACCTGAGTAACTGGTACGTGCGTCTGAACCGTAAGCGTTTCTGGGGAAGTGCCATGTCAACCGACAAACTGTCGGCTTATCAGACACTGTATACCTGTCTGGAAACCGTGGCCAAACTGATGGCTCCTGTGGCTCCGTTCTATGCCGACCGTCTGTATACCGACCTTATCGCGGTTACCGGCCGTGACTCAGTGGTATCGGTACATCTTGCCAAGTTCCCGGTTGCCGACGAAAGCATGATCAACAAGGAACTGGAAGCACGCATGCAGATGGCACAGGATGTGACTTCTATGGTACTTGCATTGCGCCGCAAGGTGAACATCAAGGTACGCCAGCCGCTGCAGTGTATCATGATACCGGTGGTAGATGCAGAACAGAAGCGTCATATCGAAGCGGTGAAGGATCTGATCATGAGCGAGGTGAACGTGAAGGAGGTTAAGTTCGAAGAAGGTGCATCCGGCATTCTGGTGAAGAAGGTGAAATGTGACTTCAAGAAACTGGGCCCGAAATTCGGAAGGCAGATGAAGGCAGTGGCTGCTGCAGTGGCAGAAATGTCACAGGAGGCAATTGCCGAACTGGAAAAGACCGGCAAATATGCCTTTACTCTTGACGGAGGTGAGGCAGTGGTTGAGGCGGCCGATGTGGAAATCTTCAGCGAAGATATCCCGGGATGGCTGGTTGCCAATGAAGGTACGCTGACCGTAGCTCTTGAGGTAACCGTGACCGAGGAACTCAAGCGCGAAGGTATCGCCCGTGAGCTGGTCAACCGTATCCAGAATATCCGAAAGAGCAGCGGTTTTGAAATTACCGATAAGATAAATATCACCTTGTCGAAAAATTCGAATACAGATGATGCTGTAAATGAATATAATAATTATATTTGCAACCAGGTTCTGGCAAACTCTCTGGTATTGGTGGACAATGTAGAGGGCGGCACAGAACTGGAATTCGATGATTTCAAATTGAATATTAATGTGATAAAACTGTGATATGAACTCACCCATCCGGGCTATGGGGCCGGATGGGTACTATTATTAACTTTAAAACTTTATATCTTATGGCTGAAAAAACAAGATACTCGGATGCTGAACTCGAGGAGTTCCGTGCCATTATCATGGAAAAACTTCAGCTCGCAGAACGCGACTATGAGAAATTGAAAAGCAGTATAATGAACACTGATGGCAACGATACCGACGATACATCACCTACATACAAGGTGCTGGAAGAAGGTGCCAATACGCTTTCGAAAGAAGAAACGACTCGTCTGGCTGCCCGTCAGCTGAAGTTTATTCAGAATTTGCGTGCGGCATTGGTGCGCATTGAGAACAAGACTTATGGAATCTGCCGCGAAACCGGTAAACTGATTCCTGCGGAAAGACTCCGTGCGGTACCTCATGCTACATTGAGCATTGAGGCCAAACAAGGCGGAAAGAAATAATTTTGGTGCAATTGTCATTCAGAGCGGAGTGAAGGAATACTGTGAGGCCGTGTGTAAGCGTGGTTTCCGCAGCAATTCTTCTGCCTGAGTGACAATTGTGTTTTTTAGGTTAGTTTGATTTATGAAGAAATTTTTGACACAAGGTTGGCTGGCGGCATGGATTGTCATGGCGGTACTGATCATTGACCAGATTATTAAAATCAGTGTGAAGACTCATATGCTGTTGCATGAGAGTATCCACATTACCGACTGGTTTTATATTTTATTTACGGAGAATAACGGCATGGCATTCGGCATGGAGGTCCTGCCCAAGTTTTTCCTTACGGTGTTCCGTATCATCGCGGTAATTGCCATTACGGTATATCTGTACCGCCTTACACACCGGAAGGAGAAAGTGGCTACCGGTTTTATCGTGTGCCTGGCGTTTATCCTGGCCGGTGCCATCGGCAATATCATCGACTGTGTCTTCTATGGTGAGATTTTCAGTGCCAGTACCCGCGATCAGGTCGCTTCCTGGGTTCCGCTGGGACAGGGATATGCCGACTGGCTGCACGGAAGGGTAGTGGATATGTTTTATTTTCCCATCATCGACACTTACTGGCCCGACTGGATGCCTGTATGGGGCGGAGAACGGTTTATCTTCTTCAGTCCGATTTTCAATTTTGCCGATGCGGCAATCAGTTGCGGCATGATTGCCCTGCTGATTTTCTACAGCCGTTACTTGAGTGGAGAAACACATACCGATAAAGTGAAAGGAGAAAAGAAATGAGAAGCGCCCGAAAATATGCGTCTGCGGTGGTACTGGGGATGGTGCTGATGTGTGCTTGCGGAAAGCAGATTCCGGAGGATATCATCCAGCCCGATGCCATGGAGAATTTATTGTATGATTATCATCTGGCGGGAACCATGGGAAATTCCCTGCCTTATAATGAAACGTACAAGAAAGAAGCATATTATGAATATGTCTTCCGCAAGCATCACGTCACTCAGGCGGAGTTCGACTCTTCCATGGTCTGGTATACCCGTCACAGTGAAGTGCTGTCGGATATCTACAATCGTCTGAAAGAGCGTTATATGAAGGTGGAGGACCAGCTGAAACTGCAGGCTGAGAAGCGTGAGGGAGGACTGAATGTCTTTCTGTCGGGCGACAGCATGGATGTGTGGCAGGGCAGGTCGCTGGTCTGGCTGACTACAGCCGGACTGGGTAACAAGGTGGCGTTTGACTTGAAGGTGGATACGACTTTCCATCCGATGGACAGGCTGGTCTTGTCGGCTGACTTTACCTGGCTGCCTGAAAAGGCGGTTGCGGGCCGTTCGGCTGTCATGGCTTTGAAATTTACGTTCCAGAACGACAGCGTGGTGGGAAAGAGTTACCGTATTACGGCTTCCGGACATTATGAACTGGAACTGCAGCCTGATTCGGCATATGAGTTTACGGATGTCAGCGGATTTATTCATTATAACGGTTTGCCGGGAGATGCTTCGGACTTGCTGGTCAACCGGATTACCCTGAAGCGTTATCATATGGACGGGAATGTGCCGGTAGCCGGTGCTTCAGCTGCACCGAAATTGTCGGAAGAACGGAAGGTTCCCGTAGAAACCAAATTGAATGAGCCGAAGCTTTCTTTTGGGAAATAATTGTCAGCATGATGAAATTAGCAAGTCATAGAATATATGATGCAAGATTGTCCCGTCTTTATTCCTTCCAGGTATTGGAAAGGAGGAAGGACGGGACCTTCCGTATATATCCTTTCCGGGAGGAGATATCCGGGACGGAATGGTTGCCGGGGATGTTGATTCTCGCTCCGTTTGCCGTGACCCGTGTGCCGGGAGAGGGGTTCCGGGATTTTCTGACTCGCCTGAAGGTTGCGGCCGGGGAGGAGGCTGCCGGTCCGGTGGAAGAGGAACCTGCCATGAATGCAGGAAATGGGGAAGAAGGATG
The DNA here is from genome assembly GCF_013618865.1 of Phocaeicola faecicola. Classification (GTDB taxonomy): domain Bacteria; phylum Bacteroidota; class Bacteroidia; order Bacteroidales; family Bacteroidaceae; genus Phocaeicola; species Phocaeicola faecicola. The sequence continues at coordinate 25,652 of NZ_JABSOE010000022.1, forward strand.
GCAGGCAGGAAAGGAAACCCGGGTATATTGGATTACGCCTTTTAATGTGACAGACATGGAGTTTCTTCCGGATTCACAGATCCGTGAACTCCGTTGAAACGAAAAATGATATGGAAGATATGGAAAGTGAAAAACAAAGGGAGGTGCAGCATTCTTGTACGGATTGCGGCACTCAGAACTGTAAGTTCCAGAACCGGACTTACCCGGATTTCTGCTTGACGACGCATTTGCAGGAGGAAGACGCGCAGTGGGCTCTGGAGCGTTACGGGGAGGACAGGAATCATGAGATTATGGTGGCAAGTGCTGAAGTGGAGTACGAAGGGTATTGCCAGTGGACGCGGGTACAGGAGATTATGGAATTTGCCCGGAAGATCGGGGCCCGGAAAATCGGTATTGCCAATTGTATCGGACTGATCCGTGAAGCGCGTATGTTTGCCCGTATTCTCCGTGCCAACGGTTTTGAACCGTATGCGGTGATCTGCAAGGTATCCGGTACCCCTAAATCATCGGTCGGCATTCCTAAGGAGTGTGAGCGTATCGGGGCGGCTATGTGTAACCCGATTCTGCAGGCCCGGCTGTTGAACCGGGAGCATACGGACTTGAATGTGGTCATCGGTCTCTGTGTGGGACACGACAGTCTGTTTTACCGGTATTCGGAGGCGTATGTGACTACCCTGGTGACCAAGGACCGTGTGACGGGTAATAATCCGGCAGCTTCTCTTTATACTGCGGAATCTTATTATAAGAAAAAATATCATCTGGACTGAAATCAGTGTGCGGTGCATGTACTGCGATAGTCTGATTGGATGGATATTGTTGAAGTAAGGGAATAGAAAGCCCCCTTCCATGCGTTGCCCGATGAGGGTGGCAATGAATGGAAGGGGGCTTTTTTTATGAGGATGTTATTCCGGAGCAATTCCGGAACAGACAGTGTGCTTTCTACCGCTTACAGGACGGGAGGAAGGAGGATGCGTTTTCCGAAATTGGCTTTTTGCGGAGTCGGCAGTTCTTCCATTATCGTCTTTCCGCTGCGGCTTGCAGGAGCATCCGGATATTTCTTGCCTGCACGTGTCAGGGCGACTTTCAGCATGGCTTCGTTTTCATCTCCCAACTGATAGGGCTGCATGGGATCGTCTTCTGCCTTGACGTTCGGCACCATTCCGTCGGGCATGCACGGAGTCTGGTCGGCTGCGTTTTTGTAGACACTTACCATTACGTACATTCCCCACTCCTGGATGGCGGGCGGCACTTTATCGTAGGCGTCTTTGGCCGAAAGCATCCATCCGGTGCAGTACTTGCCATGCGATTGTTCACCGATGAGTTCCACATCCATGTAAGGCATAAGACCTCCCAGAAGGGCTTCTGAAGCCGATGCGGAATTCTTGGTAATGATTCCGTAAATTTTCTTCAGGCCGATGTTCGCGTCTTTGGTACTGATGTTCAGTCCTTCCTGCGGGTAGCTGTACTCTGTCTGGAAGCGGGTGATGTTGTCTTTTCCATGCTGCTTGAAATAGGCGGTCATCTCTTCGTTGAAGTCTTCTTTCTCAAAGATTTCGTGGCTGCTGACTGCGGCTTGCGGGGCGTACATGGACCCCATGGCGTTTTCTGTGATGACGTATCCTCCACCGTTGTAACGGAGGTCCAGGATGAGTTCCTGCACGCCTTCCGACTTGAATTTCTTGCTGATTTCCACCAGTTCGGGGATGGATTTCAGGTCGAAACTGCTGTATGCCAGGTAGCCTACCTTCTTTCCGTTGAACTCGAAGGTGCAATGATGAAGGACGGGGTTCTCGTACATTTTTACGGCCGTAAGCTGGACCGGCTTGCTTTTCGGCTTGAGCGATTTCGTACTTGGGTCGATGGTGGCCAGGGAGAGTGTGATGGATGCGGAGTTGAACAGTTCCTGATAGTTGTCGGTACTCAGTTCTTTTCCGTTGATCTGGTAGATGAGGTCACCTCTCTTCAGTCCGGCCTTTGCTGCAGGGCTGTCCTTGTAGACGAAGGCAACGGGAGCAATGCACTGGTTGCTGCTGTCACTTACCCGGTAGACGACTGGCTGGTAGCCGAAGGTGGTGGATACTCCTCCCACGTTTTCGGTAAACTGCTTCATGTCGTCGGTCAGCATGGTCCATTTGTCAATCAGGGTGTTTTCTTTGTGATACCGGATTTCCGATACGGTCTTTATCGGATCCGTATTGGTGTTCGGGTCCAGTCGTGCAAGGTCACCCGCCACTTCTTTGTTCCAGTAATAATAGTTCTGCAGGATTTCACCGGCAAACAGGTTGGCGTAATACATCTCATCGGTTGTGCTTCTTTCAGTTTGTGGTGCAGGAGGATCCTGGTCTGAACAACCGGAGAAAAGGCTGCCTGCCAATACCAGACAGGCCAGCTTCCATGTGAAGTTGATCTTTTTCATAATGATAAATAGTTAGTTAAGTGTTACGCTGCAAATATATGAATTCTTATGTAAAATCCATGCAAATGAATGCATATTTTTTGCATATAACGAAAAATTATATCATTATGACAACTGTTGGCAGCAGTTTATTTGATTTTTTTTCAGGATTTTGGGAAACTGCCAGACAAAAATGAGGGTGCAGCAGATGGCCGCCGTGGCGTCGGAGATTCCTTCTGCGGCATATATTCCCGTAACTTCCATGAAATGTGGCAGGATGAGCGCCAGGGGAACCAGCAGAATGACCTTTCGCAGCAGGGCGATGAATACGGATACTTTGGCTTGTCCCAGGGCGACAAACATGTTCTGACAGGCACGCTGGAGACCGAAGATGGTCATTCCTCCCAAAAATATGGGCATCGCACGACTGACGGTTTCAATGAGTTGAGGGTCGCTGGTAAAGATGGAGGCAACCAGGGACGGGAACAGAATCATGAAGGTGACCAGCAGGAAGTTGAAGAGGAACATGACGGTAAGTACAATCTTGAAGCATTCCTTGACGCGAGAGACACTGCCGTGTCCGTAGTTGTAGCTGACAACGGGGACAAAGCCTTGGGCAAAACCGGTGAGGGGAACACTGACGATGAGCATGGCGCTTTGCATGATGGCCAGGGCACTGACGTGGATGTCTCCGAATGTCTTCAGGCTGCTGTTGAGGACGAAGCCTACCAGGCTTTCTGTGCTGGCCATGATGAAGGGAGAGATGCCCAGTGCCAGTACGGAGAGAATGATTCCTTTATGGGGTTTCATGTATTTGCGTTCCAGGGGCAGTGAGGCACGTGGTGAGGTGAGAAAGCGGAGCACCCAGATGGCACTGCAGGCTTGTGACAGGATGGTTGCCAGTGCGGCGCCTTTTACTCCCATGCCGAAAGTGAAGATGAACAGCGGGTCGAGCAGGATGTTCAGTATGGCACCGATGAGTACCGAATACATGGCAATGGCTGGTCGGCCCTGGGTGTTGATGAAGGGGTTCAGTCCGACGGACAACTCTACGAACAGGGTACCTGCCAGGTAAATGGAGAGGTAGTCGGTGGCATATCCGATGGTACGCTCGGAGGCACCGATGGCATACAGGATCGGCTCCATGAACGTATAGACGGTCAGTGAGGTCAGAAGGGTGAAGCAGACCAGCATGAGGAAGCCGTTGCCCAATATCTCACCGGCCCGGCGGCGGTTGTCCTGCCCGAGTGCGATGGCTGCCAGTGGGGCACCTCCTCCGCCTACGATGGCCGAGAAAGACGAGATCAGGATGATGACCGAACCGGTGACTCCGATACCGGCGAGGGCATCGGTTCCGATGTCTGGAATGTGACCGATGTAGATGCGGTCTACCAGGTTGTAAAGCAGGTTTACCAGTTGTGCCATGACGGCGGGCAGTGCCATCCGGAATACCAGCGGTAGCATCCGGTCGGTACCTAATCGGGCTTCGTAGGAATTGTTCATCGTTTGTTGCTGTTTTAAAAGGTCGTGCAAAGGTAATCATTTATCGGTATTGTCGGTCGGTTCTGCAGGGAGTGTTTTATCCCGGACAAATAAAAACAGGTATAGTTTATAGGGATGTGTCTAAAAAAACATATCTTTGTAAACAGAACTTATGGATGAGTGAAGACGTAAAATGATGAACTATGAACTGATTACGATACTGGGTCCTACGGCTTCAGGAAAGACGCCGCTGGCTGCAGCCCTTGCGGCTCGTCTGCAGACGGAGATTATCAGTGGTGACAGCCGGCAGATTTACCGTCGCATGGACTTGGGTACCGGTAAGGACTTGGCCGATTATACGGTGGGCGGTTATCGGGTGCCTTATCACCTGATTGACATCGCCGAACCGGGATATAAATATAATGTGTTTGAATTTCAGCGGGATTTTCTGGAGGCTTTCCGGCAGATACGTGAGAAGGGCAAACTTCCCATCCTTTGCGGGGGAACCGGCATGTATCTGGAGTCGGTGCTCAAAGGGTATCGGCTGATGCCGGTGCCGGAGAATCCGGAACTGAGGGCAGAACTGGAGGAGAAGAGCCTGCCGGAACTGACCGAAATGCTGAAACAATATAAGAAACTGCATAATTCGACCGATGTGGATACGGTGAAGCGGGCCATCCGTGCCATCGAGATTGAGGAGTATTATCTCCAGCATCCGGTGGCCGAACGGGAGTTCCCCGAAATCCATAGTCTGGTCATCGGAGTGGATATCAACAGGGAGCTTCGCCGGGAAAAGATTTCCAGACGACTGAAGCAGCGCCTGGAGGAAGGTATGGTGGAGGAGGTGCGTGCCTTGCTGGCAGAGGGTATCGCTCCCGAAGACCTGATTTACTACGGTCTGGAATACAAATACCTGACGCTGTATGTGACCGGTGAACTGACCTTCGATGAGATGTACCGTCAGCTGGAGATTGCGATTCATCAGTTTGCGAAGCGCCAGATGACCTGGTTCCGCGGAATGGAACGCCGCGGTATTCCGATTCACTGGATTGAAGCGGCTGCACCGGTGGATGAAAAGGTGGAGCAGATCCTGAGCCTGCTGAATGCGGAGGAGAAATGAGAGAGTATAGGTGCTTGCGAAGGCATGCGGTATTTGCCGGAGGTCCTCGGAGCCTGATAATAATAATTCAAAAATAACTGGAGTATGGCAGTAGAACCAACCCGTTGGGGAGTGATTTATAATCCGAAAGCCGGAAGCCGGAAGGCGCAGAAGCGCTGGAAGGAGATACGTGACTATATGGAGGAACGTAAGGTCCAGTTCGATTATGTCCAGTCGGAGGGATTCGGATCCATAGAGCGTCTGGCAAGGACAATGGCGAATAACGGCTATCGTACGATTGTGGTGGTAGGCGGTGATGGCGCGATCAATGAAGCGGTGAACGGCATCATGCATTCGGAAGTGGAGGATAAGCGGGACATTGCATTGGGGATTATTCCTAATGGAATCGGAAACGATTTTGCCCGGTACTGGGGACTGGATTCGGATGACTACAAAGGGGCGGTGGATGTGCTGATCAATCGCAGGCTGCGTAGAATTGATGTGGGAAACTTCTGTTATACGGAGGAGAACCGTACGATTTGCCGGCACTTTGTCAATGCGGTTTACATTGGACTGGGGGCGAGGATTGTGCGGATTACCGACGGTACGCGCCGTTTCTGGGGAATTCCGCTGCTGTCGTATCTTTCCTCCTTGATTCTGGTGGCCTTTGAGCGGAAGCTGCACCGGATGCACCTGAAGGTGAACGATGAACACATCCGGGGAAACCTGATTGCGGTGGCCATCGGCAGTTGCCGGGGTTATGGACTGACTCCCAGTGCGGTGCCTTATAACGGGTGGCTGGATGTGTCATTGATCTACCGGCCGGAATTGAAACAGTTGATTTCGGGTCTGTGGATGCTGCAGCAGGGAAGGTTGCTGAACCATAAGATTGTGAAGCCTTACCGGACGCGTAAGGTGAAGATCATGCGTGCGCAGAATGCGGAAATCAGCCTCGACGGACGTATATGGGGCGACAAGCATTTCCCGATAGAGGTGACCATCGACCTGGAAGCATTGACGCTGATCATTCCTAATTGAAAATACAAATTTGAATATACAGATAATAAACAGTTATGATACAAACAATTGCGGATTTAACGAAAACAGATAATTTTTTCCTGCTGGCCGGCCCTTGTGTCATTGAGGGCGAAGACATGGCGCTGCGGATTGCGGAACGAATCGTGAAAATTACCGACCGGCTGAATATTCCTTATGTATTCAAGGGGTCATACCGTAAGGCCAACCGTTCTCGTCTGGATTCCTTTACCGGAATCGGAGATGAGAAGGCACTGAAGGTGCTTGCGAAGGTGCGCCGGGAGTTCGATGTGCCGGTGGTGACTGATATTCATGCGGCTTATGAGGCGGCAATGGCTGCTCAGTATGTGGATGTGCTGCAGATTCCTGCTTTTCTCTGCCGTCAGACCGACTTGCTGGTTGCTGCTGCCCGTACCGGAAAAATCGTGAACATTAAGAAAGGACAGTTCTTGTCTCCGGGGGCCATGCGTTTTGCGGCGGACAAGGTGGTGGAAGCCGGTAATGACCAGGTGATGCTTACCGAACGGGGAACTACCTTCGGATATCAGGACCTGATTGTGGACTATCGGGGAATCCCTGAAATGCGCAGTTTCGGACATCCGGTGATTCTGGACGTGACTCATTCGCTGCAGCAGCCCAACCAGACATCCGGAGTGACCGGAGGCATGCCGCAACTGATTGAGACGGTTGCCAAGGCGGGAGTGGCTGTCGGTGTGGACGGACTCTTCCTGGAAACCCATGAAGATCCTTCGGTAGCGAAAAGTGACGGGGCAAACATGCTGAAACTGGATTTGCTGGAAGACCTCCTCGTAAAACTGGTGCGCATCCGTCAGAGTATAATCGGCTGAACGGAGCAGGAGCATAGAATCTGAGAAAGACCATCAGATTCTTTGGATATTCTTTTTGTTTGTGTGGATAAAAGAATATCTTTGCACACCGAAATAAATAAAGGGATACAAAAATAACAAGATATGCTTACTATAAAACAAATTACAGAAAATACCGAAAAGGTTATCAGTGGATTGGAAAAGAAGCACTTCGCCAATGCTAAGGAAGCCATTGCACAGGTGCTCGAGTTGAACGACAAACGTCGTAACGCACAGAATCAGTTGGATAAGAACCTGGCTGAAATCAATGCTACTTCGAAGACCATCGGTATGCTGATGAAGGAAGGCAAGAAGGAAGAGGCAGAGGCTGCCAAGGCTCGCGTGGCTGAAATCAAGGAAGTGAGCAAGACTTTGCAGGCCGAAATGGACCAGGCTGCCGAAGACATGCAGAACGTACTCTATACCATTCCTAACGTACCTTATGATGAAGTACCGGAAGGCAGCTGTGCCGAAGACAATCTGGTAGTGAAGATGGGAGGTATGGAAACCGAACTGCCGAAGGATGCGCTTCCACATTGGGAATTGGCAAAAAAATACGATTTGATAGATTTCGACCTGGGTGTGAAGATCACAGGTGCCGGTTTCCCGGTATATAAAGGCAAGGGTGCCCGTCTGCAGCGTGCACTGATTAATTTCTTCCTGGACGAAGCACGTGCTGCGGGTTACGAAGAAATCATGCCTCCTACAGTGGTGAATGCCGCTTCCGGATACGGTACAGGTCAGTTGCCTGACAAGGAAGGTCAGATGTATCACTGCAATCTGGATGATTTGTATCTGATTCCTACTGCTGAAGTTCCTGTAACTAACATCTACCGTGATGTGATTCTGGATGAAAAGCAGTTGCCGATCAAGAATTGTGCCTATACACAGTGCTTCCGTCGTGAAGCCGGTTCTTACGGTAAGGATGTGCGCGGTCTGAACCGTCTGCATGAATTCTCTAAAGTGGAACTGGTACGTATCGACAAACCGGAACATTCCAAACAGTCTCACCAGGAAATGCTGGATCACGTAGAAGGCTTGTTGCAGAAACTGGAATTGCCTTACCGCATCCTGCGTCTGTGTGGAGGTGATATGAGTTTCACTGCCGCTATCTGCTATGACTTCGAAGTATATTCTGAAGCACAGAAGCTCTGGTTGGAAGTAAGTTCTGTATCTAACTTCGATACTTACCAGGCTAACCGTCTGAAATGCCGCTACCGTAACGCAGACAAGAAGACTGAACTGTGTCACACACTGAACGGTTCGGCTTTGGCTCTTCCGAGAATCGTAGCTGCATTGCTGGAAAACAACCAGACTCCGGAAGGTATCCGTATTCCGAAGGCATTGGTTCCGTATTGCGGATTCGATATCATTGACTGATAGTAAATTACTCTTAGATGATAAAAATCAGGGCCTGCCACTGTGGCAGGCCCTGTCTGTATAGAAATCACAGTCGCCCACGCGGGCCACTGTGATTTTTTTTCTTATGCTTTGGTCTTCAGCAAGTCTTCCAGACGCAGCAACTCATCGCGGTATTGTGCCGCTTCGATGAATTCCAGTTTCTTGGCAGCTTCCTGCATCAGCTTCCGGGTACGCTCGATGCTCTTCTGCAACTGCTCCTTGCTCATGTAGCTGATAACCGGATCGGCAGCCACCACGGTCGGTTCCGTATATGCCTGGTAAGCCTTTGCATCGGTCTTTTCCGCAGGTCCGGTTTCCGTAGCCAGCAGGCTGTTCCGGTTTTTCTTGACCTGTCGGGGCGTAATGCCATGCTGCAGGTTGTAATTCATCTGCTTCTCCCTTCGGCGGTTGGTCTCGTCAATGGTCTGCTGCATGCTGTCGGTAATCTTGTCTGCATACATGATTACCTTTCCATTTACGTTTCGTGCCGCTCGTCCTGCAGTCTGTGTCAGTGAACGGTGCGAACGGAGGAAGCCTTCCTTGTCCGCATCCAGGATGGCCACGAGGGAAACCTCCGGCAAATCCAGTCCTTCACGCAGCAGGTTGACCCCAACCAATACGTTAAAGACGCCTTCGCGCAGTTCCTCCATGATCTTGACACGCTCCAGAGTCTCTACGTCACTGTGAATGTACGTGGTACGGATGTTGTGCCGCAGCAGGTACTCCGTCAGTTCTTCGGCCATACGCTTGGTAAGTGTAGTAACCAGCGTACGTTCTTCCGCTTCGATGCGCTGCTGGATTTCCTCCATCAAGTCGTCAATCTGGTTGAGGCTGGGACGTACTTCAATCACCGGATCCAGCAGACCGGTCGGACGGATTACCTGTTCCACAATGACTCCTTCACTCTGAATCAGTTCGTAGTCGGCCGGTGTCGCACTGACATAGATGACCTGCTTGGCCAGTTCCTCAAACTCCTCGAACTTGAGCGGACGGTTGTCCATGGCTGCCGGCAGACGGAACCCGTATTCCACCAGATTCTCCTTTCGGGCACGGTCGCCTCCGTACATGGCACGGATCTGCGGTACACTGACATGACTTTCATCGATGACAATCAGGAAATCCTCCGGGAAGAAATCCAGCAGACTGTAGGGGCGTGTACCCGCTTCTCTGCCGTCGAAATACCGGGAATAGTTCTCGATACCCGAACAATGTCCCAGTTCGCGCAGCATCTCCATATCGTAAGTCACCCGTTCGTACAGTCGCTTGGCCTCATACGGCTTACCGATTTCCTCAAAATGAGCCACCTGCTTGGTCAGGTCATCCTCAATCTGATGAATCGCCCGGAGCGTACTCTCCTTGGTTGTCATGAACAGGTTGGCCGGGTAAATCTTGTACTCTTCAAAACTGCCTACCCGGGTGCCCGATACCGGATCGATTTCCTCGATGGCATCGATTTCATCGTCCCAGAACATGACACGCAGGATGTGGTCCGTATAGGCCAGGTAAATGTCAACCGTATCTCCCTTCACCCGGAAGTTTCCCCGGTTCAGTTCGATGTCATTTCTCACGTACAGACTGTCGACCAGGTGCCGCAGGAACACATTTCGGTCCAGCAGTTTCCCTTTCTTGATGTCAATTACGTTGTTGTAAAAATCTGCGGGATTTCCCATACCGTAGATGCATGAAACCGAAGACACCACAATGACGTCTTTTCTTCCTGAGAGCAGGGCAGAAGTCGCGGCCAGACGCAGCTTGTCTATCTCGTCATTGATGGAAAGGTCCTTTTCGATATACGTATCAGTCGACGGAAGATAGGCTTCCGGCTGATAATAATCGTAGTAGGAAACATAATACTCGACTGCATTATTGGGAAAGAAATTCTTGAATTCACTGTACAACTGTGCGGCCAGGGTTTTGTTATGGCTCAGGATCAGCGTCGGCTTGTTGACATTCTTGATGACATTGGCAATGGTGAAAGTCTTTCCGGAACCGGTTACCCCCAGCAATGTCTGTGCCGGCGCTCCCGAGAGCACGCCCTGGGTGAGCTGTGCAATCGCTTCCGGCTGGTCGCCCGTCGGCTGGTAGTCTGAGATAAGTTCAAATTTCATAAAATCGGTTGCATGGTTGGTTTTGTTCCGGTAAAATTACACAATATTTTCATGGCGCCGCCTCCCGTGAAACGCTATTTTAAAGGAGTAAGTGATTTTTAAATTAAAAAGTGTTCACTTATTGCATTATTCATTGGAAAAGAGTAATTTTGCGCAACTATATCGATTAATATGAAAAGAACTATCATTATAGCGCTTTTCTCTGCCGGAATATTATCTTCATGCGGAGAATACAATAAGGTGCTGAAAAGTACAGACTACGAATATAAATACGAGGCTGCCAAAGGATATTTTGCCAAAGGTCAGAGCAACAAGGCCGCTGTCATTCTGGAGGAACTGATACCGATTATGAAGGGTACTTCCAATGCAGAGGAATCACTGTATATGCTGGCCATGACTTATTATAATCAGGGGGATTATGTGACTGCTTCGCATTATTTCAATACTTATTATACCACTTATCCGAGAGGTGTATATACCGAACTGGCCCGTTTCCACAGCGGAAAGGCCCTGTATCTGGATACTCCGGAACCGAGACTGGACCAGAGCAGTACGTTCAAGGCCATCCAGGAACTTCAGATGTTCATGGAATATTTCCCGGGAAGCAACCGGAGAGACCTGGCTCAGGAGATGATTTTCACCCTGCAGGACAAGCTGGTAGAAAAGGAATACCTGTCGGCCAAACTGTATTACGATCTGGGTTCGTACACCGGAAACAGTTCTTACAGCAGTACCGGAAACAATTACCAGGCAGCAGTGATTACGGCTCAGAATGTATTGAGGGAGTACCCTTATACCAAGATGCGTGAGGAACTGTCTATCCTGATTCTCCGTGCCAAGTACGACATGGCCAAGGAAAGTGTGGCTGAGAAGAAAGAGGAACGTATGCGGGAAGCCATCGATGAATATTATGCATTCAAGAATGAGTTCCCTGACAGCAAGTATACCAAAGAGGTGGAAGCCATCTTTAAGGCTGCCAACCGCTTCGTGAACGATGAATATTAATCATAACTGTTTATAATTAAATAATAAATTATGGATTACAAAAAAACAAATGCTCCTACCAACACTGTTACCCGTAACTTGATGGAAATGTGTGAGGATACTGGCAATATTTATGAAACCGTAGCCATTATCGGTAAAAGAGCCAACCAGATTGCGGTTGAAATGAAGAACGATCTGTCAAAGAAACTGCAGGAGTTTGCTTCTTACAACGACAACTTGGAAGAAGTGTTTGAGAACAGAGAACAGATTGAAATCTCACGTTATTATGAAAAGTTGCCGAAACCTACTCTGATTGCTGCGCAGGAATATATCGAGGGTAAGGTTTACCACAGAAATCCTGCCAAGGAAAAAGAAAAATTGCAGTAATTGTCAATATAGGGAAGAACGCAAAATCGCCAGCATGCAAATGACGGGATTCCGGGAATGTTTTGCATCACGCGCTTTTGTGTTCTTTTCATTTAAAAACAGAGGAATTTATTATGATACAACGAATTCAGACGGTTTATTTGCTGATTGTCGCTATTCTGATGGTGCTGATGATGTCTTTCCCTATCGGATTTTTTTATACGGAAGCGGCTGTAGCCGAGATGTCTAACCTTTCAGTGGCATTGCCTGACGGTGCTTTGGATTATACTCCCTGGGCATTGTTTGTACTGCTGATGCTGGTGGCTGTGCTGTCTCTGGCAACCATCTTCCTGTACAAGAAGCGGATGCTGCAGATTCGCCTGACATTGTTCAGCTCGATTGTACTGATCGGATATTACGCTACTCTGGCTTTCTTTGTATACAGCACACTGAAGGGATACGGAAGCTTCACTTATTCGTGGACCGTTTCCTTGCCGGTAGTATCTATCATCCTGAACTGGCTGGCTATCCGTGCCATCGGAAAGGATGAGATGCTGGTCAAAGCTTACGAGCGTTTGCGATAAGAAGAATCTTATACCCGGTATATGAAGCCGGCGGAAGTGACAGGAGGGAATCCCCCGACACTTCCGCCGGTTTTTTTATGCGAGATTTTTACCGAACCGGTAATACCCGAGCCACCAGTTGCCTGCCGTAAGCAGCCCCAGCATTCCGCTTGCTACTCCCAATATTACCTGTGGGGTGAGGCCCTCCGGTCTGTTTGACGGACCGAGGAAACGAAGGTCAACTGCAGACAAGGCGATTCCGAGCACCACTAAAATCCCCAGCAGAGATCCCGCTGTCTTAAAGAAAGCCCTTTTATGGAAAAAGGTGCCTCCCAAGATAAACAGCGAATGCACCCACACATATCCCATTGCGACGGTAAACAAGTACAACGCATGCGGGTAACCCTCCGGATCCGTTACCGGTTGCTGATGCTGGTCGATGAACATTCTCAACAGATTGGGCAGACAGTACTGCTTGATTTCTGTGGGTGTATCTAGCAAGTAGGCTACCGTTATCCGTGTGACTTCTGCCAGTGGCAGGCAGATAGCGAAGGCTACCGGTACGCTGAGTACCACGTACAAGGCACGGCTTACAAATTTTTCACCCAGCGTTGCAGGAAGCCTCTGATAGGCTATCTTTTTCTCCTGAGTATTCATGCTTTCTGCAATCAGCGAAGCCGAGTATCCGGACAGGATGAGCCACAGCAAACCGACAACGGCCAATATGCCCTGACAGTATTTCTGATAATGTGCTTCGGCTCCCAGTCCGGCAGGAGTGTCGGCGTGAGCCAGAGTGTCGAGAATGAAAAACAGGCACAAGGTGAGATAACACCCAAGCAGGCGGTATATATTTTTCCTTTTGTTTTCCATCAGGTCTTTCTGAAATACGGAGAGCATTCTCCGGAAACTGAAGTGGATGTAGTTGGTACGATTCATCATGTAATAATAAAAAGTAAAAATCTTAATCACAAAGTATTCCTTTATTTATGATTTAGGGACATTGTGCAACATCCCTTTGTCTATTCTGTTAGTTTTTTGCAAATATATTCATTTTTCTGAGCCGACAAAAAAAGCGGAATATTTTTTAAGAAATCAGGGATAGTCGGCAAAACAGAACTCCCCATCATACAGTGATGCTTTGCTGTACAATGGGGAGCCTTATCCTTTGTCGGAGAATATACTTCTATTTTTTAATTTTCTGCGCGGAATACCGGATGAGCATCCTGTGTCTCCGTATCAAAGCCAAACCAGTAGTTGGTTGCCTGTTCCTCCCTTCCCGGGAGCAGACAGAGCTTCATGGATTCCCGATACAGGCCGTAGATAACGTTCCACTGCTCGGGAGGAGTGACATGTTTCGTACGGATGCGCACAGCCGGCTGTTTCTTCAATGACATTCCAGCCTCAATCCACGCCAGTTCCGCCTCTGTTTCATACTCCGGATAGTGTGTCCGGCAGAATTCATACAATAGGATTCCCCTTTTCTCCAGTCCCATCGGTTGGTCGGCCACCCCTTTCTCTATCAGGTATGCCAGCATCCGGGGGAGAAAGTCACCCTGCTCCACAATCAGTTTCCGGGTAAGCGGCTGCCAGACCGGTGTATTGTAAAACGCATCCAGCAAACGCGAGAGCAGTCTTGCCGTCTGCAGTTCGTCGGGAGTAATCTCACGGGTTCGCAACACTTCATAAGGTGGGAAAGGAGCATATTGAATTCCCAGTTCACCGGCCCTTCTTCTCATCTCAGTTCCCGGCAGCAGTTTGAGGGATTCCAGCTGAATCTCTCCCGCACGGAACGAGGCAAGGGTACGGATGTCTTCGAATATCTCTTCCAAGTGATACAGCGGAAGTCCGGCTATCAGGTCCGCATGCGTCTCCATATTGTCCAGGGAACATAAAAAGCGCAAGCCTTCCAGCGCATCCGACAGTTTTCCCATCCGTCGGGCAGTAACCAGCACTTCCTCGCGCAGGCTCTGGATACCGGCTTCCAGGTGCAGGAGTCCGGCAGGCATGGCTTTCAGTTCCTGCTTCAGTTCTTCAGTAAGCAGCGCCGGATGCATTTCGAGGTGAAAGCAGATGTCAGGAAATTCCCTGAACAGGCCGAGCAGCGCCTTGGCATGCCGGTTGTTGTAGTTGAAGGTACGGTCGAGCACGCGGATGTTCCGTATGCCATGCTGATGGATCGTTGCTATCCGTTCCCTGATCTTCTCGATTGGGAGGGAGCGCACCGGTTTTTCCCCTCCACTGACACAGAATGCACAAGTATTGAAGCATCCCCGCGTTGTCTCAAGTTGCACGAAAGGCTTTCCCCAGTTGAAGAACGGACTCGTCTCCGGCGCAGCCAGCCGGTCGAATGCAATGACTCGGGCCAGTCCGTTGTCCTGATAAATACTCTCTTCCCCTTTCAGGTAACAGAGTCCGGTAATTCCTTCCCACATCTCTTTCCGGTTCCAGTATTTCAGCCAGAGAGGGAACATTTCTTCTCCTTCTCCACGGAATACACAGTCCACAAAGCGGTTGCGCCGCAGAAACTCCTCATTGTCTCCCAGAAACTCCGGTCCCCCCAGGATGATGCGGCAGTCGGGCAGCAGGGCCTTGGCCCGCGCAAGCACATGAAGCAGGACTTCATGATTGAAGAGCCAGCAGGTAGCCGCAATGATATCGGGTTGTTTACGGAAGATTTCGCCGGCAGTCATGCCGCTGTTTTCATTGATGGTAGCCGAAACGATGTCCCATTCATAGGAGGGTTCGTCGATCTGCGCATGTAAGGCAGGAAGGGCCAGGGAAGAATGTGCGTACGAACAGTTGAGGTCCAGCCAAAGTATTTTCATGTCTGTGATAGCAAGAAGAAAAAAGAAGGGTTCTACATAAAAAAGCATTTGTCAAAGCCGGTCCGCTGTCTCACCCGAAGGGAAAAGCAGCAAAACGACTTTGACAAATGAATGAATCTCCACATCCGGACGGGATGCGGTTATGCGTATTAAATCAGGTACTGTGAGCTGATAGATTCGTTTGTCATCACGCGGCGGATGGTTTCAGCAAACATGTCAGCGATAGACAACTGCTTAACCTTTGCGCAGCGGTTTGAATAAGGAATACTGTCAGTAAATACCATTTCTTCCAGCTGTGAGTTCTGAACGCGTTCTGAAGCAGGACCAGACATCACGCAGTGTGATGCGATGGCGCGTACTGAACGTGCTCCGGCTTCTTTCATGATATCAGCAGCCTTAGTGATTGTACCGGCTGTATCTACCATATCGTCAATCAGAATTACGTTTTTGTCTTTTACGTCACCGATAATCTGCATAGAAGCAACCACGTTTGCTTTTTCACGAGTCTTGTGGCAAAGTACCAGAGGAACATCCAGGAATTTAGCATAAGTGCTGGCACGCTTTGAACCACCTACGTCAGGAGTAGCGATTGCCAGGTTTTCCAGGTTCAGTGACTGGATATACGGAGCAAAGATAGTAGACGCATACAGGTGGTCAACCGGGATGTCAAAGAAGCCCTGGATCTGGTCTGCATGCAAGTCCATAGTAATCAGACGGTCGATTCCAGCAACGCTCAACAGGTTGGCAACCAGCTTAGCACCGATAGAAACACGCGGTTTATCCTTGCGGTCCTGACGTGCCCATCCGAAGTAAGGGATTACTGCGATGATGCTCTTTGCAGAAGCGCGCTTGGCAGCGTCAATCATCAGCAGAAGTTCCATCAGGTTGTCTGAGTTCGGGAAAGTAGACTGTACGAGGAATACGTGCTGTCCGCGGATAGACTCTTCGTATGACACTGCAAATTCGCCGTCAGCGAAGTGGGTGATGTTCATGTTACCCAGTGGGCATCCTAAACTGTTACAGATCTTTTCTGCGAGGTATCTCGAGTTTGTACCCGAAAATACTTTAAAAGGTGATGTTTCGCTCATTGTAAAAAAATGATAATATTGCCGTTAATTTAGAAAACAAATTTACTTTAATTCTTTAATCCTGACAAATGAAATACGGAATATTTAATCCGCCAGTTGCTTCAGCTTGCGGAAATGATCCAGCAGCTTCCGGTAATTCTGGTCGTAGGCCGGGTCAAACTTGTTCCACAGCCCTCCCATGATGGCGGCTCCCCCAAATCCGTAGTCTTTTACCGACAGGATGTTGTCTTCATCAATGCCTCCCAGAGCTACGACGTGCTTGTCGATGATTCCCTCTTTGGCCGCCTGTCTGATTTCTTCGGGGGTATATGCCGAATAATAATTCTGTTTGGATATACTGTCGAATACCGGACTCAGGAATACGTAGTCGTATTTGTCCTTGCAGTTCTTGACTTCCTGCAGTGAGTGGCACGAAGTACTCAGGTGTCCGGAATAATTGGGGGGAGCTACCGGATTCCGGTGGTTCAGATGAATCCCCTTTAATTTATATTCCTCCTTCAGATAAAAATGCCCATGTACCACGATATGCTTTCTGTATTTCTCGGGAATGAGAGTCAGAAGCCGCTCCGCATAGGTAGGAGTGGTGTTGGGCTTGCGCAAATGGAGGATGTCCAGCCCTTCCTCAAATAATTTGGTTATTATTTTATCTTCTTCCACGAAATACGTGGGGGTGGTAATCAATATCAGTTTCATGCTGAAAATGTATAATTGCGCGACAAAGTTAGTAACATGTTTGTAATATTCCTAGTGGAAGCCGTGATTTATTTTGTGGAAGGGGGCTTCAGACGGGTATTCCTGCCACTTGAGAGAGGAAGAGTAAAGGACAAAGAAAGAAAAAGAAGCGGGTGAAGAAAAGTGTTCCGACTTCCGGGGCGGGGTTGTATAACCTCCGGTGTAAAGTTGTCCGACCTCCGTATGCAGGTGTTATAACCCGCGTACGGAGGTCGGAGAATCTGTATGCTTGCAGCTAAGATACAACAGTGTTATTTCTTGATCAGTTTAACTGCGGCCCAGCGATTCTTTTCCCGGTAACCGACAAACTCCAGTCCCAGGTTTTCACCGCACTGACGGATGGCATCAATATCTTCTACGTAGAAGCCGCTCATATAGATTTCTGAACCGCTGTGCATGCAGTCTACGTAAGCATGCATGTCATTGAGCAGGATGTTCCGGTTGATGTTGGCAATGACGACATCAAACGGTTCGCGGCCCTTGAGCAGCGAAGCGTCTCCCAGCTCCACGGTAATGTTGTTCAGGTGATTCAGGGCGATGTTGTCGCGAGAATTGTTGACACACCAGTCGTCGATATCGATGGCGGTTACCCGGTCTGCACCCCGCATGCTGGCCAGGATAGCCAAAATGGAAGTACCGCATCCCATATCCAGTACCGATTTACCCTTCAGGTCGGCTTCCAGCAATGCCCCGAGTATCGAACTGGTGGTTTCGTGGTGTCCGGTACCGAAAGCCATCTGCGGATTGATTACGATATCGTACTCTGCTTTCGGATAATCCTTGTGGAAGGTACTGTGGATGACACAGCGTCCTTCGATGACGATGGGCTGGAAGAAATTCTTTTCCCATTCTTCGTTCCAGTTCTTGTCTTCCGGCTCGGTGATGGTATAAGTAATCTGGGTATCGGGCATCGGGAAGTCGGAAAGAATGGCCTTTAAGGCCGCTTCATCAAACAAACTCTGCTGCACATAGGCCTGCATGCCTCCTTCACATTCCACGAAACTTTCAAATCCGATTTCTGCCGTCAGTGCAGAGAGGACATCAGACGCTGTTTCGGAATAGGGGAGTATGGTAAAGGTTACTTCAAAATATTTCATAGGGTTATTTAAATTATGAGATAATACATTATTAATATATAGTAAATAGATCCCGATTGTCACACGGTATCTCGGATATATTCTCTATACATGGACAAATGTACTAAAAAACTTTGGAATCGGCAGAGGTAAAAAAAGAAAGAAAGGTAATTTTTATTTTCTCTCTAAAGTAGAAAAATAATTTTTTTTGAAAAAAAATACGTATTTCCGAAAACATTTTAGCGATTTCGTTGTTTTAATAGTAAAAGCATTTATTTAAGTTATGGCAGTTTAAGGTTGTTACTTTATATTATATAATAATACTATGTGTTTAATTTAATTTTTGGCTTGTTAATCTTTAAAAGACAGCCTTGTGTAATCATTTAAATCTTTAATTTATGAAAGTGAGCAAGTTCTCGCATTTATTCTTGTTGCTGATGGCTTCAGGAGGTGCAGCTTTTGCGCTTCCGGGAGGATATCCGAACATGGATATCTCATCAGTTTCTGCCCAGGCAGATAAAGTTACGGTTAAAGGAGTTGTAGTTGATGTTAACGGTGAGCCTTTAATTGGGGTAAGTATTCTTGAAAAGGGGACAACGAACGGTACGATTACAGACATCGACGGTAATTTTACATTGACAACTTCCCGTTCGGCATCTTTGGAAGTCTCTTATGTGGGTTATAAAACATTGTCTTTGGCGGTAAAACCGGACATGGGCCGTATTGTAATGCGCGAAGACACTGAAGTGCTTGATGAGGTAGTGGTGACTGCATTGGGTATCAAGCGCTCGGAAAAAGCATTGAGCTATAACGTGCAGAAAGTGGACAATGAGGCTATTACCGCAGTAAAGGATGCAAACTTTGTAAACAGCCTGAACGGTAAGGTGGCTGGTGTGAACATCCAGCGTAGTGCTTCCGGTGTCGGAGGTGGTACACGCGTAGTAATGCGTGGTAACAAATCCATCCAGGGTGACAACAACGTATTGTATGTGATTGACGGTATTCCGATGGGTAACCAGGCCGACCGTAAGGGAGATGGTACAGGATTTGGTTCGGGTACAACTTCCGGTGAAGGTATCGCCAACTTTAACCCGGAGGATATTGAAAGCCTTTCTGTACTGACCGGACCTTCGGCTGCCGCTCTGTACGGTGCGAGTGCTGCGAACGGAGTCATCCTGATCAATACAAAGAAAGGTGCTGAAGGAAAGACACGCGTGAATGTATCTTCATCTGCAGAGTTCTCCAAGCCGTTTGTGATGCCGGAATTCCAGAATACATATGGAAATGTAGCGGGAGAGGCTTCTTCATGGGGAGCCAGACTGGATACTCCTTCTTCATTCAACCCGGTTGATTTCTTTAATACGGGTACTACATTTACCAATTCGTTCAACCTTTCTACAGGTAATGCCAAGAACCAGACTTATCTTTCTGGAGCGGCAGTTAACTCGAAGGGAATTGTTCCGAACAACAAGTATCACCGTTACAATGCGATGGTCCGCAATACTTCGAAACTGTTCAAGGATAAGTTGACAGTGGACGTATCGTTCAGTTATGTACGTGAATATGCCAACAACATGTTGTCTTACGGTACTTATTTCAACCCGATCGTGGGATTGTACCTGTATCCGAGAGGCGAGAACTTTGAAAAGGAAAAGTATTTCGAACGCTACGATGCTGAACTGGGCTACAACGTACAGTCTTGGGGACCGGGTGATTTCGGTATCGCTGCACAGAACCCTTACTGGATTGCATACCGCAACATTCGTCCGGAAGTAAAAGACCGTTATATGATGTATGCATCTTTGAAGTATGATATTACCAGTTTCCTGAATGTAACGGCACGCGGACGACTGGACAATACTTATACTGAGAAAGAAGACAAGCGCTATGCTTCGACTAACGGTACGTTTGCCAAACCTAAGGGAAGATATTCATACTCTAATCAGAGTTTCAAGCAGAAATATGCGGATATCATGGTGAACTTCGACAAACAGTTTGCAGAACTGTATCATGCAACGGTCAATGCGGGTGCTTCGTTCGAAGAATATGATACCAAGGGAAGAGGTTACGGCGGACAGTTGCTGCTGATTCCGAATAAGTTTACTTATGACAACATTGACCCGACTACCGGTGCTCCTTACCAGGATGGAGGTGACAGCCGTAAGATGAATGCAGCCGTATTTGCTTCTGCAGAACTCTCCTGGAGATCGGCTCTGTTCCTGACACTGACCGGACGTGCGGACAAACCGTCACAGTTGGTAAATACTCAGCATCCGTGGATTTTCTATCCGTCAGTCGGTGTGTCTGCACTGGTTACCGAACTGCTTCCGGAAAATATCAAGGAGGCTATCTCGCCGACATTGAGTTTCCTGAAGGTGCGTGCTTCTTATACGGAAGTAGGTTCTCCGATTCCATATACCGGATTGACACCGGGTACGATTACCAGAGAACAGGAAGGTGGAGTCATTAAGCCGTATAAGTATTATCCGTTGTCGGATCTGAAGCCGGAAAGAACACGTTCTTATGAATTGGGTATTGACAGCAAGTGGTTTAATAATACAGTTTCAGTAGGTGTAACATTATATAAATCAAATACATATGACCAGTTGCTTGAAGCAAAACTTCCGGAATCTGCAGGATATGACTTCTTGTTTGTTCAGGCAGGTAATGTAGAGAACCGGGGTATTGAGCTTTCATTGGGATATGACCAGACTTTCGGAAACGGATTTAATTACTGTACTTCGTTTACGGCTACTGCCAACCGCAACAAGATTATCAGCCTGGCTTCGAATGTGCTGAATCCGGTAACGGGAGAATACATCGACCTGAGTGATATCCGGGTAGGACGTTTCCGCCTGCGTGAAGGAGGTGAAATCGGTACTATCTATGCGGAAGAGCGTCTGAAACGTGACCAGGACGGATATATCATTTACAATGAAGGACAGCCGCTGACTACCGAATCAACCGAACCTTATAAACTGGGTAGTGTGAACCCGAAGTGGAACCTGGGATGGAGAAACGGATTCTCTTATAAAGGATTTAACTTCAACTTCCTGTTGACAGCCCGTCTGGGTGGTATCGTGATTTCAAAGACACAGGCGATGCTTGACCAGTATGGTGTTTCCAAGGCTTCTGCCGATGCACGTGATGCCGGAGGCGTGATGGTAGGAAATGTACTGGTACAGCCAAAGGATTATTATGAATCAGTAGTAAACCTGGATGCTTATAATACCTATTCAGCTACCAATGTGAGACTGCAGGAAGCAAGTCTGGGATATACATTCCCGAACAGATGGTTCAAGGGTACTTCTTTCAATAATGTGAACCTGTCGGTTTATGGAACCAACTTGTGGATGATTTACAACAAGGCTCCATTCGATCCGGAACTGACGGCTTCTACAGGTACATTTGGCCAGGGATACGATTACTTTATGTTGCCTAGTCAGAGAACCATTGGTGTAAGTTTGAAATTTGGATTTTAATTGACGATTAACTGTTTAATAATATGAAAATCAAGAAATATATATTCCCGGTGGTTTCATTGTTGGCATTGGCTTCATGCAATTATCCGGAAGTCAACACAAATGTGTATGGAATCACTGAAGAAGAAATGAAGCAGGGAGGCTTGCTTTACGGTGCTCCGTTCATGGATATGCAAAAACTGGTTATCCCAATCGGTTCACCTACCGAGACCACAGGACCCGGAAATGACCTTGCCAATACGGATATCATGTCGGGAGGTAACTATATCGGTTACTGGGGTATGAACAATAACTGGAACTTTAATACGGAGGCGAGCTGGAACTTTACGGAACCTCGTATGAATTATGCTTATCAGAACCTGTATTCAAAATTGTTCAGATCGTGGAACAGTATTTATAAATATACTAAGGATTCGGAAGACCCGGCTGACAAGCAGGTGGAAGCATTGGTAAATGTAGTAAAGGTAGCCGGATGGTTGCGTGCTACTGACGTGTTCGGACCGATTGTATATACCAAAGCGGGAGATGGAGACATTGCTCCGAAACTGGATAAGCAGGAAGTGGTATATAAGACAATGATGGCAGATTTGCACAATTCTGCAAAAACATTGAGCCAGGTTACTTCAAAGGTGCTTTCTGCATATGATGTCATTTATGATGGAAATGCGCAGAACTGGGCGCGTCTGGCAAACTCGTTGTTGCTTCGTATGGCTGTGCGGGTACATTTCAAGGATGAGGCTTTGGCAAGAGAATATATCGCAAAGGCTTTGGATCCGCAATATGGTGGAGTAATCGAGAATGAATCTCAGGAAGCTAAGATTCAGAGTACGGAAAAGATGCCGCTGATGAACTCCATGCTGCCTATGGTAGTAGATTATAAGGAGGCTCGTCTGGGAGCTACTATCTGGGCGTATTTGTCTGGTTATGGTGATCCACGTCTGAATGCGTACTTTACAGAAGGTGTGTATTGGGGATCAGCCGATTTCTATGCAATCGCTCCAACCAGTGATAAAGCAAAGAGGGAGGGAGCAAATTCGGCTGAATATGCAGCTCGTCCGAAAGTGGATGCCAATTCACCGTTGTTCTGGTTCCGTGCTTCGGAAACCTATTTCCTTAAAGCTGAGGCTGCTTTGTATGGCTTTATTTCAGAAGATGTACAGTCTCTGTATGAGGCAGGAGTAACTCAGTCGTTCAAGGAAAATGGGGTAAGTCTTGGCAGTTACCTGAGTAATGAGAAACTTCCTAAAGATGCTACAAGAGATGTGCTGAAATTCAACTATGGTTACACTTGCGTAATCAGTACAGGAAATGTGGCTC
This sequence comes from Phocaeicola faecicola, assembly GCF_013618865.1. Classification (GTDB taxonomy): domain Bacteria; phylum Bacteroidota; class Bacteroidia; order Bacteroidales; family Bacteroidaceae; genus Phocaeicola; species Phocaeicola faecicola. The sequence continues at coordinate 48,471 of NZ_JABSOE010000022.1, forward strand.
CTAAATGGAATGCAGGTGCAGGAAAGGAAAAGCAGTTGCAGCAAATCATTACACAGAAATACCTGGCACTGTATCCGAATGCGGTAGAAGCTTGGACAGAATATCGTCGTACTGGTTATCCGTATTTGATGAAGCCGGCGGACAAGAGTGCCTACTCTCGTATCAATGGAGAAGCGAGTATGATTACACCCGAGCGTTTCCGCTTCTCTCCGCAGGAATATGGTACAAACCCGAACATGTCTGAGGTACCAAGCTTGTTGGAAGGAGAAGACCAGGGAGCTACTCGTTTGTGGTGGGTACGCAGTGACAGACCTAAACAACCTTAAATGAATAATTAAGTCGATAAATAGTAATATTATGAAATTAATGAAATATTTCGGCGCACTGCTTATTGCGTCAAGTTTTGTAGGATGTTCTGACTGGAACACTCCGGAAAGAGAGGTTTTCGAAAACCAGGAAGGCCTTGAAAAATATATACCGTTGTTGGAGGCAAAAACTGAAGCAGACCTGACTCCAACCATGAGAGAGTATTTTGCCAAAATCCGTGAATACCGTAAGACACCTCATGTGAAGGGATTCGGATGGTTGGGTAACTGGACAGGAAAGGGTAGCAATGCTCAGAACTATCTGAAGATGTTGCCGGATAGTGTAGACTTTGTTTCACTGTGGGGTACTCGCGGTAATCTTTCTGAAGACCAGAAGACTGACTTGAAGTTCTTCCAGGAAGTAAAGGGATGTAAGGCTTTGCTTTGCTGGATTGTGCAAGACTTAGGGGACCAGATGACACCTCCGGGAAAAGACCCTCGTACTTATTGGATTACAGAACAGGGTCAGGGTGATTTCAGCAAAGGTGTAGTGGCTTATGCCAATGCAATCTGTGATACGATTGAGAAGTATAATCTGGATGGCTTTGATTTGGACTATGAACCGAATTATGGTCATAGTGGAACTTTGGCAAATGGAAGTATTATCGGCCCGAACTCTGGACAGAATCAGAACATGCATCTTTTCATTAAGACTATGTCTGACCGTCTGCGCCCGGCCGGAAGAATGTTTGTGATGGATGGACAGCCTGATTTGCTTTCTACGGAGACTTCAAAAATGGTAGATCATTACATTTATCAGGCATACTGGGAAAGAAGCACAGGTTCTGTAATCCGAAAAATCCAAAAAGGTTCTCATTTGGAGGACTGGGAACGCAAGACCATTCTGACTGTGGAATTTGAACGTGGTTGGCGTACCGGTGGTGTTTCGGGATATACAAGTGTGCGTTCCGAAATCAATGCACTGCCGGAAGGTCGTCAGATTCTGGACTATGCAACAATGGACTTACCGAGCGGACGCAGAATCGGAGGTGTCGGAACTTATCATATGGAGTACGACTTTGCCAATGACCCTCCTTATAAATGGCTGAAGATGGCACTTAATTATGGAAATCAATTATTCCCAGGAAATTTTGACTAATTAAAGAAGAATAGATTATATTATGAAAAGAAATATTTACTTAGGCATCCTTCTCGGGGGGCTGATGCTGACTGGATGCCAGAATGAATTATATAAAGATCCGGTAGCTGACTATCAGTCGGGACAAGGAGCATATATTGCAAGTGATGAGATGACTCAGATTTTTGTGGAAGAGGGCAAGGAAATATTGGTGAAGAATATTATTCTGAACCTGACACAGAAAGAGGATGCTGAAAATACGATTCAGGTAGAGGTAGGCAGCCAGGCACAGCTGGATGCGTATAATAAAAAGCATGCTACAGAATATCTGATGCTTCCTCCAGAAATGTATGAGGTATCTAAGGAAGTGAAATTCGGTGCTTTGATGGCTTCGCAGATTCTTCCGCTGAAACTGAAAAATGTGAAATTCTCCTTACAGGGTAATTATGCATTGCCTGTGAAACTGGGAGGGGGAAGTATCAGTGCAATTCCCGGACAGGATGAGGCTTTGCTGGTATTGGAACAGCGTATTAATACGAAGTGCTTGAGAATGAGTGGTAGCGGAAGCGAGAAGGCTGATATGTTCCCGAATGATTTCAAGGTAGATCAGTGGACAATGGAAATGATGATAAACCGTTCTCAATATCGCTTAAACAACCGTGCTCTTGGAGGAACTAAACTGGTTCCCGGTTCAAGTACATTGGATGAAATTTATACTCGGTTTGGAGATGTAACCATTGATCCGAACCAGTTGCAGATGAAGACCGGTAGTTCTCAGATTGATGTGCCGAAAGACAAGTTTGCCGCACAGCCTAATGAATGGTATATGTTGGCTTTCGTATACGACGGTAAGAAAAATTCTATTTATGTAAATGGTGAACTGGTGGCCGACCGTGAAATCCGTACCGGCCCTTATGGCATGATCGGTTTCTGGATCAGTGGAGCGAATGAACTGATTCGTGAAGTTCGTTTCTGGAAAACGGCACGTACACCGCAGCAGTTGAAAGCCTATGCTTGGAAGATGGTTGACGGAAATGATGACAATCTGTTGTTGTATTATCCGCTGAACGGTAAGAAGAGAAATGTAGAGACCGGTGAAATTACGGAGGATGAATCACAACTTTGGGACTGGAGTAAGAATGGCAAGCATTTGCCTAAACCGTCAGGCGCTATTTTTGACGATAACAATGGTGACGGCTTTACTTTCCCGTTGGATAAATAATAACTGAATTCGTTAGATAATATTGAGTGGCAGGAGATATCTGAAAGGATGTTTCCTGCCATTTGTTTATAATCATTAAAGGGCAAAAACGCTGTGCAGTAAAATGAAAAATCTGCCATTTCATTATAAAGAAGAGGCAGGTTTTAGCGGCTTTTGTTCCCTGTTTTAGGGAAACCCCTATACTGAAATAGGGAATTTCTGCATGCGGATCTGTAGATTCTTCTTATCTTTGTATTGGATAAAAAGGAAGTGATAACAATTAAAAACAGATGCATATGAAAGGAAGAATATTGGCTTCGTTGGTAATGGCCTGCTTGCCGTGGCTGGCTATGGCACAGAGTAATGACGACCTCTATTTCGTTCCGAAGAAGGAGAAGAAAACGGAAAAGAAGGTAGAGAAGGCACCTGTGACGAAGCAGAATACTACAACGGTGTATGCAGCTCCCGGTTCTACGGTCGTAGTGAAAGATGCGGCGGGAAATACGCGTGACATTGATGAATACAACCGGAGGTTTACGGCAAGGGACAATAAGTTCTCGGTGCAGAATGATACACTTTATATTGAAGAAAAGCCCTACGGTGAACGCGGCGAATGGGTGAATGGATTTGAAGGTACACAGGACGACTATGAGTATGCCATGCGTATCGTACGTTTCCGCAGTCCCCGTTATGCGATTCCGGTAAGCAGCCCGTTGTACTGGGACGTGGTGTACGGTGCTTATCCGTCGTGGTACTGGAACGTGTACGACGATGGAATGTATGCGTATATGTTCCCGACTTCCAGCAACCCGTTGTGGTGGGACTGGAGATGGAACTGGGGTATTTCAGGACCGCATTGGAGCATCGGATTCAACTGGGGACCGTCATGGTATAGCAGCTGGTATTCTCCGTCGTGGTATGGAGGTTATTGGGGCGGAAGCTATTGGGCCGGTTACTGGAGCGGATACTGGAATCATTATTGGGGCTATTGGGGTCCGGGATGGCATCATCATCCTCCTTATTACGGATGGGCCGGAAGTGGCTGGAGCCGTCCGGGATATACGGACAACCGTCCTTCGAGATATACCAATTATACCTCTTCCCGCAGAAGTGGGGTTTCTGATGGCAGATACATTGTGCCTTCGGGCAGTTCTTCTTCCCGCAGGGGAGCTTCTATCGGAAGGGTAGTCACTCCGGGAAACAATAACGTTTCCGTATCTGTACGTCCGTCGGGACCGTCTACCCGTCCGTCCGGAGGAGTGGGCAACATGGATCGTGTGGGAGTCAGCTCAGACCGTTTGAGACCGTCGTCAGGAACCGTTACCCGTCCGTCGAGAGGTGGCAATTCCAGTTACGTACGTCCGAGCAGTACGGTAGACCGGACCGGATCAATCTATAACCGTCCGAGCAGCACCCGCCGCAGTTCCGACTATAACCGTTCGAACAGCAGGGTAGGTAATACCAACTCGTACAGTCCTAGAACTTCAGGCAGTTCGTTCTCACGAGGAAGCAGCAGTACCCGCAGTTCAATGGGTGGAGGAAGTGTCCGTTCAAGTTCAAGAGGAGGCGGATCAAGTAGAAGATAAGCAGGATTGACTGATAAAAAATGACCAAAATGAAATCGAAAATAATATTAGGAATGCTGGCAGGGGTCTGTGCTTCTGCCGTATCGGCCCAGAATCAGTACGGGGCTTTGAACTTTTTGGGAAATGATATCAACGGAACGGCACGTTTTGTCGGTATGGGAGGAGCCATGAGTGCGCTGGGAGCGGATTTGTCGACCATCTCTACGAACCCTGCAGGTATCGCTCTGTTCCGTGGAAATGATTTTGCTGCTACTTTCGGATATAACAGTAATGTAGCAAAGAGTGACTGGGGAAACAGCGTAATGAAGGAAACCCGAAATAAGGCTTCTTTCGACCAGATTGGTGTAGTATGGAGTACGAAAGTAGGTAACAAGACGGATGTGCGTTATGTAAATTTTGGATTCAATTATCATAAACGGGCCAATTTCAACCGGCAGTTTGCGGCAAAGGGTAACTTGAACGGGAATTCCTTGTCCGGCCAGATGGCTTCCATGATGGCTAATTCCGGAATGTATAATGTATATGGTGACTTTAAGAAGCTGCTGGACAGTGATAATCCGTATACCGACAGCTATTATTTCGGAACTCCGTACCTGGTGGCTATGGGAGCCAGAACCGGATTGCTGGATGTGGCATATAATAAGACTCCTGGAGGAAAAGAGGAGATTACGCAGTTTGTAGGATGGAACGGAAAGGATGGTGAATACTTCAGCCGTGAATCGGGATCCATCAGTGAATATGATTTCAACCTGTCTTACAATGTCCGTGACAGATTTTATTTCGGATTGACACTGGGCCTGTATGACATCGATTATAAGCGGACTTCTTCTTATGGAGAGCATCTGACAAGCGGAGGCTATGTGGGAAGCATGACGCTGAACAATACTACATCGACGGAAGGTATGGGAGTGGACTTGAAGTTCGGGGCAATTATCCGTCCGTTCGAATATTCTCCGTTCCGCTTTGGTATTGCCATACATACGCCTACATGGTATAACATGTCCGACCGATATATGGCGGTATTGGCTACCGATTTGTCATCAGCATCCCAGCCGTATACAGAGAACCTGATGGATTATTTGCCCGGAGGACAGTATGCGTTTGATTATCGTTTCGTAACGCCGTGGCGTTTCAATCTGAGTATGGGTACTGTAGTAGGTGGAGTCATGGCTCTGGATGCGGAGTATGAATTTGAAAAATATTCGGCTGCAAAGTTGCTGAATACGGAAGGATACGACCTGAACGGAACCAATGCCATCAGTGAAACATTGAAGGGAGTGCATACCTTCAGGGTAGGTATGGAGACAAAGGTTACATCGGCTTTCAGTGTACGTGCCGGATATAACTTCCGTTCGGCCCCCATTACTGATGATGCCTTCAAGAATATTATGGTTACCGATGAAACAAGAACGGATCCTGAATACATGAACCTGAAGTCGCGGCAGGCCGTTTCTGTCGGACTGGGTTACAGGGGCAGAGTGATTTATGCGGATATCGCTTACAAATACGATTTTTATAAGGCTGATTTTTATCCTTTCGATGGTGGAATTGACCAGAGTGGAAATCTGTTTGTTCCGGCTACCAAGGTAACCAATGAGCGTCATCAGGTATTGTTTACTTTAGGGGCACATTTCTGATTGTGTATCGCTTTCATTGTGAAACGTCAAAATATGGATTAATAGGGGATATGGATTTATTTCATATCCCTTTTTTATTTTCCTCGGTATTCGCGGCGTTTCCAGAAATTGAATCCGGCATAGACGCGCAGGCTGCCGAATGAATTGGTCATTGATATCCGGTCTTTCCGGTAGTCGTAGGTGTTGATTACCAGTGATGCTCCGACGTAGTATTTCTGGTTGTTCCATACAATTCCTGCACGGGTAATCAGGTCGAAGTTGATGTCTTTGATCCAATCCATCCATTCAGTGTCCAGCGGATTCTCTTTTCCGTTGATTTTGGCTTTCTTATAAGCGATGGCAGGCATCAGGGAAAGGTTCAGCAGGCAGTTCTTCGCAAATACCCAGTTGTAGCCGTATCCGAAACTTAAATTGTAATCGTGATACTGCAGGTCGTTGAACTTCAGTGAGGGACGGAGCTGGGCTGCCATATCATCGGGCAGTTTGGTATAATCGAACGAAATGTGATGCCGTGAATAAGAGAAGCCTGCCATGAACGAACCGCAGCTCTTCCGCTGGTTCGTACTCTGGCTGTAGGCGGCAGGATAAGAAAAGTGCTTGCTGTTGAAAATCCAGTACGTGTTCAGTCCGATAATCTTGCTCTGGAAGCCTTCGAATTTCTGACCGATGTACGTATCCGGAAGGTTGAAATTGGAGTAAGACGTAATCCGGAAATCATTGCCGGTCTTGCGGTAGTACAAATCGAGTCCGATACGGGCACTGTACAGGTTGAACACATATTCTTCCTTGTTTGTTTCGCCCGTGCTTTTCCCTATCAGGTCCGGAATACTGAAAGACATTCCCAGAAAAATCCATCTCCAGCCGAAGTAGGCTCCGATTTTCGGTGTGACCGAAGGAGCCAGACTGATACTCTGTGTCTGATTGTCAAGGTGAGCCTTCAACCGGTAGCGTTCGTACCAGAAACTTTGCTCGGCCATGACCGTCAGGTTATAACGGTTGGGGGAGATATACGTAGTATCCGTCTCGCTGAAAAGTTTTACCACTTGTTGCATGAAAGTCCCTTTGCTTTTCTCCGTCTGTGCCTGAGCGGGCATGCAGACAAAGAAAAGCAACAGCAGGCAATTCTGTAACAAAGGTTTTTTCATGAGACGTACCGTTTAAAGCTTGTTCAGAATACGGTCCATTACCCAGTTGGTCGGGGTCGCACTGATACCGTCACAGGTACAGATGGCCTTTCCCTGCAGGTGCTCGATGACCGCCTTGATCAGTGGCAACTGTACGTGTGGAGGATTCGGAGGCAATATCTCTTCCCGTCCGCGTTCGGTATGGAGGGCTATCGGAGCATATGTGAAGACTGAAAAACAGATCATCCCTTTGTCGCCGATGATTTCGATACGGTCTTCCTTGGCCGATTCGTGAGCCACGAAACACCATGAACCTGACCCCGGCAGTCCTGAGGCGAACTTGAAGCAGGCACTGATGGTATCCTCTGCCTGATACAGTTTTCCGCGGTTGCTCTTGTATCCTTCGGCTTCAAGAATACAACCGAACATGTCCTGAAGCAAATCCAGCTGATGAGGTGCCAGGTCGTAGAAATAACCTCCGCCTGCAATATCCGGCTGTACACGCCAGGGAAGATTGGTACTGTTGTAATCCAGGTCTCTCGGGGGCTGGGCAAAACGTATCTGAATGTTGATGACATTACCGATTTCACCGTCATCCACCAGTTGTCTTACTTTCTGGAAGTAGGGGAGGTACCTGCGGTAATATGCCACAAAGCACGGAACTCCCGTTTCCTGAGAGATACGGTTGATGCGTGCGCAGTCCTCGTAGCTGGCCGCCATCGGCTTTTCGATGTATACTGGCTTGCCGGCCTTCATCGCCATAATGGCAAAGGTAGCATGCGAAGACGGAGGTGTTGCAATATAAATCGCATTTACATCTTCATCTCCTATCAGTTCCTGTGCATCGGTATACCATCGGGGAATGTTATGACGCTTTGCATATGACTTTACTTTTTCTTCGTCACGGCTCATGACGGCCACTACTTTTGATCCGTCTACCATATTAAAGGCAGGTCCGCTTTTTTTCTCGGTAACCTCACCGCAGCCGATGAAGCCCCATCGTACATTCTCCAGCTTGTCCATATCAGCTTATGTTTTAATTGAAGTATTTTTTATAAAGTTTCTTGTAGTCGTTCGTCTTTGTATATTTGTCCAGCCAGGCATTCAGGCTGTCGGCCAGTTCGGTAGAGGTTTTGCTCACGCCCCATGCATACAGTTGCGTGAAACCGATACCGGTCTGTATGTCCAGTTCCGGGAAATCGCCAATCGAAGCCTGTGCAATGCTTTCGTCGCATACCGTATAGGGAATGTCTCCTCCGGCTACCATGGCCATCAGTTGCTCAGGACCGTAGTCCTTTATTTCCTTAATGTATATGGTATCGGCGATTTCGTTCATCAGATTATGAATGCGAAGCAGGGCAGGAGAGTTTTCCGTAATATACAGTGTCTTGTGTGCCAGTTCCAGCGGATTCTTGATATAGGTACTGTCATTTTCGTCCTTGGGCTTGCGCTGTACCAGCACCTGCTTCCCCAAAGCCAAGGTATGCGTGAAGAGCAAGGAGTCTTTCGAACGTGTGGTTACCAAGGTACCTGTGGCCAGTACGTCGTACTGTCCTTGCAGAATCCCTTTCAGACGTTCTTCGTAACTCATCTCCGGAGTAATCTCCAGCCGCAGGCCTTGCGCTTCAGCAAACTCATGCAGCAGCTCATAGTCGAATCCCTGTACGGTATCTCCCGCCACATGGTAGCTGATGGCATTATACTCCGTCACGGCCCGCAAGACCCCCGAGGCTTTGATTCCTTCATAGCTGCGCGGCTCTCCCGAAAGAGGGGCTTTCTCCCGATGGCTTCCTGTCCATACGATTCCGACTGCAATCGCAACAGCCAGCAGCGTGTATTTTATGGCTTTGTGTGTCTTTCTCATAAGCGGTTTCTCGTTAGTCAAAGAAATACCAAGATATACCAAACTTCAGCAGACGCGGGTTCAACGGGTACTTCGGAATCTGGAAGTAACTTCTTTCGCCTTCTCCCTGTACCAGGTTGTACATCTCGATAAAGAAACGGGTACGCTTCAGATGGATATTGATGTATCCGTTGACCAGCGGATAGCCACCGAGTTTATACCGTGTCTCCTTGTTCTGCAGGTAGAACTGTCCGAGGGCCGGCATATAGTCGGGTGCATAATATTCTGTATAGTAGCGTATGTCTCCACCAAATTCGATGCGGAGTACCTTGGCCAGTTTGAACTTCAGGTAGAGGTTGTGGTAAAGTACCAGATCGGGAAGCGGCAGCACCTCCTGGTTGCTCGACTTCTGGAAGGTCACTTCGTTGTCGAGGTGCAGGATGCCCCATTTGAAATCCTGGCGCAAGGTAGCACTGAAAATCTGTATGTTGCCGGAATGCTGTCTCACTGTGGCTTCATTCAGATAAGTCACGGTTTCCGTGCCGCCGGCATCTGTCTGTGTCTTCTTTACGGCAACATTGTCCAGATACGTATAGTTGGTGATGTTTTCCACACCCGCTTTCAATTGTGTGCGCCACCGGTCTATGCTCAGTTTTCCCTCAATGCGGGTACGCATGGTCTTTGAGAGATCCTGGTCCCACCAATGATGCTTGGAGTGGAAATGCCGGTAGTAGAACGGCTGGTTCAGGTTCTTGATATAGGCATTTGCTTCCAGACGGACCGTATCCTTGAACAGGCGGAAATTCAGGTCCCCTTTACCTTCAATGGTAAACTGTCCGATGTCTTCTCCCAGCAAGGCAATCTCTCCGGTGACGTTGTAGTGGAGGAGTTTTCCCTGTTCCTTAATCAACTGTCCACCCACAGAAACCACGTTTTCCTTGTAGTCCGTCATGAACCGCTGTCCCGGCTGTCCGGTGATGGTATCAGTCATGGTAAAGCGGCGGTATTCATGTGTGACAAATGCTGTCAGACCGGCTTTGGCCCATTTGTTGAACCCTTCACGGAGCGACAGTCCGAACATATTCCGGACAATCAGCTGGTCGGTTTCGTCCCGGTCCTGGTCGGTGAGGAAGTTGTTGTGGAAGTATTTCGCATTCTGGTCCTCATCGTATGAAATGTACCGGCGCTTGTTTATGTCTACCTGTACGGTATGTATGAAACTGGTTACCGGAACGAAAATCTCCGTATGCACTGTATCGTTTACATCCGGATTGTCCTTGTAGAATCCCAGGTTGTACCGGTGGGTAAGGAATCCGTGGTATCCGGTGTTATGATTCCAGATATTCTGCAGATTCACCGGAATTTCACCACTGCTGTATGTTTTTCCTCCTTCTGCCATTTCCAGCGGATAGCGGATGTAGCGCTCGTCGGTAATACCTCCGTTTTCAGCCATTTTCATGTTGTTGTTGATGAAGCTGAAATGCATGTTGTATTTATCTCCGTGATAATACGCAAAGAGATCACCGTTGAACAAGGCGGTTGACTGATTGGAGTATTTTCCTCGTCCGTAAGTATAGTCGATATTGAATCCGAAGCCCATGCGCTTGTTGGCATTCATGGCAAAATAAGCCTTGAAGCGTTCCTCACCGTCGCGGCTGCTTCCCTGCTTGTAGTAAGTCAGGTTGGTAAAAGGCGACTTGGTGTTGGTGAAGACCACATTGTCGGGCCGGATGAAGTTCTGGCTGTAGGGGTCGGTAAAGAACAGTTGTGAAGGGTCTTCACGTTCGAAAAAGACATGGGAGATGCGCGGAGCTCCCAGGTTACCCAGCGCACTGTAATGTCCCGTCATTCCTCCTACGTCATTGGAGTTCTGGAACCCGGTCTGCAGGGTATCTATCGGAATTGTTGTCATGTTACCGAACCGCTTGTCGATAGTCCACGAAAACAGACCGATAGGAATGGTACTGGCATCGATTACCGAGGTCGTGTCTATCGGATTTCCGTTACGGTCGTATAGATTAGAGCCAGTACCGGAGGCCGAACCTCCAAACTGGTTTCCGAATTGATTCTGTAGTGTATTTTGAGCCGACAGCGTTTCACTGACTATCAGTGCAACGGCGATGAGTAAAAATATCTTCTTCATAACGGAAGCAAAGATACAATTTAAAACTGAAAGAAATTGTGGGCGGGTCGAAAAATGATATCCTTACATTTGAAAATGGGGTAAAAAATTGATGCTCCCACTATTCGCTAATAGCAGGAGCATCACAACACAAAAACTAAACTAGACTTAACTAAACTATTTATTAACATTTAGAAGTTTCACAACTTCTGACTTTTTATTATGTACACCGCAAATATATGGCATAAATTTAAAACCACCAAGGAAAAGGTAAAAAAATATTTTAATTTAAAAGAAATATTTGCTTTTTCACCCATTTTTAAAATTTCATGTCCTGATACAGGAAACGCTTGATGCTTTTCTTGGCTGTTTTTTCAAATTCTTCCGGGTAAAGTTTTACCTTCGTAATCTGACAGTATGCCGGTAATTGTCGGTTTAATTCTATCCGGTTGGCTTCAATCGCTGTTTCCAGCTGGCTTTTGTTCAATCCCTGTGCGAAGGCTTCTTCGTTGTCGGGGTAAACGAGTGCGATGAGCTTGTCTCCCGAAAGCAGAATCAGTGATTCGTTGACGAAAGGCATGTTGTTCAGTCGTGCTTCGATTTCTTCCGGGTAAATGTTCTGTCCGGAAGCCGTCAGCAGCATGTTCTTGCACCGTCCCTTGATGTAGATATTCCCTTCGCTGTCCTTGATGGCCATGTCTCCGGTATGCAGCCAGCCGTTTACGTCGATGGCCTGTGCGGTTGCTTCTTCGTTCTTGTAATAACCCAGCATCACATTCATACCCTTGCAGATCAGCTCGCCCGGAATGCGTTCCGGATCGTCCGACAAGATGCGGGTTTCCATATTGGCCACCGTTTTTCCGCAGGAGGTATAAGTGATTTCATCCCACCGGCTGTGACAGATCAGCGGGGCAGCTTCGGTCATACCGTATGCGATGGTGTAAGGAAAATTGATTTGCCGCAGGAAGGCTTCCACTTCCGGGTTGAACGGAGCACCTCCGACTACGATTTCTATAAAATTCCCTCCGAAAACCTCCATGGCCTGGAGACGTATCTGCTCTTTGATCTTGTCGCTGATAATCGGCAGGTGTAACAACAATTTACCCAGTTTGTTGTCAATCTTGGGCAGGATGTTCTTCTTGAATATTTTCTCGACAATCAGCGGTACACAGGCAATCACTCTCGGTTTGATTTCCGAGAACGATTCGGCGATAATCTTCGGAGAAGGCATGCGGGTAAGGAACCACAGATGTGCTCCTACGGTGATGCCGTACAGAAAATCGAATACCAGTCCGAAGATGTGTCCCAGCGGCAGCATGGATACGATCCGGTCGCCTGCCTGCAGTCCTACCTTGTCATGGATGTGCATGATGTTGGAAAGAATGCTCCGGTAAGGCAGCATTACTCCCTTCGAATAACCCGTAGTGCCGGATGTATAATTGATGACCGCCAGTTCTTCCGGTTCCTCTCTGCGGTAGGAAACATCTTCTGCGCGGAAGCGGCACGGATAGCGCTTTCCGAATTCCTCATTCAGGTGCTCACGGGCATAGGTCAGCTGTGCCGAACGCGATACCACCAGGTCAAAGTTCTTCAGTTCGATGATTCCTTCCAGGTTAGGCATGGCAGCCTCATTGAAGTTCTCCCAGACCTGGTCGCCTACGAACAGCATTCTGGCTTCGGAGTGATTGACAATATTATGTACATTATCGGCCTTGAATTCATGCAGAATCGGAACGGCTACGGCTCCGTAAGTCACTACCCCCAGGAACGTAGCGGTCCAGTTGGCGCTGTTTCGTCCGCACAATGCGATTTTATCCCCTTGTTGAATTCCGGCATGGCGGAACAGAATATGCATTTTTTCGATTTTTCTTGCTACATCCTTATATTGCAGGGTAGCTCCCTTGTAGTCTGTCAGTGCATCCCGGTTCCAGTTGCTACGGATGCTCTCCTCTATCAATTGTATAAAACTTTTCTCTATTTCCATTTTTTTTGCACAAAACGGTAACAATGGCACAAAAGTAATAAAACTAGACTGAATACTCATTGTTTTGAGGAAATTATTTTCCGCCCGGGTTCTTCTCATAATTTTCAGGAATTGTTATCTTTGCAGAAAACTGAATGTTTCTATACATTAAAATTTATGCTGATATATAATACAACTTATCATGTGGCGCTGGACGATGCGCGCAATTTTGTAATCTGGTTGAACGAGTGTTATATTCCGGAAGCAGAGAAGTCCGGAGAGTTGAAAGAACCGCGTATCCTGCGCATCCTCAGTCATAAGGAACAGGACAGCGAATGCTTCTCCCTGCAGTGGGAGGTAGCCGACAGTGCCGTTCTGCACCGCTGGCATACGCATACCGGAATGCGTCTGAACGAAGAGATGATGAAAGTCTTCAAGGATAAGGTAATCGGGTTTCCTACACTGATGGAGGTAATCAAGTGATACAGCCGGTTAAAGAGAAAATCATTCTGGGCATTGACCCAGGTACCAATATTATGGGATACGGTGTGCTGAAGGTAACCGGTACCCGGCCTCAGGTGCTCACCCTGGGGGTAATCGACCTTCGGCGCTGTACCGACCCCTACCTCAAGCTGAAACATATTTACGAACGGGTGCAGGGAGTCATCGCTTCCTATTTGCCGGACGAGCTGGCCATCGAAGCGCCGTTTTTCGGGAAGAACGTACAGTCGATGCTGAAACTGGGACGTGCTCAGGGGGTAGCCATTGTCGCTGCCTTGTGCCGTGACATCCCGGTAACGGAATACGCTCCGCTGAAAATCAAGATGGCTATTACCGGCAACGGCCAGGCCAGCAAGGAGCAGGTGGCCGATATGCTGAAGCGCATGCTGCACATTCCCGATTCCGAGATGGGCCCGTTCATGGATGCCACCGATGCCTTAGGGGCAGCCTATTGCCATTACCTGCAGATGGGGCGTCCGGTTATTGAGAAATCCTATTCCGGCTGGAAAGATTTTATAGCGAAAAATCCCGACCGGGTTAAAAAGTAAAACGAAACTATGAAAGTAAAGTATTTTTTGGCAATGTCGACAATGGCTGCTGCATTGGGATGCAGCCCGTCGCAGAAAGATTCTTATGATTCATTCGATGAATATCCTGTCTATCAGGGTAAGTGGGAAGAAATGGAGTACGATCCTTCTTCCACTCGTTTTGCACTTTGGGCACCTACCGCACAGGAGGTGCGTGTCATGCTTTACAAAGAGGCGCAGGGAGGCTCTGCCTGGCAGATGGTGCCTATGGAGTATGGGGAGAACGGCATGTGGCACGCAGCTGTCGACGGAGACTTGAAAGGATTCTTCTATACATTTAGTGCGCCCATAATAGGGGCTTGATAATAATCACACTGGCAAGTGATTAGGTTAGTATTCCAATTAAGAAACCTATCCCAAACCGACTTATCCGAATGGGAAACCAAACGGGGAGTGAAGCATG
>NZ_JABSOE010000023.1 GCF_013618865.1 Phocaeicola faecicola
TATCAAGGATCTATTTAGCCATGCTGAATACGACATCCTTTACAAAAATGACGGTCAGCTAGAATTGGATTTTACATCATAATGAGCCATATTGAGATGTTTTACATTTTTTAAGAGACACTAGTGATATAATATAATAGCTGTTTTCCCCTCTGATAGGGTTATTTGTGTTTTATAATGAACTTAGGTATGAATTTAGGAGCCAGCTCTGCTGTACTGGGGATTCTTTGATGTTTAAAATCAGTTTCTAATATGTATTCTTCACCTTTAAGAATCAGTTTGTCATTATGAATATCTATAAGGTCTTTCAACTTCAATTCAATAATGTATTTTTCATAGGTCTTTTTATCCATTTTTAGTTTCTCAATAATGTTGCTTTTGGATAGTTCAATATCAGCAAATCTGGATAATAGAACTAACTGCATGAAAAAGCCTATATATTCTGATTCAAGTTCAATTCCAATAATCTTTCTTGAAAAGGTAACGCATTTCAGTTCCATAGGTGGAATGTGGTATATGCACCGTTTGGTCTTATTCTCGAATCCGTTATCCAGATAGTAATGCTTGATTCGTAAGAAGTCTTTAAACTGACTATTGAAATTGCTTAAACTATCTCCTGTGATTCTTTTCAGTTCATCTAAAGTCTTGCGTACATTGTAGTGTTTATCTCTGAATAATGACAGGCAGAAAAATCTAAAGATATTGGCAGATTTGAAATGTGGCAGCATGGAATAATTAATCGTTGCTCTGTTCTCGCAATTTGTTGGTATTAATCTTTTCTTCATATTCATTAGTAGCTGATTGAACATTATGGGTAAACCTTAAATCTTTCTTTTCACGTTCCATCTTATAATAGTAGGCTGTGCCAAAATAAATCTTGGCTTCCTTTCGGTTGTTGAACTTCTTTCCAGTTGGCAAGTGGATTATCATATCAATTCAAGCATTAGTAAGTTAATAAGCCAGTTTCTGCAATGAGATATAATAGGTAGTAACCTTTCCATTTTTCTTTCTCCTTGTCTTTAGATAGTTATTAATATTAGCCCATAAACCTATATGAACTCTGTTATCTTTTACTCCTTGCCTGAGTGCTTTTTCTCTGATTTGCTCGTAAGTAAATTCCTGCATTTTAGAAATATTGAATGGTTTGTAAATGGAGAATCTTGTTAGTGGAATTATCTGCTGGAGGTAGTGTAAAGTTAGTTACTTTATAGGTGGGGAACTAATCTTAGGGTCACACATTGGAAATTCAAATTTGAGGATATTATGAATTTAAACTATGGGTATGCCTGTATTGTAGTTCAGAAGAAAATCCAGATAAATTGAATCTGGACTTTCATTTTGGGTAAGTACAACATTTTTAGAAAAGGGGTTATAATAAGAGGTTTTATGATAAAATGTTGTAGCTGACTAAACTTTTGCATATTCCAGAAATAAGGCTCTTTGTCTGTTCTTCCAATAATCCCTTAGCTCAAAGAAATCACTTAGGAAATCCTTTGGTTTCCTCTTTATAGGTGGCATATTTAATAAGCTGTATATTTCATCCCTGATTTTATTAATCTGAGATAATTCATAGGATTGTCCTGCCTTAAACCTGTTTTTCACCATTTCAATGAACTCTGTACCTGTCCGATTCTCATTGTACTTTTTGAGTATCATGGCTTCTCTTATTTTGGGATGGGAGTATTTCAGTTCCTCTATTTTTGCCTTACCTAATTCATCATAAGCTTGGACTATAAAAGCGTCTGTTCGGATAAGCTCTCTTTTATGCTCCATCGCTATGCTGGTTTCATCGCCTTTTAACATTTCCAGTTGTTCCACAATTTCCCTACGCTTGGCTTTAATGCTTAGTGATTTGTTTTCTCGTTTAAGCCTTTCGGTGTCACTCAATTTATAGGAGATTGATTCATAATTCAATTTAAAGGATTTGCATTGCTTGTAGTTCTTTACCAATTCATCAAAACTGTTATAATATCCCTGTACCAGATTTTCTGCCAGATAATTGTCTATCTTAAACCAGTTCTTTGTTCCATTTGTGTTTAATAAAGGAGTGAGCGGGTGATTATTAAGTATTGCTTTGACTGCATCCCTTAATTCATCATTGGTTGCATTGTCATAGTATGCCTTGAGCATTTTATAATTTTCTTCAAACACTTTTATTCTAAACTTTAGCTGGGCTTTTGACCTTACTTGAAATTTATAGTCCGTATTCGTTATATGGCTTGCTGAGGCTATCCCATTTCTAAATCTTCCAATTATCTGTATGGTATCGGTAAACGGGTCTATTATGCTCTGGGTAGCTATAGTAACATCGGTTACAATGAAAACTTCTGGCTGGAAATTCAGTTCGATATCCAGAGCATTAAAGAATCTGCTTGTCAGAAAATTGTATTTGTTCATCTTGGTTGCATCCCAATCAGAATAGACTTGACTGAACTTCTTATCCTTTAGATTCTTTACACTGTTGTATGCACAGAACACTGTGGATTGTTCCAGAATATCCAGTTTATTCATAATTGAATAAATAGTTTCCGTAGAGTTGATAAACAGAAATATCGGTTTTTCTATATTGCCGATTCGTTTCTTTAGTTCCTGTAGCACATTATTAGTATGGTATAGGTTTAATGGCTGGGCATATTCGAAATTGGGTTGAACTTCCATTATCTGAAATTTCTGCTTAAAGAATCTGGGGTCGGTAAAATCCAGCGGAGTAGCAGACACAAGTCCTTTGTTCTCGAACATGAAGAAATCATCGAAAGGTAATGTTATGTTTTCTCTGTAGTCTACATCTTTCACTATCTTGTGACATTCATCGAACAACAGATAGCAGGTAGAATAAATGTCCCTGTCAATTTCTTCAAATGCAGCTTTAATCTTGGAAAAACTTTCTGGAGTGGATAATAGTTTTATATGTTTTTCCTTACTGGCTTGCAGGTATTTTACAATAGAATCTACCGTTACATTCTCGTAAACTCCCATAAGATTGTCTTTTGCATGTTTCGGGTCTTTGCATTTACCTTTGATTACTGGAACATTCGGTTCTAAGATAATGGAATCTCTGTCAGCTTTCAGTTCACCATAAGTAGCTCCCAGTCCTGTCAGTTTTTTATAGAGTATGGTATTGGTTGGAATTTCTGGTAAGACTTCTGTCAGATATTGAGTTTTTCCGTTCTTCTTTTCTATATTGATATATGTAGTATTCATCTTGGTTTCGTTTTAGAAGAGGGGAGTTTTTGGCTCCCACTCTTTAGGTTAATAATTATCAGATTATAGCTTCTTTTTCACGCAGGTAGTCCAGAATTTCATCCGTGCGTTCTACTCGGAAGAATATTTTGCCACGAAGAAATGCGCTGGTTGCACTGATATAATTATTGACCTCACGAAATAAAGGTACGAACTGCACACGTTTTCCAGATTCAATGAGCTGCTTCAAAATGGATAACTGGAAGTTGTTATCTTCATTTGCCTTAAAAGGAGTAAGTTCAGTTGGTTTTATTCCTCCATCTTCACTTTCTCCAGTTGTCAGATAAGTGTATATCCATTTGAAAGAAGCTGGATTGACATAGTATTTGAAACCTGCAACATTATAAGATTCTACCCAAATGCAAGGATAGTTTTCCTTGTCGGTATATAATCTAATGCTTAGAGTTTCTTTTCTCTGCATCATTGACTTGATGGCATTGTGCGCACCTTGATTATCGTATTTCTCTACTTGTGGAACAAGTGTTCCATTAATGTTAAATTCCATAATTTTTCTTTTTTTAGTTTTTACTTTATTCCCATTCTGAGGGAACTGTCAGATAATCATCATTAAAAGGTGCGCACCGTTTTATTTCTGATTACTCTGCAAAACTACTTGCATTTGGGCTGATTAAAAGAGAGAAAAAAACGAGTGATTTCATTTCCCTTCTTAATTTAATAGCTCGTCTGCTATCGTTTTGACAATGCAAAGATGGGAAATAATAGAAGGATTAAAAGAGAGAAAAAAAGTCCTGCTTTCATGTACCCTTTTAATGAGATGAAGCAGGACTGTGTTGGTTATCAGTTTATTATTAGAAGTATATGCTGTTTATAGTATCAATCTTTTTATCTTTATATTGTTTGACGTAGCCTTTCAAAGTAAATTCGTCCTCTGAAAAATTCTTGTTTTTAGATAGTTTGGTGAAATAGATAAGTTTTGATATTAGTAATGTCTTACTAAGTGAAACGGTACTTCCTTTCTTTTGTCTGGCATTAAACTGTTTGTTATATGGCTCTAAATTGAAGAAATCATTAAACATTTTATAGAACAACCATATTTGAATGGATTCCTTTTCTTCAGCGGGTGTGTTCATTCTGACCTGTTGTGTTTGCATCCAAGGATGTTCTTCTATCTCCTTTAAATTATTTGCAATAACAGCAGCCAAATAGCCTATTGCATTGGCATTATCAATTACTATCTGATGTTTGCCCTCCACTTTTACAGAGACAGTAATAGGCTTCTTAAAACTTACTCCAAACTGATTAACTTCTTTATGGTTATCAGCTATGGCTTTAGCAAACTTAGTGAGTTGTTCTACCCCAACTCCTGTAGCTTTTATTCCATCCAAACACGTGCCACAGGTGTAATCAAAGATAAATAGAAGTAAAAACCAGAACTTATCTATGTCAATTCCCAAGCCTTTCAGCATTTCTTGTATGCTTTCATTGCCTGTATAATCTTCGTATGTGAAGTGACCATATAATCCGTTTTGATTATATCTATTTATAAAGAATGGCAAAGCAGCTGTACCACAAATATATTTTTCACCTGTAGATGGGTCTATGTCTATATCTGGAACATATAATGTAGCTATCTGTTCCATATATTCTAAACGAGGGTCAATGTTTATATAATTTTCTTTTAACTTTTCCATAATGTTTTAGTTTGGAGCAAAATTAAAAAAGAAAATCCCACTCACAATATCTGCAAGTGGGATAATCATAGTTTGTAAGGCTTAGTAGTTGGAATCTCCTGTAAATGTGTCCATGAGCTTGTCCATCTGTTCACCTATGCACTTATCTATCAGTTTGGCATAATGGTTGGTCATTCTGGTATTAGTGTGACCAAGCATCTTAGAAACGACTTCCAGTGAGATATTATTAGCTAAAGTAACGGTGCTGGCGAATGTGTGGCGGAAGCAGTGGAACAGAATACAGGAAGCAAGCAGATGAAGGGATGAGAAAGGAAAACGTAATTGGTTGAATATGAGCAAAAGTTTCGTTTTTTGCTGAGATAATGGAAAGCAAAAATGGACAGGATATTGCAGGTGTTCAGTTACCAGAATGTTAGCTGCCCAGTTACCTGAACCAATAGGTAACGGAATGAGTAATAAAGAAACAGTCACAGAGGCTATTATTCACTGTATGTCAGTATTTTGCATATCAAAGAACGCTTATAAAATAGGTAATTTTGCTATTAAAAAATAAGCGTATGAAAGTAGAAAAATTCAAGGTGCTGCTCTATCTGAAAAAGAGCGGTCTAGACAAATTTGGGAAGGCTCCGATAATGGGGCGAATAACGGTGAACAACACGATGGCGCAATTCAGTTGTAAGCTGTCATGTACTCCGGAGTTATGGAATCCAAGAGAAAGCCGATTGAATGGAAAGAGTAAAGAAGCCATTGATATTAATGCGAAAATTGACCGGCTCCTGCTTTCTGTCAATTCTGCATTTGATTCACTTGTAGAACGTAAGATTGATTTTGACGCGACTGCCGTAAAAGAGATTTTCCAGGGAAGTGTGGAAACCCAGATGACTCTGTTGAAACGGCTTGATATGCATATAGAGGATATGCGCTCAAGAATCGGTATTGATGTGGCGAAAAGCTCCATGTCAACATACATTTACACCCGTAGGTATCTTGGTGAATATATAAAAAAACGATTCAAGATAAGTGATGTCGCTTTTGGTCAGTTGAATGAACACATTCCTTGGGAATTTCAGGATTATATTCTGAAGGACAAAGGACTTGCGGTAGATACGGCAAGACATTATCTGGCCATCCTGAAGAAAATCTGCCGGATGGCATTTAAGGAAGGATATGCGGAAAAGCGTTATTTTGTGAATTTCAAACTACCCCAAGAGCACCGTAAACCACCACGGGCTTTGAGTCGTGAGGATTTTGAGAAGATCCGTGATGTCGTAATACCACCGGAAAGAATCACTCATAATATAGCCAGAGATTTATTCCTCTTCGCCTGTTATACAGGAGTCCCATATGCTGATGCGGTTTCAATTACCCGAGAGAATATATACAAGGATGATAAGGGCGATTTGTGGTTAAAGTATCTGAGAAAGAAAAATGATTATCAGGCACGCGTCAAATTGCTGCCGGAGGCTATCGCTCTAATAGAAAAATATCGTTCGGATGAAAGGGATGAGCTTTTCCCGATGATACACCATCCCAATATGAGGCGCCACATGAAAGGTTTACGGGATCTGGCTGGCATAAGCTGTGATTTAGTCTATCATATGGGAAGACATACCTTCGGAAGTTTGATAACCCTTGAGGCCGGTGTGCCTATTGAAACAATCAGCAAAATGTTGGGCCATACCAATCTGACCACGACACAGCTTTATGCAAGAGTAACTCCTAAAAAACTTTTCGAGGATATGGACAAATTCATCGAAGCAACGAGTGATATGAAACTGGTATTATAAAATCAAAAAAAAGAATCATGAGAAGTACATATAAGCAACTGTATTATATAAACCGCAGTAAAGTCAAATCTGACGGGACCACATCAATCATGTGTCGTATTACAATAGACGGAAAGGCTGTTGCATTATCGACCGGGTTATATTGCCAGCCGGAAGAGTGGAACAGCAAGAAAGGAGAAGTCAAAAATAACAGACTGAACGGGATGCTTTGTGAATATAAGAAACGCGTAGATGAAACTTATGCTGAACTGTTGAAAGTAAACGGTGTTATCAGTGCTGAACTGCTGAAAACAGCCATGACAGGAACTGCCGACATCCCGAAGTATATATTACAAGCAGGGAAAGTGGAACGAGAAAATCTGAAAATCCGTTCCATTCAAATAGATTCAACTTCCAGTTACAGGCAATCAAAAATGTATCATCACTATCTTGGTGAATACATCCGTTCTCTGGGCAAAGAGGACATGCTTTTTACAGATATTACCGAAGAGTTTGGCATCAATTATATTTTATATCTGAAAACTAATTACCCTCATAAACCATCATATCGGAACCATTGTCTTTGTTGGTTGAAACGTTTGGTCTATCTAGCCGTAGATAACGGAATCTTGAGGTATAATCCTTTGGATGATATAAAATATGAAAAGAAGGCACCAGCAAAGCTCATGTATATAAGCAAGAAACAACTTCAGGAGATAATGAGCAACCCGAAACCGGATCCACTACAGGAACTTGCAAGAAGAACTTTTATATTTTCATGTTTTTGCGGTTTGGCTTATGTTGATGTACGTAATCTCTATCCGCATCATATAGGTACAACTGCAGAAGGTCGTAAATATATCAGAACATATCGCAAGAAAACAAGCGTTGAGTCCTTTATACCGTTACATCCGGTAGCGGAGCAAATAATTTCCTTGTATAATACGACAGATGACAGTAAGCCAATCTTCCCGTTACCAAGACGTGATATGATTTGGTTTGAAATACATGAGTTGGGATTTTCCCATCAGTTCAAACATAACCTATCATATCATCAAAGCCGTCACACCTTTGGTACCCTGATGGTTTCAGCTGGGGTTCCTATGGAAAGCATATCAAAGATGATGGGCCATACAAATATCAGGACTACACAAGGATATGCAAAAGTTACAGATGACAAGATTTCAGAGGATATGGATAAATTAATAGTACGAAGAATTCATTAACAAGTAACATGAAACAAGGAAAATAATAATATAGACTAACTTAATTTGTTAATCTGTAGAAAATTCATGATAAAAATATGACATTATGTCAGTTTGCAAACTGGTCTAACAATTGTTGATATTATACTTGGTGTCATCGGCATACCGTTTTGCTTAAAATCCTAAACGATATAACGGCAGCTTAATCTATCTTTCTGCAACTAAGATGGCGGAGCTTCATCCTCCGAATAAAAGGGTAACTAACATTTGATACTACAACAAACATTGATTTTTATGAAATTATTCTTTTTAACATATGATTTGCGCAATCGCAGAGATTACAAAACTTTGTATGATGAGTTGAATAAACTTAATGCCGTTCGTATCCTTGAGTCTACTTGGTGCTTTAAGCTCCAAGATAATATTACAGCAGAAACGGTACGTAATCATTTTCAGAATTATATTGATAAAGATGATGCCATTATGGTATCACAGGTTATTGATTGGGCATCATACAATACAGATGGGCACCCAAACCAACTTAAATAACTTACTTTTGTATTTATTCCTACTCTAACTTGCTTCAACAAGGGGGAAGTATTATCAAAGCTGCTGTCATTTTGGCACTATGACAGTGGCTTTTTTATTTATAGCATTGTAAATGCAACTCATGATGTTAAAAAATATTCCGATTCCATTTGCTATACTCATTTTAGTAATATCGTTTATAATCGCCATAGCTGAATATATAAAAATGATGATGAGTATTCTATTTTCTTTGTTTACATAGCTTGGGAGAAAAAAGTTGATTGCTTCAATATCACTAACTGAAAAAGTTGTTAATGAGTTTATGTAGAAAATGTGTTCTTTGTCATTAAATAATACGATATATCATATTCTATGATTTTAGATGTATCAACACATATTCGATAAAAACTATTGTTGTATATGCAATATATACATACCATAAACACTTTACTTTAATATTCTTAGGTTCATTCAATTAAATTTATTATTTTTGAGAGTAAATTATAATGTTATGGCTAAAGAAGAAAATAAAGATTGTTTTGTTATTATGCCTATCGCTGATTGTGAAGGGTATGAGAAAGGACATTTTGCTCACGTGTATGATGATATTATTAAGCCTGCAATAGATAAAACTGAATTCAAAGCAATTCGAGCAGATGAAGTTAAAGAAACAAATCTTATTCATCTTGATATCTTAAAAAAGCTAATTGATGCACCTATTGCTGTTTGTGATTTGAGTACACGCAATCCAAATGTTTTATTTGAACTTGGTATACGTCAAGCTTTTGATAAGCCCGTAGTATTAATTCAAGAAAAAGGTACACAGAAAATTTTCGACATTGCTCCATTAAGATATCTTGAGTACTCAAAAGACATGAAGTATCATGAAGTGATTGAAAGTCAGAAAAAGCTACAAGAAGCTATAGAAGCGACAAAAGCAGCAGAAGGTGATTCAGGAAATGTAAATTCTATTGTGAAGTTAATGGCTTTGAGTACTCCAGCAATTATTCCTAATTTGGATAGTTCAAATAAAGAGGTATTAGCCTTAGATGTTATGCGTTCACAAATGAATGACATAAGAATGATGATGGAGATGTTTATTCATGATGACAAAAAAGGTATTTCTAGAAGGAGTAATATTGCAGCAATAGAATATGAACGAATTGTAAATAGATTAGATAAATTAGCTTCATCCAAATTAGGCCCAGAATTAGCAGATCGAGAATATTCAAAATTGATGCGTGATACAGAGGAACTTATGATAAATTGTGACGGAGAACCAGATTGCCGTATGTTTCAGTATTTGATGAATAAAATATATCGTCAAAGAGATGAATATTTTTCTACTCGATAATTTTTAAGGGAAAATTTGAATTCTTTATTTTTTTTCGCACAAAAATCCTATCAGTCGCTCATTTCCTCGCCGTCCATAGAAGTTAGTACAGACTCTATTGAAAGCGAAAAGGTCAGGCGGCTTTGCCGTTTCGAGCAGAATCTTCCTCTTTCAGAGCGTATTCAGCCCGAAAACCTTTTCCCTTTCACGTCTGTACAATGGACGCCGACGGCAGCGGAAACAAGCGACTGACGGAAAAGTCAGAAGACAAAACAGCATATAGATTGGTTCAAATAGGGCCTAATTCTATATGCTGTTATTTTATCATTCAGAAAGGCTATTTTTTAGAAACACAAATAAAATGGGCAGGCGGTCAACTGCGCTCCCTCCAGAAAAATCATAATCTTCGCGTGTCCTTTGCGGGGACTCTTGGAATGTTAACTCCTTTTGTATCTGTACGCCTCCTTGTACCCTTTCATCAGTGTCTTTTCTATGTCGGAAGCCCGGTAAAGAATCTTGCCGCCTACCTGTGTGTAAGGCAAAATGCCGTTGTTGCGGTAGTCCTGCAAGGTTCTCCGGCTCACTTTCAGCAGGTATGCCACTTCCTTGTCTGTCAGCAGTTCATCGCCATATGCAGACGGTTGCCGTTTTTCCAACAACTTTTCGAGCAGGGCCAGCAGCCTGTCGAAATTCGAGTGGAACGCCTTTACCCACTCGTGATCCTTTTCTCTGATTTCATTACTCATATGCTCTTGATATTGGGTTATACATTATTCTTGAAATTCTCTCAAATGGTCTTGCCTTTCCAGCGGGCTTCCTTGCGTTTGTCCTCCACATTCCCGATCACACGCTCCACATCATCAGGACGGTAATAAGTCCGATTTCCGATTTTTGTAAAGGCAAGCGTTCCGTTATCTCTCAAGGTCTGCAAGGTTCTCGGACTGATACGCAACCTGCGGCAAACCTCGTGGTTGTCCATCCATTCACTTGTTTCCTTTCCGCCGTGTTCCCGGCACAGGCTTTCCACCCGCTGCACGAAACGATCCAACTTGGCGGCAATCTCCTCGAAAGTTCTTTTTTCAAAGCTGATGATTTCCATTGTCTTCCTTATTTTCAGTTAAACATATATTCAAAATTCCGGAAAAAGACAGGTCTTTTACAGCCGATATTCCATCATGTATCAGCGTCCTATTCTCGGCTGAGAATGTGACTGTTTTTTATCCTGTTCCCACTGCAAATAAAAGCAGTAGAAATTACACTGCAATGGATTTTCAGACCGGTGACGATGCGTTGCCCGGAATGACATCATGTTACATCTCAACTGCATACAATGAGCCTTTTTTATAAACAGAATCCGCTTGAACAATCTTGTTTGTAGGAATCACTCCGGTAAATCACGGCAGGAAGCACCGACTGTCCAATCGGTATAGTGCATAGGGTAACATAATTGCCACGGTATCTCCATTTGCTTGATTCTGTTCACTATACACACTTCCTTTGCTCACGACAACGAGTCAAGGTGCGCACCGAGACCAGTGAGTAAACCGATTAAAATCAAAAATGTATGGTAACAAAAAAGAAATTGACCAAAGAAGAATGGGAGGCCATGACAGGTACGGACATGTCATTCATACTCCCGTCAGATGGCGGCATTGAAACTGCCCTGGAATCATCCTTGAATGATACCGGAGAAAAGAAGTCAGTAGGAACGATAGAACAGACCGACACCCCATCCGAGACCCGGCAACCGCCAACAGGAAGAGAGGAATCCGTTCCCGCGTCTCAGCGCCGTATAAGCAGCAGGCAGAGGAAACTTTCTCTGGACGAATACCGGAAAGCCTTTCTTCAGGTCCCGAGAATCGAAGACCGCAAGCCCGTGTTTGTTAGCGGCGAGGTACGTGACAGGCTGGACGAATTTGTCCGCAGGTTGGGAGGACGTAAAATGAGCGTTTCAGGACTGCTTGAGAACATCGCCCGGCAGCATCTTGAAATCTACTCGGAAGACTTCGAGCAGTGGCGAAAGCTGTGACATTTTCCGGAATGACAGACTTGCTTACTGACTCCAGTCATTACATTATTCAGACAGTCAGCAGCCGGCCTGAGGGAGTAACGGACAAAACTTCAGTTTTGGGAGTTAGCGAGGTTATCTTTCGGGCATCCCGAAAAACCTCGCTCCACTCCCGAAGAGTGGAGGCAATCCGCTCCCGGTGGTCGCAGATTGTGAGAAAAAGAATAATCAAAAATCAAAGGAAGAAAATATGAATGACAGAAAGAAAAACAGACCGAGGGGACGCCCCAAAGTAAGCGGAGTGTGCAAACTCAGCAAAGCCGTTACAGTGAAATTCTCCAAGATAGATTATGAACGGTTGTGCCGACGCAGCAGACAGGCTAACCTCACGCTGGCGGAATTTCTCCGCGTATCAGCCTTTGAGACGACGATAACGGCCAGGCACTCGGCCGAGGAAACTGCCGTCATACGCAGTCTTACGGGTATGGCGAACAACCTGAACCAGCTGACCAGGCTGTCCCATCAGGCCGGATTCCACCGTACCCAAAGGACGGTGACCGAACTCCTGCAGAAACTCAAGGAGATTATAGTCCGGTACAGGCACGGAGAAAGGAGGCCGTCATGATTGGCAAGATCAAGAAAGGGAAATCCTTCGGCGGCTGTATCCGTTACGTGATGGGCAAGGACAGCGCGAAAATCATCGACTCCGACGGTGTACTGCTGGAAAATATCCGGGAAATAACGGCCAGTTTCAACTATCAGCGTGAGCTTAATCCGAAGATAAAACAGCCTGTCGGACATATCGCATTAAGCTTCAAGCTGGAGGACAAGGCACTGCTGACGGATGAATTTATGGCTAAAATAGCCCGGGAATACATGGAGCTGATGGGCATAAGGAACACCCAGTTCATCCTGGTAAGACACCATAACACGGACAATCCGCACTGCCATCTGGTCTATAACCGCATCGGGGATGACGGCAAGGTAATCTCTTCCCAAGGCGATTACAAGCGTAATGAAATCGCCACGAAACTGCTTAAGGACAGGTACGGGCTGACATATGCCGAGGACAAGAGCAAGACTAACGTGGAGAAACTCCATGCTTCGGAGCGTGTGAAATACGAAATCTTCAATGCCGTCAAGGCGGCTTTGAAGCGCTCCGGGACATGGAAAGAGTTCAACGATTATCTGCTTCGCCGGGGCATCAGGCTGGAATTTGTAAAGCGTACCAGGGAGATAAAAAGGCCGGAGGACATACAGGGAATCCGGTTCACCAAGGACGGGCAGACCTTCAAGGCTTCACAGATCAGCCGGGAGTTCAGCTTTGCCAGGCTGAATGCCCGGCTGGGCTGGAAGACTTCGGAATCCCAACAGGAATCCGAACATAAGGTGCAGCAAAGGATACCGGACGGAGGGCTTCTCCTCGAAAATACGGGACCTAGACTATTCAGTCCTACAAACGGCACCGCTCCCGAAGAGCCGTTGCCTCAGGGAGAACTTTTGCGCAGACGCAAGAAAAAGAAAAGGAGGAAAGGATTCGGGCTGTAGCCTGTCCTTTCCCATTCAAATTATTCATGAACATTAAAATTGCAGGAATATGAAAATGGAAGAATGTATCGAGAGCATCTTCGGATGCCTGGAAAGAATCGAGGACAAAATCAACGGATTGTCCCTCCCCTCGCCGGAAGGCAACAGCCCGGCAGTTAATAATAAACAGGATGAGTCCGTGCTGAATGAAGTCAGGAATGGTCATGAGACATTTCGCAAATTGTTGGCTCGCGTGTACGAAGGTCTTGCCGCCATCAAGAACGATATGGTTTCCATAGACAGGAAAAACTCGTCACAGGAAAGACTTGGACAGGTCTTGTCGGAAATGCGTAATGAACAGCGGCAGAACCAGGAGAAAGTGGAAACCCTGTTTTGTGAGACCAATGACACAATCAGGAAGAATGCCGTTAAGACAAGCAACATCAACCATCATTTCAGCCTGAGCTTGGAATCCCCGTACATCCTTGGGAGTTTTTCCGTAATGTTCGCGGCAATCGTGGCCCTGTCCGTGGCGCTCTATTTTTCGGCGAGAACAGATAACGCACAGGCTGATAATGATCTGAAATATCGTTATGTCAAGATGAAAGGAGAGGCTACCCCCGAACAACTCGTGGAACTTGAGAACCTTTTTGGACCGAACCGGGATAACGAACTCATCAGACAGATGCGTGAGGACGTGGAAGCCTACGAGGAAGCGGTACAGAGACAGGCCACCCTGACCGAGCAGGCACGGCTGAAAGAACAGGCCGCAAGAGAGCTGGACAGCAAGGCGAAGTCCATCAAGGACAAGTCTATTACGGACGAATCTAAAAAGTAAGCCCATGGCCAGTGTGAAAGTGAAATTCAGACCTTCCACCATAGAGGGAAAGGAAGGTACCATCTATTATCAGATTATCCAGAGCCGTGTGATCCGTCAGTTAAAGACGGATTACCGGATATTTACGGATGAATGGAACGAAGCTGGAAGCTGTATCATTGTCGGCAGTTCGGAACGAAGCAATCTGCTCCTTTCCTTGCAGGAACGCATGGAGTGGGACCTGAAGCGGCTGGACATGATTATCCACCAACTGGATAATCAGAAAGCCGGATATACGGCAGATGATGTTGTCGCTTCTTTTCAGAGCAATATAGAGGGACAGTCGCTTTTCAACTTCATGCAGGGCATCATAGCCCGTCTCAAACAGATGGGCAAGATACGCACGGCTGAAAATTATTCCTGCACCCTGAAAAGTTTCATGCAGTTCAGAGGGGACAGGGATGTTCTGCTGTCCGAAATTGATTCGGATTTGATGCAGCTTTATGAAGCCTACCTTCATGGGAAAGGGGTCGTACGGAATACCAGTTCATTCTACATGCGTATCCTTCGGGCGATATATAACCGTGCCTTGGAAAAGGAACTGATGGAACAGCGCAATCCTTTCAGGCATGTCTATACGGGAGTGGACAAGACCGTCAAGCGTGCCGTTTCCTTATCCGCCATCAAGCGTATGAAGAATCTGGATCTGTCCTTACAGCCTAATCTGGAATTTGCAAGGGACATGTTCCTGTTCAGTTTCTATACCCGTGGCATGTCGTTCATAGATATGGCTCACCTAAAAAAGAAAGATCTTCAGAACGGATTTTTATCGTATCGCAGACGAAAGACCGGGCAGCAGCTGGTTATCAGGTGGGAAAAATGTATGCAGGAGATTGTCGGCAAATACCCGGAAGACAGTCTCAGTCCTTATCTTTTGCCGGTATTGAAATATCCTTTTAAGGATACGCACAAGCATTACAGGAATGTCATGTCCGGAATAAACAGAAATCTTAAAGAAATAGCCAGATTGGCCGATATATCCGTTCCTCTTAGCATGTACTGTGCCCGTCATTCATGGGCAAGCGCAGCCAAAGGCAAGAACATTCCGATTTCGGTTATCAGTGAAGGGATGGGACATGATTCCGAGGCGACCACACAAATTTATCTGGCCTCATTGGACAATTCCGTAGTGGACAAAGCCAACGCACAAATTCTGAAAAGTCTGTAGGATTGGAGAACGTTTAGCAAAAGCATTCATTTCTTAGACAGAGGGACTCACTCTTGCGCAAAGTTATACATTTTATTGAAAATCCTGCAATTCCGGCCGTTGGATTTTCATCCGGAAGTCATTGAATTTCAACTGTTGTTTAGCAATCCTACACATAATTCATCAGCAAATCAGCCTTATAGCCCGAAATCTCCCTCTGTCTAAGAAAGACGCAGACACCGGGACTTTCTCATCCCCTTTACGCACAGAAAGAAGATGGAGAAAACAACCGGAGAAGCCGACATACAAGAGAACAGGCTGAAAGAACTTTCACCCGACTTACTGAATACCTTGCTCAAAGATCATACAACGAGTAAGGAAGGAAAACAGTGTAACATATTCTGGGCTACTTCCGATTATGAACCGCTCGGCAAAGGTTATGAATACGGGTCACAGATTCTTCCGGAGCTGATAACCGGAGAGAACGGCCATGTAGTCATGCCCCGTGTCCTGAAACACAGGGATACCCAAAGCACACGTTCCCAGGAAATGGCGGAGGTATTTACTCCGTCCTGGATATGTAATGTCCAGAACAACCTTATCGATGAAGTCTGGTTTGGCAGAAAGGATGTATTCAACCATGAAGTGACCGCCGAAGATGGTACACATTCATGGGAAATCAATCCTGATAAGATTGCTTTTCCTGAAGGCAGGACATGGAAAGACTATGTACGGGAAAACCGGTTGGAAATCACCTGTGGAGAAGCTCCTTATCTGGTAAGCCGGTATGATACGACTACCGGAACATTCATTCCCGTGGAGAAGCGTATCGGCCTGCTTGACCGTAAGCTCCGTATCGTCAGTGAGAATACTACGACAACGCGTGAATGGCTGGAGGCAGCCAAGGATGCTTACAGAAGCATCTATGCCTATGAATGGCAGGGTGACAGTCTTCTTCTTGCCCGTGAAGCCCTTCTCTTATCTTTCATCGAATATTACCGGAACAAGTTCGGTAAAGATCCGCAAATTAAATCCATCAACCATATAGCCTATATTATTTCCTGGAATGTATGGCAGATGGACGGACTGAAAGGTGTCGTTCCGGATAGTTGCGGAGAACGTGTGCGAATGGAACCAAGTCTGTTCGGTACGATTGAAAGACGGGAACCGTGCGAGGGCTGTCTGAAAAATGACCTGACCAAGCACAACGGAATTTACTGCATTATCAAGGACTGGCGGGCTACAGACAAGGCAACAGGCAAAAAGGGGAAACGAATCCGATTTATTGACCTGATAAAATAGAGAAGAAGCATGAGATTCACATCGTCCCTGAAACTAAAACTGATCTATGTGTTCCGTATCAATGATGCGACACACCGTGGATGCCTGAAAATTGGCGAGGCTACCTGTGAGGATGAAAACGTGTTCGGTCTGTCTCCTAACAGCAAGGCGCTCAATGAAGCGGCAAGAAAGCGTATCAACCAGTACACACAGACGGCAGGCATCGCATACGATCTACTATATACTGAACTGACCGTTTACAACCGTGGCGGACTCCGTTCATTCAACGACAAGGAGGTACACAATGTCTTGGAACGCTCCGGTATCAAAAAGAAAGTCTTCGATACAGTCAACAAAGCCAATGAATGGTTCATCACCGATCTGGAAACCGTCAAGCGTGCCATTGCAGCTGTCAAGGAAGGCCGGAGCTCCCTTTCATCAGCGGAAGTTACCCGGGAATATTCTCCGATTGTATTCCGGCCGGAACAACAGGAAGCCATCAGCAAGACCAAGAAACAGTTTAAGAAAGGCAACCAGATGCTCTGGAACGCAAAGATGCGTTTCGGAAAGACCTTTTCTGCCCTGCAGGTTGTCAAGGACATGGAGTTTCAGCGTACCCTGATTCTGACTCATCGACCTGTGGTGGATGCCGGCTGGTTTGAAGATTTTGGAAAGATCTTTTATGACCGCAAGGATTTTGCATACGGTTCCAAAAACAACGGGGATAGTTTTGCCAGTCTGGAACGGCGGGCGGAAAGTGACAGACTTCATTATGTCTATTTCGCCTCCATGCAGGATTTGCGTGGTTCTGAACTTGTGGGTGGCAATTTTGACAAGAACAACGAAGTGTTTGCTACCGATTGGGACCTGATTATCGTGGACGAAGCGCACGAAGGCATCCAGACCGAACTGGGAAAGGCGGTTATGGGGGAACTGGTCAAGGATAATACTAAAGTTTTACGTCTGTCCGGTACCCCGTTCAATCTGCTGGGCGATTTTAAGGAAGATGAAATCTATACATGGGACTATGTGATGGAACAGCGGGCCAAGATGAGTTGGGACGAACTCCATTTTGGTGACCCCAATCCGTATGCCTCACTGCCTACACTCAATATCTATACCTACGATTTGGGAAGGCTGCTTCATGAGTTTGTTGATGAAGATGTTGCCTTTAACTTCAAGGAATTTTTCCGGGTCAATGAATCCGGCAGTTTCTGTCATGAAAAAGACGTGCGGGCTTTTCTGAATCTTCTTACCAAGGAGGACAAGGACAGTCTTTATCCATATGCCAACGAAGAATATAGGAATATTTTCCGCCATACCCTTTGGATGGTGCCCGGCGTGAAGGAAGCAAGGGCACTGAGTGCCATGCTTCAGACACATCCGGTGTTCCAGCATTTCAAGGTGGTCAATGTAGCCGGTGACGGTGATCAGGACGAAGAAAGCCGTGATGCCCTGGAAGCCGTGGAACAGGCTATCGGAAAAGATCCGGATGCCACACGGACCATTACCCTCTCTTGCGGACGGTTGACGACCGGAGTGAGTGTAAAAGCATGGACTGCCGTATTCATGCTGTCAGGTTCTTATAATACAGCCGCATCCAGTTATATGCAGACTATCTTCCGCGTACAGACACCCGCTACTATCAACGGACGGATGAAGGAGCAGTGCTACGTTTTTGATTTTGCTCCGGACCGTACCCTGAAAGTGATTGCCGAAACCGCCAAGATATCAGCCAAAGCCGGAAAAACTTCACAAAGTGACCGTAAGGCCATGGGAGAGTTTATCAATTTCTGTCCCATCATATCCATTGAAGGCTCACAGATGAACCGCTTTGACGTACCTCACATGCTGGAACAGTTGAAACGGGTATATGTGGAGCGTGTTGTCCGTAACGGGTTTGAGGACAACAGCCTGTATAACGATGAGCTGATGAAGTTGGATGATCTGGAACTGCAGGAGTTCGATGATCTGAAAAAGATTATCGGCCAGACCAAGGCCATACCCAAAACCAATCAGGTGGACATTAATAGTCAAGGACTGAACAATGAGGAATACGAGGAAAAGGAGAAACTGGAGAAGAAACCCAAGAAGGAGCTTACGGAGGAAGAACGGAAACGGCTGGAAGAACTGAAAAAGAAGACAAAGAACCGGGAAGCGGCCATTTCCATACTCCGTGGCATCTCCATCCGCATGCCCCTGTTGATTTATGGTGCGGAACTGAGTGATGAGAATCAGGAAATCACGATTGATAATTTTGCCTCGCTCATTGACCCGCAGTCATGGGAAGAGTTCATGCCCAAGGGAGTGACCAAGCAGAAATTCAATAGTTTCAAGAAATACTATGACCCGGAAATATTCTGTGCTGCCGGAAAACGAATCCGTGCGATGGCTCGTGCAGCGGACAAACTGAGTATAGAGGAACGAATCGGACGTATTACAGATATTTTCAGCACTTTTCGTAATCCGGACAAGGAAACCGTGCTTACTCCGTGGCGCGTGGTAAACATGCACCTCGGCGACTGTCTGGGAGGCTATAACTTCTATGACACAGAGTATCAGAATGTGATTCCTGAACCACGGTTTATAGACAAAGGAGAGGTTACCGCAGAAGTTTTCTCCCCCGAATCCCGTATTCTGGAAATCAATTCCAAGTCTGGACTTTATCCGCTCTATATGGCATACGGCATTTACCGGGCCAGAGTGAAGTCTTCTCTGTTTTCTGTAGAAACGATAGAGGAACAGCAGGCTGTATGGGATAAGGTAATAGCAGAGAACATCTTTGTTATCTGCAAAACTCCAATGGCAAAGAGTATTACCAAACGTACGCTTGCCGGATTCCGTAAAGCAAAGACAAATATGTGGGCTCCAGAAGATCTTGTCAACAAAATAAAGAATCAATCAGAATTATTCATTAAAAAAGTACATGATTTAATAGGCAAAAACATGAAGATTAATGCTATAGTCGGTAATCCTCCATACCAAATTAATGATGGAAGCGGTGCATCTGACGATGCTGCAAATCCTATATACCAAATATTTGTACGGATAGCAAAACAGATCAGGCCTGAATACTTTTCCCTGATTATGCCTTCAAAATGGATGATTGGAGGAAAAGCTGTTCTCAAACCATTCAGAAAAGAAATGATGGAAGATAAACATATTGCATCCATCTATGATTATGAGGATTCTGGCGAGTGCTTTAACGGACAGCATATAGATGGTGGAATCTGTTATTTTCTTTGGAGTAATAAACACAATGGTAAGTTGCGTTACACTTATATTTCAGCGAATAAAGAGTTTTTTGTATCTACAAGGTTCTTATCCGATGGAAATTCTGATATCGTTATACGTGACAAGCGTCGTCAATCTATTATTGCTAAAACTTCGACAAATTGCTCTTTATTTAAGGAGATTGTCTCATTAACCCAGCCGTTTGGAATCAGAAAGGATTTATTTAATTCGCCAGAAAGATATCCACTATCTAATTTACAATCAGAGCCTTTCTATGGTTGTGTGAAAATTTATGGTGTGAAAGGAATTAAAGGAGGAGCGAGAAGAACGATTGGATATATTTCACCTAAAATTATAACAAAAAACAAAGCAGCAGTAAACAAGTATAAATTATTTTTTACAACCAGTTATTCTACAAATGCTTTCAATCCCCCTGAAACCATCATAGGAGAACAAAACTCAGTCTGTACAGAGACCTTCCTTTTGATTGGACCATTTGACACTGAGATAGAACAGAAAAATTGTTATAAATACATTTGCACAAACTTTTTTAAGGCATTATTGTTTTTTGGTCGAGGAACTATGCAGGTGTCACAAGATGTATTTCGTTTTGTTCCATTGCAAAACTTCACATCATCAAGCGATATTGATTGGAACAAAAGCGTACCAGAAATAAATAATCAACTTTCTGCAAAATATCGTCTGATCAATGAAGAAATCTCTTTTATTGAATCAATGATAAAACCTGTGTGAAAGTAAAACGAGGGCAGGTATATAGTACTTGTCCTCGTTAAAATTCACTTTTTTCATAACCTATTTCATCTACTTTCGATGTGATTTGTTTATGGGATTAATCGGAATTATTTGTGTCTTATACATAATACCATAATTAAATTCCTTATTTAAGTATTCAATTATCATAGGGGCAGTCCAATTGGTTTTTTGTTGAAATTCTTGAATTTTAATTAATACATCCTTTTTGCAGTATTCGGGAATTGCAATTGCTGTTTGTGTCCGAAAAGCTGCAGAATTTTCCGAGTCAGCACGAGTCATCAATTGCAGGACTTCATCATACTCTAATTCTGAGAAGATACTCAGACCTGC
Organism: Phocaeicola faecicola; assembly: GCF_013618865.1. GTDB lineage: Bacteria > Bacteroidota > Bacteroidia > Bacteroidales > Bacteroidaceae > Phocaeicola > Phocaeicola faecicola. The sequence continues at coordinate 20,903 of NZ_JABSOE010000023.1, forward strand.
TTCATAACTCGGAATATGTATCATAACATCTTGATTCATCATTTCAATCATCAATTTATCATTGTCAGAAAAAGGAATATGATAGTCATTAAATTTAATTATCACATTTCCGTTTTTTTTCATCTGAATATGGAATTGTGAATAGTCGGTATTTGTACCTGGGTGCCCTTCAAAATCAGTTTTCGCAAGAGAAAATGTCCATTCGAACTCTTTATATCTAATTGTAGATTCGAAAATTTTATTACAGTCGTTTCCTTCGCTTGTATCATCAATATTAGCAAATGGCTTATCGGAATTTGCAACCCATGTCAAATAACCATACAATCTAAAAAGACCTTTCCCACTATAAAGCATCTTTTTTAACTGCTTTTTCTTTATGACGGGATTAATGAGCCAATGAAAACAAGGATTATTCTCGTCCACATGATCCAATGGTTTTCCACAGATATAACATATTCCTTTTTTTAGACCGTCTCTAATACCATTAAAATCTTGTTCGTCTTCTTTTATTTGAACTTCATTCATCTTTTGAATGAATTCAGGTCCTAATTCATTACACAACTCTTTGAAATTTATGTTTTTATATTGATTGTCCATATTTTAGCTCATTATTTAATAAAGTTATTAAATTAACGTATGACCGTCTTGAAATAGTACATTTTAAGAACGTTTTTATTTGGGTTACACCGCCTGATTGTTTCTATGGTATTAAACATTCTGAATCCATAATGGGAATAAAGATCTGTTAAATCTTATTCAATAACTCTATCACCTTATGAATCTCAGAGTATGCCATCAAATCTTCCGGTGACTCTTTACATAATTGGCACAATTTCTCTGAATTTGACATCGCCCGTTCCAAATCTCCATTCTCTGTCAGGTATTTATAGAGGTTGGTGCGTATGAAATATCGTTTTGTCTTTTCATACCCCGGCATATATTTCTGCAATTCGGGAAGCAGTTGCTCATAACTCTCATATCGCCGACAAACCACATTAGGCAAGAAGTGGAGCAGAAACCAGAATTCTGTGCAAGGATTCGTTTCCACGAACATAACTTTTCCGGCATATTTCTTCTTGTTATACTCTTTCTTTGCTCGTTGGTATAGTCGCATTTCAGAAGGATATTGATACAGCCTGTCCATATCAAAAAGGCATACGATAAGGTCATATTGCTTGTTCAAATAGGATTCTACCAATTTTAGAATATGATTGATGTCGCTATGCTGCGGAAAATCAGGCGCAACCTTGAAAGGATAACGACAAGCCACCCTCAATGAATCAAAATAGAACCATTCCGTTTCTCCCTCGCCTATGATGGCGATACTTTTTGTTACTGTCCGCCCCATATCATTAGTCATTTAGGTTAATATACTGACTACCTAAGAACGGCAACTTTACCAATTTCCCCTGCTTGTAAGCATTATACGGGGAAAGATTCTTGTGTAAGCCTAAAGATGAAAGACGTACTATTTTAGTCTCGCCATATTCGTCTTTGTCGGTAAACCATATTGTGTCACGTCGAATGAAATCCTCATTAAGAAGATTGATGCCGTGTGTTGTCAACAACATTTGAGATGTTCCTTCACTGTTCGCTAAAAAAACTTTTATAAAATAAGCCAGCAGTTCATAGTGAATACTTGACTCGACTTCGTCAATAAGCACAAACCGGTTGGTCTTTAACAAGAAATTAAGAATTACTGCCATTCCCAGGAACCTTATAGTACCGTTAGATTCGTATTCTTCAGACAAATCGTATAGTTTGTCTCCAACCTTGTGTTTAAAAGTCAGTTCAGTATTTGTAATTTTTCCTTTTTTAAGCATTTCAGCTTTTGCTTCATTATCAATAGGGGCATTTTGAATCAATTGCTCCAATTCTGGGGTAATCAATTCTTCCTCTTCATGCAATACGACATCTTCTATGTTGAAATCGGATGCTTTTAGAAAGTTCAAAATGAACTTCTTCAAATCGCCTGTTTCATCTTTATCCAATCGTGATTTTACATATCCCGAAAGCAGCATGCCAGGGGCCAATACATCTTTTACCTGTTTGGCAAAGTAATCATATACATCGTTCAACTTAGTGCGTTCCACATTACTCTTACCAAATGCTGCAAGTACACTGCAATTGTTGATAGTGTTGCCGGAAATCACACCCTGACTCTTCCGTGGCATTTTCAGGTTTGTACCGAAATCTATTGTTGTGGAATCTGTAGTTGCATCATAACTACGGCTGTACAATTTGGTAGGACGAATGGAATCATAAACAACCAATGTCTCAGAATAGATATATTTTGCGTCCAATTCAAAAGTAAGGATATACTTCGACTTATTAATATAGAATACCATAGACATCTTCGTCCTTTCATTCCTTGATGTGTCATCCAGCATAAAAGGTACAACTCCAGTCTTTTCATTTCGGTCTTTGGGCATCCTAAGAACAAGCATTCTGAAAAATTCCACAGCATTCAAAATGTTGGTTTTGCCGGAAGCGTTAGCACCATAGATGATGCCCAATTTCAACAATCTTATCCCATCCTTAACTTCATATGAATATTCGTCAGACATAAAAGTATCTGATGAAGGTTCAAAGCTTATCTTTTGTGGGGACTTTATTGAGAAAAAATTTTCAATGGTGAATTCTGCTATCATATTCGTTGAATTTATCTGTCATATGATGCAAATATAGAAATAAAAAATCAATATATGAATTTATAGTCCGTATTTTCGTAGTAAAATTACTAAAATATGAATATAAATCACTATTTATATATTTTGTTACAACAGAATAAAGCAAATAAAAATGAAGATTGAATCATTCCTTCATAAAATTTTTCTCTTCATACTATTTTTTATGATTGAGAAATTTGTTATCTTTGAAACCTAAAGTAAACGTTCTTTCATTTATGCAAAGTCTGGCAACTTGAAGAAGTCTACTCGTTTCTAAATCGTTACCTATCTAAAAAAATAAGTCTTGTAAGTTTTTCATTTTCAGCGAATAAGAAAAAGTACAATGCCTACTTGTATGAAATGTGATTCGCTTCTTGATGTCGCACAAAATGGCTATATCCTTTAGGTATTTGTTTATATCTGCTGGGTCTTGGATAGGAAGTAATTTCTCTCCACCTTTGTACTTATCCAGTATCAGTTTGGCAATAGGGAGTAGGGGGATGCGTGATAGAACTCCAGTCTTAACCCTGCGTTTCTTAATCCAAATTCTGCCTGTATTGTCCTTTTCAAAATGTTCTGGAGCTAAGGTTTTGATGTCAATGTAGCTCAATCCAGTGAAACAGCCAAAAAGGAACATATCTTTTGCTCTCTCCAGTCTAGGTAGGGGAGTATCAAAGTTGATAATCTTTCTCAGTTCTTCTTCATCCAAAAAGTCTATTTCCACGGGTTCACGTTCTATTTTATAAGTAATGAACGGATTAGCAGTCATATAGGAGTTAGCTACTGCAAGGTTAATTATTTTCTTGAGTAGTTTTAGGTGTTTGGTGGATGAGTTTTGAGCCATTCCTTTGTTTATTCGTAGAAATGTATGAAAAGATTGGATAAAGTTCAGGTTTAATTCACGTAGGTATAAATCTTCTCTTTTGTATTTCTGTTGAACAAACTCTTTGAGTAATCTTACTGTATAAACAGAAATCCAATAGGTAGCTTTAGAAATTCCATTACCGACCAACTTTTCCTGTTCATTGTTGTGCTCTTCAAAGACTTCAAACAGGCTTTTTTCGTTCAATGCTTCTACTTTGTCTGCAACAGCTTCTTTTAGTAGCTCTGCTGTAATTAGGTAGCCCATTTGAAGTAGCTCAATTTCTTTCTGGTATATTTTGTTTCTTAGCTGTGTAAGATAGCTGTTTACTAATTGAGCTTCTTCACTCTTACCTTTTACTAACTGTTTTTCTCTATTCCAGTCTGTAGAACGTGCATATTTACCTGTGCTGAAATAGATTCTTTTTCCGTTTGTGGAGATAGAAACCTCAATAGGTGATAAACCTTTCTTGTTTTGCTTACTTTCTCTCAATGAAAAGTAAACCATCGTACAATGTTTTTCCATATTAAAATGATTGTAAAATGGAGTATATCTCATTGTACTATAGCTGATTATATAAGTTTTGCAGCCCATTTTAGAAAATGGCAAATTGGGCTGCAAATGGGCTGCAAAAATCACTTTTTTAGTGCTTAATTAAGTGACAATTGTTCTGCTTTGGGCTTGACTGTAATAGCCTTTTGAGGAACTATATTTTAGGTCGTTATAGTCTCATTTTTCTTCTTACTTGATAAGACAAGATAACCAAAAAGAAGGCTATTAGAATATCCCTAAACTATAATTTACGGCAAATAAAAAACTCCTGCAACCATTTAGATTACAGGAGTTTATATATTTGATTAAGTATGGATTACTTATTCAAAGCAGTAGCAACGTCAACCGCACAAGCTACTGTACAACCTACCATCGGGTTGTTACCGATACCCAGGAATCCCATCATTTCTACGTGAGCAGGAACTGATGAAGAACCAGCGAACTGAGCATCTGAGTGCATACGACCCATAGTATCTGTCATACCGTAAGAAGCAGGACCAGCAGCCATGTTATCTGGGTGCAGTGTACGACCTGTACCACCACCAGAAGCTACTGAGAAGTATGGCTTACCAGCCAATACACGTTCTTTCTTGTATGTACCTGCAACCGGGTGCTGGAAACGAGTCGGGTTAGTAGAGTTACCTGTGATAGATACGTCTACACCTTCTTTCCACATGATAGCTACACCTTCGCGAACGTCGTCAGCTCCGTAGCATTTTACTTTTGCACGAGGACCGTCTGAGTAAGCGATTTCCTGAACTACTTTCAGTTCACCAGTGTAGTAATCAAACTGAGTCTGAACGTATGTAAATCCGTTGATACGAGAGATGATCTGAGCAGCGTCTTTACCCAGACCGTTCAGGATACAACGCAAAGGTTCTTTACGAACTTTGTCTGCTTTTGCAGCGATCTTGATAGCACCTTCAGCAGCAGCGAATGATTCGTGACCTGCCAGGAATGCGAAACATTTAGTTTCTTCGCGCAGCAACATAGCAGCCAGGTTACCGTGACCGAGACCTACTTTACGGTCGTCAGCAACTGAACCCGGGATACAGAATGACTGCAAACCGATACCGATTGCTTCAGCAGCTTCAGCAGCGTTTTTGCAACCTTTCTTCAATGCGATAGCACAACCTACTACGTATGCCCATTTTGCATTTTCGAAGCAGATAGGCTGAGTTTCTTCACAAGTTTTATAAGGATCAAGACCATACTGTTCGCAGATAGCGTTAGCTTCTTCGATGTCTTTGATACCGTTTTCGTTCAAAGCAGCAAGAATCTGTTTGATACGACGGTCCTGGCTTTCAAATTTTACTTCTCTAATCATAATGTTCTTTCCTCCTTATATTATTCGTGACGTGGGTCAATATGTTTAACTGCACCTTGTTCTGCTGTGAAGCGTCCGTAAGTACCTGTTACTTTCTTCAAAGCTTCGTTTGCGTCAGTGCCTTTCTTGATCTCATCCATGAACTTGCCCAGGTGAACGAATTCGTATCCGCAGATTTCGTCGTTCTTGTCAAGAGCGATAGTTTTGATATAGCCTTCAGCCATTTCCAGGTAACGAGGACCTTTTGCCAAAGTACCGTACAGAGTACCTACCTGGCTGCGCAGACCTTTACCCAAGTCTTCCAGACCTGCACCGATCATCAGACCGCCTTCTGAGAAAGCTGACTGAGTACGTCCGTACACAATCTGCAAGAACAGTTCACGCATAGCTGTATTGATAGCGTCGCACACCAAGTCAGTGTTCAATGCTTCCAAGATGGTTTTTCCCGGCAGGATTTCAGATGCCATAGCAGCTGAGTGAGTCATACCAGAGCAACCGATAGTTTCAACCAATGCTTCCTGGATAACACCTTCCTTAACGTTCAGAGTCAGTTTACAAGCACCCTGCTGAGGAGCACACCAACCAATACCGTGAGTCAAACCTGAAATGTCTTTGATTTCTTTTGATTTAACCCATTTTCCTTCTTCAGGAATTGGAGCTGGACCGTGGTTAGGTCCTTTTTTTACAACACACATGTGTTCAACTTCGTGTGAATAAGTCATATTCTTTACGTTTTATTGGTAATAAAAAATAAGTATTTCGTAAACCACGAATTAGGGAATTTCTTCCGTAATCCAAACGCAAAGTTAGTTGTTTTATTTAGTTATGCAACGAACCCGACCAAACTTTTTCTTACATTTTAATGATATTTTTTTTCAAATCCGTTGTTTTGTAACCTCTGCATGACAAAATGTTTTTTGTTTATAAAAGAAACCGTTATCTTTGTGGTACAATTTATTTATCAACCGAATACCTGTTGTTGGGTAGCAATTTTTTAGTATGACGATGGACGAAAAACGGATAGTTGTAACCGATGAGGCGCTTCGCCAGGGTGCGGAAGCCGGAATGGATGAATTTCTGAAGGTCTTTACCGACAAATACTTGGAGGTAACCGGAGGAGTGATCAATGCTGATACCATGCCGTTGCTGAACGGTTACCAGCATACGCTGATGGGATATCATATTTTCAGGGAGGAAGTCCTGGAGGGAGGATTTGTGCAACTGATCCAGAACGGGTACGGTCCTTATATTTTTGAGAATCCGTTTGCCAAGGCAATGCGTCTGTTTGGTGCGAAGGAGTTTTCGAAGCTGATTTACGAGGCCCGGAAAATCTACGATGCCCATAAGGCCGATCTGGAAAAGGAGTGTTCGGAGGAAGAGTTTATGGCAATGTATGAGCAGTATGAGGCTTTCGACGACCTGGAGGAGGCTTATATGGATATGGAGGAAATGGTTACGGCACAGGTGGCTGAGTATGTGGATGAGCATTTGGAGTTGTTTGCAGAGATAGAAAAGTAAAATTATAAGAAAAAATGTTTTTTTACATGCAGTATTTGACTCTTTTTTGCATTTTATCCTTAAAATAAAATATATATAAAAGAAGTAAAGTACATGAAAAGAATTAAGTTGGCAGTGTGTGCTGCGGCACTGATGGCAATGATGGGATTCTCCTCTTGCCTGAACGGGGATGTAAACACAACTCAGCAGTTGTCTCTTATTTTGAAGGCTGAAACAGATTACCTGGGTATTGAAACGTATTTTGTAGATGCATACGGTATTAAGTATAAACCGGTTTCAACTACGCTGATCAACAAGGAAAGTGATTTTGCGGTGGTTCCTATGCAGTTTGATACCAGTACATTCAATGCACAGACCAGTTCTTATGACATTACATTGCTGGGCGAACCGTCTTTCCTGAAGGGATTGAGAATTAACGGTGAGGCAAGTACTGTTCCAGATCCTCAGACATTAACTGCTGCGCTGAATCTGGTGGACGACGGTTATACGAGAGGTACTGTATGGGGTAAGAACGAATACTTGATTTTACCGATCATCTTCCCGATCAACAAGGATGTGGATCTGAGCGACCAGACTGAATTGAAGAATGAGCTGAGCAAGCATCATTTTAACATTACGTTTGATCCTGAAAAAATGCTGTCGGAAGATGGTGATTCTCTGAAACTGAAACTGACTTATACCGTAGACGGTGTGGACGATGCAGAAGAATATGCTAAGACATATACACAGACTGTAGCCGATACACGTTATTCTTATATGTATGCTTCTCTGAATCCGGTATATGGCATACTTGATGAAGACCAGCAGAAGAAGGTTAAGTGGATCAGAATGGAGTTTGAAGATTCCAAGAATGACAAGCCGACTGTGAAACCTGAAGAAAAGAATATCGTAGCCAGATCTTATCAGTTGTATCAGGAACAGTAAGATATTGTTTTTTAAGGCTGAAATGCCGTGCAGACCGGATAAGGGAATGTGAAAACGTTCTTTTATCCGGTTTGTCGTTTATTGAGGGATAATATATAATAGGTATTGTTCTTTTTTTGTACATTTGCATTCTGTCTGATTGTATAACCAATTAAAAATTGAATAACATTGAATTACAAAGATTTGTTTCAGCAGGTGGTTGCCTTGCTTTCGGCTCCGGGTAAGGCGTGGGATGAAATTGCCGAACGCGGAAGATTCAAGGAGGTGGCACCTGCATTTGTTTATCCGCTGATCGGTTTGTGCGGGCTGTCTACTTTTATCGGGGCATTTGTGGGAAAAGGGATGAATGCCGATGTCTTTCAGGTAGCGCTTACACAGTGTTGTGCGGTTGCAGTGGCATTGTTCGGAGGCTTTTTCCTGGCTGCCTATCTGATGGGACGTCTGCATATGCGCTGGCTGAGACAGCGTGTCGATCCGGATGTGATGCTGACTTTTGTGGGCTATTCGATGGTGGTGACGCTGGTCCTGGATATTGTCAGCGGACTGTTGTCGATTGCGCTGCTGCACTGGATACTTCAGATCTATACGTTTGTGGTAGTATATGAAGGAGGACGACGGCTGCTCAAAGTGAGTGAGGATAAGCAAACGGTATGGACGGTGTTGGCTACGCTGACGATTTTGGTCTGTCCGGCCGTCATTGAGTTTTTGTTTAACAGATTATCCGTGATTTTGAACTGATGAAAACAAGTAATAACCAGATTAACATCAAGAACAAGCGGGCTTCGTTCGACTATGAGTTTATCGATACCTATACGGCTGGAATCGTGCTGACGGGTACTGAGATCAAGTCCATACGTTTGGGTAAAGCCAGCTTGGTCGATACGTTCTGCTATTTTGCCAAAGGGGAACTTTGGGTGAAAAACATGCATATTGCAGAGTATTTCTATGGTTCGTACAATAATCACCTGGCCCGTAGAGACCGGAAGTTGTTGCTGAACAAGAAGGAATTGCGTAAGCTGGAACGGGGAATCCGGGAAACGGGATTCACGATCGTTCCGACCCGTCTGTTCATTAATGAGAAGGGACTGGCAAAGGTGGTGATTGCACTGGCAAAAGGTAAGAAGCAGTACGATAAACGGGAGGCGCTGAAGGAAAAGGACGACAAGCGCATGATGGACCGTATGTTCAAACGCTAGAGAGGCGTTGGAGTCTGCGTGCCGGACGGGAGGTCCGGAAGCAGGCGATTGAGAGAGTTTGGAAATTTTAGTGCGTGATAGAGAAAGCGTGTTTTTTATGCTACAAGAACTGATACAAAAACGTATCCTGGTGCTCGACGGAGCAATGGGAACGATGATACAACAATATAATCTGTCGGAAGAGGATTTCCGGGGAGAGCGTTTCAAGGAGATTCCCGGACAGATGAGAGGTAACAATGATATGCTTTGTCTGACGCGTCCGGACGTGGTGGAGGAAATTCACCGCAAATATCTGGAGGCGGGGGCTGATATCATAGAAACGAATACCTTCAATGCCACTTCGGTATCGATGGCCGATTATCACATGCAGCCGTATTGCCGGGAAATTAATCTGGCGGCCGCACGTTTGGCAAGGAAGATTGCTGATGAATATACGGCGATGAATCCTGAGAAGCCGCGCTTTGTGGCCGGAGCGGTAGGTCCTACCAACAAGACTTGTTCCATGAGTCCGGACGTGAATAATCCTGCGTTCCGGGCACTGACGTTTGATGAACTGGAGGAGGCTTATTCCGAACAGATGGAGGCTTTGCTGGAAGGTGGCGTGGATACTCTTCTGATTGAGACCATTTTTGATACGCTGAATGCCAAAGCGGCCATATGTGCGGCCGAAAAGTCCATGGAGAAAATGGGCAGAAAGGTGCCTTTGATGCTTTCGGTAACGGTTTCGGATGTGGCCGGACGTACGTTGTCGGGACAGACCCTGGAGGCTTTCCTGGCGTCGGTACAGCATGCGGATATTTTCTCTGTAGGCTTGAACTGTTCTTTTGGTGCCAAACAGTTGAAACCCTTCCTGGAACAGCTGGCCCGTCGTGCGCCTTATTACATCAGTGCGTATCCGAATGCCGGATTGCCGAACAGCATGGGACTGTATGACCAGTCGCCGGAAGAGATGGCTGCCGAGGTTAAGGAATATATTGACGAAGGGCTGGTAAATATCATCGGCGGATGCTGTGGTACGACCGAAGCTTATATTGCACGCTATCAGGAACTGATAAAGGGGGCACGTCCGCATTGTCCGGCTGCTCCTTCCGAAAACCTGTGGTTGTCGGGACTGGAACTGATGGAGTTTACTCCGGAAATTAATTTTGTAAATGTGGGTGAGCGTTGTAATGTGGCTGGTTCCCGTAAGTTCTTGCGTCTGATCAACGAAAAGAAATACGAAGAGGCGCTGACCATTGCACGCCAGCAGGTAGAAGACGGGGCGCTGGTCATTGATGTGAATATGGATGACGGATTGCTGGATGCGGTACAGGAAATGACGGTTTTCCTGAACCTGATTGCTTCCGAACCGGATATAGCCCGTGTACCGGTGATGATCGACTCTTCGAAATGGGAGGTCATTGAAGCGGGACTGAAGTGCGTACAGGGAAAATGCATTGTCAACTCCATTTCTTTGAAAGAAGGGGAGGAGCTCTTTGTGGAGCATGCCCGGAAGGTAAAGCGTTACGGAACGGCTGTCATTGTCATGGCTTTTGATGAGCGGGGACAGGCGGATACGTATGAGCGGAAGATCGAGATTTGCTCACGTGCCTATCGGATTCTGACGGAAAAGGTCGGTTTCCGTCCGCAGGACATCATTTTCGACCCGAATGTGCTGGCGGTGGCTACCGGAATAGAGGAGCATAATAACTATGCCGTCGATTTTATCAAGGCTACCGGATGGATTCGTCGGAATTTGCTGGGAGCTCACGTAAGCGGAGGGGTAAGCAACCTTTCTTTCTCTTTCCGTGGAAATAATTATATCCGTGAGGCAATGCATGCGGTTTTCCTTTATCATGCCATCCGTGAAGGTATGGATATGGGCATCGTCAATCCGGCTGCTTCGGTATTGTATACCGATATTCCTGCAGATGTGCTCGAGCGGATTGAGGATGTGGTATTGAACCGCCGTAGTGATGCGGCCGAACGTCTGATTGAGGTGGCTGAGCAGTTGAAAGCTGACAAGGAGTCGAAGGGAGCCGGAGCTGCTGCTACTTCGCATTTGTCGTGGCGTGAAGGTACGACGGTAGAGGAACGTCTGCAGTATGCATTGGTTAAAGGACTGGGAGATTATCTGGACGAGGACTTGCATGAGGCACTGGAGCGTTATCCGAATGCTGTGAGCATTATCGAAGGTCCTTTGATGGCAGGCATGAATCATGTCGGCGACTTGTTTGGAGCGGGTAAGATGTTCCTGCCGCAGGTGGTAAAGACTGCACGTACCATGAAAAAGGCCGTAGCGGTGCTGCAGCCTTATATTGAAGCCGAGAAGGAAGAAGGAAAGGCTTCTGCCGGAAAAGTCCTCCTGGCTACGGTGAAGGGAGATGTACATGATATCGGTAAAAACATTGTCGGGGTAGTGATGGCCTGCAACGGTTATGAGATTATCGATTTGGGTGTCATGGTACCGGCCGACCGTATCGTGGAGACGGCTATTCGGGAGAAGGTGGATATCGTGGGACTCAGTGGACTGATTACGCCTTCCCTGGAAGAGATGGTGCATGTGGTGACGGAAATGGAACGGGCCGGGCTGGATATTCCGGTACTGATTGGAGGTGCTACTACATCGAAACTGCATACGGCTTTGAAGATTGCTCCCGTATACCACGCTCCGGTGGTGTATATGAAGGATGCGTCACAGAATGCCCATGTAGCTGCCCGTCTGATGAATCCGGATTTGCGTGCGGTTTTTGCGGATGAACTGGACCGGGAGTACCACGAACTGAGAGAGAAGAATGCGGTACGTAAGGTACAGACGGTTTCCATGGAAGAGGCTCGCAAGAATCGTCTGAACTTGTGGGATTGAGAAGAATCGTCTGAAGAATTTTAGATAGACTTATATATGACAGAGGCTGTCTCCGGTGACGGGGACAGCCTCTGTGGGTTTATTCAAAGTCGCTTTGCTGTCGTTCGACTTCTTTCAGTTTCAGCCGGTTGATTTCCTGCATTAAGGATTCGATTCGCTTCTTCTGGTCGGCAGAGGTTTCTTCAAACCGGACCGGTGTGGATACTTTTCCGATTTGTTCCAGTTCCTTGGGATGAGCTATCAGAGGATGGTCGGCTTTTCGTACCGGAAGCACGAGTTCGCCTGAAACCGGAGTGTGTTTTCCCTGCCAGATGAGGGAGGCGCGTACCTTGATTTCCCCCGTCTGGGCCGTTGCGCGTACCAGTACCGGAGCTGTACCCCATTCCGTACGCCGCGGATTGGTGAAGGTGGTCTTGTCGGCTACCAGTGTGCCGGGGCCTTCTATCTCAAACTGGATATGGTAGTTGTTCAACCGTTTGATATTGCCGTTTTCATCGGCAACGGCCGCGATTACCGTGACAAGGTCTGAGCCGTCTGCGGTCATGGTCACATTTTCGTTGTCTGCCCAGAGAATCAGTTTCGACGGCCTTCTTGCCGGCATGACCTTATGCGTAGCCACTACCTTTCCGTCTATGATACCTTCTGCCAAAAGATATGAATCTTCGTGTTTGTTTCCTCTGGCAAGTTTTTTGTCATACATCACATCCCACACATTTTCAAAAACAATGACGGGCGAAGGCATTCCTTTTTCTGCTTTGTCCTTGCGGTAGGTCAGTGGCTTTCCGTCTTTACAGAAGGTCAGTCTGACTTCATCGCAATTGCTGTACACGGTCACATCCTTTGGAGAGAAAGGCGTCATGGCATGTGCAATATATACCATCGGTCCGCTATCTGCCATCAGGTGCTGATTTTCCTTGGCCGGACGCTGTGCACAGAACATATAATATGACAGCTTGGGCTGACGGAAGGCATCCATGATTCCTCCGTAGAACGGGTCGGGATGGTATCCTCTCTGATGGTCAAAGGAATGCCAGAGACAACCGCCCATGTGTTGTCTGGAAGTCCGGTAGAGGGCATCGTAGCAGGTATATGTATAGTCGGTCTTGGCATAGCCTCCGGCTTGTACCAGCATGGGGACTTCTCCCCAGGCACGGCTGACACGGCTGGGGGAGTTGTGTGAGTTCCAGTCGTCTACGTTGTCTCCCCACTCCCGGGTAAAGTATGCTACGTCGGGAGAGAGGTCTTTTGTGTTGAATGCTCCTCCGCCTCCATTAAGAGGGTGAGTGAATTGTACAGGGAAATATTCGTGCCCTTTGGCCGTCGCATCGCATCCGGCATAACAGTACGGATAGGGGTATTCCTCTTGGAGGATATCTACTACATTCTTGGCAAAGTCTTCCGGATACCAGGTCTCATTTAAGATGGGTTCCCACAGCCATACCGAAGGATGATTTCTGTCTCTTCTCACCATGTTGCGGATATCGCTGTATACACGTTGTGCAAATATCGGTTCGTTGTTCCAGAACTGCCATCCCGGCGTGTTGACAATGACAAACAGTCCCAGTTCGTCGCAGGCATCCATGAAGGCAGGATCTTGCGGATAGTGTGCATTCCGTATGATTCTCAGACCGGCATCTCTCAGTTTTTTGGCATCTCTCCAGTGCAGGCTGTTGGAAAGTGCATTTCCGACAGTGGCAAAGTCCTGATGGCGGTTGGCACCTATCAGTGGTTCCGGATAAGGCTTTCCGTTCAACCAGAAGCCGTCTTTTCCTTTGAATTCAATGCTTCGGATGCCTACCCGCTGGCGGTAGCCGTCGACCGTCTGTCCGTCCTTGTCTTTGATCAGTACGTGCAACTGGTACAGATACGGATTGTCCGGTTCCCAAAGCACCGGTCGGAGTACGGATAATGAAGAAGTGGTGGATGAGGCTTTCCCGTTCCGAACAGAAAGGGACTTGTCGCAACTCGCTACCAGTTGTCTGTCTTTGTCGTACAGTTCGTAAACGACTTTTCCGGAGAAACTTTTTCCGGAGGTGTTTCTGACCTGGAGATGAAGGTTCAGCTCGGCCTTGCTTTCCGAAATTTCTCCGAAAGACAGGAAGAGGCCTCCTCCTGCCTTCTGGTCCTCATAGTTGGGGTCGGTAATGAATACATGATTGTGTGCAATCAGCCAGCAGTCTCTGTATATTCCGCCAAAGTAAGCAAAGTCCAGCATGTCCTGAGGCTTTCCGGGAGGATAACTCGGGTCGTCGCTGTTGTCGGCCCATACGGTAATTACATTGTCTTTTCCGTAATTGAGATAAGGAGTGATGTCTGCAATGACCGGAAGGAAACCTCCGAAATGTTCTTTCACCAGCTTTCCGTTAATCCATACCTTTGACTTTCCCATGATTGCTTCGAAATGGAGAAACAGCTGCTTGTTTTTCCAGTTTTCTTCAGGAATGAAATGTTTCCGGTACCACACTTCGCCCTGGTAGTTGATGCATCCGCTGGCTTCGGTCGGGAGTATCTCTGTGCCGTCGGGCAGAGAGACAAGGGTCCAGCTGCTGTCTTCGTATCCGGGCGCTTCTGCTCCTTCGGCACTTCCCTTATGGAAACGCCAGGCCGGATTCATGCTGTAAACAGTTCTTCCCGTGTTTTCCAACTGAAAAAATCCGGCAGTAGAGTATTCCGGCTGATGTGTAGTTGCCGCATGCATTCCACTTACCATGTAAACAAACAGGCAGCATAAGAAGATTTTGATTTCGAATAACGTTTTTCTTTTCATGAACAGGTTAATGATATTAGGTTTAGGTATTAGTAATATGCTTTATTTCCCGTACCGCTCATCGGGGAACGGCAGGAGTTCTCCGGTGGATTTCAATGAGGGGCGCTGTGCGTTTCTCTCCCTCAGGTAATTGGACAATTCCCGGGACAGGCTTTTTACCTTTTCCGGCATTTTTTGAGACAGGTCTGTCTGTTCGGAAATGTCATTTTTTACGTCGTACAATCTGACCTGTCCGTTTTCCCAGTGATAAATAAGGTGGTAGTCTCCTTTCAGGATAGAGGAGTAAGCCCCATAACCTTCCGCTATGTCCTGCGTCTCTCCCCATAAGTTAGGAAAATGCCATACCACGGATTTTTCCGGAGAAATGTGCTGAGGAGTTCTCAGGCATTCCACGAAACTTTTTCCGTCGATGGTCTGAAGAGTTGGGTAATCTTTTATTCCGGCCATTTCAATAATGGTCGGGAAGAAGTCTTCGATGATGACCTTTTCGCTGCAACTGCTTCCCGGTTGGGTTACGCCGGGCCAATATACCATCATCGGCTCTCTGACTCCGCCCATGAAAGCCGACCCTTTACCGCCTCTGGCCGGATAATTGGGATCTCTGTTTGGAACTCCTTCCCGGCAGTAGTCCAATGCCAGTCCTCCATTGTCCGACATAAACAGGATAATGGTATTTTCGGCAAGACGGGGAGTCGTCTGAAGGTAATCCAGAATATCTCCCAGGCTTTTGTCCATACCTTCTACCAGCGCGGCGTATTTGGCTTCCTTTTCACCCAAAGCAGCCTGTAGCTGAGCATCGTATTTCCCTCTGTAATTGTCGCTGAAACGTTTGTCATCTTCAATAGGGGTATGTACTGCATAATGTGACATATATAAGTAGAAAGGTGCCTGGTCTGCCACAGCCTTTTTCATTTCCTTAATGGCTTCCTGGGTCAGGGCTTAGGTCAGGAAAATATCTTGTCCGTGATATTTTTCGAGTCCGCCGACTGCAAATCTTGAGCCTTCTCCGAAGTTGCGGGTTCCCAGATAGCTTCCGGGAGCCCCATTGGCGCCTCCTGCGATGTTTACATCAAAACCCATGTTCGACGGATCGGCTCCGGGGGTGGTCCGGGCTCCGAAATGCGCTTTTCCGCAGTGGATGGTCCAGTAGCCGTTGTCTTTCAGAATCTGAGGAAGGGGAGTAATGGCCGTTGAGTGAGGTATCTGGCCCCGTGTACTTTCGGGCTGTATTCCATTGTAGTTCCATTCCGGCAGCAGCAGGGATTCACTGGGAGCATCGGTTTTCTGGTCGAGTTCCAGTGTCCAGTTGGTAACCCTGTGATGCGATGCGTTCATGCCCGACATCAGACTGCATCGCGTAGGAGAGGATATGGCACAGGAATAGGCTTGGGTAAATTTCACGCCGAACTTGGCCAGTCTTTCCATGTTGGAAGTGTGATACCGGTGGTTCAGTGCCGATACCTCATCCCCGTTGAAGGGTACGGAAGTATCCTGCCATCCCATGTCGTCTACCAGGAACATGATGATGTTGGGTCTTGTCGTCTGAGCCGTAGTAAGGGTTGCAGTCATCATACTGCAGGAAATAAAAGAAAAAAATGTCTTTTTCATGATATTGATGGTTTATAAAAGGTCTGTGACCGGTGTTCGGGTCCGGCATGCGATTGCCTGTAGCCGAGACGGTTGCCTCTCTATCTGCAAGATGCCGGACAATCCGGTCGGTTGGGTATTAAGGGTGGTTATTTTCCGCTCTGGTCAGGGTTCTTGGCTTTGTAGAAATTAATTCTTTCGGTCCATGGCTTGTTTTCAAGCGGGAATACCTTGTGGGTATTGGCCCATTCAATCCATTTGGTCTCAAGTTCTTCTACCTTTTCCGGATATTGGTGGGAGAGATCGCAGGTCTCAAACGGATCGGTTTCCAGGTTAATTAATTCCCACGGTGTGTTCCGGCTGGCTCTGACCAGTTTCCATGAGCCGTCGATAATGGCACACGAACTTTGGTGCTCGAAATACAGGGTACGCTTTTCCAGCGGTTTGCCTTCGGAGGCCGGTATAAGATTTCTTCCCTCCAGATCGGCGTGGGCAAAATGTGCCGGATATCCGGTCTTGCCGATGGCCATACAGGTAGGCAATATGTCGATGAGGTGTGCAGGCTGATGGCATATCTTTCCTTTCATCGGCTGTTTTTTTCCACTGCCATAGGTAAGTATGAACGGGGTGCTCGTTCCGCCTTGATAGACCCACTGCTTGTAGCTGCGATAGGGAGTATTGGATAAATCCGACATCAGCTGTCCGATGTATCCGCCTTCTTCTGTCGCTCCGTTGTCGCTCAGGAAGATAAATACGGTATTTTCGTAGATACCCTTTGCCTTGACGGCATCCATGATTTTTCCGACGCCTTCATCCATTATTTCAATCATGGCAGCATAAGTGGCCATGTCATTGATCCATTTCTCCTGCTGTTCTTTGGTCAGTTCTTCCCAGGCTGGCCGTTTGCCTCCAAATTCCCTGTCGAATATGGGCAATTCCATCCCTGCAGGTACGATGCCCAGCTGCTGCTGTTTTTCAAATCGTTTTTTACGCAGCACATCATATCCTGCCTTATACCTTTCGATGCATTTGTCCACGTATTTTTGAGGGGCCTGTAAGGGCAGGTGAGGGGCGTAGTGCGCCACATAAAGAAACATCGGCTTACGGCTGTCATGTTTTTCGATGAAGCTTACGGCTGAATCGGAGATAGCTTGGGTGTAATAATAATCGTCCGGAAGGTCTGTTATTTTTTCCAGGTTATTATATAAGGGTGACGGCTTGTAGTAACTGCCTCCGCCGTGAAGGCAGCCGTAATATTTGTCGAAACCTCTCTGTACGGGATAGCTGCCGTTTGGAGCATCGTAGGCTCCTGTAGTGGTGACGTGCCATTTTCCGCTCATGTAGGTACTGTATCCTCCGGATTTCAGGACTTCGGCAATGGTCGGATATTCCTTGTCAATCTGTCCTCTGTACCCCGGGCGGTGTTCGTCTACTTCTGCCATCCATCCCATACCTGCTTCATGTGAGTACCTTCCGGTGAGCAGGGCTGCACGGCTGGGGCAACTTCGACCGGTGTTCTTGAATTGGCTGAACCGTACTCCGTCAGCAGCCAGCTGGTCAATGTGGGGGGTCTTTATTTCGCTGCCATAACAGCCGATGTCCGAAAATCCCATGTCGTCACACAGGATCAGTACGATATTGGGAGTCTTTTCTGACTGTGCCTGTGCGGCAGAAGCAGCCAACAGACTCATACAAGCTATTCCTTGATATAATAAGCGATTCATAAATATATTTTTTAACGGGGAATAAAGGTAGTGATTTTTTATGGATAATTCATTGCATAAGTTCTTATGCATTAATAATAAAGGCTAGTTTATGAAAAATTTTCAATAATTTCTGTTTTTTTGAAATCGCAGTCTCGGTCATGAATGGCAGGTGGGGGAATCAGGTCTTATGGCCATGCAACTGGGAAAAACGGGAAAACCATGGTGTCTGGAGGCATCGTATTTGTGGCAGGAGGAGAAATAAAAACGGACGGATAGTCCTGTTTTAGTCGCTATAGTATGTGATAGAATCCGGATAGTCCGTTGTATGCGACAGCCTGGTTGTGTCTTAGTCAGTGAATAAGTACTTTTGTATAGAGGGAAAAAGAATATGTCTGGTATAGACAGGGAAAAGTAGGTGTACTTAATAAGTCAGACATTTTTTAACTAACTATATAAAGTATAAGCATTATTATGAAAAAGATTAATTTGGCAGTAATGCCGCTGGTTGTCATGGCAATGATTTTTTGCCTGGGATTCATTTCCTGTGAAAGTGACAATAATGAAGTGGAAGCTCCTTCTGCTTTGTTCAAGACTTGGTATCTGGGCGATGATACCTCTTTGACATTCAATCCGGATGGAACCGGACTGTGGACCACGGATGACAGTGATGACTATTCTTTGTCTGCATCTTTGTCTGGTCTGTCGCGTATTCACCGTTCTTCTCTTGCTGATTCACGAAACCGTTACAGCCGGGCTTCCCGGGCTCTCGTAAGCTATCCGTTTACCTATACTTACGACGCTTCCGATGGAGATCTGGTCATCAATCTGGGAGAAGAGGTGATGTCTTTCTCTGTAGTCAGCCTGACAGAAGACAGTCTGGTACTCGTTGATGAAGACGGAGAAAAAGTCAACTTTAAGTCGTCTAAGGGAGAAGATGGAGGAGACCTGCCTCCTGTAGGTGACAAGAGCCTGTTGGTTGGAAAATGGGGCTTTGCCGGTGTGGTATGGACAGAATATACCAACGACTCTGTGTATTTGTACGACCAGTTGGGAGAAAAAGGTGAAAAATACAAATACTCATATGCCAATGACATCGTGAACATTTGGGAAAATAATGAGTGGTGGCCTTCTTGGGAAATTGTTTCTTTGACAAAGGATGTATGTATCGAACGTTCTCTGACAGCTCCTTATGATTATTTCCCATCTTTCCGTATCCTGGACGAACCGGATACCGTGGGAGATGCGTCATTGCTTTATGGCAAGACCTGGAGCACCTTCGGAGAGGGTGAAGACATGATCAGACTGACTTTCAGTGCGGATGGAAAGATGACTTACGAGGAAGATGGATTTGCCGATGAATTCACTTACACTTATAACAATGCTACTCATGAGATGACCTGGTCGGATGGATATGAGACAGAAGTGATGGAGGTAACCAAACTGACAGAAAAAGTGATTATCCTGAAGATAAAGGACAGCGAAGGCTATGTGGATGAGGTAATCGAATGCCGTGTCCTGTAAGAATAAGGGGAATATCTGACTGTCTATTTCTGAACAGTCGGTAAGAAATATCGGAAAGAGCCGGAAAAGTGGAAACTCAGTGCTTCCATTTTCCCGGCTCTTTTTATTTATCGGTCTGTTTTACTCAGACCGACTGGAGTATTATGAGTGGTTCTACATACTTCTTTTTGACATAATCCGTTGTCCGTATATCGCTATTACGATAAAGCAGACAAGTGGCAGGATAAAGGATACATTGACAGCCGGCATTCCGAGGATTACCTTACAGTCAATGATTGCTGCCTGAAGCGGGGGTAATACAGAACCTCCCAGAATGGCCATGATTAATCCTGCTGCCCCGAATTTTGCATCGTCTCCCAGTTTGTTCAAGGCTATTCCGTAGATAGTGGGGAACATCAGTGACATGCAGGCCGATATGCCTACCAGGCAGTACAACCCTCCGATTCCGTCAATGAAAATGACGCCACAGGTCAGCACACAGGCTCCTATTGCCAGCGTCTTCAGTAAGGTGCCCGGACGGAAATATCCCAGAATGAAGGTACAGATGAACCGGCTTGCGCAGAAAATAATCATAGCAATGATATTGTATTTCTGTGAAAGTACTTCGGCGTCTATCTCTGCCATACCCTGTGAGACAAACAGGCGGGTACCGTATTGAATGATAAAGGTCCAGCACATGATTTGTGCGCCGACATAAAAGAACTGTGCAATGACTCCTTCCCGGTAGTGAGGGATGGAAAAAATGCGCTTCAGCGTAGGGAGGAAATCGATATTGTGAGTCTGGTCGCCATTGTGTGGCATCTTGGTCATACGGATTACCAGCAGCATGACCAGGATAATCAGTCCGATCAGCAGGTAGGGAGTGATCAGTACCGAAAGGTCGGCATCGCGTACCTGTTCGAATTCGCTCTGGGTAAGCTGGCTTCGTGCTACCGTGCTCAGGGGATTAAGCCGGTTCTGAATGAAATGCATCGCCACGTACATACCCAGTAACGAACCGATCGGGTTGAATGCCTGTGCCAGGTTGAGCCGGCGGGTTGCAGTCTCTTCCGTACCCATTGACAGGATATACGGGTTACAGCTGGTTTCCAGAAATGACAGTCCGCAGGTCATCACGAAATAGGCCAGCAGAAAAGGATAATAACTTCCTGTAACCTTTGCAGGGAAAAAGAGCAGGGCGCCCAGTGCGTACAGCCCCAGTCCCATCAGTACTCCTGCTTTGTAAGTATATTTTCTGATAAATATGGCAGCCGGAAAGGCCATGGCGAAATATCCTCCGTAGAAGGCTACCTGTACCAAGGCTCCATCGGTTACACTCATGCGGAATATTTTGGAGAAAGCCTTTACCATGGGGTTGGTAATGTCATTGGCAAACCCCCACAGGGCAAAGCATGCAGTAATCAATATAAAGGGGATAAGGAAACTGCTACCGTCTTTACCGATAATCGAATCTTTTTTTTTCATATTCATGTGTTTATAGTATCAGAGTAGTGTACTCCTCAGGTATGGTTCATTTGCATTTTTATATTTCCGATGGCGGTGGCTTCTACAGGACCTGTTTCTACCTTGACTCCTGCAATCTCTTCCGTCAGCCTGTTCAGCAGCTGGTTCTGACTGCCTCCTCCCAGAATGTGCAAGGTGGTTACCGGATGAGGCAGCAGTCCGTTCAACTGCATAATACCTTTCCGGTATCGGTGGGCTAACGATTGTACGATGCATCTTACAAACTCTCCTTCCGAAGTGGGGAAAGGAAGGTGATGGGCGGTGCAGTATTCCGAGATGGCCACTTCCATGTTGGAGGGATTCTGGAACATCGGGTCGTCTACGTCGATTACCGTCGGGATATTGCTCGCAGCTGCCTGCTGCAGCAGATACCCATAATCCGTACAGATTCCTTTTTCTTTCCATAATGCCATCAGTTGCTGAAGAATCCACAGTCCGGTGATGTTCTGCAGGAAACAGATTTTGCCATCGGCTCCTCCTTCATTGGTAAAACCGGCCTGTCGCGCCTCTTCCGTCAGTATCGGGTCTTCCTGCAGGGTGCCCAGCAGCGACCAGGTGCCTGAACTTAAAAAGGCTTTTGTACTGTCGGTGTGTGCATCCTGGATGGCATAGACGGCACTGGCGGTATCGTGCGATGCAACTGCCATGACCTGTACCTCATAATCGATACCGGTCTCCTGCATGATTTCCGGTTTCAGGGTTCCACGGGACGTTCCCGGCATGACGATTTCTCCGAACAGATGTTCCGGCAGTCCCAGTTCCCGGATCAGCTCAAAGTCCCAGTTCTTGGCCTTGGCATCCATCAGCTCGGAAGTAGAAGCAATGCTGTATTCGTTGTTGGCTGTTCCCGTGAGGAAATAACTGAAAAGATCGGGCATGAACAGCAGTCTATCCGCTATGTCCAGCTGTGGATTGCCTTCTTTTTTCATGGCATATAGCTGGAACAGGGTATTGATGGGCATGATCTGAATGCCGGTACCGGCATAATGCTTCCGGATATCCAGTCGTGCGAAAACTTCTTCCGGCATTCCCTGTGTACGGCTGTCGCGGTAGCAGACCGGATTACCGATCAGGTTGCCCTGGCGGTCGATCAGTCCGAAGTCTACTCCCCAGGTATCAATACCGATGCTTTTTATCCGGTATCCCTTCTCAACGGCCATCCGGATTCCTGATTTCATTTCCTCGAACAGTGCCGGAAAATCCCAGTAAATGTGTTTTCCCATCCTGATCTGCCGGTTGGGAAAACGGTAAACTGTATCCAGTTCCAGTTTACCTTCGGAAAGGTAGCCGGCAATTACTCTGCCGCTACCTCCTCCAAAGTCTATCGCTAAATATGTCTCTGTCATTTCGCTTTCTTCCCTAGTATGTAAGTTTCCAGATCTTCAATCTCCGCCTTGCTCAGGGTCTGATACTCTCCGCCGGAAAGTACGATGATGCGGCATGCCATTTCGAAGAAAGTGGCTCTTTCAAAGACTTCGTCGAAATTTTTTCCGCACACTACTTGTCCATGCTTCTGGAGCAGTGCTGAGTTGTGGTTCTTCATGGCCTGAATGACATGGGATGCCAGTTCGGGTGAACCTGGACGGAAATAGGGGATTACCGGAATCTCACTGCCTACGTGGCAGGGAATTTCGGCCGTGACGTTGAAGTCTGCGGGAACCTGCTTCATGCAGGCCACGGCTGTTGCGTAACACGACTGGAAATGCAGTACCACGTTCACATCCGGTCTCTCCCGGAAGATTCCCAGATGGAAACCGCTTTCCATTGAAGGTCTGACTCCGTTCAGCACTTCTCCGGTCTCAATCTTGCAGACAGCCACTTTTTCTTTCGAAAGCGTAGGCACCCATGAGCCTGTGCCCGAAACGAGGGCGTTTTCTCCGATGCGCCAGGACAGATTGCCGCTGCTGCAGAGCGTAAGTCCGGCATCACCTACCCGGTGTGCCTGTGCAATAAACTGTTCGATATGTTCGTCTGTAATCATAATTGATTTTCAATAAGGTTTTACATTGGTGAAATCTCTCTTTACGGCATTATTTGTAGATAGGACCGTAGTTCTGGCAGGCCCGGTAGTCGGCTCCCTCTTTATCCATGCCGAAGGCGCTCCATGCGGCCGGACGGAAGATTTCGTTTTCATCCACATTGTGCATGCATACCGGGATACGCAGGATAGAGGCAAGGGTAATCAGGTCCTGACCGATGTGTCCGTAACTGATGGCTCCATGGTTGGCTCCCCAGTTGTTCATTACCGAATAGACATCCTTGAAGGCCGGTTTGTCGCACAGACGGGGCACAAACCAAGTGGTAGGCCAGGTGCGGTCGGTACGTTCGTCCAGCAGTTTGTGGATTTCCGGATCGATTTCTACCGTCCATCCTTCTGCAATCTGGAGTACGGGACCAAGTCCTTTGATCAGGTTCAACCGGCTCATGGTAACCGGCATTCCGCCTTTCGACAGGAAATTAGACGAGAAGCCGCCGCCTCTGAAATAATCCCGGTTAGCCGGATACCAGGTCGTAGCTTCCAGACATTTTTCCACTTCCTCAGGAGTAATTTCCCATGCCGGTTTCATGGTCGGATTACCGTTGGCATCGGTCTGCTGTCCGGTACCGTCCAGAGTGGTTGCTCCTGAGTTAATCAGATGAATGATACCGTGTTGTGCCAGACCGGTCAGTTCTTTTCCGGTAACCCGTTTCACAGCCTCCGGACTCCAGTAGGTACGTACATCCGAAAAGATCTGTGCCCGGTTGGTCAGCAGGTGGCCGAAGAGCATGGCTACTCCGTTGCAGGCATCGTTTTCCGTAGCTACCACATAGGCTTCACGGATACCGTTCCAGTCGAATGACGTGTTCAGCAAGGCCTCGGAGTAATCTCCGTTCGGGTAGAAGTCGGTCCACTGGCGCTGTCCCTGGAATCCTGCTGCAATGGCATTGTGGCCTAAGGCTTCTTCCTTGAATCCCAGTTCCTTCAGTTTCGGATTGCCCACCATCAGGTCGCGCATGATGATTGTCATTTTGACGATAAATTCCCAGTCGGCATCTTTTTCGGCACGTGTCTTTTTCTTTGCATCCGTATTGAAGTCGGTACCTTCATTTTTCTTGCAGTATTTTTCTGTCCATTCCATGGCTTTCCGGTATTCTTCCGGATCGTATATGCCTTCCGTCATTCTCCGTATGATTTCGGTCAGGTCAACCGACTCGTTGCGCATGCCCAGGTATTCCTGGAAGAAATCCGGATTGACGATAGAGCCGGCGATACCCATGGATACGCTACCCATTGACAGGTAGGATTTACCCCGCATGGTGGCAACAGCCTGGGCGGCTCTGGCAAATCGCAGCAGTTTTTCCGCTACATCGGCTGGAATGCTATTGTCATCGATATCTTGTACGTCGTGTCCGTAGATGCCGAATGCCGGCAGTCCTTTCTGGGCATGTCCTGCCAGTACGGCAGCCAGGTAGACGGCTCCGGGACGTTCGGTTCCGTTGAATCCCCAAACAGCCTTTGGATAATAAGGATTCATGTCCATTGTCTCTGCTCCGTAGCACCAGCAGGAGGTCACGGTAATGGTGGCTCCTACGCCTTCGCGTTCGAATTTTTCAGCACAGGCTGCACTTTCTGCCACACGTCCGATGGTAGAGTCGGCGATGACGCATTCTACCGGACTTCCGTCACCGTTTTTCAGATGGGTGGAAATCAGTTCGGCCACTGCTTTGGCCAGGTTCATGGTCTTTTCTTCGAGGCTTTCGCGAACACCGCCCTGGCGTCCGTCAATGGTGGGACGAATCCCGATCTTTGGGTATTTCATAATTAGATTGATTATAGGGTTAATATTACGTTTGTTTGCTTATGTAATTATTCTTCAACTGTGCTGCTCTGTGCTGATTTTACCGCAAAAAAATATCAGACTGATTTCCGCAGATGAACCTCTGTGGGGAGGAAAACCTGTATGGGGCTTCCTTCTGTAATGAACCGGGCTGCCAGTGATCCCATCTGTTCCCAGTCGATACTCAGGGCCGTGATGCCTTCATCAATGACCTGATAGGCCGGGGTGTCGTTGTAGGCAATCAGTCCGAAGTCCTTTCCCGGCTTCAGTCCTTGCTGCCTGCTTTGCTTGATGATGTCCACCACGTCGGTCTGCCGGATGACAATATAGGCTACTCCTTTTTCTACGAGGCATTCGCTTTCGTCCTGTACTACCTCACAATGCATATGATAGTTGCGGCAATATTCCTGCAGGCTGTCGATGCTGCTGTAGGGATGCTTGGAGTCGTGAGGATAAAGGAAGACGATTTTCCGGTATCTTGCCAGTGAGTCATGGAGTTGTACCAGTGCCTGGTAAAAGGCCGTGTCAAAGTTCTGACAGATAAATGAATAGTTCTTTTTGTCGAATTTTCCGAAGTCGAGCAGGAGCAGGCGGGACGGATTGATTTTATTGAGCAGCGGAGAGAATTTCTCGTTGTCAAAATTCATCACTACGTAGTAGTTGTAGCGTCCTATGGCTTCATGAAGAATGGTATTGAAGATGTGTTCATTGTACTGATGAAACCAAAGGTCTACCTTATACTTGCGTCCCAGTTTGCGGATAAAACTGTTATATAACGTGTTCTTGAAAGGAGAATATTCGTCCAGAAGGAGGAATATCTTTTCCTGCCGGTTGGTCACATAATATCCCTTTCCCGGAGTGGAGTCAATCAGCTTTCTTTCCCGAAGGTCGGCAAAGGCTTTGAATACCGTATCGCGGGATACCTGGTAAGTAGCGCTCAACTGGTTGATGGATGGCAGGCTGGCATTGGCTTCGTATCTGCCCATCAGAATGTCCTGCTCGATCATGTCGGCCAGTTGCTTTACTTTGGTGGTATGTGAACCGAATGTTGTTTTCATTATTTATATAACTATGCTGAACCGTTCTGATGCAAAGAAAGGTTTTTTTTCTGGGGAATGCAAGTCTTCCCGAATTTTTTAAAACATTTTAAGCGTCGGGCAAACCGTGTGCCCTCACAGAAGACCGGCAGGGGCAGAAATGCCCATCTGGGGAGGGAAGGGACACGGAGGAGGGGAAAATAAAACCACCATGAAACGGCTCCTTGAGGGGCTTGTTTCATGGTGGTTGTCTGTCGGTGTTTATTCTTCAGCCAGACTGCCTGTCCGTGGCCAGTAAGGATTCTGATAGAGCCCTTCCGCCAGGTTCAGTTCTTCTACTCCGATCGGATACAGGTAATATGCTTTCATCCATGAGTATCCTTCGTAAAACTGGTTGTTGGTCTGGTACAGACTGAACGGCTGCTGGTATTTTCCGAGGTCTCGGGACGAGCAGTTGGACTCGGTTGAGCCGTTTGCCACAATGGGTTTCACGTTTGTGTTCTCATTGTTCTCGTAATTCCGGTAGGCAGCATCCCAGAGGTTGATTCCCTGAGGAATGTACTTCTTCGTAAAGAGTCTGTCCCAGGAACGCCATCTGATGAGGTCGTCCCAGCGCATTCCTTCGCCCATAAATTCGCAGCGGCGCTCGCGGCGGATGTTGTACAGGGTAGCATCTGCCATCTGGTCTCCCGACCATACTCCCAGG
Source organism: Phocaeicola faecicola (assembly GCF_013618865.1). Lineage (GTDB taxonomy): Bacteria > Bacteroidota > Bacteroidia > Bacteroidales > Bacteroidaceae > Phocaeicola > Phocaeicola faecicola. The sequence goes on from NZ_JABSOE010000023.1 coordinate 47,441, forward strand.
TCGTCGTACTTCGCTTCTTCCGCCATGTTCGTGTTCCGGATGGTCTTGTCCAGGTCTGTATCCACACCTGCGCGTTCCCGCAGGGCCTTCCAGTACTTGATGGCATCACCGTCGAGGGAACGGTTCTTCTCGTAGCACGCCTCGATGTAATTCAGGTAGGCTTCGGCTGCACGGAAGACAGGGCAGGCATTGGTACCCAGCAGTTCATCGCTCTTGAGCTGCGTATAGTCGTACGTATAGTGTTTCCGCTGGCGGTATCCGGTCAGGTCGCGGTTCTGCAGCTCTGCATTGGTAAGCTGCGGCAGTTTGAAAAGTACCACTTTCTGTTCGCTTTTTACCGCCGGACTGTTCTCGTCGCTTAGCTTCACGTCGCTTTCTCCCCAGACGAAGAGCTGCAAGCGTTCGTCGCGGTCGCTCTTTTCCAGGTCGATGCTGGTGTCACCCTTGTATCCGGAACCGGATGCGTAGATCGGCAATCCGTTCTTCATGAGAAACGAACTGACCATGCTGCGGGTGATACCGCTTCTGTCGCCTACCAGAGTACGGTAGGGAGCGTTGTGCGATGTGCCCAATGACTTGTTGTATTCCTTCCACAGCAATACCTCGGGTACGTTTTTCAGTGAGGGCTGGCTGAACATCTCGAAGTAAGGGTTCCAGCCATAGACCTGCCGGTATTCCGGGTTCATCACATGGGTGTTGGTGGTCAGGGGGACCTGGTCGGCTACGGCTTTAGCTGCTGCCATTGCCTCTTCCAGGAAGAAGCGGATTTCTCCGTCAATGTCGAAGCTCTTTCCCTGGTTGTAGGGCATGTCCTTTCCCGGCCATCCGGCATCTCCCGGTACGCGTCCGCTGCCTCTGTGATATTTCTCGAAGGTGGCTTCATAGAGTGCCACGCGCGACTTGAACAACTGTGCCGTCTGTTTGTTGATGCGCAGGTTGTTTTTGAATCCGGCTTCCTTGAGCAGGGAAATGGCTCTGTCCAGGTCCTTCAGGATGAACCGTGCCACTTCATTGCGCGGGTCTCTCTTCGACTTTTCTTTCAGGTAACTTTCTTCGTTGGGCAATACCTCCGTAATGATGGGCAGGTCGCCGAACTTGGCCATTGCATTGAAGTAGGTCATGGCACGGAAGAAATAGCCTTCTCCCAGATAATGTTTTTTGTCTTCCTCCGTACCGCTGATCTGTGCCATTCTCGGCTCTACGTTTTCAATGAGGTAATTCCATACCCTTATTTTGGCATATTCTTCTTTCAGGTTCTGTCCTGTGGGTACCATCCAGTTTTTGGCAAAATACTGCAGGGAGGCATTTTCCCTCACATAATTGTCTGTATTGTTGTCATTGATTGCCAGTCCGGCGTTCCAGGTGGTCTGATGGAATAAAACCGTTCCCTGCGTATTTACCAGGTAGCTGTTATAATAGTTGATGACATAATTGGCAATGTGGTCTGTCGTTGTAAAATAGGTATCGGGAGTGATCAGTGTAATGGGCTCACGGTCAAGAAAATCGTTGCATGCCGTCAGTCCGAATCCTCCCATTCCCATCAGTGAACAGAAAAACAGGTGCTTGAAAATCAGTTTCATATTCATTAGTTTTTAGAAGTTTACATTTAATCCAACCGAAATCGTGCGCTGCAACGGGTACAGCTTGCCCTCTCCCCAGTCGCCTCCAAGTGTTTCCGGGTCGAAGATTGAAATGATGTTCGAGAAGGTCAGCAGGTTGTCTCCCGATACATATACTCTTACCATTTCCATGCCTGCCTTGCGGGTCCATGCCTGAGGCAGCGTATATCCGATCTGGGCATTCTTTATGCGCAGGTAGGCTGCATTTTGCAGATAACCGGTTTGTTTCTTTTGATTTTTTCCCGAACTGAAATCCGGACGGGGATAATAGGCTCCCGGGTTTTCCGGTGTCCAGTAGTCCAGGTGTTCCTTGAATGCAGTCGACTGCCATTGTCCGCCGCTGGCTCCCCAGAAATAAGGGCCTCCCAGCCAGTAGTCACGCTTCAGTACTCCCTGCAGGAAGACGGAGAAATCAATGCCTTTCCATTCCCCGTCCAGGGTCAGGCCGAACTTGTACCGGGGCTTGTCATTGCCGATGATCTTCAGGTCTCCATGGTTTTCCAGGGTATTCGATCCTTCGTTGATGATTCCGTCCCCGTTGATATCGGCAAACATGATGTCACCGGCTCTCCATCCCGAACCCCAGTTGGGCTTGTGCGTTTTCAAGTGTTCATCCATCTGTTCTTGCGACTGTGCAATGCCTACTGTCGTATATCCCCAGATCTCACCGATCATTTTGCCGTTGTAATGCGTAGACAGGCTTCCGGTAGGATTGTAGTAGCGGGTGATTTTTTCCTGGTTGTCATCCAGTGTCAGTCGGACTCCGTAATGGAAATCCTTGATCTGGTCTCTCCATGCAATCTCCAGTTCCCATCCGTAGGACTTCAAGTCGGCATTGTTCAGTTTGGGAGGAGTTGCTCCCAGAACTCCCGGAAGGTTCGGCGAATCGGCCACCATGTTCTTGGTCAGACGGTTGTAGTAACTGAACGATCCGGTCAGGCGGTTGTCAAACATGCCCCAGTCGAATCCCAGGTCCCAGCTTTCCACTGTCTCCCAGGTCAGCAGGTTGCTCACAATTCCGGGCAGTCCGGCAGTGTTTTGTTTCTCACCGTCTATCAGCCATCCCGAATTCTTCACACCGGTAGGCATTGCCTGGTAAAACGGATAATACGACTTGGTATTGTTGTTGCCCAGCTGTCCCCAGGAACCTCTGAACTTGAAGGTACCGATTACTCCGTTCAGCGGTCTGAAGAAGTCTTCACGGGCGATGTTCCATCCGGCAGAGAATGAAGGGAACAGGCCCCAGCGCTTGTCGCCCAGGAAGCGTGACGAACCGTCGTAGCGCAGGTTGGCTTCGAAGAGATACTTTTCCTGATAGTTGTAGTTGAGGCGTCCGAAGAAACCGGCAATGGCATAATCTTTTTTCTCATTATAGGCTTTGTGATTTTCCTGTGCCGCATTCAGTTCCGGTACGGAAGGGGTAATCAGGTTGGTACCGAATCCGGTAAGCGAATCGTCTTTGTACAGTTCTGCATTGAATCCGAGCATTACCTTGAAGAAATGTTCCTTGAGGTGCTTTGCATAATCGGTATAGATATTGGTAGAATAGTAATCTTCTCCATAACGTGTATTATGCGCCTCCGAATAGCCCGCCGCTCCTCCGTTCCATGACAGCAGATACGGCGTATTGTCTGCATAGTGCCCGTAAATGGGAAGTATGGCCCACTGTGTTTTTTTCTGTGTCTGGCGCATGCTTCCCTCTACCGTAATGTGCCAGTCCTTTATCGGTTCAAAGACGAATTGCAGCTGGTTGGTATACAGGTCTTTCTGTTCCGACTGCTCTCCACCTTCCCTGAGCTGGATGATTTCCATATCGGCTGCATAGTTGCCGTAGGGGTCTTTTACGAAACAGGTCGGCCAGCGGCGGGCAATGTTGTGGAAGAACAGGCCGGTAAGGTAGGTCGGTCGTTTGAATGCCTCGCGTGTCCATTTGGTGGTGAAGTTCATCTTCGCCCACGAGGTCAGCTGGGCGGAGATTTTTCCGTTCAGCGTATACCGCTTGAAGTTGTCGCTACCGTGCCGTATCAGTCCCTGCTGGTCAAAGAAACTTCCGCTCAGCATGTAGGTGATTTTGTCATTACCTCCACTGATGTTCACATTGTGTTCGTGTGAGGGGGCGTTTTTCCGGTAGAACTCAGCGAACCAGTTGGTATTGGCAAACGAACCGGCATAGTTCTTGAATTTGTTGTTGTCGGGATTGACCACGGTTCCGTAATATTCCGTAGTGCTGGGGTCGGTGAACTCACCGTTCATGTATTTCCGGATATTCGACAGGGCGGTTTCATCGAAGATCGGTGAACCGCCGCCGTTGATGGCTGCCGCATTGTAATAGTTGGCAAATTCCCAGGAGTTCGCCATGTGGGGCACCTGGATGGCAGTGGAGAAACGCAGGTTTCCGCTGTAGCTGACCCGGGTTTTTCCGGAATTTCCGTTCTTGGTGGTAATAAGGATGACTCCGAAGGCGGCACGGGCACCGTAGATGGAGGCCGAGGCTGCGTCTTTCAGTACCGAGATGTTGGCGATGTCATTGGGGTTGACAGAGTTCATGTTGCCTTCTATACCGTCGATGAGAATCAGCGGAGAACCGTTGGAGCCGGCTCCGATAGTACCTCCACCGCGGATGGATACGTTGAGTTCGCTGTTCAGGGCACTGCCGCCGTTGCCTACCGACAACTGAAGTCCGGGGATTTGTCCCTGCAGGGCCTGTGCCACATTTCTTACTGGGCGGGCTGCTATCAGTTTGGAGTCGATGGTACTTACCGCACCGGTTACGTTGACCTTCTTCTGGGTGCCGTATCCTACAACTACGACTTCATCTAAATTTTGTGTATCTGCCTGAATTTCAACGTTTAAAATTCCCCCCCCCCCATGGGATTTCCAGCGTCTTGTAGCCTACAAATGAGATGACCAGTACATCTCCTTTACGGACTCCGTTTAAGGAAAAGGCACCGTTGAGGTCAGTAATTGTTCCCGTAGTCGTACCTTTGACTGCGACAGAAGCTCCGATGATGACTTCACCCTCGGTGTCTTTTACGACTCCCTTGCATTTTTCATCTTGAAGAACTGCATTGGTTCCGTTTGTTTCATTACCGGAATATACCGGTAGATTTCCTGCAAAGGCTGCAGAGAAAAGCATCAGCATTCCGATTGGTCTAGCAATGATTTTAGACATAAAATAAATAGTTTAGATTAAAATAAAAGATTTGATATTAGATTCACTATAAAGTCTTGTGTAATGTCTGTATGTTGATTTCCTGCTTTTGGGAAAAGCCGGAAACAGGGTTGGCTATGTGTGTAGTATTCATGATAAAGGTTTATCGTATTTAATGAATTTTTATGCGTATTTAATAGATATGTTTTGAATTTTAATGAGTTTCATTCATGTTTTAATGTATATTATGTAAATCAAAGTTAAATAGTTGTTTATTTGTAAATTTGGATTTGTTTAATTGATTAGCTTGTGGTTGTGGCTAAAACTGAAAACTTAGATAAGCCTATTTCATTTTTAGGGCAAATGGATACCATAAATAATTAAGAAACGATATAAGTTCTGTAATTAGTATGGGATGTTCGCTAAGTCTTTAAGCTATGTATGTTTCTTGCGTTTCGCAATATCTCTATGGATGAAGATTGGAAAGGGAAGTACCTTTGTAATACTTCCCTTGAAAAAATCAGTTGTTATAAGACCCCGGAAATTAGTTTTTCTTTATCAATTTCATGTTAATCAGTCGGCTTGGACCTCCTGCCGTGTATTCATTTTTACCCCATAAGATAAACCCACGGGTGATGATGGGATTCCCGGACTTATCTTTCCATTGTTCGTCTGTTACGCCGTCAGGTATCATGGTAAGTTCAATATTTCTTTTATCACCATTCCATTGGCTCATTACACCGAATTTTTTGTTAGGCCACAGACTGCCGCTTCCTTGTCCTTCCCATGCTGCGAGCCAGATTTCCTGGTCGTTTACAGCCTGCAGAGGCTGAGATTTGATGCTGATTCTCGCTTGGGAGGGATCAAATAAAACAGTGATATCAAAGGCCAGCCCTTTGAGTATGAATGATTTTCCGTATTCCTTTTCAATTAGGCTTACATCGGTACTGAGAATATCCGTACCTACCCATCGGGTATATTCAAGTGTGTATTCTCCCAAAAGTAATTGATAGGGGAGTGCTGGAGCTGTTTGTTTGAAAACCACTTCTGTCTGGTAGTACCTGCCGACTCTGATATTTACCGAGCATTGTCGGGTATCATCATATAACCCCAGTTCGGAAGCGGTGAAATAAATAGAGTCTCCTCTGGTTTCGTAAGTAAGCCATGAGTTATCAAGACCTTCGATTTGAAATTCCTGGTCAGTGTTCCAGAGGAAAGCTTTATTTCCACCGGTTTCGGGAAATTCATACGATTGTACATCTACTATTGATATGATTCCCAACTGTGTGACAGGGAGTTGTTGGAGTTCATCTCCTTTGCTGATGAAAACCAGGGTGGTTCTTGATTCATATCCGGGATTGGCCAAAGCTGTTAAACGAATCTGTGATCCTGATATCTCAGGTGTCAGCCATGCATCTTTCACTCGGACTTCTGCTCCCTCTACATTTGTCTGTATCAGAACGTACCCTCCTTTGTGGTTCATATTAGTCTCTGTTTTCAATATCTGGAGATGTAGGGCCGACTGTTGATTTTCTTCTTTTGAACACGAGAAGAGAAAAAAACATAACACAGATATAAAAAATGGCAATATCAGATAATGTGTATTTTTTTTCATATGAATAATCTCCTACTTTTTTTTGGTTAATGTCAAATTATGAAAACGGGATTCTCCGTATCCGTCGTATCTGCCACCTGTCGCGGTATTCCACAAAATGAAGGCATTGGCGTAGATTCTTTTTCCCTCTACGAACCATTCATTGCCGTTGTCTACCCATTCAAGTACAAAATTTTCCCTGTCTCCATTCCATCTGGTAACGAGTCCGTATCCTTTCTCCCAAGTCAGATTTCCGGCATTTGAGGACCATATGGCCAGTCTCACGTCTGGAGATACTTTTATTTGCTGGGCATTCAATTCCAAAGCTCCTTTTTTGGAGTTATACGCAAGTTGGATGTCAAAAGGTAATCCTTTCATCATAATTTTTCCATTGTCTTGTTTTTCAATGGATACATCCGCTGTCTGGTTGGAGTAAGAAAGTGTATAATTTCCGAGCAGTTCATCTTCCCTCAGTCCCAGACTGTCGTTTACCAGCTCCAGACGGGTGGTTCCATCTGGAGTGCTGAATGTTTTTTCTTGTGCATTCCATATTAGTTCATTGACAGTATGTCCGTTCAGTTCAATGGGGGCATATAGCCGCACTCCTTTGTCTGTGAACATAAAAGAAAACTTAGTTTGCTGCCCTTCTTGAGTAAGCATGAAATATTGTGAGGTAATAACCTCTCCCGTAACTGGTTTTTGTGCAAAAAAGCCTTTGATTCCGCTTACAGCTGGTATGTTTTCGTAGCTTAATCGGTTCTCTTTAGCCTTCTGCAAATAAACTTCTGCAGGTTCTTGTAAGGCATGCATATGTATGGCTGAAAGATATTTTTTTCCATACATCACAATTTCTGATTCTGTGCTTGTATGGAGACTGAACTCATAGTCTCCAAGCAATCCTTTTCCTAGTCCGTCTCCTTCTTTAAGATCCGAATCAGAGAAATAATGGAACAGTTTGTTATAGGTATCAAAATTCAATGTACCGCCCATGTCTTTTTTCAATGAATAGAGACTGGTTGCCGAGGTAGCCACATCTTCCGACAGACTCGAGCGGAATGTAGCATATCCCTCAGGAGAAAATGAGACGGTCAGTGCATATCCGCCTCTGGTTTGGCGGGACCTCCTGGAAAGTACTCCATGCTCCATCCATATTGGGGAGAAGGAAGTAATTTCCTGTATTTTTGGATTTCATTTTCCATGCGCTGTGAAGCCGAACTTTCAAAATAGTCATCCACTTCTGTCTTGCAGGAATTGAATAAACAAGCAGTCAGTAACAGTATGAGATATAATATATGTTTCATGATTTCAGTTTTTGTCACGTTGTAGAATATTGATTAAATTGGCATTATGGATATGACAGCCATCGGGGTGTGCATCCATTTCTTCCAGTGCCTCTGCATATTGTGTGCGTAACTGTTGTTCCAGCAGCTGGAGAGCGGCCCTTCCTGTGGCAGGATCAGTGGTAAGCGGACTTGTCCACGAAGGTTCCAGCAATTCCATCTGTACCACTTCATTCATTCTCCTCCGTACCACCTCCTTGAGCAGGTCCATGTCTATTTTCCATACATCCAGCATGTATTGTTTCATGATTTTCACTTTTTGATTCAGTTTGGTCCGTCCCGCCTCTCCGGCAGCTTCAAAGACGGCATTCCATTCTTCATCGGTAAAGGTTACATAGCAGCACGTTATTTCGGTGATATCTTCTACTGGCATGCTTCCTGCATAATTAGTAATAAATCCCAGGCTGGCGTAGTCTGCTATATTGTGTCTGTTGTGCCATCCCGACGGACGGTAATCTTCGGCACTAATCAGATTGTATTCCTGCGGATAGTTGATATCCTGCTGCAGAATGTGGGTAAATTCATGATGCATGGTCTTAAAAAAATATTGATTCATCTCTTTTATATTGCTGGGGTTTAGCCAGTTTACCATGTAGAGCGTAATTTTGAGACCACCTTCGGCCACCCCCAGTGTCATTGTACCGTCTCCATTCCAGGAGGCCGATCCAACCACGTGCAAGATAGCCGGGGCATGTTTTCGCATGAAATCAATGCCGGCTGTTTCCACATAGGCTTCCAGCCATACATGTTTGATGATTTTTGCCAGCCGCATGCTTTGCAGGAGGTCTGCCGGCGCCAGGTTCTTGGATAGGTCGGACTCAATGTCTTCCATGCGATACTTATAGTCTATGTTAAAGGCATCTATATAGTTTGTCTTTAACCATTGGTCAAATTCACTTTTGGGTTCGGAACTGGTATTAAAGACGCTGTTTTCACGTTCTGGAGTATCTTCGCTGCATGCGGAGAGAAGTGAACCCGCTGCGATTCCTGCCAGTAGCAGGTATTTGAATTGTTTCATTTTCATTGTTTTGCTTTTTATATGGATATTCATCTAGGGTTTGCCGGCAGTCCTGCTGCAGTTACAGCCTGAGGCAACTGGATGACGCGTCTCAGGTCGCCTGCCGGCAGTCTGATGTCATCTTTGTCTTCTACGTTGTGTATTACCTCTATGCCGAAGCGGCGTATGTCCAGCCACCTCAAACCGCTGAATATGGTTTCAATGCGGCGTGCGTGCAATACTCCTTGGAGCATTTTCTCCTGTGTACCTTCTTCTATTGGGAAACCGGCATTGAGCGGTTTGACTAAAAGGAGCCACGGACTTAATTCACCTTCGGCCAGGGCTTGTTTATCAGCGGCCTCTCTTTCGGTGTAGTAATTTACAATCTGGTCGGCAGAAGCTCCTTTTCCACCTTTCTTGATATACCAGTAAGAAAGGTCTCTTGCTGCATCATCATATTTCTTTAGCATCACATTTGCTTCGGCACGGCAAAGCAATGTTTCGTCTGTTGTGAATGCCATTTGAACTACGTGTGGCTGTCCGGTTTGTGCCGTTTCATTGGTAATTTCAAATATTTCGTTGTATTTGGGCTGCCATGATACAGGATATCCCGAATGGTAGAAAAGAAGGTCAAAATCTGCCAGATTCTTTCCCCAAGGACCTGCCGAGCGATACAGTAGCAGGTTTACCATGCCGTTGGAGTTCCCTAGTCTCTGGGTAATATAGTGTCTTCCCCAGAGAGAACGCAGGGCTACCAGCAGTAAGTTGGCTGGTTCATCCTTGCTGATAAATCTGTCACGCCACTCGCTGGCCTGTGTAAAAGAAGTGTAGCTTTTCAGGTTTCTCAGTGATGCGGAAGGATTTTCTCCGATAGCTTCGTTGGCATATGTCAATGAACGGCTATAATTGTTGTAAAACAGATAGAAACGGCAGGCAAAAGCTGCCGCAGCGCGTTTGTTAAAATGATAAATGGGTACTGTATAGGCATTGTCGTTGATTAAAGGATATCCTTCCTCTATGTCTCGGGCGATTTTTTCGTATACAGTGCGCACGTTTCCTCTGTCATAGCGTTTTCCAATAGTCGTTTCCGGTTCTTCTACGTAGGGAATCCCCAAGTCGGAAGAAGCTGTTGCCTGATTATAAGGCTGACAGAATGTATTGGACAGCAAAAAATGTGCATATGCTCTGCAAAGGAGAGCTTCGCCTTTTTGGGGTGCATTTTCAGGACCTTCTCCAAGTGTTTCAATAGCCTGCAGGGCTTGATTGGCAGCAGCAATGGCACGGTAGCAGCTGTTCCAGAGGGCCTCGGGAGCATCCCAGTCTGTTTCGCTGATATCTTCCCAGTTGTAGTTTTCGGTAATCATGCGCGCCGGTTCGCCGAATCGTCTTCCGTTGTCCATGACATTGTCGGTACGGTGTTCATAGATCATCATCGGATCTACATTAGGGTAAGCCGATACCAGAAGTTCGCTGACTTTCTGGTTGCTGTCTATTTCTGTTCGCTTATCAGGAACTTTGTCCAGAAATTTATCACACGAAACCAGGGTACATAATACCAGCAGCAGATATACTTTATGATACATTGTTTTCATTTGAAAAATGATGTTTAATCAATATTTGTTTTTTCTTTTTTTATTTTAGAAACCCAGTCGCAGTGTACACGTAAACTGTTTTGGTACTGGAGCCGACACACCTCCCGACCGGAAGAATTCAGGGTCCTGTCCGTTTAGCTTCCTGTCAGAGTAAATCAGGAACAGGTTGGTTGCCTGAACTTTTACCGAGGCTGACTTCAGTAGTTTGCCTTCAAGCAATGACCCGGGAAGAGTGTAGGTAAGAGAAATTTCCTTCATTCTTACAAATCCACCGTCAGCGATGCGGGCTGTGGAGTAGTTGTAGGCATTATATCCCAGATTCAGGTTGGAATATAATTGATGATGCCTGCGGGCTGAGATAACCGGTATATTGGTACTATTTTCGTCTCCGGGAACTCTCCACCTGTTTTTGAAGTCTTTTGGAGTGGCGTCAAGGTCGTTGTATGTACTTTTGAATACTGGATCCAAGCGTACTTTATTGCCTGCTGAATAAGTGACAAATACGTTCAGCTTCCAATTCTTGTAAGAAAAAATATTTCCGAGACTTCCGGTAATGGTCGGGTCGGCAGGACCTTCGTATTTTAGGAAATCAAGGTGCTCCCTCTCCTGAAAATTCAAAGCTCTGTAATTATCTTTTGTTACCAGTATTGTGCCATTGTTCTTGTCTGTAATTTCAAACATCGGGAACCCTTGATTGTCCAGCCCTATAAACGGTATGGAGAACAAGGCTCTGTGAGGATATCCTTTGCGGGTGAATCCATTTCCTGAAATGAGAGAGAACATGGTAGAACGTGTCTCCAGATCGGTTACCTGAGTCTTGCTGTATCCGAAGATAAAATCAGTGTTCCAACTAAAATATTTTTTCTTTATGTTTCGGGTAGAAAGGGTAAACTCAAATCCGTGCGATTTCATGGAAGCTACGTTTCCCATGCGGTTGACCTGTCCTCCTGCTCCTTGGGTACTGGTCCATCCGATAAGGTCGAAATTGTTTCTTTTATACCAGTCGGCTGCCAGACTTACACGGTTGTCCCAGAATCCCATGTCCACACCTATGTTCAGCTCATGCTTCTTTTCATAAGTCAGGGACGAGTTTTCCAAATCTGCAATCTGCAGTCCGGACTCACTGACACTTGCCGAGGGCCTCCAGGGGTTATAACTGTTGATGACCACACGTGAATTGGTTACCCAGGAAGGCCCGGCATCGGCTGTGAGCGAATAAGAAGCCTTCAAGGTCAAATGTGACAGGGCTGGTTCAAGTTGCTTGAAAAACTCCTCCTCATGCACGTTGTAAGCCGTAGCAATGTTCCAGGTAGGCAACCAGCGGGCCGAACGTGCCTTACCCAGACGGTTACTTCCTTCGTAGCGTAACGTTCCGGTAACTGTATATTTCCTTTTATAGGAATAAGTGGCAGTTGTGAAGAACGAAATCTGGCGGTTTACTGTATTGTTTGTTCCATAATAATCGGTGTTTCTTTCACGCATTCTTTTGAATGCCAGGTAATCGAAAAAGGGCAGTTCGCCGTTATTGTACTGCATACCCCATCCTTCCGACCAGTCACTGCTGCGTTCCTGTGAATTGACTTCGGCTCCTGTATAGGAGTTCAGAATATGCGATTCGTTGAATTCCTTATTGTAGGTAGCCGACAGACGGAAGTCGTAACTGAGCATCTTATATTCATTCTTGTTATAGAAACCTCCTTTGGGAAGTACACTTACCGGAAGAGTGTTCGGCTTTTCCGGATCTTTGTAGAGCCAGTTGTTTGAATTGATGATGGTGGCATCTCCCATGGCACGATAGGCAAGAGCCTGATTAGACATGTCACGTATCTGGTGATTCTGTGACACGGAAGAATGCTTCAGGGCTCCGAGCAGGCTGAGCTGAAGTCCGCTTTTATGCTTCCATTTGAATTCTCCCTGAAATTTCAAGTCAACGATGTTCAGTGTGATATAATTATTTTCCAGTTCATTGAAGATATTGAAGTCTGCATAGTTGCGCGTATAATATTCATTAGGGTCAAGTGTGCGTGAAGTGTTCAGGGCATATGAAAATGGGTTGATGTCAAATGACCGGGATACTTCCCCCGAAACTGCATCACTGCTTTGCCCCAATGTTCCTGGTGCCCGTTGTTTACGGTATGAGGCATTGGCAATGCCGGTAAATGAAAATTCTTTGCTCAGGTTGTACGTATTGTTCAGGTTGGCAGTATATCGCGAAACCTGGCTCTGCTTCATCCATCCCGGATCATTCATCATGCTGATCGAAATGTATGAAGATGATTTCTCGCTACCTGTAGACATGCTGATAGAATGATTCATCATCAATGAGTTGCTGAACAGTTGGTCGAACCAGTCAGTATTTCTGAGTTCGGCTTGTTGCAGGTAGGCAGCTCTGGCTTCCGGAGTATTGGCTAGTCCGAACTGTCCGGTTACAGGATTGTAGGAATGGGTGAGCTGGTACATTTTTCCGTATACTCCACTGTTGCTGGCCCTGTAGGTAGTCGAAAAGTTCAGCCATCCTTTTTCCCGAAGCTCCTGATAGATTCCCATCTGGTCTTGCGAGTTCATGATATTGAATGTGTTGTAATGTGGCTTCATGCGGACTGTAAATTCTCCGGTGTAAGAGAAACTGCTGCTGCCTTGCTTCCCTTTTTTCGTAGTAATCACAATGACTCCTGCCATGGCTTTGGCTCCGTAAATAGAGGTTGCCGAGCCATCTTTCAGAATTTGAAAGCTTTCAATATCGTCAGGGTTCAGACCGGCTATGGCCGAACTGATCAGTGTTACTGCATCACCGGATGATAAAGCGTCCGCTCCTACATCAACGATATTGTCTTGTATTACTCCGTCAACGACCCATAAAGGCTTGGAGTTGCCATAAATGGAAGTTGCTCCGCGGACGCGGATTTTCGGAGCCGTACCGAATGTGCCTGAAATGTTCTGGATCGATACGCCAGCAGCACGTCCTTCCAGTCCCCGGCTGATGTCTGCCATACCGTCTATTTTTACATCAGAGGCTGAAAGTTTGTCGGAAGCTCCGGTAAAAAGCCGTTTGTCTGTGGCAACCATACCTGTAACTACCACTTCCTCCAGCACTTCCGAACTGGAGTAAAGTTTAACTCTGACTGACGGAGCCGCCTTTACTTCTGCTGTTTTCATACCCACATAGGACACTACCAGCAGTGAGCCCGATGGCACTGAAGGAAGATAGAATTTCCCGTCAATGTCAGTAATACTTCCTTTTGATTTTTCTCCTTTTACTTGAATGGTAGCTCCAATGATGGGCTCATCCGATTCGTCAATTACGATTCCCGTTACCTTAATTTGGGAAAAAATCAGTCCATATCCCAAAAAAAGGAAGAAAACTAATAAATTTAATTTTTTCGTCATATAAATTATTTAGGCTGCGGTAAACTGGTTACCGGGGGTTAAAAATCAAAGTTTAGTATCGGGGTGTATTCTTTCTTTGCTTATGGAAGCCTGATAAGAAACCGCCGTGGAATGGTTAAAAACGTTTAATGAAGTGCTGAAGGGTATATAACAAATATATACAATGCACTCACTATTTTGTGCATATTTAATATTAAAACCCTATGAGTTAATAATAAAATGTATTTGTTTTAAAGTATTTTATGTAAATCAATGTTAAAAATTTATATATTAAAATATGTTTACTTGTGTATCTTTCTTCTGTCCGAAAGGGAGAAGTCTTTTTAGTATAATCTTCCTTTGTCTGAAAACTTAAAGATATGTATTTTGAATATATTGGTATCAGATTGTAAAAAGAGCTCATGAAAATGAAACATTTTTTTTCATCTTTCATGAGCTCTTATGAATAGAAAAAAGTCATCCGGTGAATCGGTCGGTGGAAGGCCGTTTCCTGTCACCACCTGTGCGGTAAAACTGGAATCGGAATATGCAAATACTTTAAATTTCTCTACTCGCTGTCCGTTGGAGATGTTCTCCTGCAGCATAACAACGTTGATTTTTGAGTCTGTTTTGAGGGGATAGCTCCGGGATCTCCAAGCTGTGATTCCTACAACTTTGCTCCATTGGTTACCCGGTTGTCCTTGAAGGTTACTTCTTGGTAAGCCGCGAATTCTTTTAGTCGTATCACATAGAGGGTGATTTTCTTCTGATATGGTTGGATGCACAAACAGATATAATCGAGATTTTAAGGCTCGGAAGTCATTCGGCACTATTCAAAAATAAATCTAATGGACGCTTTGGTAATGTTTGGACTTGTGTCCGTGGTGTAGGTGTAATTTACTTCAACTATCAAGAAAAGAAAGAAGTTCAGAAAACGAAGTAAAATATTATAGGAAAAAAAGAGTGGGGAAATCCACTCTTTTTGTTTGAATTACTTTCTCTATTGTCCAGCATGTTGATTGAAAAGGATAATAAATGTAGGTATGAGTATTATCCATAGGGTTATTATTAGAATGAATACCATTTTAACCCATTTGTTGGCAAGTTCAATTGAAACTGTGTCTTTTCTTTTGAATGCTATTATACTGTGATATAATGGAATTATGCCAAGTATAGGACATAGGATTATCAGAACTATTGAAAATAGTAATGCTGTTTTAATGGCTATATTTTTCATGTTTAAAAGTACAAAATAAAACTCCTGATATTACACCGCCAATAGTACAGGCACCACCTGCGAGATCTCCAGTTGCACATACAATCGGATGGTTGTCATCATAGAACAGGAGGATTAGTTGTTGAATTATCACAACCCAATATAATGGTTAAAACTGAGATTGGGAAAATAAATTTAATTGTTTTCATAATATATAATTTAAAGGTAAAAATATATACCAAGATGTAAGAAAAAACGATACAGACGTTTTAGTTAAGCGTTCAAATAATTTAGTTAAGTATACAAATGTAATAAAAAGAAGATAAAAAACAATAGACATTATATAGATTAATTTGTTATATGACTCATTTTGTGGCTGATTCTGAAGTTGTGTAATCCACAAGCAATAAGAATCACCATATTTTCGAAACCGAATTTATGGCATCTGAATCGTTCTTTGACAATACGGCATTTTTTCATACCACCTATGGCATGCTCCACTTTAATCCTGATTCCGGAAATCCGCTTGTTCTCTTGTTTTTCAACAGCA
>NZ_JABSOE010000024.1 GCF_013618865.1 Phocaeicola faecicola
TAGTTTGATTCCCTAAGATACAAAAAATTAGGGAAACGGGCAAGTTCTGACTTAGTGAAGTTAGGGCTTGCCCGATTTTTTTTGCAGACACAAAAAAGGCCATCTCAAAGTATTTTGAGACAGCCTCGTTACATTTGAGCATCCTGCTCCACTACTATTATTTTAACCCATATATGAATCCGGTTCTAAAGCTTCAGCCTCGGAGCAACAGCACGATACCCTTCCAAATTCAAGAAAAAACCATAGCCGAGGCATCCATCATCTCACTCCTCGTGAAAACGTATTTTCCGCCAAAGCCGATAACTCAGCAGCACGGCCAGAAAGACAGTTCCCAATACACATACATAGCCGAACAGTCCCTTGATACTGGTCAGCACGGTCTGCCGGACCACCTCCCCATACAATTCCTGTACCGGAACATTCTGCACCTTGTCGATGGTCCGTGCCAGCAATCCGATATTCTCCCCCTGAAGAATCCGCAGCCAGCGGTTCAAGATGGCCGTTCCCAAGGGAGTAGCGATGCTCGTACGGATAAAGCTCAATACACACAGTCCCTGAAAGAAATGCTTGAACGGAACACTTTTCGCCACATAAATTGTCAGTGAGATATACAGAATCCCGTGGCCGACCCCTTTCAGAAAATTCGGGAAATACAGACTCTCGATATTCAAATTCGGATCAATCAGAAAATACATGCAGTACTGATAGACGACAATCAGAATAAATCCTAATGATATCAGGAACTTAAATCCCTTCCGCAGCACCACCTGCCGATAAAATACCACCCCATCCCCTACCAGAATGCCCACAAAGACATACCAGTTCAACGATACCGCATTCAGCATGTCAAAGTTCAGGATCGATCTCATGAAACGTTCCTGCAATACCGAAGCGGTAGTCAGGAACAGACACAGTGCCAGAAACAAGACCAGAATAGTAGGGAAATGACGGTATCCGAACACCTCTGGAGAAATATAAGGGCGGGACACCCGGTGCATCCGGTTGATGCTGACCAGTATCAGTACCACGGCAGTCACCAAAGCCGCACGTATCCTCGCACTGTCCAGCCAATCGTAATAATCCCCATAGATACAGACAAACACCACACAGAACAGCACCACTCCCCAAAGCACCCCTCCCAGCCAGTCGATTCCGTAAAGAGGCGTTTTCCGCTGCATCCGGACATGCTTGGTCAGGAAAAACACACAAAGCCACACACACGCCAGCATTCCAATTACAAACCAATGCATATAGCGCCAGTTCGCCCAGTCGCTTATCTGTATCGTCACCAGTCCCGAAAGCTGGATACTCTCCAGCACCACGATATAGATGACCGGATAAAAGACCGAGAAATTTCCGGACGGAGTCACACTCAGGCGAATATTGGAAAAACATTCGAAGGTTCCCCACATCCGGAAAAATCCGGAGACAAAACATACCCCAATCATCACATAGATATTCTCGACATGCAACATCATCAGGTTGCACGCAATCAGTACCGGACAGACCACCATGAAAATCATCCGCGTCGTAAACCGGCTTTTCAAGCGGAACAAAATCGGAAAAATCACCGTCATCCCGATAAAGGAAGCATATCCGGCCATTGTCACATCCTCCTGGATGCATCCCAGTGCACTCGACATCTGGAGTGCCGCAGGAAGAAAGACACCGCCATTGAACTGAAATACCATTGCAAAGAACAACGATAAGACAATACATGCCCCCGTCGGTACACTGTCCTTAAAATACAGGACCTTGGGACGGTTGGAAAATACAAGCCAGCGCATCAGCGGTTCACTTTAACGGTACACTCCACATTCATTCCCGCCCAAAGACGATTCAAGTCCTCCGGACGGTTATTCTCCGTAAACTCAATGCGCACCGGAATCCGCTGTTCCACCTTCACAAAGTTGCCTGCCGCATTATCCTGAGGAATCAGCGAATACGCCGCTCCCGTTGCATCCGAAATGGAAGCAATCCTTCCCTCAAAGACAATTCCCGGAATGGCATCCACCCGAACCTCCACCGGCTGCCCCGTTCTCATATCCGTAGTCTGTGTCTCCTTATAATTCGCTATCACCCACTTGTCGGTACCGTCCACCAGCGTCACCAGCGTTTCTCCCTGCTGCACCAGTTCCCCTTCGTGAATGTTCTTCCGTCCCGTTACCCCGTCGGTAGTAGCCACGATAATCGTATAAGACAAATTCAGCCGGGCCAGTTCCAATGCAGCCTCAGCCAGTTTGATGGCCGCCTCGTTCTGGTCCAGACGCTGTATCTGCTCCTGCTTCAAGAGATTCGTAGACTCCTTCTGCCTGAGCAGCTGCTCATAACGAGCCTTGGTAGCCGCATAATCCGTCTCTACCCGGTCAAACTGCTGGGGGGTCACTGCCTCCTCCTTCACCAGTTGCTGATAACGCTTGTAATCCGTCTCCGCATTCTGCAGCCGGATACGCTGCTCCTCAATCGCCGCATCCGTCACCCAAATATTGTTCTGCGTCGTATTGATCGTAGTATGCATCGCACTCTTTCCGGCCAGTACATTCTTATAGTCCGCAATGGCCTGCGCCAGCTTCAGCCGGTATTCCGTATCCTCTATGATTACCAGCGTATCCCCCTTGCGGACCTGCTGATACTCCTCAAAGCAGATTTTCTTGATGAATCCCTGCACCCTCGTACTCACCGGAGACAAGTGCTGTTTGACCTGTGCATTGTCTGTAAACTCCACATTTCCAAGATGTACAAACTTGGCACATACCCATCCGATTCCAGCTACAATGATTAATGATATGATGAAATTAGGAATTACTCTTTTCTTATTCTGAATCATAGTCGTCTTACATTAAAGGGTTCCTGTTAACTTTTTAAGTAAATAATACTGATACAATATTCCAATCTGATAATTAGCCAGCTGCAGTTCCATATCCAGCTGCGTATTGCTTGCGTCCAGCATGTCAGTAATCAGTGCCAGTCCGTTCAGGTAACGGTGCCGCACGATCCCATAATTCTCATGAGCCAGCTGCACGCTTTTCTGCTGCGTCCGCAAACGGATATACGCCTCATTCAAGTCCACATAAGCTGCATGAATCGAATTGTCGACTTCCTCGGCCACCTGTTCTTTTGCCATCTCAGAGCGCATGATGGCAATTTTAGCCTGCTTCAGTTTCTTGTGACTTTTGAAGAGCGAATCAAAGCTGTACGACACACTGACCCCCGCAAACCAATATGCAAAATTATTGTTCAGCGGAGGAACCTCCACCAGAATCGGTCCGTTCAGTTCACTGGTCAGCGAGACATGCACCCGAGGCAGACGTTCGGCCCGGATCAGGCGCTCCCGGTTTCTGGAAAGCGCGATTTCCGTATCCGCCAGTTGCAACCTTGGAGCCTCCTTCGACGCCCATCTCCAGTCCTGCTCACTGAGCGAATCCACCTCGGCCACCAGCAGTGAGTTTTTATCAGGCACAATCTGCAATCCCTGATCGAGGCCCAGTGCCGTCAGCAACCGGTAATTGATCTTATTGATTTCATTCTCGGTAGCCGTCAGCCGGAGCTGAATGTTCTGCAGCTGCAGCTCATAGCGGGTAATGTCACTCTTCAGTGCCGTTCCCTGCCGGTAAGCCGCCTTCATATCCTTCACCAGAATCTGCGTCTGCTCCACATTCCGTTCGTAAACCGTCCGCTGGTTGTTCAACTGAAACAGGTCGAGATAATATCCCAGAAGCAGAAAACGAAGATCCTGTTGTGTAATACAGTACTCATGTCCGGCTGCCTCTGCCTCCAGCCGACTACGTTCAATGCCCCGGGATATTTCTCCACCTGCATATATCACCTGAGAAGCCTTGACAACGAAGGTGTTTCCCCAGTGCGGCATGTCCGCATGAATTCCTCCGGAAAAATCACGTTCCGTCATGACCCCGTCACCGATATAATTCAGTTCCACCTGCGCTCCCACCGAAGGCAAACGGTCGTTTTTCGCAATCCGTATTCCCTGTTCCGCCTCACTCATCCTCAACCGGCGCAGCTGAAGTTCCGTGCTGTTGCTGTCCGCAATCCGGAACATCTCCTCAATCGTCAGCAGTTTTTCCTGCGCCTGCAGGGCCATTGACAGTCCCAATAAACCAATACCTATTACATTCCGCTTAATCATTGCAAATATATTTATCCATTATCCTTTATTCTTTTCCCTCCGGTCTGCACATTCATCCTGACAGTAAGCCACTGAAAGACTGCCCTTACACCTAAGAACGAGCCTTCAGATTTTTGATGCGCAAAATTAATCCATTAAATTTGTACCGGATTTGCATATTAAGCAATAATATTATCCATTTAAGCCATATCACCACTCATGAACCACGAACAGATAAACTACCTTGGCATTATCAGAGAATCCGAAGTCCACGAAATTCTGGTCAAGAAAACCGGATGGGAAGACATCCACATCACCGAACACATCCATCAAAAATTCCAAATCATCTATACCCTCTCGGGTACCCTTCACGTATACATCGGAAGCACCAGCTACTTCGTACCCGAAAAGCACATTGCCTGGATTCCGGCCCACACCGCCCACCGGCTTACCAGCAACAACCGTCAGGCCTCACTGGTCATTTTCTATGCCAGTCTCCCGCTGCCCCTGCCCTCAGAGGCCCAGTCGCAGTTTGCCATCTATCCGGTCAACCCGCTGATTTCGGAAAACCTGAAGTTCCTGGCCACCTTCGTTCCCTCCATCAGTCAGTTGCAGCACCCCGACATCTACCAGTACTCCATCAGTTTCTTCCGCATGCAGGCAAGCATCTGCCCGCATACGAAGAGACTCTTCAAGAATGTTGTACTGTCGAACGACTCCCGTCTTCCTGCCATACTGGAATACATGACCGACCACCTGCAGGAGGAACTCAAGATAGGAGACGTGGCTGCACAGTTCGGACTGTCTGTCCGCAACCTCAGCCGGCTGTTCAATGCATCCGGCATCCATTTCTGCAACTACCTGAACCGCCAGCGCATCATCCGTGCCATCGAACTGGCCTCCGACGGAGAGAAAAACATGAAGCAGGTAGCCTATGAGGTCGGCTTCAACATCCCCACTAACTTCAACCGGGTCTTCAAACAGGTAACCGGAATGTCTCCCAGCGAATTTCTGAAAAAATAAGCAGCCCCTTAAACACACAGAAGCGGTATACCGACAATCTTTCTGTCGATATACCGCTTCTGCCCTGAATCGCCGCACCGGCTTACAGTCCCTTCAGTTCCCTGTACAGACGCTGCACCGGAAGTCCCATCACATTGAAGTACGAGCCCTTCATTCCCGTGACACCGATGAAACCGATCCACTCCTGAATGCCGTACGAACCCGCCTTGTCCATCGGCGCATACTTGCTGACATAATAGTCGATTTCCTCTTCCGACAAGGTATCAAACGTAACCTCCGTTACGGCAGCGAACGACTTCTGGAAGGCCTGCGTCGTAATGCAGACTCCCGTAATGACCTGATGCGTCTTTCCTGAGAGCAGACGCAACATCCGGGCAGCATCAGCCGCATCACGAGGCTTGCCCAGCACCTCACCGTCGAGATACACAATCGTATCTGCCGTAATGATCAGGTCGTCCTCCTGCATCACCGCCCGGTAGGCAGCTGCCTTTTCCGATGCAATGTACACCGGAATCTCCTCCCCTTTCAGGGAATCGGGATAGCTCTCGTCGATGCCCGGAAGCACCTTCACCTCATAATCGATTCCCAGTCCCCCCAGCAGTTCCTTCCGCCTTGGAGAGTTGGAAGCCAATATAATCCGATATTTCCTTAAATTATCCAGTACCATTTTCTTGTTTATTTTTGAATATCCCGCTGCAACAGACATTCAGCCGTTCCGGCGTTCCGCTGCAACAGACACTTGTTCTACGATTGCAGCACTTACCAGCCGAAAGCCTTTTCTTCTTCCATCCACTTTCCCTGTGCCCGCAACACCTGTTCCACCACATCACGGCCACAGCCATATCCACCGTTCCGGTGCGAGATATAACGGCATACCGACTTGATTTCAGGAGCCGCATCCGCCGGACAGCAAGGCAGTCCCACCAGTTTCAGCACCTCATAATCCGGAATGTCATCACCCATATAAAGCACCTCCTCCGGCTTCAGGTCGTACTTCTTCATCAGTTCGGCATACTCCCGCGTCTTCACCGATGCCCCCAGGTACACATCCTGTATACCCAGACCCTCGTAGCGTTTCCGGACCGCCTCCGTCCGTCCGCCGGTAATAATCGCCACATGCAGTCCGCATTTCACAGCCAGTTGCAAGGCATAGCCATCCTTGATGTTCACCGTCCGCATCGGTTCCCCGTTCGGATGCAGCACAATAGTCTCCGCACTCAGTACGCCGTCCACATCAAAAATCAGCGCCTTTATTTTCGTCAAGTCATAATCTATCATACTTTAGTCCTTCTTCTTTATGATTTCTTACTCTTTTTCAGATGAATACTTATAAATATTGCGACTCACCAGCCGGTAAATCTCCGCCAGTTCCGGTTCGTCTGCCAGCATGTTCAGATGCCCGTCCATTACCTGGACATCGTTCCGCTGAGCCGGTCCCGTCTGCCCCGCCACCGGAGCCATCTCATGTACCTTCCGTGCCGTCTCGTCGATAAGGGGATACATTGCCTCAAAAGGCAGTCCGTGTGCATCCAGCAGATGCTTGGCCACCGCATACATGTGGTTCGAGAAATTGCAGGCAAACACCGCCGCGATGTGCAGAAAACGCCGCTGTTCGGAAGAAGCCTCGTAAGCCTTTCCTCCCAATCCGACCGCCAGTTCCATCAATGCCTCACTGTCTTCCTTGCGAAGTGCCTCCACAAAAAAAGACACCGTGGTAAAATCGACCGGCCGCTGCTTGCTGAACGTCTGCATCGGATACAGCACACCGTAACGGTCGGCTTTTCCTTTCCAGACATCCATCGGCACACTGCCCGCCGTATGTACAAACAAGGCTTCCCGGTTCACCTTCCCCAGTTGCGCTGCCAGCACAGGCAAAGCGTCGTCTTTCACCGAAACCACATACAGATCCGCCTCAGCGGTAACATCCTCCATGGCAACCGTATAGCTGCAATGCAACTTTCCGGCAAGTTCCGAAGCCGACGCCTCCGTACGACTGTATACCTGCACAATGGAGTACCCTGCCCGCGACAAGGCCTCTCCCAGGTGCGTAGCCACATTTCCGGCCCCTATCAAAACAATCCGATTCAAACTCATTTTCCAGATTCCTTCCTGTTAAAGTGATTACAAATATGCTTCAGATACCTCTCCCTGCAGTCATTTACGCGAAGAGAACCAGTACAGCAAGCCCCCTACCGCCAGCAGCGTCACCGGAAGCAGGTAGCCCGACATCTGTCCCAGCCAGCGGATGACCAGCGCAATGTTCTGTATCAGCCACACTGTCAGCAGAATCAGGCCCACCGACTTGTCGGCCTTGAACCAGAGAAAGACCACCGCCGCACAGAGCAGCACCGTATCCTTCTCCATTACCCACGGCAGTCCCATGGATGCAAAAGAAATCCACCCGTTAACCAGATGGAGCAGCCCCGTCAGTCCCAGAAAGACCGCCAGGGCCCGGTAGGTATCGTGTTGATTTGCCATTTTCGCCGACACGTTTATTTTCCTCCGTACTTATTGATATGTACCTTCTCCCACTGCAGATGCTCCTCGTCGAAGGGCTTGCGTTCCATTCCCTTGTGTCCGATGGCAATGATGGAAAGCACCTGCAACTGCAACGGAATGTCGAGTATTCCGTGTACATACTCATCCGAAGACATGCCGGTAGCAGCAGTAAACCGCTCACGCACCTGTATCCAGCAGCTGCCCAGTCCCATGTCTTCTGCCTGAAGCTGAATCAGGATGGAAGCCACCGAGGCATCCTCTATCCAGACATCGCTGGCCAGCGGATCGGCCATCACCACAATGGCCAGTGCGGCATCGGCCAGGAAAGCCGCCCCGTGTTCTTTGCACCGTGACAGTTTATCGAGCGTCTCCTTGTCGTCGACAGCAATGAACTGCCAACTGTTTGAACGCTTGGAGGTAGGCGACATCAATGCCGCCTTCAGCAAGGTTACCACTTCTTCCGGAGCCAGTTCCTCGGAAGTAAACTTGCGCATGCTGCGCCGCAGCCGGATCAAATCACTGAAGTTTTCCATTTTCGTATTTTTCTGTATTAATGACGCAAACTTACGTATTTTCGGTGGAATAATCTAATAAGTCGGCCAATTTGCTTTTCGTAAAATGCCCCGGTCGCCTTGCTGCCAAATTAATCCGGCCGCCACATATTCTTTCCCGTTACACCGGATTTATTTCGGTGAAAGAAGATACATACCCTAACTTTCCCCGCCAATCCAATACGCTACGGCGCCGATTTATCAGTTGCCGACGCTGATTATCCAAACCACGCCGGCAAACAAATTACAGAAGTAAGCCACACGCTTTTTGCATTTACAGACATCCAGGTTTCTTCCTTTATCGCCACACAAATTTTAAAGAATCAAGGAATTTCACTATATTTGCATTTCACGCAAATAATAGGATACGGTCCGGCAAAGCCAGAATAATAAAACAATGCTTCCTTTTGTCTCTGCCTCACCTTTTCGTATATTTGCAAGTGTAACCATGCAATTGTTGTTGCATTTATCTGATACATTCACTATTGTTAAACTTAAAATCATGATGATTCACCCATCCACCCCCCGACTCATAGGCAAAGGAATCATAAGTTGCCTGCTCGCATGCAGTCTCTCTGTTGCAGACGCACAACCCGTTTCCATCATTCCCCAGCCTGTCCAGGTTACTCAGAACGAAGGAAATTTCACGCTGACAGCCCAGACTGTCATCGGTTATGAAAAAGGCCTCCAGGAACAGGCCGAATACCTGCAAGACCTCCTCAGCCGCTCGACCGGCTGGGACCTGACCGTTCAGGAAGGTACCAGGAAAGCCGATATCCGCCTCAGCCTTTCCCCCTCACAGATTAAGGACAGCGAAGGCTACCGGCTGGAAACCAATCCGAAAGGAGTCACCATCTGCGGAGCCGATGAAGCCGGTGTATTCTACGGCATACAGACCCTGCTGCAGCTCTTCCCCTCGGAGGTATACAGCCGCGAACGCCAGCGCAATGTCAGCTGGACGGTTCCCGCCGTTTCTGTCTACGACGCTCCGGAACGTCCCTGGAGAGGCATGATGCTCGACGTAGCCCGCTACTTCTACGACAAGGATTTCGTCAAGAAATACATCGACATGATGGCCATGTACAAGCTGAACAAGCTGCAGTTCCACTTGATTGACGACTCCGGATGGCGACTGGAAATCAAGAAATACCCGCTGCTGACCGAAATCGGAGCATGGGCCGGTCCCGACAGCAAACGGCTGGGCGGCTACTATACCCAGGAAGACATCAAGGAGATCATCGAATACGGAAGACTGCGCAACGTGGAGATCATTCCCGAAATTGAGTTCCCGGCACACATGCTTTCGGCCGTAGCGGCCTATCCGTGGCTGTGCTGTACCGGCGAACAGCATGAAGTGCCCGTCCAGCATTTCATCAGCCGTGACCTGCTGTGCGTAGGAAAGGAAAGTTCCTATCAGTTCCTGAAAGACGTACTCGACGAAACCGTGGCCCTCTTCCCCTCACACTACATCAACATCGGAGGAGACGAGGCCGTATATACCCGCTGGGAAGAATGTCCGCGCTGTCAGGAGGTCATGAAACGCGAGGGACTGACAAAGGCTTCGGAACTGCAGGGCTATCTGACCAACGTCGTTTCGGACATGATGAAGGAAAAGGACCGCACCGTCATCGGTTGGGAAGAAATCATACAACGGGGAGAGGTTAAGAATCCGGTAGTGGCACTGATGTGGCACAACGTAGGCGACAGTATTCAGGCTACCCGTACGGGACACAAGGCCATTCTGACTCCTGCTACCCACATGTACTTCGATTTTGCCGAGAGCAAGACACCCGGCGAGATCAAGGCAGCGGGATGGATGCCCCCTATCTCTCTTGAGAAATGCTATTCGATGGAAATCAATGATTACTCGCCCACTTCCACCGTCATCGGGGTACAGGGCTGCCTCTGGTCCGACCAGTTCATTCACGGCACCGTACTGCAGGAACTTCCCCTGCTGAATGAGAACCGTTCGGAGAACTATGCCGAATACCTGACCTTCCCCCGTCTGCTTGCTCTCTCGGAAGTAGCCTGGGGTAAGATGGCCGACCGCAACTATGCCGACTTCCAGTCGCGTATCCGCTATCATTATGCCAAACTGGACCATAAGGGCTGCCATTACCGCGTGCCCGAACCGGAGGTTACGGACATGAAGGAAAACAGTAACGGAGAAACGGAGATTACTCTGAAATCAAACGTAGAAGGAGCCCGGATCCTGTATACCACCAACGGACGGTACCCGAGCATTCATTCTGCCGAATACAACGGACCGGTGCGGGTGGCCGACAAGAATGACTTCCATGCCATTACCGTAGTCGACAACCACCACTACTCATTGCCGCTGTATTTCGCCCCCGATTACTCGGCCTATAAGGAGTACGGTGAATTTGTATACAACTGGAATCCTGCCGGCAACCCCAATCTGCCCAGTCCGCTGAAGATTGAGTGTACCGGAAAGATTTCCGGCAACGGTGACTACGAGCTGTCGTTCATTCACACCAAAGGCAACGAGAAACTGACCATTCATTCGTTCAGCCTGCTGAAACGGGACGAGAAACTCGCCGGATCGAAAGAAGAAAAACAGGTCGGTCCACAGGCTTCCGTAGCTACCTACAGCTTCTCGGTAGACCAGTTTGAGGCCGGAACACCTTTCCTCCTCCAGCTGGAGTGGAGCGGAGAAAACGGTACTTACCCTTCGGGACTGATTTTCATCCGTAAAAAATAAACCAAGCATCCTTGACAGCGCCGCTGGGCCGTCAAGGATGCTTTTTCTTTTTACTAACCAAACTTACTTCTAGAATATCTGTGTCTGCTGCCAGTAGTTTCCCTAACAGACTTCTTTTTATTTCACAGTCGCCCTGCGGCGGAATTCCGAGCAGACCACAGCCGTAGCCACCGCCACGTTCAAGGACTCACTCGTCTCCCTGCCCTGCGGATAATTCGGAATCAGCACCTTGCGGTTGACCAGAGCTGCAATCTCACGGCTGATGCCATTTCCTTCATTGCCCATCACAATCACCCCCCGGTTCTGCAGGTCGTGCTCATACAGATTCTCCCCGTCGAGGAAGGTGCCGTATACCGGCACATCCCGTTCTGAGACCTTCCGGATAAACGCCTCCAGATCCACGTAATGCAGTTTCACGCGGGCCACTGCCCCCATCGTAGCCTGAATCGCTTTCGGATTGTAAATATCCACTGTACCCGTGGAGCAGAATACATGCTCAATACCAAACCAGTCGGCAATGCGCACAATGGTTCCCAGGTTTCCCGGGTCCTGCACATCATCGAGGGCCAGGCACAACGATCCGGACACCTCTTCGGGCGTCCACTTCCATTCCGGCTGTCCGAAAACCGCCAGCACCTCCTGCGGCGTCTTCAGCAGACTCACCTTCGACAGTTCCTCCCGGCTCACCTCATACACCTCATCGGCCTGAATACCGGCATGCTCTTCCAGCCACTGACCGGTGGCCACCACCAGACGACAAGGAAAAATCCCCAACAAATCACCGACCAGCTTATTCCCTTCGGCAAGGAAAGCCTGTTCCTGTTTCCGGTTTTTCTTCAGTTCCAACGAGCGTATATATTTGATTTTATTTTTACTGAGCATGACTAACAAGTTGATAAAAATAACAATTATTCACGTACAAAGCTAAGAAGATATTTTTAATAAATTGGTATCTTTGCACATAATTTTGCATTAAGATTCGATATTCCGGCATGAAGATAAAAGTCTATTTATATATCTGTTGTATGTACCTGCTTCTGGTGTTATCCGGATGCTCAGTCAATAAATTTATCCCTCAGGACAGTTATCTGCTGGACGATGTCAAGATAGAATCCGACAACAAAGAAATCAAGCCTTCCTACATGACGGCCTACGTGCGCCAGAACCCTAACGCCAAGTGGTTCAGTCTGGTAAAGATACCGATGTACATTTACAGTGCCTCCGGACAGGACTCTACCCGGTGGATTAACCGCCTGTGGAGACGACTGGGAGATGCCCCTGTCATTTACGACAGGGAACTGGCTCAGGAAACCCGTCAGGAGATACAGAAAGCCGTACAAAACATCGGTTATATGGGAGCATCCGTCACCGTACGGGAAACCCCAAAAGGCAACCGCATGAAAGTCTGCTACCAGATTACCTCGGGCGAGCCCTACGTGATTGACTACATCGGATACGACATTGACGATGCACGGATCAACGCCCTGTTCCGCGACGACTCCATCCGTATCAACCTGCAGAAAGGCATGCGCTTCGACGTCAACCAGCTGGATGCCGAACGCCAGCGCATCACCCAGTACCTGCAGGACAGAGGATACTACCGGTTCAACAAAGATTTCATCACCTTCCAGGCCGATACCATCCTGAACACCCACAAGATTGACCTGACCATGCAGATTGCTCCTTTCCAAAGGCTCAAGGAAGACTCTCCTTCCACCCACCAGCAATACACCGTCAGGGAGGTCAACTACCTGCTGGATACCGACCCCACTTCCCTCTCGGAAGAAAGTTTCGGCCAGCTCCACAGATTCTCGACCGACCACATACAGATCTATTATAACAACAAGATGTTCCTGCGCCCGAAGGTACTGGAAGAAAGCAATTTCATCACCAAAGGGCAGTTGTACCAGAGCCGGGACGTACAGAATACCTATGCTTCCTTGAGCCGGCTTCACATACTGAAATACTCCAACATCCGTTTCCGGGAGGTATTGCAGAACGACAGTGCCTTTCTGGATGCCTATGTGACCCTTTCACGCAACAAGAACAAGTCCATGGAATTTGAGATTGAGGGTACCAACTCTGCCGGCGACCTGGGAGCCGCTGCCTCGGTCACCTTCAACCACCGCAACCTGTTCAAGGGGTCGGAGTCCTTCTCGCTCAAGCTCAGAGGGGCTTATGAGGCCATTACCGGACTGGAGGGCTATGCCAACAGCAACTACATGGAATACGGGGTGGAAAGCAGCCTCAACTTCCCGGAATTCATGTTCCCTTTTCTTTCTTCCGACTTCAAGCGGAAAATCAGGGCAACCTCAGAGGTCAGTGTGAAGTACAACTGGCAGATCCGTCCGGAGTTTGAGCGTACCCTGGCATCGGCAGCCTGGAGCTATCACTGGACACGGAGGGGAAAGGCTACACACCGGTTCGACCTGCTGGACATCAACTACATCTACATGCCCTATACCTCTCCGACGTTCGAGGAGTATCTGGACCGGATGGACGAAGTGAATCCGTTGCTGAGACACAGCTACGAAGACCTGTTCATCGTGCGCCTGGGCTATACCTATACGTATAACAGTGCCGGAGCCAGTACGATGCAAACGGCCAAGCGAAACTCTTACTCCATCCGTCTGAACATTGAAGAAGCCGGAAACCTGATGTACGGAATCTCCAGACTGACTCAGCGGAAAAAGAGTGATGACGGCATCTATCAGCTGGCCAATATCAACTTTGCCCAATACGTGAAACTCGATTTCGACTATGCGAAGAATTTCATGATCGACGAGCGCAATGCCCTGGTCTTCCATACCGGAATCGGTGTGGCCGTACCTTACGGCAACTCCAAGAGTCTGCCTTTCGAAAAACTCTATTTCTCGGGAGGAGCCAACAGTGTCCGCGGATGGGGCATCCGTACCCTCGGACCGGGTACCTACCAGGGAGATGCCAACAGCATCGATTATGTCAATCATACGGGAGACATCAAGATCGACCTGAACCTTGAATACCGGACCTTGCTGTTCTGGAAACTGAACGGTGCCCTGTTCATCGATGCCGGAAACATCTGGAACATCCGTTCGCAGGGAATCTATTCGGAGGGTGTGTTCCGGTTCGACCGCTTCTACAAGCAGCTGGCCGTATCCTACGGACTGGGTATACGCTTCGACCTCGACTTCCTGATCCTGCGTTTCGACGGAGGTATGAAGGCCATCAACCCGATGGAAAGCGGACGCAACCGTTTCCCGGTAATCTCTCCTAATTTCAAGCGGGATTTTGCCTTCCATTTTGCGGTGGGATATCCGTTCTAGGAGTCCGTCAGCGAAGCAGTCCACGGGGGTATTCCCCGCCCCGGATTCCACCGGTGTCCGACAAGAATCTTCCCGTACAGTCAGAAAATGCAGAATCGGTTTGGTCGTCTATACAGATTTTTCTATATTTACCCCATGACAGATAATGCAGATTAGATGCTAAGAATATGGCCATCCGACTAACGACATACGAAGACTCCAGAAACATACCCGATTTGCCCGGTACCAATATCTTTCACTCTACGGCACTTTTCCGGGTATTGGAACAGACACCGGGATACCATCCGATCCTGCTCGTCGCTTCGGAAGCAGGAAAACCCATTGGAAAACTGCTGTGCATCACCCGGTATAATTTCCGGATGTTCCACTTCATCCGCAAAACGTATGTATATGGCACCGGAGAATACTTCAGTTCCCGTTACAAGAGGGAGGAAATCTTCAATGAAATGCTGAGTTATTTTACCTCCCGTCTGGGAAACGACTCTTTCCTGATAGAGTTCCGCAACCTGGAGGAACCGCTCTTCGGATACAAGTATTTCAGAAAGAACCATTATTTCCCGGTAAAATGGCTGAGGGTCCGGAACTCCATCCACCACGCAACCATCGACAAGTGGATGAGTCCCTCCCGGAAGCGCCAGATTGCGCGCGGCCTCCAGAACGGAGCCACTATGGAAACCGCAAAATCGACTGAAGAAGTGACCGAATTCTTCAAGATGCTGAAAAAATATTACTCACACAAGATTTACCGGTACCTGCCCGACCTTAATTTTTTCCTTCACCTGCAGGCACACCCGGAACAGCAGCATTACGGCAATATTTTCCTGATCCGCTACAAACATAAAATCATCGGAGGTGCAGTCTGCCTGTACTCCGGAGATACGGCCTACCTGATTTTCTCCGGCGGAATGAGAAAGAGCTATGCCCCGCAATATCCCGGTGTGCTGGCGGTATGGAAGGCCATGATTCACGCCCGTCAGCTCGGATTCAAGCATTTCGAATTCATGGACGCCGGCCTGCCCTTCCGGAAGTTCGGCTACCGCGACTTCATCCTGCGGTTCGGAGGAAAACAGTTGAGCAGCCGCAGGTGGTTCAAGGTGAAATGGAACTGGCTCAACCGCCTGCTGATACGGCTTTACATTTAAGAAACGACATCCATTCAAACTTATATTAATAAAGAATACCACTATGAAAGAACCTGTTTATGCAGCTGCCGGAAACCGGTATGACTGCGGTATGCAATATCGGCGTGCCGGAAAAAGCGGAATCCTGCTGCCGGCCGTCTCACTGGGACTGTGGCATAATTTCGGTGACGTAGACACCCTGTCACTGAGTCAGAAGAAAATCCATTATGCCTTCGACCACGGAGTGACTCATTTTGACCTTGCCAACAACTACGGCCCTTCTTACGGATCGGCCGAGGAAACCTTCGGCAGCATCATGCAGCGCTCGATGGCACCTTACCGAGATGAACTGTTCATCTCTACCAAGGCCGGCCACGACATGTGGGAAGGTCCTTACGGAATCTGGAACTCCCGCAAGCACCTTATGGCCAGCCTCGACCAGAGCCTGAAACGGATGAGACTGGATTATGTAGACATCTTCTACAGCCACCGGTACGATCCGGAAACACCGCTGGAAGAAACCCTGCAGGCACTGACCGATATCGTACGACAAGGAAAGGCACTGTACGTGGGACTGTCCAAATATCCGAAGGAACAGCTGGAAATCGCATACCGGTTCCTGAAAGAGAACCGTACCCCTTGCCTGCTGTATCAGGGACGGTACAGTCTGCTCGACCAGGCAGTGGAAAAAGAAGGCATCCTGGAGGAATCGGCCGCACAGGGAAGCGGATTTATCGCATTCTCTCCGCTGGCACAGGGACTCCTCAGCGACCGTTACCTGAACGGCATTCCGGAAGACTCCCGCATTGCCCGGGGAGGATACCTGAAAAAGGAGGCCCTGACCGACAAGGTACTCTCGCAGATTAAGGCCCTGAACCAGGTGGCTCTCCGCCGGAACCAGACACTCGCAGAAATGTCTCTGGCCTGGTTGCTGCAGGACAACCGGGTGACCTCCGTCATTATCGGAGCCAGTTCAGTTGAACAGCTGAAAGACAACCTGAATGCCTTATCGAACACGAACTTCGCTCCCGAAGAGCTGCAGGAAATACGGCAAATTACGGAATTGCAGGAATGAAAAAAAGCGTTATCGGAAGAAAATTAATTAAAGAAAGATTTCATTATTCGACACATTTTTCTTTTCTTTGTGCAAATGAAAACACTTACTTTAGATTTTAATACCAATAAAAAAACAACAAACAACCATGAAAATTTCCCACATTGAACATTTGGGCATTGCGGTAAAAAGTATCGAAGAAGCCCTTCCTTATTACGAAAACGTACTTGGATTGAAATGCTATAACATAGAAACCGTAGAAGACCAGAAAGTAAGAACAGCCTTCCTGAAGTGCGGAGACACCAAAATCGAACTGCTGGAGCCTACCTGTGAAGAAAGCACCATCGCCAAATTCATCGAGAACCGCGGCATGGGCGTGCACCATGTAGCCTTTGCCGTAGAAGACGGCGTAGCCAACGCACTGGCAGAAGCAGAGTCTAACGGTATCCGTCTGATCGACAAGGCACCCCGGAAAGGGGCGGAAGGATTGCAGATTGCCTTCCTTCACCCGAAATCAACGATGGGGGTACTGACCGAACTTTGTGAAAAATAAATACAGATGATGAACCTGACAAGACTGATCCTGATGACAAGATAATCTGCCAGGTTCATCATTCTATTATTCATTAATTTATTAAAATTCTAATACCATGAGTAACCAACTCGAAAAAGTAAAGGAACTGATTGAACTGCGCGCCCAGGCTCGCTTGGGCGGTGGGGAAAAGGCCATCGAAAAACAACACGCCAAAGGTAAATATACAGCCCGCGAACGCATCGCCATGTTATTGGATGAAGGCAGTTTCGAGGAAATGGACATGTTTGTAAAGCACCGCTGTACCAACTTCGGAATGGACAAGAAACATTATCTGGGCGACGGTGTCGTTACCGGATACGGAACCATCGAAGGACGTCTGGTGTATGTCTTCGCACAGGATTTCACCGTTTCGGCCGGATCACTGTCCGAAACCATGTCACTCAAGATCTGCAAGGTCATGGATATGGCCATGAAAATGGGGGCTCCTTGCATCGGTATCAATGACTCGGGTGGTGCCCGTATTCAGGAAGGTATCAATGCACTGGCCGGTTATGCAGAAATTTTCCAGCGCAACATCCTGGCATCTGGTGTTATTCCGCAGATTTCAGGTATCTTCGGTCCCTGCGCAGGCGGCGCCGTATATTCTCCGGCACTGACCGACTTTACGCTGATGATGGAAGGTACTTCATATATGTTCCTTACCGGTCCGAAAGTAGTCAAGACCGTTACGGGAGAAGACGTTTCTCAGGAAGACCTGGGAGGTGCCAGCGTACACTCTACCCGCTCGGGAGTAACGCACTTTACTGCCTCTACTGAAGAAGAAGGACTGGCACTCATCCGCAAGCTGTTGAGCTACATTCCGCAGAACAACCTGGAAGAGCCGCCTTATGTAGACTGTACTGACCCGATCGACCGTCTGGAAGACTCACTGAACGAAATCATTCCTGACAGTCCGAACAAGCCGTACGATATGTACGAAGTCATCGGCGCCATTGTTGACAACGGCGAATTCCTGGAAGTACAGCGCGACTATGCAAAGAATATCATTATCGGTTTTGCCCGCTTCAACGGCCAGTCGGTGGGTATCGTAGCCAACCAGCCTAAGTTCCTGGCAGGTGTGCTCGACTGCAATGCATCCCGCAAAGGTGCCCGCTTCGTCCGTTTCTGCGACGCCTTCAACATTCCAATCGTATCACTGGTAGACGTTCCGGGATTCCTTCCGGGTACGGGTCAGGAATACAATGCAGTCATCCTGCACGGAGCCAAACTGCTTTATGCTTACGGTGAAGCTACCGTTCCTAAGGTTACCATCACCCTGCGCAAGTCTTACGGTGGTTCACACATCGTGATGAGCTGCAAGCAGTTGAGAGGTGACATGAACTACGCATGGCCGACCGCTGAAATCGCAGTAATGGGAGGTGCCGGTGCAGTTGAGGTATTGTATGCCAAGGAAGCGAAGGAAGCCGCCGATCCGAAGGCATTCATGGCTGAGAAAGAAGCCGAATACACCAAGCTCTTCGCCAACCCGTACAATGCAGCCAAGTACGGCTATATCGATGATGTGATTGAACCGCGTAATACCCGTTTCCGCATCATCCGCGCATTGCAGCAGTTGCAGACCAAGAAGCTGAGCAATCCGGCCAAGAAGCACGGTAATATTCCTTTGTAATCTAACCTTTCAAAATCTGATTAATTATGACTAGATATAAAATTGGAATATTTCTTTCACTGATGCTTTTGATCGGGTTCAGTTCGTGTACAGAACAGAAATCGAACAACAAACTGGTGATCAACGAAGTGCTGGTGGACAACCGGAGCAACTTCCAGGATGATTACGGGGTACACAGCGGATGGATTGAAATATTCAACCGGGCATACAGCAGTGCCGACCTGGCAGGATGCCTGCTGAAAGTGAGCAGCCAGCCGGGTGACACCATCACTTATTTCATTCCGAAAGGAGACGTACTGACCAGCATCAAACCGCGTCAGCATACGCTTTTCTGGGCGGACGGAACTCCGCGGCGCGGAACGTTCCACACCAACTTCGTACTCAGCAAGACCGAAGCCAACTGGATCGGACTTTATGATTCGGGCAAGAAACTGCTGGATGAGGTAGTGGTTCCGGCCGGTGTACTGAAGGCCAACCAGTCGTATGCACGCATCAGTGACGCTTCGGCAGAATGGGAAGTGAAAGACGACAGTGCTGAAAAATACGTGACTCCAAGTACCAACAACAAGACCATTGAGAGCAATCCGAAGATGGACAAGTTCGAACAGCACGACCCTGCCGGTATCGGTATGGCCATCTCGGCAATGAGCGTCGTATTCTGCGGACTGATTCTGTTGTATCTTTGCTTTAAGTTTATCGGTAAGGCAGCCATCGCATTGCGCAAGCGGAATGCCATGAAGGTACATAACATTACCGACAAGGCAGAAGCCAAGGAAAAAGGACTGGGAGAAGCTCCGGGCGAAGTGATTGCAGCCATCTCCATGGCCCTCCACGAAGCACAGGGAGCCGACCACGATGTGGAAGAAACGATCCTGACCATCAGCCGCGTAAAACGAAGCTACTCTCCGTGGAGCTCGAAGATTTACACGCTGCGTGAAACCCCTCATAAGAAATAATCTCCTTAATGAACAAATAACCATGAAAGAATATAAATATAAAATAAACGGCAACTTGTACAAGGTTGTTGTGGGTGACATCGAAGACAATAACGTACATGTAGAAGTAAACGGTACGGCATATACTGTAGAACTGGAAAAGCAGAACAAGCCAAAAATCAAACCCGTAGTGCGTACAGCGGCTACAACTCCGGCTGCTCCACCGGCTGCTACCATTACCCGTCCGGCCCCTGCAGGAGGCAAGTCGGGAGTCAAGTCTCCGCTTCCTGGCGTAATCCTTGAAATCAAAGTCAAGGAAGGAGATATGGTAAAACGCGGACAGACCCTGATGATACTGGAAGCCATGAAAATGGAAAACGACATCAAGTCAGACCGTGACGGAAAGGTCACTTCAATCCGTGTGAGCAAGGGAGAATCTATTCTTGAAGGTACAGACCTTATAATCATTGAATAATTATGGGAGAATTTTTTAGCTTTCTACAAAATAACCTGGCCGATTTCTGGACCTATACCGGCTTCTACAATGCCACTCCAGGACATCTCATCATGATCCTGATCGGTATCGGATTCATTTATCTGGCCGTAGCAAAAGAGTTTGAACCGATGCTGCTTATTCCCATCGGTTTCGGTATTCTGATCGGAAACATTCCTTTCAACATGGAGGCCGGACTGAAAGTCGGGCTGTATGAAGAAGGATCAGTTCTTAATATCTTGTATCAGGGGGTTACCTCGGGATGGTATCCGCCGCTCATCTTCCTGGGCATCGGAGCCATGACGGACTTCTCCGCACTGATATCCAATCCTAAACTGATGCTGATTGGTGCGGCTGCACAGTTCGGTATTTTCGGAGCCTACATGATTGCTCTTGAAATGGGATTCGACCCGATGCAGGCAGCTGCCATCGGTATCATCGGTGGTGCAGACGGTCCGACAGCCATCTTCCTTTCTTCCAAATTAGCCCCTAACCTGATGGGAGCCATTGCCGTATCAGCCTACTCCTACATGGCCCTTGTACCGGTCATCCAGCCGCCTATCATGCGCTTGCTGACTACCAAGAAGGAAAGACTGATCCGCATGAAGGCTCCACGCGCCGTATCGCATACAGAGAAAGTGATGTTCCCGATTGTGGGACTGCTGCTGACCTGTTTCCTGGTACCTTCCGGTCTTCCTTTGCTGGGTATGCTGTTCTTCGGTAACCTGCTGAAGGAAAGTGGCGTTACACGTCGTCTGGCAGAGACTGCCCGCGGTCCGCTGATTGATACCATCACCATCCTGCTGGGACTCACGGTAGGTGCCTCTACTCAGGCATCTGAATTCCTTACCTGGGACTCTATCAAGATTTTCGCTTTGGGAGCATTGTCATTTGTCATTGCAACCGCATCAGGTGTCATTTTCGTGAAGATTTTCAACCTGGTATTGAAGAAAGAGAACAAGATCAACCCGCTTATCGGAAATGCCGGTGTATCTGCAGTTCCTGACTCGGCACGAATCTCACAGATAATCGGTCTGGAATATGACCCGAGCAACTACCTGCTGATGCATGCAATGGGTCCTAACGTAGCCGGTGTAATCGGATCGGCTGTGGCTGCAGGTATTTTGCTGGGATTCCTTGTATAAGTCCCGCTTCTTTATCGCCTGTTAAACTGTAGTAAAATAATGTAGATTGGAGAGTCATATCAAATTTCTTCGGGAATTGTATATGACTCTCCTTATTTTATGAGGTTATCTGCCTGGGAAAGACACTGAGCATCACCTACAGAAAAAGGAGCTACTGCACACCGCAATAGCTCCTTTTCATATGTATTCCGAAGGATTCTTCCTTCCTCAATCTTCATTAATCCAGTTTCAATACTGCAAGGAAAGCCTTCTGAGGAACTTCTACCGTACCGATCTGTTTCATACGTTTCTTTCCTTTCTTCTGCTTTTCGAGCAACTTACGCTTACGGCTTACGTCACCACCGTAACATTTTGCAGTCACATCCTTACGGACAGCCTTGATGGTCTCACGGGCAATAATCTTTGCTCCGATGGCCGCCTGAATGGCAATTTCAAACTGCTGGCGCGGAATCAGTTCCTTCAACTTCTCACACATCCGGCGTCCCAGGTCATAGGCATTATCGAAATGTGTCAGTGTAGACAAGGCATCGACCGATTCACCGTTCAGCAGAATATCGAGTTTCACCAACTTCGACGGACGGAAGCCCGACTGATGATAGTCGAATGAAGCATATCCTTTTGAAATACTCTTCAGCTTATCATAGAAATCTATTACGATTTCCCCAAGCGGCATCTTGTAATGCAGTTCCACACGGTTTCCCGAAATATAATCCTGGCGTACCAGTTCTCCACGCTTACCCAGACACAGTGTCATGATCGGACCGATATAATCGGTAGTGGTAATGATGGACGCATCAATGAACGGCTCTTCGATATGGTCAATCAGCGTAGGATCAGGCATTCCGCCCGGGTTATGCACTTCCTGTACCCCACCCTGCTTGTCGTAAATCATATACGATACGTTGGGCACAGTGGTAATGACGTTCATGTCAAACTCGCGGTCGAGACGTTCCTGCACGATTTCCATATGGAGCAACCCAAGGAAGCCGCAGCGGAAACCGAATCCCAAAGCCAAAGACGACTCCGGCTGGAAAGTCAACGAGGCATCGTTCAACTGCAGTTTTTCCAACGAAGCACGCAGGTTCTCATAATCCTCGGCCTCTATCGGATAAACTCCCGCAAAGACCATCGGCTTCACTTCTTCGAATCCTTCGATTGCCTTGTCGCAAGGACGGGCAATGTGCGTAATGGTATCTCCCACCTTCACTTCCTTCGAGGTCTTGATGCCCGAAATAATATATCCTACGTCACCCGTACGCAACTCGTCACGAGGAATCATATCCATCTTCAATACTCCGACTTCATCGGCATCGTATTCCTTACCGGTATTGAAGAACTTCACCTTGTCTCCTTTCCGAATGACTCCGTTTACTACCTTGAAATAAGCAATGATTCCGCGGAAGGAGTTGAATACCGAGTCGAAAATCAGCGCCTGCAATGGAGCCGACTCATCCCCAACGGGATGCGGAATGCGCTCTACTACCGCCTGCAGAATATCTTCCACACCCATGCCGGTCTTTCCCGAAGCACGGATAATGTCTTCCCGCTTGCAGCCCAG
The DNA here is from genome assembly GCF_013618865.1 of Phocaeicola faecicola. Lineage (GTDB taxonomy): Bacteria > Bacteroidota > Bacteroidia > Bacteroidales > Bacteroidaceae > Phocaeicola > Phocaeicola faecicola. The sequence continues at coordinate 22,734 of NZ_JABSOE010000024.1, forward strand.
CAGATTGATGATTTCATCCTCCACTTCTTCGGGCATTGCACTGGCCATATCACATTTGTTCATGACCGGAATGATTTCCAGATCGTGTTCCAATGCCATATAAAGGTTGGATATGGTCTGAGCCTGTACTCCCTGAGACGCATCCACCACCAGCAATGCGCCTTCGCAGGCCGCAATGGAGCGGGATACTTCATAAGAAAAGTCCACGTGCCCCGGAGTGTCAATCAAGTTCAGGATGTATTTTTCTCCCTTATAATTATATTCCATCTGGATGGCATGGCTCTTAATCGTAATACCGCGCTCACGTTCCAGATCCATATCATCAAGCATCTGTCCTTCGGTCACTTTCACCGTCTGAGTATACTCCAGCAAACGGTCCGCCAAAGTAGACTTACCATGGTCGATATGGGCTATAATACAGAAATTTCGGATATTTTTCATTCTAAAATATATGTAATTCTAATTTTAAATTCGTTCAAAGAATCTCTCTGGGACCACGTTAATGCATATAACACATTACGGACTAGTCACATGTCGCCTAATTTGATGCAAAGATAGATATAAAAAATGAGATATCCTTACTGTCTGTTAAAAATCACAAGGAGTTCTTTGGAAGGATGAGACTCGAAGACGAAAGATGAAAGTCAGCGGCATAACCAAAAAAAATCCTCCTGCCTCGCCTTACAGTATTCTGACAACTCGGCGAGAGGCAGGAGGAATTCTTATGGGTTCTCTTCAGCAATCTTATTCCACTACAATTTCATCAATAAACATCCACGATTCTCCCATGACATGATGCCAGGACGGAAGTGTTTGCGGATGAGTTGCCTTGATACGTATGTACCGTGCCTTCTTGTTGATTTTGTCAATGACAAACGGGATACGGATATAATCGTATTCTCCGGCACCTTTTCTGGCTTCTCCGTAATTGATTTTTCCGGCCTTGCGGTAATTTTCTCCATCAGAAGAAATCCAGACTTCCAGCATTTTCGGTGGCATGACCCAGGCCGTCAGTGACTGCATGAATCCCAATTCCACCTTACGTATTTTCTGCTCTTCCTTCAGGTCGACAATTACATCCATGTCATTTTTGAAGTATCCGTGCCAGAGAGGGGCCTGCGCATTCATCGGAGCAAAGATACCGTCGGTCATTGCACCGTCTCCTCCGGCGTTGTATTTTGGATGATAAGGCTGCTGGTAAATCACCTTGGCATCAAGGGCCTTATGTGCGGCAATTTTTTTAGTGAGAACCGGATAAGCCTTTTCTGCAACAAATACCCGAGCCTTGATTTCCTGCACGCTGCGCACTTCAAAAGGTTTCTCGTATTTGGTAGAAGAAAGAGTCGGTTCACTGCCGTCAGTTGTATAATGGATTTCCCCACCCTGCAGGTAGCAGTCCATCGATACATTGAAGCCATGTCTGTCCGGAGTCCGGTCGGCCTGTATATGAATTTCCGGAGTAATCTGCACAAGGTCGAACCATGCAGTACCGGCACTGAGCAAGGTAATGGAGCCGGCAGCTCCTCCATGATGGGTACGCTTGTATTCTTTCGGCTTGCACACCAGTTCGTAGCGTTTCCATTCATCGGTCAGTTCGAAGGTCTGCTCTCCCAAAGAACCTAAAGCCAGTCTGAACTGCATTTTCTCTCCTTTTTCCTGATGTTGCTTCAGCGAACGGCGATCGGCCTTTGCCCATACAGAAAGGATATAAGTCCGGTCAGACTCATTGTCAATCGGGAAAAGTCCCCGGCTGGCTCCGGCATTCGGATAAGGATTGGTCAGGCGCAGAGAGGTTTCCCCGTCAAAAGCCATCCGGATATCCGGAAGCAAAGTCGCTCCATTTCCCCCGGCACCGCCAGATCCTCCGGTAACTTCTCCAGCTTCGGCAGATTCCTCAAAGCTTGGATTCACCATCAGGTTGCCACGAACCACTTTGGAAACTGGCTCTTCCAGGGTAATTTTATACACTCCGGTACCGAAGGCTGGGAGCATATCCTTGAGCAGTCTTCCATCGGCTGTCAGTTCACGGTTCTCAAAAATAACACGTGCCGTACAGGATTGAGGAGCCGCTTCAGGAAGGGTCAGCTGAACATTGCAAGGACGGTTTTCCATGTTCTGAGCCACCACCAGCAGTTTGCCGTTATGACGGTATACGCGTGCCTTCACCTGCTCGCTGCCGGTCGGAATCTCACAAGACTGAGCGTCATACAGGTAGGGCGCAATCTGCTGAAGTTCTACTGCGACCTCCTTGAATCCGTTCCATAACAGCGGAGAACCGGAATCGGGCATACGATGGAAACCCTGAATGCCTCTGGCACCTGCCAGGATACTGCCGTAACACATGGCACGTACTTCACGGGCACTGGGTTCGCGGGTCCAGATTTCTCCTCCTCCAAAAACTTGAGGAACGAGCCAGACGGCTTTCTCATAACGCATCTGATCGTAAATCTCCTGAATCATCCGTGGTGCTTCGGCCGCAGGTGCGTTAGGTATAGGATATGGGTCGGCCATAAGAATATCGTATGTATGCTCATAGCGCCTTGCAGGAAGGGAACTGATGATGACCACAGATATCGGGTGATACGGATCGACCTCGTGAATCAGGTTGTAAGCCCTTTCCAGACTCTCGGGACTGACTCCCTGTCCGTCGGGTTCATCCGCAATGTAATACGACAGGATGGCCGGATGGTCTTTTACCCGCATGATTTCTTCACGAAGCAGGCGGAAGCGTTCTTCTTCGCTGGCCGTACTGTGGGTATTGCTGCCTCCCTTGATTGCAGACAGTCCGGACACATTGTAGTTTACCTTGATGCCGAGCTGGGCACAGAGATCCAGGTATTTCATCCGGGCATCGTGGTTCTCGGGTTCAATATTGTGATATGGAGAATACAGGTTGATACATTGGGTGACCTCACTTTTCAGAAAGGGATAGTTGTGCCCCTGCAGACTGGAGTAAAATCCTGTCGGCAAGAAAGGATAACCGTCTACCTGAAGTCCTCCGGTAGAGTAATCAATCTTTACTTCGTTGTCTGATGGAGCCAGCCGGAGCAGGTTGACTTTATATTCCTGGCTTTTCCCCTGGTAATCCACGGTTACCGACCGTTCGTTGTTACCGGGTTGCAGGTGTTGCATATTCACACTCAGCAGATTGACTCCCTGGTGCAAAGGATAGCTTGTCTGGTCTAAAAGTGCCTTTCCGGTTCCTTCGGGCAGATAAATCATGATTTCAGCCTCTTTTTCCGAGGTATAATAACTCATCCTGGAATTGACCTTGATGTCTGCCGCAGCGGCCGGAAGTATGGCAGCCGACAATGACAGGAGGGCTCCTGCCAGCAGTGAGAAGCGATAACGGTTGTTTTTCATGGTGTAATTGATCGATTAATTAAGTTTACAATAAATGCCTATTGTGAAGAACGGAAGAATTGCAGGTTCTTCCATTCTTTGTCTGAACAAAGTTAGAAAAAATAAAAGAGATAAAGAGCAGAAGATGCATTATTTTATACGAGATTTTTACAGGGTTAATGTTAACTGACATTGCCCAAGCGAAAAAGAAAGAAGTGGGAGATAGATCACGCAGCCCCTTACAGTTGCGGAAATCCCTATTACATTTAGGGAAACCCCTTCTCAGAAATAGTTGATTTATGAGGAAAATAGCTGTTTTTTACGCTACCTTTGTTTAGCATTTGAATATGGCGGGCAGGATTGCAGCCGCAAGACATTTGCAACGAAGTATGTGAACGAAAAGGACAGACAGATTATGAAAAAGAAAATGATGCTGGCGATGACAATATTATTCCTTTCAATGAATAGTTGTAGTTTGTTGTCGTATGGAAGCAAGCAGGAAGCTGCTTCAAAGATTAAGGAAGGAATGACTCCGGAACAGGTAACTGCCTTACTTGGCACGCCTGATTTTAAACGATCGGAGTCTGGAGTCGAGCAATGGGAATACCGTAATGCTTATTATTGGCAAAACTCTCCGGTGACGGTCGTGATTGATTTTTCAGGCAAGCGGGTTGTGGCATACGATTCGTTTCCGGAATCGGAGCGCCGGCAGGATGTGATGGTTGGCGGTCGCCCCACACCACCGTTCATCGCCATATGTCCTCCTTCCGTATCGGAAGCTGACCGTCGTTTTGAGGACTTGTACAGAGACATTAAAAACGCTCCTTTTAAGGACGAGCAACTGGAACGATTGAGGCGCGAGGCGGTCTACGGAAGATTTACCTGTGCCCAATGTGCCCGGTTGTTAGCCCTGCTGCAGTGGGATGATGAAAAACTGGAGTTTTTAAGGATACTGGCTCCCACAATCGTTGATAAATACAATGGAGATTTGCTTACGAAACAGATGACCTTTGACAGTGCAAAGAAAGAAGCAAGAAGATTATTGGAACAGGCCGCTGATTCGGACCCGTTGCTCCCGGTAATGGACTCCGGCAGTTTTGAACGTTTCTATGCGCAGGTAAAGGGCAAGATGTTCAAGGATGAACAATTGTCATTGGTGAGGAAGAAGGTAAAACTTGTCAGTTTCACTTGTGCCCAATGTACCCGTCTGTTGCACTTATTCGACTGGGATGATGACCGGTGGGCAATGCTCCGGATACTGGTTCCTGTAATTGCTGACCGTCAGAACGATGAACAGATTGTGAAATGTTTTGAATCGTCATTTGAAAAGCCGAAAGTACGCAGAATGCTGGATGAGTACCGGGTTGTTCCGCTATAAGTGCAGCTACGGATTTATCAGTACTCACCCCATTACACTTAACTGGTGAAAATTATCCTTAAGAAAAGCCATCAACCGATTTTGCAGAACACAGCACAAATCGGTTGACGGCTTTTCTACCTATAGAGCCTTCTGAAAAATACTCCTGTGAAAAGGATTTTCCTTCAGATTACTTTTCTGCTTTCAATAATAATCGACAGAGAAAAATATTGGAAGTATGCGGTCGGACGCATTCATTTGGCTGAAAAACGCATCTAAAGCCTTTTCATGATGACTAAGACTGATGCCGTTTACAAAGAAATTACCATTGACAATTACTTCATTCCACTTTTCCGAATCCTCCTTCATCAGTCTCTCCAGATAAGCCTCAGTGACTGACAGAGGAGGCAAATCAGATTCTATAATAAGTTGAGCCCATCTTCCCCAATAAATAGTCTGTACATACACTCGCCTATCTGACTGGTTTTCCGGAAAGTATTTTTGAGGAATATACGAACAGAAAGGAGATATATAATACTCTGCAAAAAATATCGTTTTATACGGATATGAACTTTTGTTCTTCTCGTAGAAAGAACGAATATACTCTGTTGCGGAGGAATCTGTCACATTATATTGTCCGAAAGCATAATAAGTGAAAAGTACTCCATCTTTGTTCCTTTCTTGAAACTCAACAGACTGAAAAGCCTCAGCAGTTGCTTTTTGAAACGCCTTACGATTGGCACCTCCGATAATTTTAGAAATATGACATGCTGGCTTAAAGTCAAAAATATAATAGACAGTATCTTCTACTAAACATGAACTCTGAACATTACCATTTTTAAAATCATGAAGACTTCCGGTTAGCAAAGGAACTATATTATCAGTTGAATACCAATAAATATTATCCGGTAAATTGCCGGATTGATAAGAGCCACCAGAAGAAGATGTATCCGGAGAAGATACAGGATCCATATCTGCCTTGCATGAAAGAAGGATGGAAACTAATACTAATAGAATCGTTCTTATATTCATCATCGTACAATATGCAAAAATGTTTTTTATTCTCGAGCCAAACAGTCATCATCAATTTCAGGGAACAAAAATTCCCATAAGATTACCCATACAAGTTTTATTGCCTTCCTCCGTTTTTGCCGAAGAAGTACACATTACACTTCAAACTTGAACCAACCTCATCCGAATTGCTTTCACAACCAGCTCTACGGCATTTCGAGCTTCAAGCTTCAACATAAGACTCTTCCGGTGCGACTCGACTGTATTAACCGACACGTGCAAACGCTCCGCAATTTCCCGAGTCTGCATGCCAGCCGCTATTTCCCTCAGTACGTCTTTCTCCCGCTGCGTTAGCCACGTACTGCACTCGGTCATACCCTTCTTTCTTTTACTCAACCGCAATTCAAATTCCTCAAACTTCTGAGAAAAGTATCTGCCTCCCTGTAACACTACTCTCACTGCTTTCGTCAGTTCAGAAACATCACCAGATTTAAGAACAACTCCATTCAAATCCAACTGCAAAGCTTCCTTAATTACCCAAGGTTCTCCATGCATCATACTCACAATAATACGTGCTGACGGATATGACCGGCGAATTTGCCTCAATAGGGTAAGATTCTCCATCTCTGGAAGTTCAACATCCAAAAAATATAAATCAAAACTTTGCAGTCCATGCATTGAAAGCACTTCATTTCCAGACGAAGCAATACATACCTTTCCTATCTCTGGCATTTTTGCAATGACAGATTGAAGACCTTGCAAAATCAAGGCATGATTATCAGTCAATAAAACTGTAGCCTTTTTATCACCCATTCAATCTTCTTGTTTAGTCAGACATCTACTCCGGAATAAAAATCCTTCTCTCAACCTGTCAGTCTCTTTTAGTTTTTACAAAGGAAAACAGTTTTAATGAAAGCACCTTCACCGAAAACCGTGATTTTCTCCTATTTTTTCTCCGATGCACACAAATCTACCCACACACTGACAGATATTTCTTTTTCAGTATTCAGTTCATATCGTCCATGAATCATTTTCAGGCGGTCTTCCATCGTGCGCAGACCGATGCCCCCGGAAACTTCCGATCCTGCGTTCTTCCATTCCCCGGCATAAGAGAATGTCAACTTCAGCATCCGGTCTCCTTCGCTCATTTCCACAAAAATTTCAGAAGCAGTTCCATGCTTCAGGGCATTGCTGCACAACTCCTGTACGATACGGTAAATCTCATAACTCACTTCCTCCGCTATCGTATGCCATCCGTGCTGGGTCTGTGACAGATAATGCACCTGCAGTCCTGCCTGTTTTTCTATCTTGGCAAAATAATAAGACAACATTTCATCCAGGTCAGTCAACTGAAAATCTGGGGGCATCATTTCGTGCGACAACGTCCTTACCCCGTTACGGATTTCATCCAGCATGCCGATAATCTTCTGCTTTACCGAAGCGTCCAGGCCACTTCTTTCCAGTTGCATACTGGCCCCCAGCAAATCACTGCACACCCCGTCGTGCAAGTCTTTCGCAATGCGTTTTCGCTCGTTCTCCAGTCCTTCGATATACCGCCTGACAGATACCAGTTCCGACTCCTTTTTCCATAACCTGCGCTTGTGCTGCCAGACAAAGAATCCCGCCAGCAGGAGAAAGACAGAGAGTCCCAGATAAATCGTCAGCCTCAGTTTCTGCGCATTCTGTTCAACCTGTTCTTTTTCAAGCCGAGAAATCTTCAGTTCCTTGGCACTCAAATCCAGTTTGGCACTCAGTTCCGACATTTCCTGATTCCGCTCCACGTTCCTGACAGAATCCCTGTACGCATATGCATCCTGAAGATGACGGAAGGCCTCCTTGTAATTCTGCAAACCCTCATAATTCCGGGCCAGAAGAATATGGTACGGCTCATAAGATATCTGTGCCACCATTTCCTTATGTGTCAGCAGCAACTCCAGGCTTTTCCGGTAATCTCCCATCCAGTTGAGCAGACTGGCCTGAACCCCCATAAACTCCAGTGCCGTAGGACTTCCGGGAGGAATACTGGCATACAACTGTTCTCCCTTCTGCAAGTAGAGACGTGCCGAATCCTTCTTGCCCCACAACTGATATGTACTCAGCAGCGGACTCAGTGAACTCATGGCCAGCAAAGGCTGGTTTTCGGCAATGGCATTCTCCACGTTCTCCCTCAACACCGCAGCCGATTCCGGAAACTTCTTCAGCCGGGCATATGCCGAACCAATCAGAATCCGTGCATACTGTTCGGTAGACCAGTCGTTCGCCTCGGCTGCATACTGAGCCTACAGCTTACCGTTCGTAAGCGACTCTTCGTATCTGCCGTCTGCATGAAACATCGCACCTATATTATAATAAATGGAAGACAACGTGCTCAAGTCACCTGCTTTCTTCGCCAGATCTGTAGCCAGGTTATAATAGTATAAGGTTGAATCCCCCATTCCCAGTTTCCTGTAAACCACCCCAAGTCCCATATGTACGGCCGCTTCAAACTCGTAATCCCGCTCCTCAAGTCGCGGAAGATGACACAACAGCTGAAAATATTTCGATTTGGCCTTGTCAAAATCTCCGGTTACATAGTCATGAGTAGCCGCAGTATTGAACAGATAAAGATAGGCCTTATCCGTAAAATCGGGTTCCGGATACAATTCCATTCCCTTTTCCAGATAATAAGAAGATGAGTCCCAGTTCAAGGTTTCATAAATACTGCTGAGATTCTGATATATCTCCAGCATTTTACGCGAGTCTCCCCCTTTCTGCCGAAGAGAAGACAGTTCAAGCTTCAGGCTGTCTATTTCGGAGACATCAGCCTGTACGGAAAGAGCTGCCAGACACAAAGCGCCCGCTAAAAAAATCGATTTCGTTTTCATGGATATGTAGATTATGTAGATAATGTTAACGGCTTCCCCTATAAAAGCCGGATTTTTGTCTTTATTTTTCCCATCCAAATATACGAAAAGGCAGTCAAAAAACGAGGCAGATTTGCACAAAATACTAATTTTCGATTCAGACTGTGCTCATTATCTACTTTTTATTCGGTTATTCCACCGTTTTTCTATATTTTTGCATCCAATATTTCATTAAAGAATCATATTTAAACAAGTTATAATAAAATGGAATTAGCAAGTAAGTATAACCCCGCTGACGTGGAGGGAAAATGGTACCAGTATTGGCTGGACAACAAACTTTTCAGTTCTAAACCTGACGGACGTGAACCTTACACCGTCGTCATTCCGCCGCCAAACGTGACCGGAGTGCTCCACATGGGACACATGCTAAACAATACCATTCAGGATATTCTGGTACGTCGTGCCCGTATGACAGGAAAAAATGCCTGCTGGGTACCGGGTACAGACCATGCATCTATCGCAACCGAAGCTAAGGTTGTCAACAAACTGGCTCAACAGGGCATCAAGAAAACCGACCTGACCCGCGAAGAATTCCTGAAACATGCCTGGGCATGGACAGAAGAACACGGAGGCATCATTCTGAAGCAGTTGCGTCGTCTGGGAGCATCGTGCGACTGGGACCGTACAGCGTTTACCATGGACGAGACACGCAGCAAGAGCGTTATCAAGGTGTTTGTTGACCTGTACAACAAAGGTCTCATCTACCGTGGCGTACGTATGGTAAACTGGGACCCGAAAGCCCTGACAGCGCTGAGTGACGAAGAAGTAATTTACAAGGAAGAGCACAGCAAGTTGTATTACCTGCGCTATAAAGTAGAGGGAGATGCCGAAGGACGCTACGCTGTAGTTGCCACTACCCGTCCGGAAACCATCATGGGAGATACTGCCATGTGTATCAACCCGAACGACCCGAAGAACGAATGGCTGAAGGGCAAGAAGGTCATTGTTCCGCTGGTAAACCGTGTCATCCCGGTAATTGAAGACGAATATGTAGACATCGAATTCGGTACCGGCTGTCTGAAGGTGACTCCGGCCCACGATGTAAACGACTATATGCTGGGAGAAAAATACAACCTGCAAAGCATTGATATCTTCAACGACAACGGTACCATCAGTGAGGCTGCCGGCATGTACGTAGGAATGGACCGTTTTGATGTACGTGAACAGATTGAAAAGGACCTGGCTGCAGCCGGCCTGCTTGAAAAAGTAGAAGCCTATACCAACAAGGTAGGATTCTCAGAACGTACCAACGTAGCCATCGAACCGAAACTGTCTATGCAGTGGTTCCTGCGCATGCAGCATTTTGCCGACATGGCTCTTCCTCCGGTAATGAACGATGAACTGAAGTTCTATCCGGCCAAATACAAGAACACCTACCGTCACTGGATGGAGAACATCAAGGACTGGTGTATCAGCCGTCAGTTGTGGTGGGGACACCGTATTCCGGCATACTTCCTTCCGGAAGGCGGATTTGTAGTTGCCGAAACTGCAGAAGAAGCCCTGAAACTGGCTCAGGAAAAGACCGGAAACAAGGACCTGAAGGTAAGCGACCTGCGTCAGGACGACGACTGTCTGGATACCTGGTTCTCTTCATGGCTGTGGCCTATCTCACTGTTCGACGGTATCAACCATCCGGAAAACAATGAAGAACTGAAGTATTACTATCCGACTGCCGACCTGGTAACCGGACCGGATATCATCTTCTTCTGGGTAGCCCGCATGATCATGGCCGGATACGAATACATGGGCGACATGCCGTTCAAGAACGTATACTTCACAGGTATCGTACGCGACAAGATCGGACGCAAGATGTCCAAGTCACTCGGTAACTCACCTGACCCGCTGGATCTGATCGACCAGTACGGAGCCGACGGTGTACGTATGGGTATGATGCTGGCCGCTCCTGCCGGAAACGACATCCTGTTTGACGACGCGCTGTGCGAACAGGGAAGAAACTTCAACAACAAGATCTGGAATGCTTTCCGTCTGGTGAAAGGATGGCAGGTAGCCGATATCGAACAGCCGGCTTATGCCGAAATGGCTGTCAAATGGTTCGAAAGCCTGCTGGTTAAAGTATCTGCCGAAATCAGCGACCTGTTCAGCAAATACCGTCTGAGCGAAGCCCTGATGCTGGTTTACAAGTTGTTCTGGGATGAATTCTCAAGCTGGTACCTGGAAATGGTGAAACCGGCTTACGGACAGCCTATCGACCGGAAGACTTACGAAGCTACCCTGCATTTCTTCGATGTACTGCTGCGTCAGCTGCATCCGTTCATGCCGTTCATTACAGAAGAGTTGTGGCAGCACATTTACGACCGCAAGGAAGGTGAGAGCATCATGACAGCACAGATTGAGAAGTACGACGACTGCGATCTGGCAGCTGCTACTGAACTGTGCAATGTATTCGAACAGCTGAAGGAAGTCATCTCAGGTATCCGTAACATCCGCCTGCAGAAGAACATCGCACAGAAAGAAGTGCTGGAAATGTTCGTCCTGGGTGAAGACACCAGTCTGATGGCTTATGCGGAAATCATCAAGAAAATGGGCAACCTGTCGAATGTAACTGTGGTAACCAGCAAACCGGAAGGAGCCGCTTCCTTCATGGTCAGAACCACAGAATATTTCATTCCGTTGGGCAACCTGATTGACGTAGAAGAAGAGCTGAAGAAACTGGAAGCCGACCTGAAATATCAGGAAGGATTCTTGCAGAGCGTATTGAAAAAACTCAGCAACGAGAAATTCGTCAGCAAGGCTCCGGCCAACGTCATCGAGATGGAACGCAAGAAACAATCGGATGCAGAGACTAAGATCGCTGCCCTGAAAGAAAGTATTGCTGCCTTGAAGAAATAAGCAATCACATCCAATAACATTAAGAGCTGCAACCGTATCTTACGATTGCAGCTCTTTTGTTTTCTGTATATTTCCCGGACAGGGACACAAGAAAAATCATTCATTTGTCACATCTTCCGGCCGGCATTACTCAACGCTGGTGCTTCAGTTTGACGATTTCTCCCAATTCGGGCATCAGTATCTCCATTCCCCGCTTCTTCGCCTCAGCGGCAAATACATGCGGCGGATCGAACAAGGGTTCATCCGACAAGTCAAAAGTTCCATAATGCATCGGAATCGTTACATGCGCATGCATGTCTGCCGAAGCCGTCAGCGCATCATACGGAGAAATGTGATTCGGCTTCATGAACCAGCGGGGTTTGTAGGCACCGATTCCCACCATGCAATAGTCGATGTGCGGAAACATCTCCGGCAACTCCGAGAAATGATGCGCATAGCCCGTATCCCCACTGTTATAGATGGTTATTCCATCGGCCTCAATCATGAACGCTCCCCACAGACGCTCTCCTCCGTCGCTCACCCCGCGCTTGCTCCAATGCTGGGCAGGAAGAAAAGTCAGCGACAGTCCCTCGTCCTTCCACTGCTGGTACCACGCAGCCTCAATCACCTCCATCGACGGGAACCAGCCCTTGATCAGTGCCCCGGTTCCGATTCCACAGAAGAGTTTCATCTGAGGATTCATTTCCACCAGACGTGCCACACTCGGTTTGTCCAGATGGTCAAAATGATCGTGACTGATCAGCAGGTAGTCAATCTGCTGAAACGCCGAGACATTGGCCGGAAAACGGCTGCGCCGGCGGACAAAAGGAATACTGTCGAAAACCGGATCGATCATGAAACGCTTTCCTCCCAACTGAAGGAAAAAAGAATTATGTCCCAGCCAGATCAGTGAATTTCCTACCACATGATCCAGCGAATGCAGGAAATGCACCTGCGGATTCCATTTGATCATTTTTTTCTCCTTCCGCTGGGGATTCGGAGAAAAACGCCATTTCAGCACACTGCCTACCCCCGGCTTCCAGCGATGCTGACGGTTAAAGAAACGCCCGCCGGCAGTCGGATTCCCCCTCCAACGCGGATTGACCGTATGCAAACGGTCGTTTTTACGGAAAACTATTCGCTCACCCATAATTCTGCTGCAATAATTTATCTGAAAACAACAGAAGTCTATAAACACCTCCCAAGATGCTTATAGACTTCCGCTTTATCTTAATCTCCCAATAGCCGATTATTCCTTTTCCAACAGATTTTTCAGGAAATCATCCAATTCCTGATCCAAACCTTTCAGAAGTTCTCCGTCCAGCAGCAATGTATCCTCATCGTCTACCAACATCAGTTCTGACACCGTCTCCTTGTCGTCATCCACCAATACAAAAGAGTAAGGCTTCAGCAGACATACCTTGTCCAACATTCCTCCTTCTCTCAACGTTTCAATTTCAGAACGGAGAACCCCTTCCACTTCGGTATAGAATTCATCACTCTCATAATTTACCCATTCATCAATAATCGTACGCGCCAATTCCTGGTCATCGTCATCAAAGATAATGAGTTCACCACTGTCTGACTTAGGCAGCAAGTGAATATCAGTCACTACGGAACGTTCATCTCCTGACACGAATCCGCAAAGAGCTTCTCTCAATGCCGTCTGAATGGAAGAGCGTGAATTTTCACTTATATTCATCATGCTATTTTATTTTTTTGTTACTTCAAATGTACAAAAAAAATCATTCCTACAAGCTATAATCCTAAAATTTGTTTTGAAAACGGCCCATTTGCGTGTTCAGATACATCAAGTCCCTGGTCCGCTGTTCCAGCTGAGATTCATAAAACTTTACGATGCGCTCTTCGTCACTGCCTGTGTCAATCAGGGCCCGGGATTTTTTCAACCAGTTCAGTGCCTCCTGCAAGTCTCCCAGCATCTCATTTCCCAAAGCCAGGTTGAAGGCTGCACGGAATTTCATGCCCTTGGCTTTTGACCGGTCGTACAACAACTTCCACTGCTCACAGGCCTGTTCCCAGTTGTGCTCCTTCACATACACACCCGCATCACGCATCTCCACCGTACCTCCGTTATAATAAAGACGGTCAGCCGTAGTCCAATATGGAACCATCTGACGGCACAGACCGGCTACAGCCATCCGGGTTCCTTCTTCCAGCAGTTGTTTGTCCGATGAAAGCATCTGAATGTCATAGTCGGCACTGTCGGCCACTGACAAGACCTGTACCGGAGCCATACGGGAAGGCACATACACACTGGCCACCGACTTTACCTGCATGCGCAGCACCGGCCAGGGAGCAGCCAGGCCCGGATAATAGACTTCCTCCTTACGGGTATGCACCGACACCCGGTCAAGCGAAAAAATCAGATCGGCATCCAGCCCTTCCGCCAGTCGCGCGACCTCCGGCTGTGAGAACGATGCAGCCCCGTTTGCCGGATGCACCACCGAATCACAAATCATCACCTGATCGAAATACTTGGAGTCTGCCAGGGCCCCTGCCAGCATTTCCGCCGATTTCTTACCCGGAGCGTCCAGGTCACCCAGTGTAATGATTCCCGGTTTTCTGTACTCCGGAGTCTCCGGCATATTATTGACTACCGCTACATGACTGATGGATTCCGGATAACTAATCTTAGTCGGATTCAGCTGGTCGAATGAAAGAACTTCCAGCGAAGTGCAGGAGGTCAGTACCCCCATCCATACCGCAAAACAAAATACATATGCTTTCATAACTCTTCTTTGATTACCAACAAAGGTAATGATTTTTGTGAAATATCAGTCCCGTTTTACTTACAGCGCCATATATTTTCAAGAAAGCTAACCAAATATCAGATAAATTATGGAAAATTACCGGACAGCCCGATACTGACTTATTTCCCCTCTCCCCTAAAAGAAAAATCTCCCTCCAAACCCTCTTGAAGGATCTGGAAGGAGATTGATAAGAAATTCAGTCGCCGACTTATTCTTTGTCGCGACCGTGACAGTTCTTGTATTTCAAGCCGCTGCCGCAAGGACAAGGATCATTGCGTCCTACAGTCTTTTCCGCACGATACGGTTCCTGCTTTGCTTCACGCGTATCACGGCCTGCAGCCTGCTGCTGAGAAGGATCGTTCAGATCGGCTTTCTCTTCGCGGTACTGCTGACGGGGAGCTGCCGGTTCGGGAGCTGCCTCGCGTACCTGTTCCGGTTCCTGTACCGGGATCTGTCCGCGCATCAGTACAGAGATGGTACTGTTGTTGATCTTGTTGACCATGTTGTCGAACAGGTTCACCGATTCCAGCTTAAAGATCAACAGCGGATCTTTCTGCTCGTAGCTGGCATTCTGTACAGAGTGTTTCAGTTCATCCAGCTCACGCAGGTTTTCTTTCCATGCATCGTCAATCGTATGCAGCAGGATAGCTTTTTCGAAGGCCTTCACGATAGCCTTGGACTCAGTTTCGTATGCCTCCTTCAGGTTGACTGAGATGTTGTACATACGCTTGCCGTCTGTAATCGGAATCATGATATTTTCATACATATGTCCCTGTGCCTCGTAAACCTGCTTAATCACCGGATTGGCAATCTGAGCCATACGTTCAGTCTTGCGCTTGAAGAGAGCCATAGCCGATTCGAAAGTCATTTCTGCCAGAGTCTCACGCTTCTTGTTGCGGAAATCGTCTTCATTAAACGGAATTTCCATTGCCAGTGTCTGAAGTACTTCCATCTTGGCATCTTCGTAAGTCGGCTGCTCAACTGCATTGGCACAACGGTCCCAGATCATATCTGCGATATCCATACCGATACGTTCTCCCATCAGCGCATGACGACGTTTCGTGTAAACTACCGTACGCTGCTTGTTCATCACGTCATCGTATTCCAACAGACGCTTACGGATACCGAAG
This sequence comes from Phocaeicola faecicola, assembly GCF_013618865.1. GTDB lineage: Bacteria > Bacteroidota > Bacteroidia > Bacteroidales > Bacteroidaceae > Phocaeicola > Phocaeicola faecicola. The sequence continues at coordinate 38,077 of NZ_JABSOE010000024.1, forward strand.
TTGTTTTCTTCCACCTTCTTCTGAGCACGCTCGATGGACTTGGAAATCATGCTGTGTTCAATCATCTCACCTTCCTTGAATCCCAGTTTGTCCATATAGTTGGCGATACGGTCGGAAGCAAACAGACGCATCAGGTCGTCTTCCAGAGACACGAAGAATACAGAAGAACCCGGGTCACCCTGACGACCGGCACGACCACGCAACTGACGGTCTACACGGCGAGATTCGTGACGTTCCGTACCGATGATAGCCAGACCACCTGCAGCCTTCACCTCATCACTCAGTTTGATATCGGTACCACGACCTGCCATGTTGGTAGCAATGGTTACCGTACTGCTCTGACCGGCCTTAGCCACGATGTCAGCTTCTTTCTGGTGCAGTTTGGCATTCAGTACATTATGCTGGATCTTACGCAAGGTAAGCATCTTACTCAAAGTTTCAGAGATTTCAACCGAAGTTGTACCTACCAGTACCGGACGTCCGGCAGCAACCATCTTTTCAACTTCTTCGATGACTGCCTTATATTTTTCACGCTTGGTCTTGTACACACGGTCGTTCATATCGATACGTGCAATCGGACGGTTGGTCGGAATCACTACTACATCCAGTTTGTAGATGTCCCAGAATTCACCGGCTTCTGTCTCAGCCGTACCTGTCATACCCGAAAGCTTGTGGTACATACGGAAGTAATTCTGAAGCGTAATGGTTGCGAAAGTCTGTGTCGCAGCCTCTACCTTCACACCTTCCTTCGCTTCTACTGCCTGGTGCAAGCCGTCGCTCCAGCGGCGTCCGTCCATGATACGACCGGTCTGTTCGTCCACGATCTTCACCTGACCGTCCATTACCACATAGTCGGTATCTTTTTCAAACATCGTATATGCCTTCAGCAACTGGTTGATGGTGTGTACACGTTCCGACTTCACTGCATAGTTGGTCATCAGTTCATCCTTCTTGGCCAGTTTCTCTTCGTCGCTCAATCCGGTTTCATTTTCCAGTGCAGAAAGCTGAGAAGCGATATCCGGCAACACAAACAATGTCGGATCCTGTGAGTTACCCGTAATCAGGTCCACACCCTTGTCGGTCAGGTCTACGCTCTTCAGTTTTTCATCGATCACGAAATACAGCGGTTCTACTGCCTCAGGCATACGCTTGTTGTTCTGCTCCATGTAGATTTCCTCCGTCTTGAGCATACCTGCCTTGATACCCGGTTCACTCAGGAACTTGATCAGCGGCTTGTTCTTCGGCAGTGCCTTGTGGCTGCGGAACAGGGCCAGGAATCCGGCTTCCACATCTTCCTTCTTATCCGAAGCAATCAGACGCTTGGCATCGGTCAGGTACTGAGTAGCCAGACGGCGCTGTGCTTCTACCAGACGTTCTACCAGCGGACGGAGTACTTCGAACAACTGCTGGTCGCCCTTTGGCACCGGACCTGAAATGATCAGCGGAGTACGGGCATCGTCAATCAATACAGAGTCGACCTCATCGACAATCGCATAGTTATGCTTGCGCTGTACCAGGTCTTTCGGACTGATGGCCATGTTGTCACGCAAGTAGTCGAAACCGAATTCGTTGTTGGTACCGAAAGTAATATCGGCCATATAAGCCCGGCGACGAGCTTCAGAGTTCGGCTGATGCTTATCGATACAGTCTACACTCAAGCCATGGAACATATAAAGCGGGCCCATCCATTCCGAGTCACGCTTAGCCAGGTAATCGTTCACGGTTACCACGTGCACACCGTTTCCAGTAAGTGCGTTCAGGAACACAGGCAAGGTAGCCACCAAAGTCTTACCTTCACCGGTTGCCATTTCCGCAATCTTACCCTGGTGCAGAACGACACCACCGAACAACTGTACATCATAGTGTACCATGCTCCACTTCATGTCGTTGCCACCCGCTACCCAATGGTTTTTCCAGATAGCCTTGTCACCTTCAATCCGTACGAAGTCCTTTCCCATGGCAGCCAGCTGACGGTCCATATCCGTTGCCGTTACCTCCAGTTCCTCGTTCTCTGCAAAGCGCCGGCCGGTATCCTTTACAATCGCAAAGGCAGTAGGCAGTACATAGTTCAATGCCTTTTCATACTTGTCCAGCACCTCTTTTTCGAGTTTATCGATCTGAGCGAAAATCGGTTCACGCTTTTCCAGATCCGTAGACTCGATGGTCGCTTTCAGTTCCTCAATTTTACGGTTCTCTTCTACTGCCGACTCACGGATGTATTTCTTCAGTTCTTCCGTTTTCGCACGCAGTTCATCGTGACTCAGCTTTGCAATTTCAGGATACACTTCTTTTACCTTGTTCACCCACGGCTGAATTTCCTTCATATCGCGTGAAGCCTTGTTCCCGAAAAGTTTGCTTATAAATTCATTAAATCCCATTGTATATTGTTGTTTTTATTATTATTCATGTTACTATAATCCCGACCTGCAGTATGACGGAATCTTCCACATGCTGCATGTCCTCAGCCGGCAACGGACACTTCTTGCCTTGCCAAACTGTTGCAAAGATAACCAAGTTTACCGATTATCTCTTAAAACTTACCTGTAAATTACTTGCGAATTCCGATAAGAGGGGCTGTACTCGCCGCATTGGGCGCCCGGATACGCATAAAATGAGCGACTGTAGGAGCCACGGTAGATATTTTTACGGGCACATACAGTGTTTCCGGCTTCACGTTAAAGCCGAAGAATATGAGAGGAGTGGATACGTAATTGTCGCGTACCACTTTTGCAGTCTGTGAATATTCGTCCACCACCGTCCATCCCGGCATGACCTCTACATAGATGTCGCCCGAACGGCTTGGACTGAAAGAATTACGGATTTTATCGATACGAGGGGTCCAGGCTCCCAGGAGCAACCGCTGGGAAGAATAGACAGAACGCACTCCGCTCATCTGAACGATAAAGTCGGAAGAGCGGTTCAATATTTCCGTAAGATTGATTTTCTTTTCCTCAATCAGCTTGTGATTCAGGTAGATATGACGGTCATAGTAGTTTTCCACGTACTGTCCCGGACCGTAGATGGCCATCAGGTACATATTCAGCAAGGCCCCGCACCGCTTGATATGAAACTCTCCGCCCGGAATCTTGTACACATCCGCATCCTTAGGCTCCGGATCATGAAATCCGGTTGAAGTAATGAAGAAGAGCGTATTTCCGAGCCCCACCTTACGGTCGATAAGGTCCAGCAGGTCGCCGATGCTGTTGTCCAGACGGACATACATGTCCTGGATTTCCATGGCATACTCGCCGGTCGACTTATGGTCGTAGTTTCCGGCATAATACGACAATGCCAGCATATCCGGAGTCCAGTCACGTCCGATATCGGTACGGTTCAGACATTCGGCCACCAGGCGGTTGACCTCGTCGTTCACATACGGACTGGTCTTGAATTTCTTGTATTTCTCTGCACGTTCATCAAAGAAATGATGCTTGAAGGTCAGCTGCTTGACAGCCGAAGTGATGTAACGGTACGAAGATACCGGCAGATACGGTTCCCATGTCATATCCGAAATACGGAAATCCAGTCCGTCACGGTCATTGTAGGAAGTCACCCATTCCGGAAAATCCCCGTAATAGGTCGAACCCGCCCACTTGCCGGTCGCATCATTCAGCCAGAATACTCCTTTAGCCACATGTCCGGCCGCAAACACCGCCATCTCACGCATCGGAGCGATGGAATATACATGTGCCGTACCCTGACTGGCTGCCATCAGCTCGTCCGACAAGGTAGACACCAGCAGGTGCTGCGGAGAAGTACTCTCCGTGGTATAGATACCCATATAGGCAGGGTCATCCACAGCCTTCACCAGGCGCAGCGTATTGCGGTCCATCCAGTAATTACCCACTACCCCGTTGTAATAGGGAGTGGTTCCGGTATAGATGGAAGCCACGGAAGAAGAATGGTCCAGATGATTGAAATCGTATTCCGCATTGCAGTACACGCGGCCTTCCTTGAACAGACGCTTGAAGCCTCTCTCCCCATACAAAGCCGTAAATGCCTCGATGTAGTCGGCGCGCAACTGGTCAATGGTCAGCCCCACCACCAATTTAGGCACAGGCGACGCGTTTTGTGCCTGCAGATTGGCGAGCACAAAAGCGGTAATCAGGGATGTGAGTATGCGTTCTTTCATTGTTTCTTTTTCCAAACTAATACATAGGCCGCCGAGTTAACCAGCAAACCGAGGGCCAAAGGTAATACTGTTAAATTAATTTTTTGCCCACAAAGCGGGACAATAGCTATAAAAAGTGTTAAATATACCAGATTTACCCAGTGATAGTAATCTTTTTTCCCCTTTATCTCCCGATACACCAGGACCGGAAGATAGCATAATGGCAGCGGATTGAGCCACATCAGCATCCAGTTCGAACCCACAGTGGGGTGTATGGAGAAGAAAAACAGGAAGGCAATGATGCAGCCTGCCACCCCCTGCGACAGGAGCAGGAAGGCCGTCCACCCCCAGTAGGCCTTTGCCGTCTTCCACTGGCCCCATGCCATCAGCACACAGAGCAACAGAAACAGGGAAGCGCATGCCATCGGTGAAAGCGGAAACTCAGGAACCTCCTCTACCGGCTCTCCCTGTACAATCTTTGTTTCGGCAAGCACCAGCGGACGGGTCTTCCCTTCGGCATCGACAATACGCGCCTGAGACGCATAATGCTTCATGTAAAACGGAGAGAACATCTGCTGACGCTGGGTAATCTCCTCATCGGCTTCCTTTCCCAGACAGAGGTCGATGCCGAATTCGCTCCACTCCGCTCCGGAAGTGAACTCGTGCACCACACTCCGGTACGTACGTCCGTTCAGACTGTCTCCATAGACCACCTGCCCTGCAATGCTCTGTTCGATGCGGTCGCGGGCACGTGTCGTACAGTTGTCATAGAAGTAATTATAACGGTAGGTCCGGTTTTCCGGCAAATAGTTTCTTTCGAGTCTGTGCAGCAAGTCCTCCTTCTCCGTCTGTGTCAGGTTCAGCTCCTGCTGATACACGTCGGAGCCGCGCAAGGCATATTCCGCCTCGAAATACCTGAAAGGAACAATGCCCAGCTGATAATCGGTCTCTCCCTTCACAAACCGCATGATGAAGTTCGGAGTATTGAAACTGAACATGCCATAGTTGAACACCAGGTCAATCTTGCGGTCGAAATTCTCATAACGGATGGCCGTATGTCCGAACAACGCATAAATCTCCGGTCCGGGAGCGCAGGTCAGCAGACTGAAACGGATACTGTCCTGTCCGGTTGCCGGCAGATTCCACCCCAGCAGCAGGGAGAGCATGCACACCAAAAGCTTATTTTTCCACATAAATATATATACTTGATTATTTACATCCGCATACTTCTGCAAAAAGTGCAGGGCATGCCGTTTTTTCCAAAACCCATTTGTCATTAATCCGGGCACAAAAATAGTGCGAATTATTGACACCATCTAATAAAATCCCACATTATGATTTGTTTCTATTTATTTTTTGCGTTACTTTGCAACCAGAAAAACAAAAACAAGAAAGTGAACTTAATAATCGACATAGGAAATACGGTGGCCAAACTTGCCGTATTCAATGATAAGGGAGAAGTAATGGAGGTTTTGCGAGGCTCGAACCACTCGCTGGATTGCCTGAAGATACTTTGCCACAAATACCCCATCACGCAGGGAATCATTGCAACCGTCATCACCTTGAGCAATACGATACGCAAACAGCTTTCGGCGCTTGACATTCCCATCATGGAACTGACCCATAAGACTCCGATTCCGATACAGAACAGATACAAGACACCCGAGACATTAGGAATGGACCGCCTGGCTGCGGTGGTAGGTGCCCACAGCATATGCCCCCACAAGAACCTGCTGGTGATTGATGCCGGGACTGCCCTCACCTACGAATTCCTGGATGCAGAAGGGAATTACTGGGGCGGCAACATTTCCCCCGGAATATATACCCGCTTCAAGGCCCTGAACGCCTGCTGCGACAAGCTTCCGCTGATTGAGAAAGGAGGAGACCTTCCGGACTTCGGATACAGTACGGAAACGGCTATCCGCGCCGGAGTCATCAAAGGAATGGAATTCGAAATAACCGGCTATATTACCCTTATGAAGAAGAAATATCCGGACCTTTTGGTTTTTTTAACTGGCGGAGACAAATTTTCTTTTGATACAAACTTAAAAAGTATCATATTTGCAGACAGATTTTTAGTATTGAAAGGTTTAAACAGAATATTGGATTATAATGTTAAGTAACAAAGTACTTGTGAGCGCACTGATGATAGCGGTATCTGCCACGGCAGCTGCACAATCAAGCTCTAACTCTCCTTATACAAGATACGGTCTGGGCGAATTGTCGGATCAGGGATTCGCATACAATGCCGCAATGGGCGGTATCGGATACGGAATACGGAACAGCGGACATATCAATGTGATGAACCCGGCTTCATTCACTTCTGTCGATTCGCTGTCTTTCATGTTCGATGCGGGCATGAGCCTGAAGCGTTCGAACTTTCAGGAAAACGGGATAAAGAGCAGCGCCCAGAATTCCAGTTTCGACTACCTTGCCATGCAGTTCAGACTGCATCCGAGAATAGGTATGGCCATCAGTTTTACCCCCTTCTCTACGGTGGGTTATAACTTCAGCCAGTCGAGAGCGGTTGCAGGACGTGAGGACGTAACGGCAACCAGCGTCTTTTACGGCGACGGAGGCCTGCAGCAGATTACGGCCGGACTGGGAGTAAAGGTACTGAAGAACCTGTCAGTCGGTGTCAATGCGGGTTATCTCTATGGCAACATCAGTTATCAGAATGCCATCGGGTTCAACACCAGCAGCGACCAGACGAACATTTACAACAAGATTAATGTAAGAAGTTACGTAGCCGATTTCGGTATCCAGTATACACAGCCGCTGAGCAAGACCGACCAGTTGACCTTCGGTGTGACTTACGGACTGGGACACAACCTGAACTCTACGGAGACAAAGGGCATACAGGTAACCGACAACCAGAACTATTCGGCCAGCAACGAAACGACAATAGAGGATTCGTACGGAATACCGCATAAACTGGGAGTGGGTGTAGCCTATAACCGGGGAAAGAACCTGACTGCCGGAGTGGATTATTCGTTCCAGAAATGGTCGGATGTAAAATACGACAATCAGACCGGACTGTACAAGGACCGTTCAAAGATAGCAGCGGGAGCTGAATTTACTCCGAACCCGATAGGAAGAAACTACTTCAAGAGAATCAGATACCGCGTGGGAGGATATTATTCAACGGCCTACCTGAAACTGCCACAGTATGAGGGACCGTCGGAATACGGAATCAGTGCCGGTTTCGGACTTCCGTTGTATCTGTTCCAGCGAAACAGCGTATTGAACATCACCGGACAGTACATCAAAGTCAACCCTTCGGTGGCCGGCATGTTGTCTGAAAACCGTTTTGTCCTTAAAATAGGACTCACATTCAATGAACGCTGGTTCATGAAATGGAAAGTTAACTAATTATCACATAAGAACAACTAAATTGATATACAATGAAAATGAAAATGTTTACAATGCTGTTTGCTTTGTCAGTAGGTGCAACAGCAACTTTTGCTCAGAAAGGAGTAGAAGATGGTTCTCGTTTTGGACACGGTCAGGACAGTATCCGTTGTCTGCAAAATATCAGTATTTATACTGAATATGTAAAAACGGAAAACTTCAAGGACGCATATACTCCGTGGAAAGCAGTTTTCACTGAAGCTCCGTTTGCACAGGTAGGTACATATACCAACGGTGCCAAGATTCTCCGTGCACTGATTGCAAGTTCAAAAGACGGTAAGCAGCAGAAAGCATATCTGGACGAACTGATGGCCGTTCACGACCAGCGTATCAAATACCTTGACCAGCTGAACAAACTGGTGAAAGCCAAAACTACCAAAGGTGCTATCCTGGGTATGAAGGCTCACGACTACATCATCTTCTCAGGACAGAACGTAGACGTTAACCAGGCTTACAACATGGTGAAGGAAGCAGTGGAAATGGAGAAGGAAAACTCTGACTACTTCATGTTCCAGGATATGATGGATATTTCATCAAGAAAACTGAAAGTAGATCCTAACCACAAGGAACAGTTCATCCAGGACTACCTGGCTGTAGCCGGATATGCAGATGCAGCTTTCAAGGCAGCAACCAAGAAGAACGAACAGCAGATGCTGAAGATTGCGAAGGACAACGTAGATGCTTACTTCATCAACAGTGGTACAGCTACTTGTGAAAACCTTCAGGCAATCTATGGCCCGAAAGTAGCACAGAACAAGAGCAACCTGGAATACCTGAAGCAGGTTATCTCTATCATGCAGCTCTTGAAATGTACTAACGAAGAAGCATATTTCGAAGCTTCAGAAGCCGCTCACGCAATGGAACCGACTGCAGCAACAGCTGCCGGATGCGGTTACATGTACTATAAGAAAGGTGATATCGAAAAGAGTCTTAACTACTTCGACCAGGCTATCGAACTGGAACAGGATCCTGTAGAAAAGGCAAACAACTGCTACAACGCTGCAGTAGTTCTGATGAGCAAGAAGCAGTATTCAAGAGCTAAACAGTACGCCAACAAGGCTATCTCATTCAACGCCAACAGCGGTAAGTCATACATTCTGATTGCTCAGATGTATGCGGCAAGTCCGTCATGGAGCGATGAAGCTGCAATGAACAAGTGTACTTACTTTGCAGTACTCGACAAACTGGCACGTGCCAAGAGTGTAGACCCGAGCGTAGAAGAAGAAGCCAACAAACTGATCGGTATCTATTCAGGATATACTCCTAAAGACGAAGACCTGTTCTTCCTGGGATTGAAGAAAGGTGATACTGTCAACATCGGTGGCTGGATTGGAGAAACGACTAAAATCAGATAATCATTTTTATGTCATATACACATAAAAACAAAAAGAATTTGATTCCTTTAAGCATAACAGTTGCCATCTGGGCAACTGTTATGTTTCTTTTGTTACCGGCATGCGGAAAGAAGAAAGAATTGGCGGCAGCCATTGACACCACTCAGGTTATCCCCGACATGCTGACAGAGGGAGTAACTACCTATATTTCCGACTCGGGAATGATACGTTATAAGATTATCACTGCCGAATGGGAAATCTACAGTCAGGTCGACTCTCCCTACTGGGCTTTCGAGAAAGGCATCTATCTCGAGAAGTTCGATACTTTGTTCAATCTGGATGCCAGCATAAAGGCCGATACCGCCTATTATTACGAACAGAAAAAACTATGGAAATTGCTGAGTAACGTACATATCCGCAGCCAGCGGGGCGACCAGTTCGATACGGAACTGATGTACTGGGACCAGAAAGAAGAGAAGATCTACTCCGACCGTTTCATACGGATCGAGCAGCCCGACAAGATTCTGACGGGATATGGTTTTGAATCAAACCAGCAAATGACTGAATACCAGATATTCAACAACACAGGTATCTTTACAGTAGAGGATACCGCTCCGGCAGATACTACCGGCAAACAATAGAAAATTCGTACCAATCATCTATGGGACTCATTATAAACCTGCTTATCTCAATGGCTTTTTCCGCTTTCTTCTCGGGAATGGAAATTGCCTTTGTTTCTTCAAATAAACTTCGTTTTGAAATGGGGAGAAACAACAGTCTGTCGACCCATATTCTGTCCATCTTTTACCGCAACCCCAACAACTTTATCTCTACCATGCTGGTGGGGAACAACATCGCACTGGTTATTTACGGTATATGGATGGCCCATCTCATCGAAGACTACCTGCTGGGAGGAATCTTTTCGAATGAAGCCGTACTGGTATTCATACAGACCATCCTGTCTACGGCCATCATCCTGGTGACGGGTGAGTTCCTTCCCAAAACCCTTTTCAAGATCAACCCTAACGCGACCTTGTATTTTTTCGCCATACCGACGTTCATCTGCTATGTCGTGCTCTACCCTATCAGCAAATTCGCTTCCATGCTGTCGACCGGTCTGCTGTGGCTGACAGGCACACGCATCAACAAGGAAGTAACGGACAAGGCATTTTCGAAAGTGGACCTGGATCATTTCATCCAGAGCAGCATCAACGAATCGGACAACCAGGAGGAAATCAATCCCGAAATCGAGATTTTCAAGAATGCACTCGATTTCTCCAACATAAAAATCCGCGACTGTATGGTGCCGCGTACCGAGATCATTGCGGTGGAGCAGAATACGCCGCTCGAGACGCTGAAGGAGACTTTCATCGAAAACGGTATCAGCAAGATCATCGTGTACAAGGAAAACATCGACAACATCATCGGATACATACATTCTTCGGAAATGTTCCAGACTTCGGAAGACTGGCAGCAGAACATCCGTACCCTGCCCATCGTTCCGGAAACCATGGGAGCCCACAAGCTGATGAAACGGCTCATGCAGCAGAAACGCTCACTGGCCGTGGTAGTCGACGAGTTCGGAGGTACCTCGGGAATCGTGTCGATGGAAGACCTGGTGGAGGAAATCTTCGGTGACATCGAAGACGAACACGACACCAACTCCACCATCGCCAAGAAGATCAAAGAGAACGAATACATCTTCTCCGGACGACTGGAGATTGAAAAGGCCAACGAAGAATTTCATCTGGATATTCCGGAAAGCGACGAATACCAGACCATCGGCGGACTGATCCTGCACAGCTATCAGAGCATTCCGAAGGCACACGAAACCATTACCGTACAGAAACTCCAGTTTACCATCATCAAGGTAACGGCTACGAAAATCGAACTCGTAAAAATGAAAATCAAAGAATAAACCGTGACAAAAATCTCCTTTTGGATAAGGAAACTATTTTTTTTATCAAAAAAGGAGCCTACTAAACACATTTTTTGTATCTTCGTGCGCTAAAGAAAAAAACAATAAACAAAATAATAAAATTTAAATGGCAACTTTACAAACTATTAGAAGCAAAGGACCTCTTTTGGTCATTGTAATCGGTCTTGCCCTCTTCGCCTTCATTGCAGGCGATGCCTGGAGAATCCTCCAGCCGCACCAAGGCAGACAAGACGTGGGAGAAGTGAACGGACAAGCACTTTCTGCCCAGGATTATCAACAGATGGTGGACGAGTTCAGTGAGGTAATCAAACTGACTAACGGACTGAATTCACTGACAGAAGATCAGTTGACCAACATCAAGGATCAGGTATGGAATACTTATGTAACCAACCAGCTCATTGCCAGCGAGGCAGAAAAACTGGGTCTGAAGGTTACAGACAAGGAATTGCAGGCCATCATTGACGAAGGAACCAATCCGTTGCTGATGCAGACTCCGTTCCGCAATCCGCAGACCGGCAGATTCGACAAAGATATGCTGAAGAAGTTCCTGGTAGACTACGCTAACCTGAACACTACTCAGATGCCGGCTCAGTATGTAGAATACTACGAAAAGATGAACAATTTCTGGAACTTCATCGAAAAGACACTGAAGCAGTCTGTATTGGCTGAGAAATACCAGAGCCTGATTGCCAAATCACTGATTTCAAATCCGGTTGCTGCAGAAGATGCCTTCAACGGCCGTACTGCACAGTCAGACTTGCTGCTGGCAGGTATTCCTTACGCTTCTATCAGCGACTCTACAGTGACTGTATCCAACGATGAGATTAAGAAACTGTACGAAGAAAGAAAAGAACTCTTCAAGCAGCCGGTTGAAACACGCGACATCAAATACATCGACGTTCGTGTCACTCCGTCGGAAGCCGACAGAAAGGCTGTTCAGGACGAAGTAACTGAATTCAGCAGCCAGCTTGCAGCTACTACTGACAACTATGCGACTTTCATCCGCTCTACAGGTTCTTCTGTAGCTTATGCAGACATCCCTGTCAACAAGAGCGTATTGCCGTCGGATGTAGCCAGCCGTCTGGACTCTACTTCTGTAAACGATATCTACGGTCCTTACTACAACCAGGCCGATGATTCATACAACGTATTCAAGCTGATTGCCAAGACTACCGCTCCTGACTCTATCCAGTTGCGTCAGATTCAGGTAGCCGCCGACACTGAAGAAAAGACAGCTTCATTGGCTGACAGTATCTTCAATGCCATCAAGGGCGGTGCAGACTTCGCTGAACTGGCTAAGAAATACGGACAGACCGGAGAAGCTTCATGGGTGAACGCTCAGAGCTGGGAAGGTGCCAGCCTGGATGCTGAATACGTGAAGTTCATCAATGCCATCATCTCACAGCCGGTAAATGAACTGGCTAACCTGAAGATCGGACAGGCTAACGTCATCCTGCAGGTTATGAACAAGAAAGCCAACAAGGACAAATACAAAGTGGCTGTCGTAAAACGTCAGGTAGAATTCAGCAAGGAAACTTACAACAAGGCATACAACGATTTCAGTCAGTTCGTAGCACAGAACACTACTTTGGCCGACCTGGAAAAGAACGTAGAAGAAGCCGGTTATACACTGATGCCGCGTGCTAACTTCCGCAGCGACGAACACTACGTAGGTGGTGTGAAGTCTACTCGCGAAGCACTGAAATGGGTATTCGATGCAAAAGAAGGACAGGTTTCTCCGCTCTTCGAATGCGGTGAGAACGACCACATGATGGTAGTGGCACTGCAGAGCATCAACAAAGCCGGATACACCAGCATCAACAAGGTGTCTGACATGCTGAAAGCTGAAATCATCCGCGACAAGAAGGCTGAACAGATCATGGCTCAGATGAACGGATTCACTAGCCTGGATCAGGTGAAAGGTCTGAAGGATGCAGTCAGCGACAGCGTAAAACACGTTACTTTCGCAGCTCCTGCCTACATCTCTGTAGCACGTGCCAGCGAACCGGCTATCAGCGCATACGCCAGCAAGACTGAAGTCAACAAGGTTTCAGCCCCGATCAAGGGTAATGCCGGTGTGTACATGATTCAGGTTTACAACAAGGAAAACAGTGCTGAGAAATTCGACGCAAAAACAGAAGAAGCTACTCTGTCTAACATGGCAGCACGTTATGCAGGACAGTGCATCTATGACTTGCGCGACAAGGCAAAAATCGTAGACCAGCGTTATCTGTACTTCTAATCAGGAGTCACGAAAACAGGTGAATAAAGAGGAGAGTGAATTGAAGCTTTCCTTCACAAGATAAGGGCTTGCCCGAGGATACGGACCACGTATCTTCGGGCAAGTTTTTTTATGTACTTGCCGTATTCGGATTCGGAAAACTTATTGTAAGGATCAGGTCACCACCGGTATGGAGTCTCCGACCTCCGTATGCAGATCGGCCGACTTGCATGCGGAAGTCGGAAAACCCTCGTGCGGAGGTCCGGCAACTTCCGCACGAGGGTGATACTATCAGCGGACAGGAAAAGCCGTCCGCATAATCTAAAAATACGAAACAAAAAAAAGAGGGAAAAGGAATCAGCCTTCGGCCGTTTCCGGCGATGCCGGCGCAGATACCTGCACATAAATCTGATAACGGGTCTCACGGGCTACCGGTGTCAGTGAAAGATAGCCCCCGGTCATTCTGTTGTCCCGTATACTGAGCGGACAGGATTCCAGGAAACGGTGATGAGCCTCCAGTGCCTCACCATCCGCAAAGTAATGCTCCACCACAAACTTTCCCCGTACCAGCGGATCCATCCAGCGGTCGAAGAACAGCCGTGAAACCACCCCCATGTTCATCCGGAGATTGATTTCCACGCAGGGATGCACCTGCCAGTTCTCCCCTATCCGGCAAATCATCATATCCACCCCCAGATACCCCCGGTACGCCGTACCGAGCAGGGCAGACAGTTCGGCAAGCAAGGCCTCGCGGACGGTATCCAGCGTATGCGGAGACACCCATGCCGTCAGCGAACGGACAATTTCCGCATCCGGCAGCAGAAAGTTGCCCTTGTAATTACCGTGCTCGTCAGTATCAAACAAAGAATAGCCGGCAAAGTTCACGTGCCCTTTGCCATCCGCATAAAACTCCATGGCAAAATCACAGGATTTCTGATAAAGCGGTTCGACCATGATTCCTCCCTGTGTACGGATAATCCGCTGCACCCATCCCTGAAGGGAAGCATTCCAGTCGGACGGACCTGCCTTCATCACTCCCCTTCCGCTTCCCGACCAGGGTGCCTTCAGCATGACTTGTCCCAGACGGTCCAGGTGAGAACAGACTTCCTCCGAAGAACGGCAGACCCACGACTCACCGCACACTCCCTCCAACGGTTTCAGACGGTACAGTACCTTGCGGCCCGTCTCCCTGCCCGAGAGTTCACGCAGCAGACGCATCTGCCCGTCGGTCAGCAGCCGATGCTCAGGAACACCTGCCGTACGAAGCGTGTGCAGCAGTGCCGGGTTCCATCCCCACAGCACATAAGGAGCATCCTCCCACTCTCCGGTCCAGCCCACCGGCAGACGGATTCCCCACTCCGCCAGACAGGCAGCATATTCCGCAGCTTCCGGAACCTCGCCTACCCGGACCCGGCTCCCCGACGGTGCAAACCAGGCCGGAAGCATTTCCAGGTCGTGCTTCATACGCATAATTTCCGACGAAACCTTATAATAAGGTGTAAAATTGGCCAGCGCCATGTCGTTTTCCGGATTGAACAAATAAATTTCAGCAGTCATAATTCTCCTACATTTCCTCGTGCAAAGATACACAGATTTCAGGAAAAACACTCACACAGAAGCAGTTTACACAAGGCGGAAGTCCCTCGGGAAACCGGAGAAAAAAACCGTACACACAACATAAAATTTGCCAACTCCAGTTTGCAATTTAAGGAAGTATTCGTATCTTTGCATCAAGAAACAGAGATTCATGGAAGCATTTTACCGAACACATAACTACTTGGTTGAACACACCAATGCCCCTGTGCGCAGGGACCTGATGGACGAGATAGACTGGAGTGCCCGCCTGATAGGAATTAAGGGAACACGAGGCGTAGGCAAAACTACCTTTTTGCTGCAATATGCAAAGGAAAAGTATGGAACCGACCGCTCCTGTCTGTTTGTGAACATGAATAATTTCTATTTCTCACAATATAGTCTGGTGGATTTTGCGGGGGAGTTCGTCAAGCGCGGCGGAAAAGTGCTGCTCATTGACCAGGTATTCAAGTTGCCCGACTGGAGCCACGACCTGCGTACCTGCTACGAACGGTATCCGAACCTGAAAATTGTCTTCACCGGTTCGTCGGTAATGCGTCTGAAGGACGAAAACCCGGAACTGAACGGGATTGTGCATTCGTACAACCTGCGCGGATTCTCATTCCGCGAGTTCCTGAACCTGCAGACCGGCAATCATTTCTCGGCATACAGTCTGGAAGAAATCCTGAACAATCATGAGCACATTGCCAAGACCATATTGCCGCACATCAACCCGCTCAATTACTTTCAGGACTATATCCATCATGGTTTCTATCCGTTCTTCCTGGAAAAACGGAACTTTTCGGAAAACCTGCTGAAAACCATGAACATGATGATTGAGGTAGATATTCTGCTGATAAAACAAATCGAGCTGAAATATCTTTCCAAAATCAAAAAATTATTATATTTGTTGGCAGTGGACGGTCCGGTGGCTCCGAACGTGAGTCAGCTGGCCGCAGAGATACAGACTTCCCGGGCAACGGTAATGAATTACATCAAATACCTGGCCGATGCACGACTGATCAACATGGTATATCCGCAGGGAGAGGTATTCCCCAAGAAGCCGTCGAAGATCATGATGCACAACACCAACCTGATGTACAGCATCTACCCGGTGAAGGTGGAGGAACAGGACGTACTGGAAACGTTCTTCGTGAACACCATGTGGAAGGACCATAAGGTCAACAAAGGGGAAAAGGGAACTTCTTTCCTTGTCGACGGAAACATCCATTTCAGGATCTGCACGGAAGGGGCGAAGTTCAAGAGCAATCCGAATGTCTATTACGCCATGCACAAGACAGAGCTTGGACACGGCAACCAGATTCCGCTCTGGCTCTTCGGCTTCCTGTACTGATTCCCGGTGTGCCTGATTGAAAGAATAAAATGACTTTATTACCTAATAAAAAATTAGTAATTGTATGACTAAACAAAAAAAATTCATCACTTGTGATGGTAACCAGGCTGCAGCACATATTTCATATATGTTCTCAGAAGTTGCAGCTATCTACCCTATCACCCCGTCATCTACAATGGCTGAATATGTAGACGAATGGGCAGCCGCAGGTCGTAAAAACATCTTCGGCGAAACTGTCTTGGTTCAGGAAATGCAATCTGAAGGTGGTGCTGCCGGTGCAGTACACGGTTCTCTTCAGGCGGGTGCATTGACAACTACTTATACTGCCTCTCAGGGTCTTCTGCTGATGATCCCTAACATGTATAAAATTGCAGGTGAGTTCTTGCCATGTGTATTCCATGTATCAGCTCGTACGCTGGCTTCTCATGCACTGTGTATCTTCGGTGATCACCAGGATGTGATGTCTGCACGCCAGACTGGCTTTGCCATGTTGTGCGAAGGTTCTGTACAGGAAGTTATGGACCTGGCCGGTGTGGCTCACTTGTCAACAATTAAATCTCGCGTTCCGTTCATCAACTTCTTCGACGGTTTCCGTACTTCTCACGAAATCCAGAAGATTGAAATGCTGGAAAACGAAGACCTGGCTCCGCTGGTAGACCAGAAGGCTCTGGCTGAATTCCGTGAACGTGCATTGTCACCTAACAAACCGGTGGCTCGCGGTATGGCTGAAAACCCGGATCACTTCTTCCAGCACAGAGAATCTTGCAATCCGTTCTATGATGCAGTTCCTGCTATCGTAGAAGAATACATGAACGAAATCAACAAGATTACAGGACGTAACTACGGTCTGTTCAACTACTACGGTGCTGAAGACGCTGAACGCGTAATCATCGCTATGGGTTCTGTAACAGAAGCTGCCCGTGAAGCAATCGACCACCTGGTAGCTAACGGTGAAAAGGTAGGTCTGGTATCTGTACACTTGTACCGTCCGTTCTCTGCTAAGCACTTCCTGGCTGCTGTTCCTGCTACTGCTAAGCGTATTGCAGTACTCGACCGTACTAAGGAACCGGGTGCAACCGGCGAACCTTTGTTCCTCGATGTAAAAGAATGCTTCTACGGACAGGAAAATGCTCCGCTTATCGTAGGTGGACGTTACGGTCTGGGTTCTAAGGATACTACTCCGGCTCAGATTCTGGCTGTATTTGAAAACCTGGCATTGCCGATGCCGAAAGATCACTTCACTGTAGGTATCGTAGACGACGTAACCTTCACTTCTCTGCCTCAGAAAGAAGAAATCGCACTGGGCGGCGAAGGTATGTTCGAAGCTAAGTTCTACGGTCTGGGTGCTGACGGTACAGTAGGTGCCAACAAGAACTCAGTAAAAATCATCGGTGACAACACTAACAAGTATTGCCAGGCTTACTTCGCATACGACTCTAAGAAGTCAGGTGGTTTCACTTGTTCTCACCTGCGTTTCGGTGATCATCCGATCCGCTCTACTTACCTGGTAAATACTCCGAACTTCGTAGCTTGCCACGTACAGGCTTACCTGCACATGTACGACGTAACTCGCGGTTTGCGTAAGAACGGTACTTTCTTGCTGAACACTATCTGGGAAGGTGAAGAACTGGCTAAGAACCTGCCGAACAAAGTGAAGAAGTATTTCGCTGAAAACAACATTACTGTTTACTATATCAACGCAACTAAGATTGCTCAGGAAATCGGTCTGGGTAACCGTACCAATACTATCCTGCAGTCTGCATTCTTCCGTATCACAGGCGTAATTCCTGTTGATCTGGCTGTAGAACAGATGAAGAAGTTCATTGTGAAGTCTTACGGCAAGAAGGGTGAAGACGTAGTCAACAAGAACTACGCAGCTGTTGACCGTGGTGGTGAATACAAACAGCTGACTGTAGATCCGGCATGGGCTACTCTGGAAGTAGAAGCTGCTGCTGCCAACAACGATCCTGCATTCATCAACGAAGTAGTTCGTCCGATCAATGCTCAGGACGGTGACTTGCTGCCGGTTTCTGCATTCAAGGGCATCGAAGACGGTACTTGGCATCAGGGTACAGCTAAATACGAAAAACGTGGTGTTGCTGCATTCGTTCCGGAATGGAATCCTGAAACTTGTATCCAGTGTAACAAGTGTGCTTACGTTTGTCCTCACGCTGCTATCCGTCCGTTCGTACTCGACGCTAACGAACAGGCTGGCGCTAACTTCACTACTCTGAAGGCTGTAGGTAAGCAGTTCGACGGCATGACATTCCGTGTACAGGTAGACGTTCTCGACTGTCTGGGTTGCGGTAACTGTGCTGACGTATGTCCGGGCAACCCGAAGAAGGGTGGCAAGGCGCTGACTATGAAGCCGCTTGAAACTCAGTTGGGTGAAGCTGCTAACTGGACTTACTGCGCTGACAACGTGAAGTCAAAACAGCACCTGGTAGACATCAAGGCTAACGTGAAGAACTCTCAGTTCGCTACTCCGTTGTTCGAGTTCTCTGGAGCTTGCTCTGGTTGTGGTGAAACTCCGTACGTAAAACTGATTTCTCAGTTGTTCGGTGACCGTGAAATGGTTGCTAACGCTACCGGATGTTCTTCTATCTACTCTGGTTCAGTTCCTTCAACTCCTTATACTACTAACGAAAAGGGTCAGGGTCCGGCTTGGGCTAACTCATTGTTCGAAGACTTCTGCGAATTCGGTCTGGGTATGGAATTGGCTAACAAGAAACTGCGCAACCGTCTGGAAGAAGCTATGAAGGCTGCTATCGCTGCAGAAGGTACTCCAGCAGAATACAAAGAAGCATTCCAGGAATGGATCGAAGGCCGCAACGATGCTGACAAGAGCAAGGCTGCTGCTGAAAAGATCATTCCGCTGGTAGAAGCTGCAAAAGACAAATGCTCTTACTGCGCTACTATCGCTGAATTCAAAGACTATCTGGTAAAACGCTCACAGTGGATTATCGGTGGTGACGGTGCTTCTTACGATATCGGTTACGGTGGTCTGGATCACGTAATTGCTTCTGGCGAAGACGTTAACATCCTGGTACTGGATACTGAGGTTTACTCTAACACAGGTGGTCAGTCTTCTAAGGCTACTCCTCTGGGTGCTATCGCTAAGTTTGCCGCTTCTGGTAAGCGCGTACGCAAGAAAGACCTGGGTATGATTGCCACTACTTACGGTTATGTATACGTAGCTCAGATTGCAATGGGTGCTGACCAGGCTCAGACTTTGAAGGCTATCCGCGAAGCTGAAGCTTATCCAGGTCCGTCATTGGTAATCGCTTACGCTCCATGTATCAACCACGGTCTGAAAGCCGGTATGGGTAAATCTCAGGCTGAAGAGGCTAAGGCTGTAGAATGCGGTTACTGGCACTTGTGGCGCTTCAACCCGGCTCTGGAAGAAGAAGGTAAGAATCCGTTCTCACTCGACTCTAAGGAACCGAACTGGGAAGGTTTCCAGGATTATCTGAAGGGCGAAGTTCGTTTCGCTTCTGTAATGAAACAGTATCCTGCTGAAGCTGCTGACCTGTTTGCTGCTTGCGAAGACATGGCTAAGAAACGTTATGCTTCTTACAAGCGTATGGCTGCAATGGATTGGAGCAACGAAGAATAATTTCCTACGCATAGAAAATTATCCTGATAAATAACGAAAGCGGTTGGAGAGCCTTCTCCAGCCGCTTTTTTTCTGGGTATGAACGGCATGAGGGCAAATATCCGCCCGTCGGGTATCCGAAGCGTACAGGCCGTAAAAAGGGGAAATAAAGGGATGCCTGCCGGAAGGGGAAGGAAAAGAATGACCGTCCGGGAGGAAATGTCCCCAAATCTTCTTACTTTTACCGTAAAATACTAACCCACACAAATAGGAAAAAGATGAAATATTTGATTGTATCCGACATCCACGGCTCTCTGCCGGCATTGGAGAGCGTACTGGATTTCTTTGACAAGCAGGGTTGCGACATGCTGCTGATTCTGGGAGATATCTTGAACTATGGTCCGAGAAACCGGATTCCGGAAGGCCTCAACCCGCAGGAAATAGCAAGAAGACTGAATGAGATGTCCGACCGCATCATTGCGATAAGGGGCAACTGCGACTCGGAAGTGGACCAGATGTTGCTGCACTTCCCTATCCTGGCCGATTATGCGCTGGTAGTCGACAACAGAAAGAAACTCTTCCTGACTCACGGCCATATCTACCACGAGGAAAAGATGCCGCTGGGAAAGCACGACTGCTTCTTCTATGGACACACCCATCTGTGGAAACTGGAAAAAAAGGAAGACGGTACGACTGTCTGCAATACCGGATCGGTTACCTTTCCGAAAGGAGGGAATACCGAAACATTTGCAGTCTATGAAAACGGAACCGTTACCGTATATAATCTGAAGGGAGAAAAGATGAAATCCCTTGCTATCGGATAAAAAAATAGAGGAAGACCTCCGGGTGAACATTAAAAAGACAGACAGGGTTATTCACCAGGATTGTAGAGCCTTCCTCTTTATAAGTACCTCAATTAACAAAAACCGCCGTAATAAAATCAAGGTACCTTTCTACCTAACTATATAAGAGAGAAAAAATTTAGATTGTCTCGCTTCTCTTCTTTCCCAACGGGAATGAGATTCCGACGAAACCGTTTACAGTCTTTGAGTTAGATCCAAAGAACATATAGTCGGTTCCCACAAACAACGGACCAAACTTCAGGGCTACACCCAAAGATTTTCCGCTTGCCTGAATCGGTGAGTAGCTGACAGCTGCATTGAACCAGTTCTTCGGACGGAAAGTAGCCGAGAAAGTAAGTTCGTTCAATGTCTTAGGCTGTACAAAGCGTGCAGTATACATAGCACCCACACTCAGTTTGTTGTTGAAGAGAGCGTATTCACCGGCCAGCAACACTGTAGAAGCCAGTTTAACCTTTCTGTCAGAAACAGCTTCTTCGTCTTTCGTCAGGTTAAAACGTTCCAGGCTCAGGAAGTCACCGTCAACATACTCAGTATAATTGTTCTGGTCGATTGTAATCTGTTCGTCCTGATCGGAAGTTGCCACGGTAGTACATGAAGCATCCCATTTCAGGAAGCCCAGGTCGAGCACAGCAGCCGACAAAGTCACGTTGTCGAAGAGTTTGTAGCTGGCACCCAAGTCGATACCGAATCCCTTACCGGCAATTCCGAAGTTATCGAAGTCAAAGTCAAAACCGTCAATCTTATTTCCATCCTGAGAGAAACTCAAGCCTCCCCCCTTCATGGTAGTAGTTACATGAGCATGAGAAGCTACGTTTGCATGATACTGCTGTCCGGCATTCCAGCTATCGGGATTTTCCGGATTTTCCGGAAGATTCATATCTACAGAGAACTGATCCACATCGAGCTGAGCATTTGCCAATCCCAGCAAAACTTTTACACGTCCACCCACTGTCAAGCGGTCATTGATGGCACGTGAATATCCCAATCCGACTTCAGCATATGCATTGACATCGAGGGTCATGTTAGAAATTTCTCCCTTGAGGTTTGTAGTGCTCAACTGGTCAGCGTTACGCAAATAATCGAACATATTCTTAGGAATTGAAGCCCCGATATCAGTCCGCAGACCTACGTTAAAGGTCCAGAAATTTTTACCCTTATACCAACCGAAGGACAAGATATCCGTATTCAGATTCACATTCAGGCGGTTGTCCGTCTTCAGACGGCTATACAATGCATCGTTGGTAAACAGGTTAGAACCAGAATCCAGAATATCGATAATATCTTCAGTTCCCAATACATTTGAAGAAGCACCTACGTTGAAAGAACCTGCTACCGGAAAGTTAAAATAGCCTCTCATCGGCTGTAAACCAGGATTCAACTGCAAACGTGAAGACGTTCCTTCCATAAAATAAGAAGTCCGCAAATACTGTGCATGAGCAAATTCCCCAACCAATAAACTTGCACAAATCAATAAAACCTTTTTACAATTCATCATACTACTTAACTTTGTTAATTTATTTTTACGCAAAGATACTTAAAATATTTTAAATAAAAATTTATTAACATAATAATATAGACTATCAACTAAAAAAACTATCCTATCGTAGAGAAAAATGAGATTATCAACTCTTTTTTTTATTCAATATCTCATAAAACCCGGCGGACTTGCCCATCAGATATTTCCCCTGAAATTTCCCAATTAAAGTTGACAAAATCTTTCCATGATTTCCTTTTTGTATTTCTTTGAAACCGTCAGTTCATCAATATGGTCAAAAGGAGGATACATCACACAATGATTATCCTGAACCATCAGCAGATAGTGCATATTGATGATATACGACTGGTGAATCTGCACAAACATCGGATCGAACGAGCAGAGCTGTTCGGCCTTCGTATTCCGTTTTAAAGGCAGAAAATGACCGTTGGCAAGCACTACCTCCCAAATCTTGCGGTTCGACAAATAGCGGAAATACCCGATTTCGGAAGCACGCAAAAAGCGCAGGTCACCCGTCGGGGTCACAATCAGAAAAGGCTTCTCCACTTCTGCCTGTGCAATCCGCTCACCGCCGCTCCCGCTTTCATTCTCTATGAAACGGGAAACCACCGTATGCAGCTCATCCTTGTCGACCGGCTTCTGCAGGAAATCGAATGCCGAAGAACGCAAGGCATCGATCACATACTTGTTGTATGCCGTATAGAACACCACCTTCATGTTCCAGGAAAGCGTATCCTTAATCTGCAGCAGCAAGTCCATGCCTTCCATATCCGGCAGTTCCACATCCAGGAAAAGCAAGTCGGGATGTACCTTGTCCAGAAGTTTTATTCCACTCTTTCCGTTTTTGGCCGTTCCCTCTACCGTAAGAAACGGATAACGCTTCAAGCACAATATCAGATTCTCAATGGCCCCTTCCTCGTCATCAATAATCAGGACCACTAGTGTCTCTTAAAAAATGTAAAACATCTCAATATGGCTCATTATGATGTAAAATCCAATTCTAGCTGACCGTCATTTTTGTAAAGGATGTCGTATTCAGCATGGCTAAATAGATCCTTGATA
>NZ_JABSOE010000025.1 GCF_013618865.1 Phocaeicola faecicola
GCCGGCAATTGAAGCAAGCTTCAATCCCGCTGCCCCTCGACTTGCATGTGTTAAGCCTGTAGCTAGCGTTCATCCTGAGCCAGGATCAAACTCTTCATTGTAAAATATCTTTTTACTCTTGCGAGTAGTTTTTGTCTCTGTTCAGGAAACCGATTATTTTCTTTACTTGATTAAAGTATTGACGGTTCTTTCTGTCCTATACATTATATATAAGACGTTTCTTGTACTACATCTTGTTTGTTTATCTAAAGTCTTTCAAAGAACTATTTCTTTTCGTTTTCTACTTTCGTTTTGTTGTCGAAAGCGTTTGCAAAGTTAAGCGGTTTATTTTAAACCGCCAAATTTTTTCGAAGTTTTTTTTCAAAAAAGTTTTTCAGGCGGTCCGGATGACCAGGCTTACCCTTTCTCGCTCCCTTACACTGTGTAAGGTAAGATACTCGGTGCAGCTAGCTGGAGTCACTCCGACACTTGCACTCTGCTTCAGCATGTCACTGTTTCTAACGTCTTTCCCTCTCGAAAGCGGTTGCAAAGGTACGCACTTTTTCCGGTTCTGCAAGTATCACGCACACTTTTTTTCTGACTTTTTTCACACTTTGGTTAAAATACGTTGTAAAACAATACGTTACGCAATGCATTTTTTCAACTTCAAGTCCGGATACAAAATCCTGTACACATTATTATATATATTATAACAGAGAGAACCGGAAAACGCCAGGAAAAAATACGGGAAACAGACGATGACAGAAAGACAAAATTGCCCAGGAACAGGAAACAAAGAAGAAGAAAAGTGAAATTTTTCGGGAATAAGGCAGCCGGAAAAACAGTCCGGATGGACGGACAGGGTACACAATCCAGCAAAAAATTCAAATATACATTCTAAAAATCCTGCAATATAATGCAGAAATTCATATACGAACAACAAACCATGACAATGCACACATCAAAAATTCCTGCAATATAATGCAGAAATTCATATCCAAACTGCAGACTATGACAGTGAACAAAACAAAAAATCCTGCAATATAATGCAGAAATTCATATACGAACAACAAACCATGACAGTGAACAAAACAAAAAATCCTACAATATAATGCAGAAATTTATGCCCAAACTGCAGACTATGACAGAGAACTAAACAAAAAATCCTGCAATATAATGCAGAAATTCATATCCGAACTGCAGACTATGACAGTGAACAAAACAAAAAATCCTGCAATATAATGCAGAAATTTATAACCGAACAACAAACCATGACAGTGAACAAACAAAAAAATCCTGCAATATAATGCAGGATTCCGCATCCCAACCACGTCTGATTGCCCCATAACCATCATCTTCCGGAAAAGAAACACCGCAGAAAAGGAAATATTCCCTTATGTTTTTTCCCACGCAAAACAAAAGATCAGGGAAAAGACCGCCACCTTCTGGGAAAATATCGCCAGCTTTTGGAAAAAGACCGCCACCTTTTCAACCAAACGCCTTTATGAAGGCAGCCAAACACCTATATTGGATTAACAAAGCATCATATCTGTCGTTTCCCAGAAACATCAGACCGATTTTCAAACCAATAAATAATAAGATGCAGAAAATGCAATCACATAAAAGCGTACAGAAAAGACAAAAGAAAACTAAAGAAATCTGCGCATGACGGAACAGATTAAAATCAAAGCCGTCAATATTGGGGTTCCACTACAAAGAAGATAAGACAAACTTCTGAAATAGATATACCTCCACAGTCAAAAGGAAGTACTGTAAATAAAAAAGGAGTGTAAATAAAAAGGAAAGACTATAAATAAAAAAAGGAGTACCGCTGTACTCCAACCTTTGTTAACCTTAAATCTAATACTATGAAAAACACAATACAAAGGTACGGATTTAATTGGTAACTCCAAGCAATCCTTCCCTAAAAACGTGTTTTATAACACATTTTAATAGATATACCAACTTGCATATCAGATTTTAACAACCACTTTTCACAGACAAAAAAACGGCAGCTGCATACTACCATGCAACTGCCGTCTTCAAGTCTATCATAAAGAATATCCAATTCAACGATTAGGAGTTTCCCAAACCTTAGTTTCCTGGCAACAGATATCCAACTGCTGATCACCGCATTTGATTATAAAATCGCCTTTTTCCAGACGCCATTTACCGTCGTATCCCACAAAGGCAAGGTCACTTCCTTTCAATTTCATGGTAACCGTCTTTGTTTCTCCCGGTTTCAAGGAAATCTTTTCAAAGTTACGCAAACGTATATTATCAGGAGTGCTGCTTGCCACCACGTCCTTTGAGTAGAGCAATACACTCTCCTTGCCTTCCACCTTGCCGGTATTAGTCACATCGACAGAGAAGACCAGTTCATCGGAAGCCACAAACTCCGTACGGTCCACCCGTAAATTACGGTAAGCATAAGTCGTATAACTCAATCCGTAACCAAACGGCCACTGCACATCCATTACCGCATCATAATTATAATTACCTCCCATCTGTCCCATGTTCTCGCACGACTTATAATCGTAGTTAGGCAACATGTTCACGTATTTAGGATAAGTAAACGGCATTTTGGCACTGAAGTTTGCATCACCCGACAGCAGATTGGCCAATGCATCTCCGCCGTAGTTACCCGGCAACATGACATTCACCACCGCTTTGGCCAAAGGCACAATATCATTGATGATACGCGGACGACCCTGATTCAGGATCAATACCACCGGCTTGCCTGTACTGGCAAGTGCCTTCACCAGGTTACGCTGGTTGGCCGACAATGTCAGGTCGTTCATATTTCCCGGAGTCTCACAATAAGAATTCTCTCCGATGCAAGCCACGATCACATCCACACCTGCAGCAGCCTTAACAGCCTTATCAATTTCCGGTTCATTCTCTTCCCACCAGTTGTCATTCTTATAAGGCGCATAAGTCACACCCGGTTCGTATACGATATTCTGTGTTCCGAACTTATCGCACAAGGCTTCATAAATCGTATGATATGCCCCTGCAAACTCATCGGCACGATGCCCCTGCCAGCTGTACGACCAGCCTCCGTTCAGGCAACGCATGGAATTGGCATTAGGACCGGCAAGCAATATCTTCGTTCCCTTGCGCAAAGGAAGGATACCGCCCTCATTCTTCAGCAAGACTTCTGATTCCTCGGCAGCCTGCAAAGCCTCAGCGGCAAACTCAGCCGAACCAAACTTATCGTACTTCCGGATATCCCAATAAGGATGCTCAAACAGTCCCAAACGGTATTTCAAACGCAGGACACGGGCCACTGCATCATCAATACGGCTCATGGGTACCTCACCTTCCTGAACCAGCTCTTTCAGATAATCACAGAAGCTGACCTCATAAGGCACCATCGACATGTCGATACCCGCATTAATAGCAATTTTAACCGCCTCCTTCTTGGTTGCCGCAATATGGTCGCGCGTACAAAGGTTGTTGATATCCGCCCAGTCGGTCACAATCATTCCGTCCCAGTTCAAATCCTCTTTCAGCCAATCGGTAAGCAACTCACGGTTGGCATGGAACGGCATTCCATTATCTACCCCTGAATTAACCATCACCGACAAGGCCCCCGCCTTCACGGCAGCAAGGAAAGGAGCAAAATGCTTTTCACGCAAGTCGGAACGCGAAATCGAAGACGGCGTACGGTCCTTACCCGAAACCGGCACTCCGTATCCCATATAATGCTTCATGCACGCAGCTACCCGATACTCACCGATGTGATTAGGGTCTTCTCCCTGAAAGCCCTTTACAGCAGCCACTCCCATTTCCGCATTCACGTAACAGTCCTCTCCGTAGTTTTCCCACATACGGGGCCAGCGAGGATCCCGTCCCAGGTCAACCACCGGAGCGTAAGTCCATGGAATACAGCCAGCCTTGGTCTCATAGGCTGAAATCTCAGCCCCCCGTCTTACCAGTTCGCGGTTGAAGGAAGCTCCCATATTAACCCCTTGAGGAAACAAGGTACCGTCCAGTGTATAAGTAGTACCATGAATCTGGTCAACCCCATAAATACAAGGGATACCTATCTCTTTCATCGATTTTTCCTGAATCTTCCGGATAGCCTCGGCCCATACCTCCTTTTTCTGTGCCACACTGAGCGGCACATTCAAGATGGAACCGACCTTATACTTTCCGATTACCGTATCCAGCATGGCCTCACTCAGTTTAAAGCCCTCCTTGCTTCCCGGAAAATCCGTTACCACATCCACCGTAATCTCACACATCTGCCCGATTTTTTCTTCGAGCGTCATCTTTTTCAACCATTCCTGAATATTCGCCTCAATCACCGGATCGGAAGGGATGGCAGGCAGAGACTGAGCCATTCCCGACAGACAACCGGCACAAACGACCGAAGCCATTGCAAAATTTCGAATGTTTTTCATAACTCCGTTTTTCATATTATTATCTGACAAAAATCCCAATTTTCGTGTCAACGGCAAAAGCGCTCGAGAATCTCCATGCACATCCGGCCGTTATGATACGGACATTTCCAGAACCCTGCCTTATCGTCTTTCGTGTTCACCGTACCATCGGCATACAAGCTCCAGTGCCATTCGCCCTTTTCCTTGTCCACCAGTTTCTCCCGGATGAAATCCCAGCACAACAGCGCTTTTTCCAAAGCCTTTCTGTCGCCAAAATGCTGATACAGATTCACATGACCCACGACATTCTCGGCCTGTACCCACCAGTGAAGTTCCCGGTCGACCTTCTGCTTGTCGATAAAATTCTCATAAATCATGCTTCCATCCGGATTCAGTCCCTCGTCGGCAGCCTCAGCAATCTTCACAATCAGCGGCTCCACCTTCTTCAGCAAATCCTCATCCTCCAACACCAGCGCCGCTTCATGAATCAGCCAGGAAGCCTCAATATCGTGTCCATACGACACAATCCGGTACTTGTTGGTCCAGTCATCCTCGAAAAACAGATTCAGGTGACAAGTCTCCGCATCCAGAATCTTGTCCAGGAACAAATTCACCAGGTTCCGGATCTGAGCCTTAAGACGCTCATCCTTCCATACCCGGTACAAATTGGTATACGGCTCCAGAATGTGCAAGTGCGTATTCATTGTCTTCTTTTCATTCTCATCCTTGTCACTCAGCCGCATATCCGCTATCGGTTGCCAGTCGCGGGTCAAAGCCTCCAGGTAACCGTTCTTCTCTCTATCAAAGCTATATTTTTCAATTGAATCAAACAAGCACTTTGCATATTTTAGTGCTTCTTCATCGCCCGTAGCCCTTGCATACTCACTCAATCCGTAAATCGCAAACCCCAGCGCATAAATCTGCTTCTTGGTATCCAGCGGTTTACCCTGGCAGTCCAGTTCCCAGTAAACCCCACCGAACTCAGGGTCATAAAAATAATCAATCAGGTACCGCTTGGCACGCGTAGCCGTTTCCAGATACTCACGCTTTCCCAGCAAACGATAAGCCGCAGAAAACGTCCATAAAATACGCGCATTCAGGATAGCCCCCTTCGAAGCAGTCTCTTCCAGCACATCCTCACCCGTAATCCGGCCATAAAAACCTCCCCGTTCACGGTCGACCATCACCGTCATCCAGAACGGCAAAATATTATTTTCAAGTTCCGCCTTTGTCTCGGCACACAACTTCTTCAACAGTTCCTTACACATTTTCCGAATTTCTTTTTAGGTTCAACTCTTTCATTATACCTCTCATCTTCTGCTCACCCAGCGGATAAAAACAAATAAATAGTACAGAAATGAAAGCTGCGGCCGCAGGCAACAGACTCAGGAACATCTTGATGCCATGAATGGTCTCCTCAGTCTGCACGGCATTGGCCTGGAAACCGAAGAAAGACAGCAGCCAGCCGGTCACTGCCGTACCGATGGCCCATCCGAATTTCTGGCTCATGGACGAAGCACTGAATATCAGTCCCGTCGCACGGTTGCCCGTATTCAGTTCCGAGAAATCGGCACAGTCCGCATACATTGACCACAGCAGCGGGAAAATACATCCGGCACACACACTGATCAGGCACTGGAACACAAAAATCAGTACCAGGTCATCCTTGTCGAACCAGAAAAAAATGACACTCAACACCGAAGCCACCAGCATTCCCAATGCAAAAGTATTCTTTTTTCCCAACCGGTTGCTCAACGGTGCCGCCAGAATCACACCCACAATATTCGCTATCTGCCCTATGGACAAGTACAGTCCGCTCAGCACGAACGATACCCCCATGAGTGAAATGCTCTGATATTCCTCTTCTACCACAAAATACTTAAAGTAATACACTGCCGCCCCATCGCGGATGGAGTTGAACACCAGCGTACCCACGCCCGCACCAAACAGAATCCACCACGGATGATTATGAAACAAATCCTTGACATCTGTCTTCAAAGACGTCTTTTTGTCATTAATAGGCTTTACCCGCTCCCGGGTCCACGCAAAACATCCGAAGAAAAGCAATGCACACATCACGGCAATGACAATCACCGCCATACACCATCCCCACTGCTGGTCGGCCGGCTCCTTGCTTCCGCCACTGAACAAATTGACCATCGGCATAAACAGCAGCAGTGCGATGAAACTGCCCAGGTAGGCAAACATCATACGGTAAGTAGACAACGTATTCCGCTCTGCCGGATCCGGACTCATCACCCCAAGCAGCGAAGCATAAGGCACATTAATACCGGAGTACACCATCATCATCAGCGAATAAGTGACATAAGCATAAATCAGCTTTCCGGTATTGCCAAAGGGAGGCGTATAAAAAGTAAGTACTCCTATCAGCGCAAACGGAACAGCCAGGTACAACAAGTATGGACGGAACTTACCCCACCGGCTCGACGTACGGTCGGCCACTACCCCCACAATCGGGTCGAACACAGAGTCCCAAATACGGGTTACCAGAAACATCGTACCCACCATGGCAGCAGGCAGTCCGAACACATCTGTATAAAATATCATCAGGTAGGCGCCGAACAATTTCCAGAACATGGAAGAAGCCATATCCCCAAAGCCATACCCTATCTTTTCCGTGAGTTTTATCATAGCAGTACTTACTTTCTAAATTATTTTTTCATCAATTTCATATTCTTGTCAATCAACTTCTTCAACGTTTCCACAGAAGCCGTCGTAGTCAGTCCGTCCTGAGGAGTATTCATACAGTAATCCACCAGTTTGTCAACCGTAGAAACAGCCACATGCATACGGGTATCCGAAGAAGCATAATAAATGAACACCTTGCCATCCTCATCGGCAATCCATCCGTTCGTAAACAATACGTTCGATACATCTCCGATACGCTCTTCCCCTTCTGGAGCCATGAAATAACCGGCAGGAGCCGCAATCAGCTTGCTCGGATCTTCCAGTGAAGTCATGTACATGTACAATACATAACGCAGTCCGGCCGCACAGCCACGCACCCCGTGTGCCAGGTGCAACCATCCCTTCGACGTCTTGATAGGATGAGGACCCTCACCGTTCTTCACCTCCTTGATGGTATGATAATAACGGAAGTCAATGATTTTCTCCTCCTTCACTTCGGCATGAGTGATGTCATCCACCAGCGCCCATCCGATACCGCCACCGCTTCCGGCATCAATAAACCCATCCTGAGGACGAGTATACAATGCATACTTTCCATCCACGAACTCCGGATGCAGCACCACGTTACGCTGCTGGCTCTTCGACTTCAGGTCCGGCAGACGCTCCCAAGTCTTCAAATCCTTCGTACGGGCAATGGCCGCAGTAGCCGTAGCCGAAGAAAGGTCACCCGCAGGCGCATTGTCATCATGACGTTCGGCACAGAAGATACCGTAAATCCATCCGTCTTCATGAGCCGTGAGACGCATATCATAAATATTGGTAGCCGGAATCACATCATCCGGCATCGTAACCGGATAATCCCAGAAACGGAAGTTGTCCACCCCGTTCGGGCTTTCAGCCACTGCAAAGAACGACTTACGGTCGGCTCCTTCCACACGTACCACCAGCAGATACTTGCCATTCCATTTGATGGCACCCGAATTCATTGCCGCATTCATGCCGATGCGCTCCATCAGATACGGATTGGTTTTCTCATCAAGATCATATCTCCAGAATACCGGAGTATGAGCCGCAGTCACAACCGGATATTTATAACGGGTATACACACCGTTGGTAGTCTCCACAGGTTCGTTCTTACGAGTTATCAACTCTTCGTGCTGAGCGAACAATCTTTTTACTTTTTCTTCGAACAAGTCCATTGCTATAAATTTAATAAGATTATTTAATCGTTTTCATATCCCCCGCAAACAAGGTACGCGGATCGTTATAGAAGTTTACAAAATCGGCAGCCGACGGATGTCCCGGATACGGAGCATAATAATGATTCTCACGTTCGCGTGCGTTTCTCCATACCAGTACGTAGCTGACCGGATATTTCTCGACTACGGGCATCAGCGTCTGCGTCCACCACAACGAATCAGGAATCGTCTCATATCCGGTTTCAGTCACCGCGATGGCCTTCTGGTGTGCCTTGCCTACCTGCTCCATGATGCGCAAGGCATTGTCCAGACTCTGGACATAAGCCTCCCGGTCGAACTGGTATGCATCTACCCCGATCAGGTCAACAATGTCATCTCCCGGATAACGCTCCAGATAGGCTGTAGAATCCTTCGGCTCCGTACCCGGTGAATATGCATAGAGCAACTGGGTAGCCCCGTTCTCCTGCATCCGTTCGTAAGTCATTCTCCAAAGTGCCTTGTAATCGGCGGCAGTACACAGATTCTGTCCCCACCAGAACCAGCTTCCTGTATGCTCATGCCAGGGACGGAACAGTACCGGCACCTTCACTCCGTCGGCCGTCTGGATAGAATTCATAAAACCGGCAATCTTATCCAGCCATCCCAAGAACTTATCATGGTTGACTCCTCCCGGCAATACCGACTTCACCACCGTAGAGTCCGTCACGTCCCAGGAATCTTTTCCAGTGAGCGGATTGTCCACGTGCCAGCTGAATGAAGACATGCCTCCACGCTCATACTGTGCAACAACCTCCTTCCGGATACGGTCCAGCTTCACATTATCCAGTGTCTTGTCGCCAAAAATCTCCATCCGTCCCAAATCGAAAGACATCATGGCAGGATAGTCTCCGCACACATCCTTCACGTCACTGCGGTTTTCATCCCCATCCCATCCGATACCGTACACCGGATCGTCGTGATGACCAAACATAAACTTATGCTGTGCAGGCAGAGATTTCAGTGTCTTCAGCATGGCCTGCGCCTCAGAAGTCTTAGTTATTTCAGTTTCATTATTCTGGCGAGAAGAACAGCCCGCCAAACCCGTTCCAACAATCATCATTGTCACAATAAACCTTGGTATTTTCATAATAATTAGTTTTCTATTTAACATCAGCAAAGATAAAGAAATTACCTCCTGCGAAATGATACAATTTTAGCATATACATATACCTTTCTTTTTTCGGAAGAAACAGAAGAACGATATGATAAAAAAAGTGGCTATACTTACTGCACAGCCACTTTTTCCTGTATTCCTCCATTCACCCCTGTGATCATTTAAAAGACGGAAGCTGATCACGGGAAATCACATAAGACTGTGACATGGCATCCTGCCACCATGCTTTGTCGGCATGTGAAAGCGAAGCTCCTTCATTATCATACCAAGGCATAAACCACAACCATCTGGCACCGGCTGTCCACTGTTCGGACAACAGGCCGAGTGGGCTCTGTGTATCTACATAAGCACCGCATTCGCTCAGTGCCACCATCTTGTTGCCAAACTCGGAAATCACAGTCTGGTACTGAGAAGCACAGTCTGCCGCACTATTTCCATACAAATCACGTCCTACCACATCCACATACTGGTCGCCCGGATACCAATCCGCATCACCCGTTTCGGTGGTCCATACCCAGATCAGGTTGTTCAAGCCCTGAGCCTTAAAATAGTCGAACATCTGAATCCAGAGTTTCTTGAAGCTATCCGCATTCTTTCCCCACCAGAACCATCCTCCGGCAGCCTCATGAAGCGGTCTCCAGATAACCGGAATACCTTCGTTCTTCAACAACTGCAGATATCCGGCAATCTTCTCCAGGTCGGCCTGAACGGTCTGATACTCCCAGGTACCCTCAGTAAAGGCCTTATCAATATCAAAAGCAGTCTCATCCTTATAAGTAGTCAGACTCTCGCTTCCTTCAGAAGCCGGTACGTTCCAGTGCCACATGGCAGCTACCAGACCACCCGCATTCCACCAGTCAGAAACCGGAGTAATGTCACCATAATTAATCCAGCTGCCTTCTGCCGAAGCCTTCAGGTGAATATAATCGAAGCAGTTCAGAGCCGGATATTTTCCTGTCCATGCATACACCTGTTCCGATTCTTCCACATTCCATGACACATTGGCCATCATACCCGAAATGGTCTTCTGCTCATAAGTAGCCTGCAAGAAGTCATAGACCTTCTGTGCTTCGGGTGTCAGTGTATTTACCGGCTGCATATCCAGCCCCTGAGTCGTAAAGCTGACCTCTACTGCCGGTGCCGGCATTGCATTGGGGCCCGTTACCAGACCTTCCGGAACAGTAAGTGTATAAGACGTATTCCGTGAAGGGCAGTTGACCTCTACCACCAACGTCGGACTGGAACCGATGACGTCGGCCTTGACGATACTACCCCCGTTCGAAATCAGCAGCTGATCCTTTTTCTGTGAGGCAAAAAAGACATTCTTATCATAAGTAATACTGATGGTCACATTTCCCGGTTTAACTCCAGATGCTCCGGAAGCCGGAGTGGAAGAAAGGAACACGGGAGAAGCCACTTGCGCAATTTCATGCTCTACTGCAGTAGAGCATGAAACGATAGCAAATAGTGTGACGAACAACAAAAAATATTTATAAACCCTATTCATATCTGTTTTTATTTAATATATACTGAATCAATTGTATAGTTCTGTCCGCTGACAATCAGTCCCCCACTCTGCAACTGAGAAAGAATCTCAGAAGTGATTTCCAAAGAGAAATTGCCATCAATATTGAAATACTCAGTGTCCGGTGCAATGGCTGCCCAGTTGCCATTCTTGAATGAGCCCTGTGCACCCGACAGCAAATCCGTAACCACTACAGTGATGACCTGTCCTACCTGCGCATCAGCAAACTGACCGGCAGGAATTTGTGCAGACCGTTCCCATGCACCTATCACCAGAGGACCTTCAAAAATACACATTCCCATAGCGCCCTCTACCTGAATCGTATAAGATATTGTTCCATTAGAAGAAACCAGTTCAATCACGGCAGCACCGATTACATCGGCAGGCAAAGAAACCAGAAGTTTCGAGTCGCGCAGGATAAACTGAACCTGAGTACCGTTGACTGTGACATGCTGCAACTTATCTCCGTTGGCCACTTCCAGTTCGAGCAAAGCACCGGCTTCTACCTTTTCCGGAAGCTCCATCACATAGCAGCATTGCGGTTTGGAAACATTGAGCCACAGGCCCTCGACCATTTCCCCGTTATGCATATTCAAGGTCACATTTCCACTTTCTGCTTCCATCGGCACGGATACCTGCAATTCATCGGCAGCCGGTGCAGTCACTTCCACAGTCTGTCCTCCGGCAAACGTAACCGAAGCAACCAAATCCAGGTTCTGTCCCTTTATCAGCAGCGCTTCTCCGGCAGGAACCTCAGCAGGAAGATAACTGTCGACCTGAGGCTTCAAGGTTTCAATAGCCACACTTACCTGTTTTCCGCTGCCGGTATTCAATACCAACTGTCCGCTCTGGGCTTTTTCAGGTACTACAACTCTCAGTTCATTTTCCGACTGAGCTGCCGGAAGCACCTTTTCATCTACTCCCGGGAAAGAAAGGTCGACTACCAGATCCAGTGAACTACCCGTAAGAAGTATCTCGTCTCCACCACGGATACCTGAAGCCGGACTTGCCACAACCTTTGAAGGAACCGCCATAGTCAGATGAGCTATCACCACCTTCACTTCCGAAGCCGGAACCATCACAATCTCACCGTCGGAAGCATTGGCAGGCAATACAAAAGAAAGAGTGTGATCACCTTCGAGAGCAAACTCCACTGCAGTACCGTCAGGCATCAGTACTTCTTTCACCAAGTCAAGATGAGAACCATCTACCGAGATACGGTCACCGGGGTTTGCATGCTGCAGTTCGGCTACGGTTTCCACAGCAGGCAACACTACTGTCAACTCCTCTTCCGAGTAAATCAGGTTAGGCAATTCTGCTCCGTCCGACAAGATAACCTGTCCGCTTTGAGCTTCCTGAGGTACCGTCAAACAAATGGTTTTCCGGTCGTGAGCTACAAAATCCTCGGCTGAAACCGTCACATTATCTGCAAAAATCACCTCATTGATCAAATTCAGATAATCCCCTTTAATCGTCAGTTCATCGCCCGGCAACACCGACAACGGACTCAACTCATCAATAGAAATCGGTTCGGTAAACGTCAGTTCAGTCTGTGTCGTGATATCCCCTTGCGGCGTTCTCAACACCAACTGTCCCGGTTCGGCATCCTGAGGAACAGTGATACGGATTTCCGTATCACTGATCACTCTTATCTCCGTAACGTCTCCGCTTCCCGGAATCCATACAGCCGTTACCTGATCCATTCCACTTCCCAAAAATCTCAACTCACCTCCTCGTGCCACCGGTGAAGGTCCAAATACATTCAGACTGATACCCCCTGTATACTGGTTCGTATCCACGTCGTCCCCTTTCAAACAAGAAGTAAAGGAAACGCCAGTCATCAAAAGTGCTCCAGCAAGAAAAAGCACTGATAATTTATTTGTTTTCATTGTATATCGATATTATGATTAATGAATAGGTACTACCCGGATATTGTCAATACAGATAGTCGGAGTACAAGCCGTTCCGGTTACTCCACCGTTCCATACAAACAACGTAAGTCCGGTAATGTCTGTTGCCGACAATGGAGAGAGAGAAATTCCAGAAGCTCCATAACAGAAATCAGACAAAGGAATCGTCACAGTAGTCCATCCGGCAGTAGTATAACTTCCGGTTGATGCCCATGGTATCCACAATCCTCTTGGGAATGTATCGTCCTGGAAGAACGCATTGTTCATATTGTTTCCGCTGACCTCATTATTGGTAGTCAGCAACACCTGCATGGCACAGGCACTCCAGGCATCCGGAACATTAACCTCAAATTTCAGCTGCAGGTTGCTCAAGTCAGAGAAATCAACCAACGTATTCAAATACGGAGTAGCTTCATCACCATAGGGCCAGTACTCGAAAGCGAAGTTCGTATCATTCCAGGAACCGTTATCCAGATCACCCTGGAAAATCAGGTAATTTCCATCCAGCGGAGCCACTTTCTCCAATGTACCGATCTTAGGAGCATGCCAACCGCAGAAATTAGCGATAGCCTCATCACCATCATCATCAAAGTCGAACAAGAATCCTTCCCGTTCCATGTAGCGGAAAGTAGACTGACTTTTACCATAAATTGATTCTATATTGATATATCCCATCTCTGCTCCTTCGGGAACCACAAAACTGATGGCGTTACGGGTCAGGCTGGTCACTTCAGTTACCGGAACATTGCCGATTTCGATGGTAAGAGGCACATTCGGGTCATCAATGAAATAATCTCCATAAATGGTAGCCACAGTACCCGGAAGCGCATATTCGTTCGACATAGAAGTAATTTCAGGAGCCGGAACCAAAACCTTGAAATCATATGTCACAGTTTCCTGATTCCGGTTGACCAGATAAATCTTATTTGTCACTACTTCCGGAATTGCAGAAGGCACATCTACAATCAACGTATTGTCTGTAATCAGACTGGTATTCAGAACGGCTTTCTGGTCATTGAAGTACAATTCATACACGCTACGCAGATTTTCTCCGACCAGACAGATCGTATTCGACATATACGCACCGGTAATCAGAGAGTCGGCTACAGCCGGATCGGTCATCCGCACATAACTTACAGAAGGAAGGCCGTCGGCGATCTCATACTTGTCGGGTTCGTCCTCACATGCAGTAGTCATCATTCCCAGAATGACTGCACCAGCTGCTACTAACCCTTTTATATATCTCATTGCTTTCATCTTATGTCTTTTTTATTAATAACTAAATTCACTTCGTACATCCACATGAATCGGATCCTCCATCAAATGAGGATTGAATACCACGTCCTCGGTAGGGAACGGCAGGGTAAAACTGGAAACTGTCACGTTAGGCTTCACTGCATCCGGATTGTAACGGTGCTCTTCAGGATTTACCGTAAACGTACCGCTCTGATAATAAGTCTTGTACAAATCATCCAATCCATAATACACATCCCTGCGCTGATTAGTCAGTTCCTGTATTGCCCGTTGAGAATCATAATATGACAAACGGACATAATCGTACCAGCGGTCACCTTCACAGGCCAGTTCCAGACGACGTTCTTTCCATACATCCTCCCAGGTGATGACCGAAGGACGCTTGTACGTACTGACGGCACGATGACGTACCTGATAGAAGGCATCGATGGCAGATGCATCGGAAGTAGAACCGTTGTTTCCGATGACAGCTTCCGCATATACCAGATACACGTCAGACAATCGCAACAGATGTGTACTCAACTGGCTACGCTGAGTGGAAGCCGATACTCCGCAACCGGTCAGATGGTCATTGGCATTACCGTAAAGATGCTTGACTGCATTGGCACCTGTTCCACTCTGGTAAGTACCCGGACCGCCCAGTCCGTCGGTATCATAAATAAAATTGATGTAGTTGAATCCACCCTTGTCCTGCCAGAAATACTCATAAGTATCTCCACACATCATCATGGTTGCCTTACGGCGAGCATCACCGTTATAGCGCATCGGGCTCAAGGCATTTTCTCCAAACGCATCCTGCAAGTCGACAGACGGTCCGTTATAACCGCCCCAGCAATCACCGAACTCATCGAAACCGACAATCGCCAGATCCGACTGCAAGGCATTCTGGCAAGTCCACATATCGGAAGAAGCCGACCAGTGCCATGACAGCAAACACTCTTCATTGAAGTTATTCGCCAGACGGAACACATCAGAATAATTCTCCAGCAAATGTCTTCCTGAATTATCGATGACATCCTTTGCATAAACCGCAGCCTTACGGAGGTCTTCTTCATTCCGAGAGCCGTTCATGCCATATCCCGATTTGGTCAGATAAACCTTTGCCAGCAATCCTTTGGCAGTATACTGGTCGAT
The DNA here is from genome assembly GCF_013618865.1 of Phocaeicola faecicola. Taxonomy (GTDB): domain Bacteria; phylum Bacteroidota; class Bacteroidia; order Bacteroidales; family Bacteroidaceae; genus Phocaeicola; species Phocaeicola faecicola. The sequence continues at coordinate 15,192 of NZ_JABSOE010000025.1, forward strand.
TCGTCCTTTGGAGTTTGAAGCCGGCAGCAATTCAATCGCTTTTTCCAGGGTCATCACGATATATTCATATACATCCGGAATCTGCACCTTATACTTTTCGTTATAGTTTCCTGCCGCAATGTCCTCAGAGTTACTGTGCACGATAGGCACAGCTCCAAAAGTACGTACCAGGTAGAAATAAGCCATAGCCTTCCATACCAGGCATTCGCCCATACAGGTATTTTTGGTCTGTTCAGAAACCTCGGCCGACATCAGACGTTCACGGATAGTATTGGCGTAAGCATTGACCGACCACAATGAATATGACATGTTGATCAAGTCCTCATCCGTACCGTTCACGGTAAACGTCAGGTAAGGAGAAGAGCCCCAATAGTAGTTTCCGGCAAGAACCTCTCCCACTTTAAAGAATCCGCGCTGGAAATCAAACCACGGTGAGTTATACAACGGGTTCACTCCCTGGAAGCACTGCTCGTCATTCTGATAAAAGTTATCGACATTATATGAATCCACAGCCGGACGGTCCAGAAAATCATCGCAGGCACACAGATTAGCTCCCAAAACGGCTGCAAAAGCCCAATATTTTATTTTATTGTATTTCATATACCACAACTATTTAGAAAGAAACATTTAATCCGAACGAATAAACCGTAGGAGAAGGATAACGTCCGTTATCCAGTCCGTAGACATTTGCACTGGAAGTGCTGACACCGATTTCCGGATCGTAACCATCGTATCCTGTAATGGTCAGCAGGTTCTGGATATTAGCATAGACACGTAAGTTTTCCAGACCCCATTTCTTGATCATTTTTCCAGGGAAGGTATATCCCAATGTGATATTTTTCAGACGAATATAAGAACCGTCTTCAATATAGCGGTCACTTACACGGTCATTGTCGTTCGGATCCTGTACAGAGGCACGAGGAATCGAAGCATCGGGATTGGCCACACGTACATTGGTAATATCATCATACCAGTTATATACAGTAGTACCATTGACAAGTACACCTCCCGAGTAATCCTTGTTCGGGTTGATCGGCACAATCTGGGCACGGTCCAACACCGTAGTAAGCTGGTTGCTCCAAGGAGAATTCATGTGTGTCAGTTTCATGCTCAGGTAATTGAATACCTTGTTTCCATACGATCCGTTGATGAATATAGACAAGTCGAAGTTCTTATAACGGAACGTATTGGTCCATCCATAAGTAAACTTAGGCAGCGGAGAACCGATATTGGTTCTATCGTTTTCATCAATCACTCCATCACCGTTCAGATCCTTATACTTGATATCTCCTACCCAAACGGTATTGGTACGGTTAAAGACTCCATTTGCCGGATATTTCACCGGTTTGGCAGAAGTCTGCAGGTCTTCCAGATCCTCATATACTCCATCACATACATATCCATAGAAATTATACAAAGACTCGCCTACATTCGTCACACTTACCACATCGTTCCACTGTCCGTAACCGACAATTTGTGCATTGGCCGTTCCGTCAAGCGCGCGCAACTTATTCTTGTTGAAAGAAATCTGGAAATCAGAATCCCATTCAAAATTACCTACCAGAGGGTGAGTATTCAGCGAGATTTCCCAACCTTTATTCTCAATGTCTCCATAATTACCCATCGGTGCAGCCAGTGCAGAAGAAACATTACCAGAAGTACCCATATAAGAAGGAAGCTGCAAGGACATCAACATATCTTTTGAAACCTTCTGATACCAGTCGACTACCAGGTTCACGCGGTCGTGGAAGAATCCCAAGTCAATTCCCACATTCACCTGTTCCTGAGTTTCCCACTTCACTCCCAGGTTGGCGATATTAGACTGACGGTATCCCAAGCCTAATCCGGTCGGCATTCTCGACATGCTGGCACCCCAACGATAACCACCGATGTTTGAGTTACCGGTCTGTCCCCATCCCAGACGCAACTTACCGTTGCTGATGACACTGCTCAACGATTCAAAGAAACTTTCGTTTGAGAAACGCCAGGATCCGGCTACGGCATGGAAACCGGCCCAACGGTTATCCGGTCCGAAATTGGAAGAACCGTCATAACGGTAAGTATAAGTAGCCAGGTAACGGTCGGCATAATTATAAGTCAGACGAGTAAAGAACGAAGCCATTGCCGAACTTCCAAATCCTGAGTTGATAGACGGAGTACCGGTTCCCAGTGCCGGATTATGAACCACATCCGAAGGCAGATTCGTATTGGCTACCGAAGTATAGTCGTAATTAGACTCCCAGCATTCCTGACCCAGCATGGCAGTAAAACCATGTTTATCAATCTGGCCGTTATAAGTCACATAGTTTTTCAACTGCCAGAACGTACTGTTGTTTTTCTGTATGGAACTTGAGTTGCTGTCACGCTTCCAGTTTCCCAGATTTACTTTCGGCTGATAGCGCTCTCCTTTATTATAACTGATATCATAACCAAACTCCGTATGCCAGGTAAGATTCTTCATCAAAGTCACATCTGCAAAGATGCTTCCGGTCAGTTTCTGACGATACAGCAAAATCTGGTCCATCATAGCCATGGCAATCGGGTTAGGATTGGTATATCCTTCACGCACGATAGAAGAATAATTGCCGTCGATATCATAAATAGGAATATCCGGAACAGTCTGCAATGAATAAGTAATAATACCCTGATCACTATCGGCCAGTTTCAAGTCATCTTTAGTAGACGAGTAAGTCGCATTCAAACCAATCTTCAGCCAAGGCTTCAACTGCGCATCCAGGTTCGTACGGAACGAATAACGGTTAAAGCTTGATCCGATCAAGGTACCGTCCTGATCCATATATGAACCGGAAACATAATATTTTACTTTCTCTGTACCTCCCTGAGCCGAAATCTGGTGCTGATGCTGCAAGGCTGTACGGAAAATAGCATCCTGCCAGTTGGTTCCTACGCCCAGCAAAGACGGATCAGCATAAATCGCACTTTTCTCCAATTCTCCGGTTTCTACGAAATCATTGTAGAAGCTGGCAAACTCACGCAGGTTCATCATATCCAGACGCTTGGTCTGACGCTGCACCGCCATCATACCGTCATAAGTAAATTTAGCCTCTCCGGCCTTTCCACGCTTGGTAGTAATCAATACTACTCCGTTGGCTCCCTGTGCTCCATAAATAGCCGTAGCAGAAGCATCCTTCAAAATCTCCATTGACACGATATCGGCAGGGTTAATGGTAGAAAGAGGAGAAATGGTAGATACCGAGCCATTACCCAGCGCATCCCCCAGACCAAAATCGGCACCCGATGATCCGCCTCCCTGTACGATAACTCCATCAATCACATACAAAGGCTCTGCATTCGAGTTGATTGTAGCCTGTCCACGTACACGTATGGATGAAGAAGATCCCGGAGCACCCGAAGTAGTCACTGCCGAAACACCGGCCGCACGTCCCTGAAGAGACTGGTCAAGGTTGGTGATTACCGAACCCTTTATGGCATCCTCACCCACCGATACCGAAGCACCCGACAAGTCACTTTTCTTCATCGTACCGTATCCGACTACCACTACCTCGTCCAAAGTTTCCGAATCTTCTTTCAAGACAATATTTAAAAATGTTTGATTCGTTATCTTTATGGTCTGTGTAGCATATCCGATATAAGAAATCTCGAGCGTTGCTCCAGAAGATACATTCAACACGAAATTTCCATCTATATCCGTAATCACCCCGTTAGTTGTTCCTTTCTCAAGAACATTAGCTCCAATAATGGTTTCACCGGTAGCATCAACTACCTTACCTTTAATCTGTCTGTTTGTCTGCTGTTCTACTCCCAACGGAGCCACACCGGAAGCCCACGCCTGATGCACATTCCCCATTGAGACAGCGGCAAATGCACCCGCAATCAGTACACATTTTGTTAGACTTTTATCCATAATGTATTTTTAGTATGATTAATAAATTTCACCACTCAGACTAGATGTAAAAGAGTTATAGACTTGCATTTTCCAAGACCGTATCAGATTCAAGTCATTCTGGTTACATTTCCTTTACGACACAAAATTAACGATTATATAAGATACATAGTAATACTTTTTTATCCATAACTAGTATATAATTAAGACAGTAGTTCCACCTTTAAACAATCCTTATTTTCCCCGGACGTTTAAAGTAAACGAACGGATCAATGACAGGGTAGTACTGTCTGATGCAAAGACCGAATTCAGTCCTTGCGGCTCCTGCGCCGGATCTCCGGTATAATCATCCCCCGGTACCCAGGATTCGTGTGTAGACGACAGTTCCGCCAGTCCGCCCCATCCCCAGAAGTTACATCCGGCAAACAAAGACTGCATGGCCGCATGTTTTTCGACCAGTTCAAACACAAAGCGGTAATATGCATCACGGGCAGTTATCGGAGCAGCCTTGTCAAAGCGGAATCCGTCACGAGGATATCCGAATTCTTCCAGCACCAAAGGTTTCCGGTATTTTTTTGCTACAGCCAGGTGCTCGTCAATATATGCTTTTGTATTCGATTTTGCCTTTTCCAGATTGGCAGTCAGACTGTCTTTCGGCGCCCATCCCCAGTTATAGGGCCAGATATGTATATTCATATAATCCACATTGGAATCGGCATGAATTTCCTCGAACAAATTCAGGTCTGTTTCGCATCCCCATTTGCCCTCACTTCCGGTAGATACCAGGTGATTGGCATCCAAAGATTTGATCAGTGCGGCCGTTTCGCGCATCCATTTTGAGAAAGAGGCTTTATTTTCGGGCAAGAACGCACGCGGTTCATTTCCTATCTGCCAGGACATGATGGTAGGATCGTCAATATAACGTACCTTAGTATACCGGTTGGTACGGGTAATCACATCTTTCACATAATTTGCAAACAATGCCTGGGCACTGTCCGAACGTACAAACTGTCCGACAAATTCCATATAAGCAGCATACCCGTCAATGGCCGGCACCGGAGCCTTTCCATATCCGGCCCACTGCAGATATTGTCCGTATCCGCCGCTCCATTCCCAGGAATTGTTCAGATACAACACCGCCAGCATATCCCGCTTTGCCATCTCGGCCAGCAAGTAATCGAGTCCGGCAAAAATAGTATCATTGTACACTCCCGGAGCAATCTGCAGAGTCGGCTCTACCTTCGCCGGAACTCCTCGCTCTCCATCCGAACCGACCAGGATACGCAGGTTGTCAATTCCCAGACTCTTCAGTGAATCCAGTTCCCGGCACAAGCGTTCACGATTACCGCCCTCACCTTCTGAAGCCAGCATCGCTCCATACCAGAAATTCGCTCCAATATAATAATAGGGTTTTCCATTACGAATAAACTGCCCGTTCTCAATCCGGACAAAACTCTTATCTTCCGTTTTCTTCGAAACGGCAGTGCACGACAGTACGATGAACATCAATACTGACAAAAAAATAAAATTTTGTTTCCGCATATCTATTAGATTTATTTCAACGATGCAAAATTAGAGGGAATCAGTGTAGAAACATGATATAATTTTATCCAATACTTTACATTCCCTCCTGCAGTAGTTTAGTTTTTGAATCAATCACTTTTCTATTTACACAAACGGTGCCGGCATCAGTATGAGATGCCGGCACCGCCTACAGATAAACCTATACAGGATATTGTATATTAATGAAATGACTTATATGTTCCGAGATTCTTCCATCAAATAATCGTACGTTTCTTTCGATAATTATCGCGGAACTCCTTAGGAGAACAATTTTTCTTTTTCTTAAAAATCCGATTGAAATTAGACAGGTTATTAAAGCCGCACTCATAGCATATTTCAGCAACGGCCATGGTCGAATCCACCAGCAGACGCGTAGCATGCCCCAAGCGCAGGTCGATAATATAATCCGACAAACTCTTTCCCGTACGCAATTTGAAGAAACGGCTGAAAGACACTTCCGTCATGCCCACCATATCGGCCAGTTGCCCCAGTCTGATTTCCTCCTGATAATGCTTTCCGATGTAACTCTGCACCTTCTGTACCCTCCGGCTGTCGGAATGTACTTCAATCTTCGCAAAGGAAGAACTGGAAAGAGTACGCGCCCGGTCGGTAAACAAGGACAGTTCATACAGCAGTGTCAAGAAATGAACCACCGCATAAAAGCCTTTCATCTCCGGAAGTTTATCTATCAGGGAATATACCTTGACCACCGCATCCATCGGGAAGCACAGACCATACTGAGCCTTGTCGAGCATCTTCCGGATCATACTGAACTGATTGGTTTCAATCAGTCCGTTCAGAAATGCCGGGACAAACTGGATGGTAATCTCCCTGATCTGCTGAGATACACAGGTATGCTGTTCCCATACATGCTCCAGGTCGGGACTGGTAATCAACACCAGGTCATAGTCACCGATGACTTCTTCCGAATCTCCGATAATACGGCGTACCCCCGGGGCATGTTCTACAAAATTCAGTTCAAACTCCCGGTGCGAGTGCATCGGATAAGTAAACTCTTTCTTATGCCTGTCGGCGATGTAAAAACAGTCTTTTTCGGAAAGAGGGGTTATTTCACGTATAAAACTTTCATTCACCATTTTTTCCATAGTACCATTCTTTGTTCACAAAGATAATAAATTTACGATAAGTATAAAGAAATCCGGATAAAGTTCAGACAGAAAGTTGCCACAAAATCCGGGCTCCGACATTTTAGAATAAACTTTACACTGACTCAACTTTTATCCGCCTTAACTTTCCGTCCTCACAACCTTGAATTTCTTCTGGAATTATCCCCAACCTATCACAATAAGATAAAACCGTATCACTCCCTTCATAAAATAACACCTATTTTTGCAACTAGAAAGAACGATTGAACAAAACCTAATTATCAAAAAAATGAAAAGCATGAAAGCAACACGCAAAATCAGTCTGTTGGCAGGTTTTTCACTACTTGCCGGAGGGCTATGGGCGCAAAACTTCTGTATTTCTACGCCCGGTACCTCACTCGTCATCAATGCCCCTACTGGTGGAGAACTGAAATACCTCTATTATGGCAACAAGCTCAGCGAGACCGACCTTCAGCAAATTGAAGCCGTATCCAACTGCAATCACACGGCCTATCCGGTCTATGGGATGAACTGCCCCGGAGAAGTGGCTCTTGCCGTGACACATGCCGACGGCAACCTGTCTACCCAGATGGAAGTGGCCAGTGTCAGTACAGAAACAGAAAAGCAGGCCACACTGACCACCGTGCGGTTGAAAGACAAGGTCTATCCTTTTTATATTGATGTATGCTATAAAGCCTACCAGGACGTGGACATGATTGAAACCTGGACCGAAATCAGCCATCAGGAGAAGAAGGCAGTCCGTCTGACCCAGTTTGCTTCGGCCTACCTCCCTGTGCGGAGAGGAAACGTATGGCTGTCTCACCTTTCAGGCTCCTGGGCCAATGAGGGCCAGCTTACTCAGGAACCGCTTGAACCAGGTATGATTGTCATCAAGAACAAAGACGGAGTGCGCAACTCTCATACGGCCCATGCCGAAGTGATGTTCTCCCTCGACGGAAGTCCCCGTGAGAACACCGGACGAGTAATCGGAGCCGCATTGTGCTATACCGGCAACTACAAGTTGAGAATTGACACCGACGACAGCGAATACCATCAGTTCTATGCCGGTATCAACGAAGAAAACTCCTCGTATACACTTCCCGGCAAAGAAACATTCCGTACTCCGTCCGTTGCACTGACCTATAGCAACGAAGGACTGAGCGGAGCCAGCCGGAACTTCCACAAATGGGGACGCAACTACAAGCTTGCTCATGGCAATACGGTCCGCGACATCCTGCTGAACAGTTGGGAAGGCGTTTATTTCGACATCAATCAGGAAGGTATGGACCAGATGATGGGCGACATCGCTTCCATGGGAGGAGAACTCTTTGTAATGGACGACGGATGGTTCGGAGACAAATACCCGAGAAAAGACGACAGTTCTTCACTGGGTGACTGGGTAACCGACAGCCGTAAGTTGTCAGAAGGCATCGGAGGCCTCATCAAAGACGCTCAAAAACACGGTATCAAGTTCGGTATCTGGATAGAACCGGAAATGGCCAATACCACCAGTGAACTGTATGAAAAGCATCCGGAATGGATTCTGAAAGCCCCACAGCGTGATCCGGTACTGGGACGTGGCGATACACAAGTCGTACTCGACCTGGCCAACCCCGAAGTGCAGGACTTTGTCTTCAAGGTAGTAGATGACCTGATGACCCAGCATCCTGAAATTGCCTACATCAAATGGGATGCCAACATGGCCATCATGAATCACGGCTCTAACTACCTGACCAAAGACAACCAGAGCCACATGTATATCGACTATCATAAAGGATTCGAGAAAATATGCCAGCGCATCCGTTCCAAATATCCGGACCTCGTCATACAGGCCTGTGCCAGCGGAGGCGGACGTGCCAATTACGGATATCTGCCGTACTTTGATGAATTTTGGGTAAGCGACAACACCGATGCCTTGCAGCGCATCTACATGCAGTGGGGAACCTCTTATTTCTTCCCAGCTATTGCGATGGCTTCACACATCAGTGCTGCTCCCAACCACCAGACATTCCGCACCGTTCCGTTGAAATTCCGTATCGATGTAGCCATGAGCGGACGACTGGGTATGGAAATCCAGCCCAAGAACATGACTGATGAGGAAAAGGATTTATGTCGCAAGGCAATCGCCGATTATAAGAAAATCCGCCCTGTAGTCCAACTAGGAGATATCTATCGTCTGGTTTCTCCTTACGACCGCCTGGGAGTTGCCTCACTGATGTATACCAGTCCGGAGAAAGACAAAGCCGTGTTCTACTGGTGGAAAACCGAACACTTCGTCAACCAGCACTTGCCGCGGGTAACCCTCGCCGGACTTGATCCTGACAAGAAATACCGGATCAGTGAGCTGAACCGGATTGACAACCAGCCGCTGGCTTTCGAAGGCAAGACATTCAGTGGTGCTTTCCTGATGGAGAACGGTCTGGAAATCCCTTATACACACCGGGTTGACTATCACAAGCAGAACGATTATGCCAGCCGGGTACTTTATCTTGAAGAAGTAAAATAATTACCATCTGATAAACAACAACCAGAAAGAACGGGACTGCCGAATTTATTTTCGGCAGCCCCGCTTCATTTACCTGTCGGCCGTTCAGTCAACCGGACCGCTCAGATGCATCACGGTCCGGTCCGTTACCGGTTATTCCCAATTATCCGTACGGAACGGATACATCGGAAGTTCCCTCAGGTTGGCCACATTTCCCGGTTGGAAATCACGGAAACCGTAACGTACGGCAACCGGTCTTTTTACCTTATCACAACTAACCTTTATCTGCGTATTATTGTAAACTTCTGCCTCGGCAGGATAAAATACCCTGTCACTTCCGGCAACTTCAAATCCTTCCATGCCAGCCAGACGGTTAAAGCCTTCGGATGCATGGTCGAACGAAAGAATTACTGTAGAGTCCTTGACCTCCATCGATTTATAAACCGGTCCGCATGCCTCAATGCCCGGCACCTGATAGGTACGGCTCAACGCCATGTAAGCCAGTCGCTTTCCGACATCGGTCTTATTCTTCGGATGTACACTCTTGATTTCATAAGGCTCCACCAGGTCATTGGTAGAAATCATACCGCTGTTCGGTATCAGAGCCTGAGCCTTGAACTGAGCCTCTCTCAGCAAGGCACAGCCGATGGTTTCAGTAGAATTGAACGGAGCTATCTCTACAAAATAAAACGGAAGTTCGCCCAGTCCCCATTCCTTGCGCCACAACGACACCATCGTCTTCAACCGTTCCGCATACGTCTTGTGCTTGCCCACGTTCGACTCTCCCTGATACCACAAAAAGCCCTTGATAGTATAATTCTGCAACGGCTTCAACATTCCGTTATACATCAGAACCGGGCTCAGGTAATGCCACCAGTCGTGTCCGTCCTCCTTGCGGATGTCACGCTTCAAATCAATGTCCGGATACTGAGATACGATTTCACGGGGAAGCCATCCCTCCACCGTGGTTCCACCCCAGCTGCAGTTGATGATTCCCACCGGAATATCCAGTACCCGGTTCACCATCCGTGCAAAATGAAAAGCCGTGGCACTGAATGCCGGAGCATTTTCCGGATTGCTCACTTTCCAGCTGCCCCGACAGTTATCCACCGGCTGCAACTGCCCATTCTTTTCGATGGTAGCCACACGGATTCCCTTCCATTCCGAAGCAGTGGCAATGACCTCATTCGCCCCTTCAATCGGACAATTCCAGAATCCCCTTAAAGGCATCTCCATATTCGACTGTCCGGAGCAAAACCAGACCTCACCGATCAGAACATTGTTCAACACCTTCTCCTCTCCGTCGGAAATCGCAATCGAATAAGGCTGATAACTGGCCACAGGAGTCTTGATTCTGGCCTTCCACTTTCCGTCGGCATCGGCCTTTACCGTATACACCTCATATCCCCACGAAGGACGAATCGTTATTTCCGCATTGGCATTTGCCTTTCCCCACAGGCAAGCCTCTGTCTGCTGCTGCAAGACCATGTTGTCACTCAAGATATCGGGCAGTGTCACCTTACCCCATATACTTGCCTGCATCATCAGGAAGCAGGCAAGTACAATCCACTTTTTCATCGCTTTCCTATTTTAAATTCTGTTTCACTTCATTCCCATTTCATCAGTTTTTTCAGAAAGGCCGTCAGTTCGGAAGCCATTTTCTGATGCTGGCGCATCGAAGGATGATAATTGGCTCCCATGCCCAAAGACCCCGTCTGAGGAGACATGTCAAACCGGTATACCTCCTTATCCCCCATCCGTTGTCTTTCCATAACCACCAGATCCATTGCTTTTTTCACATCCTCCAATGACTTCCCGTTCAGCATGGAACCACTCAGCAAGACCAGTTTTGCAGAAGGATATACCTTCCGAAGCTGCTGCAGAAAACCACGGTATCCTTCGGTCAGCAACTTCTCATCATAGTCTCCCAGACTGGTATCATTCGTACCCAAATTCACACAGACCACGTCAGGAGTATAAGCTGTCGCATCCCAACATTCAGTAGAATCACCGAAAAGGACCTGCGTATACATTGCAGGCAGACAATCCTTGCTGCCCGAGCGGGGAGCTCCGTAATTCCGGTATACCCCGATGCCGGAACGGGCCACCACCAGGTGCTGGGCCTTCAATGCCCGGGCCGTACGTGCCGCATACGTATAAAAATGATTCTCGGTCTCATACGAAAAAGGATCCAAAGGATTTTCCGACTCCACTCCATATCCGCAGGTCATCGAATTACCAATAAACTCAATCCTGCGTGCCGGCAATTCCGGAGCCTCAGCCAGGCGGCATCCCTTATCCAGATAAAAGCCCCTGAATTCCGGTTTCAGTTCATGACCTTCAATGACATACATAATCCGCACCCGATGAATTCCCTCGGGCAATCCCTCTGCCAAAACCTTCACCGAATCAGTTTTGGAATAATCTATCCGAAAAGGCAGATTCTCATCTATTTCCACCATAAACGACCCGCTTCCCGGACTGGTTGCCATCTGCAGCGAAGAGCCCTGAAAACGTGCCAGGAAACTGACTCCCGGATAAGTAAAGCGCACCTTGTGCGGAATGCGCTTGCTGATCCGTCCCATATAAACGATGCGTGCATCATCGGAAGCCACAAAATTCTTTTCCGGTATGACCGACTGAGCATAGGCCGAAGAAAGTAATCCCGCTCCCCAGATACACGAAAACAGTAACGGTTTCAAACGATTTTTCCCCATATCCAATTCTATCTTCATTGTCCAACAAACGTATTATTCATCCTCTCTCATTTTTCCGACAATGCCTTTTTCACCATCTGTCCCCATTCTTTCACATCACTATCCGTCCATCCGGCATCCGGAGCAGAAGGATAAAACATCGAGCATGTTTCATTCTTATCGGAAACAGACCAGGCTGCCCAGCTGATATGGTGGCGTTTCATCCACTGCAGCCATTCGTTCCATTCCTTCTTGTCGAGACGGCCGTCCCCGCTTGCCTCCATTCCGGCACATTCCGAAACAAAGACCGGAAGTCCCTTTTTCAAGGCATAATCGGCACGCTCCCTCAATTCCTTCTGATGAGTAGCGGCATAGAAATGAAGAGTATACATTACATTACGGACACCCGTTATCGGATTATCGGCAGCCAGATGCAAGTCCTGATCCCAGTGCGGAGTGCCTACCAAAATCAAGGCATCCTTATCTACCGAGCGAATTTCACTGATGATCTCTTCGGCATACGCCTTCACAGCCTCCCAGGAATCCTCGACAGGCTCATTGAACACTTCATATATAACATTCGGCACTCCTTTATAACGGTGCACCATCTTGCTGAAGAACTGTCTGGCCTCCTGCGTATGTATACCATGGCTGTGCCAGTCGACAATCACATACATGTCGTTCTTAATCGCAGCATCCACCACTGTCGTCACACAGGTCAAAGCCTTCTCCGGATCGGACAGATAAGCCCCCTCCGGTTCCACTCCCATTGCCGCACGAAGCAGCGTACATCCCCACTGTTCCTTAAGATTCTTCACCGCCGAAGCATTGTAGAAACGGGGCCACCAGTTATGCCAGCCCAGGCTGACACCTTTCAACACGACCTTTTCCTGTCGTTCACTGACTAAAAAAGTACCATTGACTGACAAGCGGTCGACCGAAGCATACGCTGTCATTCCACCCAATACCCCCCACATGGCAATTGCCAAACAGATTCTGAAAAAGACAAACTGAGTCTTTACTTTTCTTATTTTCATAGTCTTCAAAATTTAAATTACCAAAGATGCTATCCGAATACTCATCGGTTTACATTGGCAAAATTAAACCAACAACGCCTCAGAAAGCAATACTTTTTTATCATATTTTCTTCATTCATCCCTCAAATGAGCCTTCCGGGACGAAAAAAAAGGATACACCCTCCCTCTTCCGACCGGACGGTATATCCTTTATCTTTTCCATCAAACCGAGCCATATTCCTACCCGCACGGCAGTGATGGACCAATCACCTGCCAGGGCATCCGTTTCACCGGACACACCGGAATTACTCCTGTTCCTCTTCGGCAGTCTCTCCTTCCAGCGCCCTGCCCTGCATCCTCGACGAGAAACGCTTTTTCGGAGTAATACCCAGTTCCTTCAACATTTCTGCCTGCCGGATCACATTTCCCTTACCCTCCGAGAATTGCGACAGCGCATTCTCGTAGCTGACAGAAGCCGCTTTCAGCATCTCACCCATTTTCTCGAACGTATCCGTAAAGCCCACCAGTTTCTCATACAGTGCAGTACCCCTCTTCACAATCTCCTGCAAGTTCTTTTCCTGATACTCCCGTTTCCACAGGTCGAGCGCCAGACGCAGCGCCGCAATCAGGTTGGTAGGACTCATCAGTACCACCTTTTTCTGATACGCATAATTCCACAGATTCGGGTCGGCCTGCAAGGCAAGCACATAAGCCGGTTCGTTAGGTACGAACATCATCACAAAATCCAGTGCCTTTACGTTATATTTCGAATAATCCTTCCGGCTCAGTTCATCGATGTGAGCCCGCACCGAAGCCAGATGCGCTTTCAGGTACTGCTCCTGCTCCCCACGCCCCTCTGCCGCCACATAATTGGCATAAGCCGTCAGCGACACCTTCGAGTCGATAATCACCTGCCGGTTGTCCGGATACACCACCAGCACATCCGGCTGCAGCCGCTGTCCCTGCTCGTTCCGGAGCGGTTCTCCATGCTCATCCTTCAGAAACTCCTGACGGAAAAACTCCTCTCCTTCCCGCAGTCCCGAATTCTCCAGAATGGTCTCCAGCACCATCTCTCCCCAGTTTCCCTGCAACTTGGAATCACCCTTCAAGGCCCGCGTCAAGTTATTGGCATCGTCACTGATCTGCTTGTTGAGCAGCACCAGTTCCTTAATTCTTTCCTCCAGTGAAAAGCGCTGCTTCGACTCCCTGTCGTACACCTCAGCCACCTGATGCTTGAACTCCTTCAGATTCTCCCCAAACGGCCTCAACAGTCCGGCCAGGCTCTCCGCACTCAGTTTATTGAAACTTTCCGTTTTCTGCTGGAAAATCTTATTGGCAATGTTCTCAAACTCCACATTAAACTGACGGCGCATTTCCGCCACTTCCTGTTTCTGGGCCTCCAGTTTCTCCTGCCAGCCCTGCTTCTCCACCCGCAACAGTTCCTCCGCATGCTTCTGCTGCAACTCCATCTGTGCCTGCAATGCCGACACCTTACGCGATGCCAGCAAATATCCCAATACGGCGCCAGCCACCAGGCCGGTCAATAAAAATACCATTTCCATCGTCTTTCCCTATCTGTTTATTTATTTTATCTGATTCCTTCACCCAGTTATCTTTCACTCTCGATGAATTCTTTTGGAAACTCAATCGGATTGGATACTTCCCGCTCCGTCTCCACAGGATAAATCCCTCTTGCGAAGTTAGGAAAAAACCCGAAACCCTAAAAAACTTCAGGCACTTATCCGCTGCCCCTCCGAAAAAGAACACTTTCTCGCAAAAAAGAACGATAACTCCTCCCAAAATGAAGGACAACTGATTTATTTTTTATAAGTTTGCATGATCTTTAATTGTTCATACATTTAATATTAACTTTAATCATTATGATACACACCCGATTCATTTCCCTTGCTCTTGGGATGCTGCTTGCCCTTCCTTCTTCAGGCAACACTCCCGAAGACCCGTTGAAAACCGTACAGAAAAGCATTCTGGAAGATCCCCTGATGGAACAAGTCACCCGGATGGCCCACCAGACCGTTTCGACCGGCCTCAATGCTGGAGACGGATACGGAGAAGTATGGATCCGCGACTTCAACACCTTCATACAGGTGGCCATGGATGTCATGCCCGACCGTGAAGTACAGGAATGCCTGAATACCTTCTTTCATTTTCAGGGAGAAGGCGGTGACATCGTAGACGGATACATGGATATCCGCAAGGCCAACCTGAACGACCCGGAGGGTTATCGCTACCGGCTGTCGAAGACCCGCCCGCAATATGCCGCCCATAAGAATACGGTGGAAACCGACCACGAGACCTCCCTGGTACAGGCCGTTTACCAATATGTGAAGAAAAGCCGGAACACGGCCTACCTGCAGACCGTCATCAACGGAAAGACGGTGGAACAGCGTATGGACCTGGCCCTGCAATACCTGATGAATGAAAAGCTCAACAAACAGTACGGACTGATTACCGGTGCTACGACCGCCGACTGGGGAGACGTTCAGCCGGAACATCCCTGGGGAGTGGTGATTGATGAGCACACACATTACACCATCGACATCTACGACAATGCCATGCTGGTGCTGGCCATCGACAATTTCAAGGAAATAGCGACCGACAAGGCCTGCGGAGAGAAATGGGCAGCTGTGAAACAACAGTTGACAAGCAATATCCGCAAACACCTGTGGGACAGTCAGCGGCAGAAATTCATTCCGCACATCTACCTGAACGGCTCTCCTTTCCCAGAGACCTTCGATGAAAACCAGGTATATTACCACGGAGGTACGGCAGTAGCCATCCTGGCCGGTCTGCTCAGCAAAGAAGAAATTGCCCATGCCAACCAGCGGATGCTGGAGAACGTGGAAAAGGCGCATGCCCAGACCATCGGACTGACCCTGTATCCGACTTATCCGACAGGCAGTTTCCAGAACGTAGGCATGCATCCCTATGGCTATCAGAACGGGGGCGACTGGACCTGGTTCGGTGCCCGGATGATCTGGGGGCTGACCGAAAACGGATTCATCAAGGAAGCCTATGAAGAACTGAGACCGATGCTGGAAAGAGTCGTCAAGAACCAGGGATTCAACGAATGGTATACCCCTGCCGGAGAACCGAAGGGTTCAGGTACCTTCCGTGGCGAAGCCGGTGTATTGTGCCGCGCCATCGAAGGCCTGCAGGAATGGGCAGAGAACTACCGTTCCGTACCGGTGGAAGAAGCCAAGGGAGGAATGGTATTGTTCACCTTCGGGCAGTCGAACTCGGCCAACCACGGAGTCGGAAAATACCAGCCCGAACATACCGTATACAACTATTTCGAAGGCCGTCTTTATCCTTCTTCCGATCCGCTGATCGGGGCAACCGGCTACGGTGCCAGTGTGTGGAACCGCCTGGCCGACAAACTCATCGATGAGAAACTGACCACGAAAGTCACCCTCATCCCCATCGGAGTAGGAGGTGTGGAGATTGCAGCCTGGGCAAAGGGAGGCTATCTGTATGACAGACTGACCGAGACCATTGCCGGCCTGAAAGCACAAGGCCTTATCCCCGATTACATTCTGTGGCATCAGGGAGAAACCGACAACATCAAGAACACCTCGAAAGAAGAATACATCCGCCAGTTTGAGACCATCCGCGAAGCCTTCAGAAGTCAGGGCATCGAAAGCCCCATCGGCATAGCCGTGGCCTCCTACCATCCCGACTGTATCGACAGCGAGGAAGGGAATGACTCCCAGATACGGGAAGCCCAGCAGGCCCTCTGCAAGAAATACAAGGACCTGTTCATCGGCCCCGATACCGACCGGCTGAACAAAGCCCTTCACCGTCCCGACGGCGTACACTTCTCCCGCATCGGTCTTGACGCACATGCCGACGGATGGGTCAAAGCCATAAAGAAAGTCAGATAAGTGTCAGCCCTGTCTGCGTATTTGTCAGAAAATCGTGTCAGAATGGCAGTTCCTGCCTTTGGCACGATTTTCGCTGTTTATATAGCGTCCGACAAAACAGAAAGGCTGCGGACAACCCAATCAAGTATAAACAAGTAAAAATATAAAGACTATGAACATTAAACCATTAGCAGACAGAGTCCTGATTCTTCCGGCTCCTGCAGAAGAAAAAACAATCGGTGGTATTATCATTCCTGACACAGCTAAGGAAAAACCGTTACAGGGAACCGTTATAGCAGTAGGAAACGGCACAAAAGACGAAGAAATGGTGCTGAAAGTAAACGATACCGTATTGTATGGTAAATATTCCGGTACTGAAATCGAATTCGAAGGCGTTAAATACCTGATGATGCGTCAGAGCGATGTATTGGCAGTATTGGGATAATTAATGAACAAATAGTTTAGACAATAAAGAAAGGAAATAAGATTATGGCAAAAGATATTCTCTTCAACATTGACGCTCGCGATCAGTTGAAAAAAGGTGTAGATGAACTGGCTAATGCAGTGAAAGTAACCCTCGGTCCGAAAGGCCGTAACGTAATCATCGAAAAGAAATTCGGTGCGCCTCACATCACTAAGGACGGAGTTACAGTAGCCAAGGAAGTGGAATTGAGCGATCCGTTCCAGAACACAGGTGCACAGCTGGTAAAATCAGTTGCCTCTAAGACAGGTGACGATGCAGGTGACGGTACTACTACCGCTACTGTACTGGCTCAGGCAATCGTAGGCGTAGGTTTGAAAAACGTAACTGCAGGTGCCAACCCGATGGATTTGAAACGCGGTATCGACAAAGCCGTTGCCAAAGTTGTAGAATCTATCAAGTCACAGGCTGAAACCGTAGGTGACAACTACGACAAGATTGAACAGGTTGCCACTATCTCTGCCAACAACGACCCGGTAATCGGTAAACTGATTGCCGATGCAATGCGCAAGGTTTCTAAAGACGGTGTCATCACTATCGAAGAAGCCAAAGGAACTGACACTACTATCGGTGTAGTAGAAGGTATGCAGTTCGACCGCGGTTATCTGTCAGCTTACTTCGTAACCGATACAGAAAAGATGGAATGTGTAATGGAACATCCTTACATCCTGATCTACGACAAGAAGATTTCTAACCTGAAAGATTTCTTGCCTATTCTGGAACCGGCTGTACAGAGCGGACGTCCGTTGCTGGTAATCGCTGAAGACGTCGACAGCGAAGCACTGACTACTTTGGTTGTCAACCGTCTGCGCGGACAGTTGAAGATCTGTGCCGTAAAAGCTCCGGGCTTCGGCGACCGCCGCAAAGCCATGCTGGAAGATATCGCCGTACTGACCGGTGGTGTGGTAATCAGCGAAGAAAAGGGCTTGAAACTGGAACAGGCTACTCTGGAAATGCTGGGTACTTGCGACAAGGTTACTGTATCTAAGGAAAATACAACCATTGTCAACGGTGCTGGTGAAAAAGAACTGATCCAGGAACGTATCAACCAGATCAAGGCCGAAATGAAGAACTCTACTTCAGACTACGATAAGGAAAAACTGCAGGAACGTCTGGCCAAGTTGTCAGGTGGAGTAGCTGTTCTCTATGTAGGTGCTGCCAGCGAAGTAGAAATGAAAGAAAAGAAAGACCGTGTAGACGATGCTCTTTGCGCAACCCGTGCAGCCATCGAAGAAGGTATCGTACCGGGTGGTGGTGTAACTTACATCCGTGCCATCGATTCACTGGAAGGCATGAAGGGTGACAACGCCGACGAAACTACCGGTATCGAAATCATCAAGCGTGCCATCGAAGAGCCGCTGCGTCAGATTGTAGCCAACGCAGGTAAAGAAGGTGCAGTAGTGGTTCAGAAAGTACGTGAAGGAGAAGGCGACTTCGGTTACAATGCCCGTACAGATGTTTACGAACACCTGCATGCAGCCGGTGTGGTTGACCCAGCAAAAGTTACCCGTGTAGCTTTGGAAAACGCCGCTTCTATCGCCGGTATGTTCCTGACTACTGAATGTGTAATCGTTGAAAAGAAGGAAGAAAAACCTGAAATGCCAATGGCTGCTCCAGGAATGGGCGGTATGGGCGGCATGATGTAATTTCTAGCCTACGATATAATCTCTTCAAATAAAAAGGTTCCCCCGAAAGGAGGAACCTTTTTTTGTGCCCGGTCCAGAGCCTCAACAGATGCCTGTAAAATATGGGAACAGCATAAAAAGAATTTGAAAAGTGCTAAATAATAGAAATTTTATAGTATCCAAATAAGAAAATACCTGTTAAACAGGGAAATTTACTTACCTTTAAAGAAGAAATACATCACAATTTTAAATCTATCAATATATGAACAAAACATCAAGAGCAAAAATCGTTGGTCTAATGACCGTCATTATGCTAATTCTTATCATAACAACCGGTTTTTTCTCTATACCTATTGGAATCAGCACTTGTTCCATAATCGGAATCATATACGGCTATAATCGTAAAGACAAGAACTTCTTTAAACTTTCAGTATTTGCATTTGTTATTGGTGTACTATCAATCATTTATACTCTTTTCTTAATACAATCAATGTAATAACAATTATGCATAAGTATAATGGATGACAACATTCAGACCAAAGGTACTTATTGGCTTTAATTATAATTCAACTCTAATCTGTCAACAATTATATCAACAGTTTCCCCTCCATTTAACAAAAAAACGGAGTATATCTTTCCTATTTATCAAAGGGGTTACTTTGAACAGCAAAAATAGTAATATTCATTTCAGAAACACATTGATTTTAAGTAGTTTGTAAGATAAGAAAAACTATTTGAAAGTTCAAATTCAAACCACTCCTTAAAGTGATATTTAACTAAAGTGCTCATTTTTTATTTTATCCGACAGACTCCCCAACAGAACCAACTTAAGAAAAAGAAATCCGCCACTGATTACAGTTGAATCAATGACGGACCACTTACTATTTCATAACATCATATCCAGTGCCTGCTATTTAAGATAAGGCACCGTTATCCACTGGGTATCCGGGAAATCCCGTTGCAGCAGATTGCGCAGATACCCTTCCGTATCCTTCCGGATCCATTCATCGTCATTCTCCGGATACAGGTTATACACAAGCGTATGCAGGCGGATACCCCTGCGGGCAATCGCCTCCAGACTCAGCAACGTATGATTGATGCTACCCAGACGTCCGGAGGTCACAAACACCAGCGGATACTGCTTTTCTGCCACATAATCAATCGTCAGCAGGTCGCGGGTAAGCGGCACCATCAGTCCCCCGGCACCCTCCAGCAAGACGGCATCATACCGTTCCGACAAGGCAGCTGTCGCCCGCTCAATCTTTTCAAAATCAATCGGCCTCCGGTCAATCTCTGCCGCCAGGTGCGGAGAGCACGGATAAGAAAAAATCTCCGGCATGGTAAGCCCCTCCTTGTCCTCCGGGAGCAAGCCCGTTCCCATAATCCGGCGGTGCAGTTCGATATCCTCCGAGATATCCACATTGCCCGTCTGTATAAACTTCTGCGTAATGGTACGCCTTCCCTGTTCATTCCATACCTTGGCCAGGTAACCGGCCGCATAACTCTTGCCGACATTGGTGTCAATGCCGCTGACAAAAAATACATTTTCTTTCATTCCTTCTCCCTTTCGTTCAGTATCCTATA
Organism: Phocaeicola faecicola; assembly: GCF_013618865.1. Classification (GTDB taxonomy): domain Bacteria; phylum Bacteroidota; class Bacteroidia; order Bacteroidales; family Bacteroidaceae; genus Phocaeicola; species Phocaeicola faecicola. The sequence continues at coordinate 35,494 of NZ_JABSOE010000025.1, forward strand.
TTGAATATATTCTTCGATTTTCATTTTCAAATGTAACTTCACGGAAAACCCTTATTTCCTCCTTTTATAATCCTTCCCTCCAGTTTTCCTAAATCCATCCGCACCGCGGTTTTATCAGTCAGCGGCGCTGATTATATCATCCACGCCACAGTTCCAAGAATCACCGCATTGGTTTCAATTTACTTTCAGCCTGTCGTACAGTATTCCTCCTGATTTTTTCATCTTCCGACCGATATACACACAAGTAAGCTTTCCCTTACTTTTTCGCAATCATGTAAATCGGATGATACGTCAGCAATACCCCTCCCTCAGGAGACGGATAACGCTGCTCATACCTGCGGCAGAATTCTGACAGTGACTGCCGCGTCCATGTCCGGCTGCCAATACCGGTCACCCCCGTCTCCTTCAGGTGCTTCAGTACCTCCATCGGGGAAGCAAACGTCAGCCGGATCAGGTCCTCCCGACTGTACAGCACCCGATAATTCCGTTCCAGTTCCCTTCTCAGTTCCGCCTGTGAACGATAAGGCAAGGTCGCCGAAGTCAGGGCAGCCACCTCTTCCATGTTCCGCGGACCAAACGTACTGAACGCCCAGTAACCTCCTTCACGCAAGCGCGCATGGCATTTCACAAAAAACTCCTCGGGATGCTCAAACCACTGAATGGCCGAACAAGACACGAACAAATCCTGACCGTCGGGGAAATCCACCGTTTCCGCATCCCCCGGAAGAAATGACACATTTTCCCTCAGCACGTCCTTCAAGGGAACCTCCATCTCGGGGCAGAGATCGTTCAGCCACATCCGTTCCGGCCGTTCATGCTGCAGGAAATCACGCGTAAAAGTTCCCGTGCCACAACCCACTTCCACCACTTTCTTCCGTTCCGACACCGGCACATACGTCCTCACCAGACGGGCCATCCGCCGGGCAATCTCACGCTGCACGTCCGCACGCTCCGCATAGGTGGCCGCAGCCTTGGAGAAACGGCGCCGAATCAACGCTTTGTCCATAACTCCTCCTCTCCTATGAGCAGCCGGTTGAACACCCCGGCATCGTAGTGCTCCGCCTCTACCGTCACCACCGCCGCACGCTGTTCCCATGCCCGGCACTGGGCTGCAGGCGGAAATATCTTATCACGAGTGCCCACATAAGCCATATCCCACTCGAACGGAGCAATGGGCCGCTCCTTCACCTCGCGGTACAGCGCCGCCAGTTCTTCATGCAGGCTCTCCACCGAACGGTAAGGAGCATACGACAGAAACTCCTTTACCCCTTCGGCAGTTCCGCAGATACGGCGCCGGAAACGCACCAGCACCGGTTCCGAGAAATTGGCCAGGGTCCCCTGAAAGATGGCTTCGGGAATCCCTCTTTCGTCATCCACCGGCACAGGAGTACCGTTCACCGCCAACCGCAACTGCCACGGGTAGTCCCTTCCCTGCAATACCTGAGAAGCTGCCCAGACTCCCATCGACCAGGCCATCAGACGTATTTCCTGATAGCCTTCGAGCAGCGAGTAATCGAAATCCAGGCAACTGTAGTCGAAGCAGAGCAGGTAATCATAACCTTCCATCACCGGACGGGTGAAAAGGTGCTCGTCGGATCCCCATCCGGCAAAGAAAAGCAGCAGCCGGGGATTCCCTTCCCGCTTGATAAATACCTGCCTCATACCACACTCGATTTAGGGGTGATACATGCCATCAGTCGCTTCACTTCTTCCTCCGTAACGGCCGCCGTCAGCGAGAAACGCAGACGCGAAGTTCTCTCCGGCACCGTAGGCGGACGTACCGGCAACACATAAAATCCTTTCCGCTGCAAGGCGTTAGCCTGCTCGATGGCCCGTTCGCTGGCCCCAATCGTCAGTGGCACAATGTGGCTCTGCGACGGACAGACATATCCTTTTGACAAGATATCCTCCCTCAACCAGGCAGCCAGATGCTGCAGGTGCTTTCTCCGCTCCTGCCACTGGGGCAGGTGAGCCACGACAAACCGTGTCCAGGCAATATTCAAAGGAGGCAGGGCCGTAGTAAATATCAGCGTCCGCATCTTGTTGACCAGATAGTCGCGCAGCAGTTTCCGGCAGATGACAAACGCACCGACCGATGCCAGCGCCTTTCCAAAGGTACCGCACAGAAAGTCAATGTCGGCGATACACCCCTGTTCTTCGGCAACTCCCAGTCCGTTAGCTCCTCTTACCCCCACGGCATGCGCCTCGTCCACATAAAGCATCACCTGAGGATAACGCCGCTTCAGTGCCACCAGACGAAGCAGATCGGTCACATCGCCGTCCATACTGAATACACTCTCCGTCACAATCACCATCCGCGGATACTCCGCCTGATACTTCTCCACCAGCGACTCCAGTTGCCCGTAGTCCTGATGACGATAACGGATACAGCGGGCCGCAGACAGACGGATACCGTCTATCAGACTGGCATGCACCAGTTTGTCGGCCAGAATCAGCGTTTGGGCATCCGTCACCGCAGGCAAGATTCCCACATTCATGTGGTAACCGCTGTCGAGGACCAGTGCCCCCTCCGCCTGATACAAGTCGGCAAGCAGTTCCTCCAACTCCGCATACACCGGAAAATTCCCTGTCAGCAACCGGGAAGAAGAAGCCGAGAAAAGAAAGTCCCTCTCGCTCAGTGTCTCCATAAACTCCTCCCTCAGCCGGGTATCGGAAGCCAGCCCCAGATAGTCGTTGGAAGAAAGGTTCAGCAGACACTGCCCCTCCTTTTCCACCCACTTGCCTTTATAGATAGCCTGCGGCAACCGGCGCAAGTTTCCCTTCGCAGCCAGTTGCTCCAATTCATTCAAATAATATTGATCAAGTTCCATAGATTCTCATACTTTCCGTTCCGGTCCGTCCGGAACCGTTTCCGAAGTCCTGTTCCCTTACGGCAACCCTCCTACGGATTAATTTCACTTACAATCTTCAACAGTCCGCGGGTAAGCTGACTAAGCTCCTCAGGAGAGATGACAAACGGCGGCATCAGGTAAACCAGTCTGCCGAAAGGCCGTACCCAGATACCTTCCTCCACAAAACGGCGCTGCATCCATGCCATGTCTACCGGACGCTTCATTTCAATCACCCCGATGGCACCCAGTACCCGCACCTCCTGTACCTGCGGCCAGGCAACAGCCGGAGCCAGTTCCTCTTTCAACTGCGCCTCAATGCGCTTCACCTTTCCCTGCCAGTCTGAGGCCAGCAGCAAGTCGATAGACGCACAGGCCACCGCACAAGCCAGCGGATTTCCCATGAACGTAGGACCGTGCATAAAGGCACCCGGTTCGTGAGACGAGATACACACTGCCACCGGATGTGTAGTCAGCACCGCCGAAAACGTCATATAGCCGCCGGTCAGTGCCTTGCCCACACACATGATATCGGGCTCTACCCCCGCATGTTCCCAGGCAAACAGTTTTCCGGTCCGTCCGAAACCGGTCGCAATCTCATCGAATATCAGCAGAAGTCCGTACTTACGGCACAGGGCCGCTGCCTCCACCAGATACCTCGGATGATAGAAGCGCATGCCTCCTGCTCCCTGAACCACCGGTTCGAGAATCAGTCCGGCCAGCTCTTCATGATGTTCTTCAATGGTCTGCCGCAACGGCAGCAGGTCGGATTCCAGCCACTCCCCGCCAAACTTCGACTGCGGTGCCGGAACAAAGTAACGCACCGGAAGTGCCTTGCCGAACAGACTGTGCATTCCGGTCACCGGATCGCAGACCGACATGGCATTCCAGGTATCCCCGTGATAGCCGGAGCGGATGGTCACGAAATTGGTCTTTTCCGGGTGACCGGCAGCTACCTGATACTGAACGGCCATCTTCAAGGCTACTTCTACAGCCACCGAACCGCTGTCGGCATAGAATATGTGCTGCATGGAGGGCGGTACCAGCGAAAGCAGTTTCTTTCCCAAGGCAATGGCCGGTTCATGAGTCAGTCCGCCAAACATGACATGAGCCATGCGGTGCAACTGCTCTTCAACGGCCCGGTTCAGCACCGGATGATTGTACCCGTGTACGGCACACCACCAGGAAGACATTCCCTCAATCAGGCGTGTACCGTCTTCCAGTTCAATCGTACACCCTTCTGCGCTCCGGACCTTATAGGTCGGAAGCGGATCCAACATCGACGTATAGGGATGCCACAAATGCTCCCTGTCGAAGTTATCAACAACCTGTTCATAACTCATAACCTGCCTCCTCTATCCGTTTTACGTCATCGCTGACTTTCGATCCAAGGGTAGTCAGCAAATCACCCACAATGGCCGAGTTGATACCCACGTAGAGTGCCCGGCGGACAGCCTCATCCGAAAGCAGGGAACGTCCTCCCGCAAAACGGAGGTAGGCTGTCGGATTCACGAAGCGGAACATGGCTACGGCACGTATCACCTCTTCTTCCGACAATGGCAGGGCTTTTTCCAGTGGCGTACCCGGAATGGGCTGCAACAGATTCAGCGGAATAGACTGCACCTCCAGTTCCTTCAGTGTAAAAGCCAGTTCCACGCGCTGTGCCAGTGTCTCTCCCATACCGATAATTCCACCGCTGCAGACATCCATGCCCACCCTGCGGGCTGCTTTCAGCGTTTCAATCTTTTCTTCCTGAGAGTGTGTCGTACATAAATTGGCAAAATAAGAAGGGGCCGTCTCCAGGTTGCAATGGTACCGGGTCACTCCCGACTCATGCAACACACGAAGCTGTGCTTCGGTAGCCAGTCCCAGTGAAGCACACAGCAATATGTGCGTATGTTCCTTGAGATATCTGAAATGTGCAGACAGTTTCTCCATCTCTCCGGCCAGCGGACGGCGTCCGCTGGTCACCAAAGAAAAGCGGGATACTCCCTGCGACTCGTTCAACTGTGCATGACGCAGACATTCCTCACCGTCCACCAGTCCGTAAGTATCCACCCCCGTCGCATGATGGGCCGACTGCGCACACCACTTGCAGTTTTCCGGACAACGTCCTGACTTGGCATTGATAATGGAACACATATCGAACTTTCGGGATGCATGACACACCGTCAGCCGGTGGGTTGCCTCACACAACTCATCAAAAGGTGCTTCCTCCAGCAGCCAAAGGGCTTCTTCGGGAGTAATACCTTCTCCTCCAACTCTTCTTTCCAGTTCAGCTATTTTCATATCGGTAATCTATAAAATAAAAAAGGCATTTGTCCTTCCAGACGGCTTCCAGTTACCACAGGAAACCCCGGAACGACAAATGCCTTCAGACTTCCACCCGGGAAGTGTGAAACAAATAATACTACATTCTCCTTAGGGCAAGGACATCCCCACACGATGCCTTTCAGCAAGACAATCAGTTGCCGGAACGACATAGCGCATCCGGCGGGTACCGTCCACCCCACACAAGAATCCGTTCCGCCGGAATCGGGAACGACCGAACGGACCTCTGAGACATGACATACCTGTACCACCTCCTTTGCTTTCGACAAAGAAGCATCGGCTATTCCCTTGCCTACCTGTCCGATAGTCACATTACGATGCAGGCTGCAAAAAGCAGCATATGCCTTACGGCTCCAACGCAAAAAACGGATAGCCTTCTGAGCCCTATGTAAAAGGATGCGGTGCATAATCAGAAGTATATCATCAGATTCGAGTGGACGCAAATATAGGGAAAAAATCAGCATTCCATACACGAGAGCGACTTTTTTTGCCCTAACCGCGGTTATCGGCCTTTGAATCGGACAATACTGTGGTAAAATTTATATCTTTGCAGAAAAATAAATTTTCTGTTTTATGGAACGATGGTATGTGATATGTTATATGAATCAGGGAATGCAATGTCCGGATAAGGAATAATCGTATTTGCATCCTCCGGATTTTCTGCCCGGCCGACAGAACTGCCTGTGATACAGCAGGATTCTCCGGAGTGGATAAGGAATTGCCCGGTATAAACTACAATAAAACATTAACAGACCCAAACGATGAAAATTTATCATACAGAAGACTTGTCTGACACAGCATATGCTGTGCCGCAGAAGAATGAAAACTGTCAGTACTGCTCAGCAGGTACAGCAATGACAGAAAGCACAGAAAGTAAGGAAGATACAGAGGTTAAGGAAGGTAGATCAAATAAGGAAAGTGTACGGGCTGAAAACGAAGCGTACTGTGTCCGCAAAGGGGTAAGCTACCTTCGCCTGCAGTCACGGGGCACAGTCCCTCCTTTCCAGTTCCTGGAACGGTCACTGCGCATTTTCCACGATACTCATATTCCCATCTACCTGATGACTTCATCGAGTACCAATCTTTCGCTGACTACGGAAATGACGGAAGAGACTTTTCTTTCAGTCGGCAAGGAACTGTCGGAGTTTGCCGAATGGACCGTGGAGCACCACGTAGCCATCCTGCGTATACCCGAGTCTCTGGCACAGAAAGAAGAGCATATCGGTACCGACATCAGCCGGCTGTTGCATCAGCTTCCCATCCTGATGATTTCTTACGGCAGTGACAATCGTAATCTGCTGGTTGCCCTGAGGGAAAGCGACTGCGAGAAGGCTATCCGGATTCTGACCGAAGCATGTCCGCTAAAAGAGAACGGGAATTTCCCCCAATACAACTAATCCTTTGACGAAGTAACATAAAAAAATCTGCCTCCTTGGAGAAGGCAGATTTTTTATTCCATTTATGATTCTTCCGGATCCAGCGATTTCTGCTCTTTCGTCCGATAATCCTTAGGAGAGAAACCGTATTGTTTCTGAAATTCACGATAAAAATACGATTTGTTAGAAAAACCACTCTTATACATCACCTCCATCACTGTAAGCTGAGTAGTTCTCAACAATTTAGCGGCATAATCCAGACGGAATCCCCGGATAAACTCATTCGGAGTCTTATCTATTGCTCCTTTAAACTTCCTGTATAAAGTAGCCTTGCTCATCCCCAGCTTCTCAGCAATGAGCCCCGAAGACAAAGTCTCATCGTCAATATGCTCTACAATGATGTCTGACACCGCATTAATCATCTTCTCATCTTCCGGATGCAGTTCATATCCCTCTTTCTTCCGGATAATGGACAAACTTGAATTAAAATAGTCCTTCAGCAAATGCTGACGTGAAATCAGGTTTCCAACTACAGAAATCACCTGCAGAGGATGAAAAGGTTTCACCACATAAGCATCTACTCCACTCTTACATGCCTCTATCTGGTCCTCCACGGCTCCCTTTCCGGAAATCATCACAATAGGTATATAACTGGTCTTGATATCCGACTTCAGTTTCCGTGTTAAAGTCAGTCCGTCCATTTCCTCCATCATCCTGTCGGTGAGAATAATATCCGGATGAGTCTCCTCAATATAAGCCAAAGCCTCTTTGCCATTGGATACCTCCTTTACTTCATAATCTTTCAGTATATCCTTCAGCAACTTGGCTATCTCTTCATCATTTTCAACCAGCAATACAGTGGCCTGACTCTTACTTTCCTCATCCGGACTTCCGGAGAAAGACTTTTCTGAAGCATCCTCACTCAACACCAAAGAAGATGCAGGAGGCAGAGAAGGCAAAACAACTGTAAATTCTACAAATTCTCCGAGTACACTGTCAACTTGGATATTTCCATGAAGTATTTCTACCAATTGCTTGGTCAGGTTCAGTCCGATACCGTTGCTCACAGAACCGTCAACATTCGGAGTATCAAAAATCTTATACCTGTCGAATATCTCAGTCATCTGCTCTGAAGTCAAGCCTTTGCCCGAATTCCTGATTTTAAAACATAATACCCCCTCCTGCTGGAGTTCGGCCTTAACCCTGATGTATCCGTTTCGGGGAGTATATTTAAAGGCATTCGACAACAGGTTAAATACTATTTTTTCCAGTGAATTCCTATCGGTAGAGAATGTGGTTTCTCCGGGAAGCACCTCAATCTCAAACGCAATTTTATTTTCCTTCAGAATATCTACATAGTTGTCTGCCACAACCCGCAGGAAATCATTCAAATCAATCTGTTCCGAATACAGGCTGACATTCCCCTCTCCGGCTTTCCGGAACTCCATCAATTCTCCAATCAGTTTCTGCATCCGCTCCGCATTGCTCTTGATCAGATTCAAATACTTCCGGGAGTTAGCCTTCAGATCCTTCTGTTCCAGCAAATACTGGACCGGCGTATAAATCAGCGTAAGAGGTGTGAAAAACTCATGCGCCACATTCATGAAAAAATTCAGTTTAGCCTCATACATTTTCTGCTCGTGAGCAGCCTCTACCCGGGCAATCAGCACTTGCCGGCTCATCCGGATACGTCCTACAATGATCCTCTTGGACACATAGCACACTATCAATACGATGATTATATAAGTTATAATAGCCGGTACGCTGAACCACCATGGATATGCCACCTGTATGACAAGCTGATACACATAATCGCTCCACACCTTATCCCCGTTGGTACTCTTCACTTCCAGCAGGAATTCCCCGGGAGGAAGTTGCGCAAAACTAATCTTAGGATTATTCCCAAGGTAAATCCAGTCGGACGAATTGTTGCGGAAACGGTAAGCATATTCACAATTGGCATTCTTTATAAATTCCTTTGTCAGAAAAGTCAAGGTAAACGTACGTTCGTCATACCCCAGTTTCAATTTACCATTTACAATACGTTCGCCGATATCTTGTGACAAATTCAGAATCTTCAGATCAGACAAGACCAGCACCGGTTCAAACTGCCTCAGATGAATGCTGTCTGCATGAAAAAAACTGAACCCGTTTACTCCCCCAAAAAACAAACGGTTATTTTCTGTAGCAAATGCTGCACCATCGGCCAGCTCATCATTATGCAATCCGTCGGCAAAAGTATAGTTTTCCACATGCTCTGTCTTTGTATCCAAATGCAGTAGCCCGTGATTAGTTCCCATCCAGATATTTCCACTCCGGTCTTTCAGAAGGCTGTGAATGGTCCGGTCGGCCAACTGATCGGCATACTGCACCACGCTTCCTCCGTCTTTCAGTACCAGTTTGTTCAGTCCATAACTCGTGCCGACCCACAACACCTCTTTATCGGCCAATATAGACAAGACATCATTATTGGTCAGTTGTATATGCGGATAAATGTCTTCAACCGACTGTACCTCATTCCGAAAAACACTTACTCGGCTGATACCCCCTCCCCGCGTTCCAAACCACACATACTTACCCGAATGGTCAGGTGCTACCGCATATACTATATCATTGTTCAGCGGCGCATCCGATGCCGATGAAATATACTGCTTCAATCCGGTAACCTTATACTTTCCTGACTGCCTGACCAAATTCATTTTAATCAAGCCATATCCGGAAGTACCTACCCACAACAACGAATCATGGTTGGTGAAACAAATGCTGTATACCGACTGGAAATACGGGTACTGCTCCGGAATGTCCAACTTTGATACCCCTTTCCCATTTTGATAAAGAATATCAATGCCTCCCCCTTCGGTACCGATAAAGATATCCCCGGAAGCATTCTTCTTCATTGCATAGACCGACATAGCTCCCAGTCCGTCCTGCTCGTCCAGAAAGTCCGACAAGCCGAAAGTCTGCCGGTTCAGGCGTTTGATACCACTTCCCTTGGTTCCGACCAGCATATTGCCCTGATTATCCTGACAAAAACAACGTACCGGATTGGCTATTTCCAAGGTATGAAAAGAAGAACGAAAAGGAAACAGCTGTACCACTCCTTTTCCGTCAGTTCCCATCCATATGATATCCTGACTTCCCTGATAGATTGACATAACCGATATTTGCGCAGACACTCCATTCAGACGCACCGACTGACCGGTCTTCAAATCGTAGCAGACACATCCACCTCCCACAAAGCCCACGTACAAATGAGTATCCTTGCGCATTGCAGAAGCTACCTTGTATTTTGATTTCAATGCAACAGCCCCTACCTGCTTCAAATGAGAATCCAGCAAGTGCAATGAATCGGCCGTTACGAAAGCAATGGATTTGCCGAGGTCCAGTATCTTGTTTACTTTTACCCCCTTCCAGCCATCCAGTTCATAGAATTTACCATCATGAAACAATTCGGGTTCCCGGGTCTTTCGCACCGTTCCATCGGCTGCCAGCAGCAATACATTTCCAGATCCGTCAATCTTAAAATCGACGATATCATTTCCTTTCACAAGTTCCGACAAGACAAATGCATCCTCCTGAAGATGATAGCGGAATATACCACGCCCCTTTACCCAGCAACAGATTCCCCCGGAAGGCAATTTTGCAAGAAGAAAAGCCTGTTCCTGCGTAGGAATACCATTATCCAGATAATACCGGGTTACCCGATGACTTTTCCGGTCCACCCGGTTGATTCCGTTATCGGTAGCAACCCACAGGTTCTCCCCCTGTTCAACCACCTGACGGATTACATTATTACTAATCGAATTCGGATTACTTTTACTATACCGGAAAGAGGAAACATTTCTGCCATCATACACATTCAAGCCATCCCAAGTACCAATCCATACCGTATGATCACTATCTTCTATGATACAATTGACCGAATTATTACTCAACCCGTCAATATTGGAAATGGAATGAACCTCATTGCCATACAAACCACCGCCACAGAGCCAAAAACTACATATTGCGACAATTAATCTAATATATACAATTGTTTCTTTCATAGACTTCATACATACACAAGTTAACAAAGATAGTCTTTTCTCCAGTATTATAAAAAATAAAATATCACTTTGATAAGTCAAAGTGATATTTTACGTTTCGATCAATAACCCGGATTCTGAGTCAGAATATTGTTGGATTTATCCCTTTCACTTTGGGGAATCGGCAACAGATAATCTCTGGCATCGTCAAAATTCCGTCCCTTTGACACGTTGTATTTCTGTGCATAGCCTCTCATCACCTCTCCAAAACGCTTTTGCCGCATCAGGTCATCTCTGCGCCATCCTTCCATAGCCAGTTCACAACGCCGTTCATGCCAGATAGCAGTCCTCAACCGGTCTTTATTCGTTTCCGTCACATCCTTCAATGTATTCTCTGTAACCTCCGGAACATAGGCCTGTGCACTTCGCCGCGGGTCTTTAGGATTTGTCTGACGTGCACGCTGTCTTACCTGGTTCAGATAAATCAGTGCCTGTTCCGGTTTATTGTTTTCATTCAAAGCCTCAGCATACAGCAAAAGCACATCCGAATAACGCAACATGCGGATATTATAACTGATCATCCAATTATCGAATCCCACCTTATCTTTAGTAGGAACCGTCATTTTATAATCATTAAAACCAGTCTCCGATCCGGAATTATCCTGAGGATATTGGCCTCCTTCATACATATCGCCCGTACGGGTAAATACATACGTAATACGCGGATCATCCGGATCAAACTCGTTGTACAAGTCTAAAGTAGGTACATGAAAGCCATAACCCTGATATCCTTGAGAAGTACGGCTGGTAAAGAAATGAGGTACATTGGTTCCTGTTCCAATATTCTTGTCGTACACTTTATTGGGCAATTCAAAGACTGACTCAGAACTGTTTTCAAATTCCGGTCTCCAGTTCTGTCCGTAATCGGCCAGCAACTGATAATCTCTGTCCTGTTCCACGATTTCATTCAATACCGCCTCAGCCAGGTCAAACTTCTGCTGGAACATATACGTCTTGGCCAGCATGGTCTTGGCAAATCCACGGGTAACCCGATAAGCATCGGCTTCCCCATATTCTCCTTTTGCCGGCAGTTCAGAAGCCTCCTTGAAATCATTTATAATCTGCGTATACACCTGTTCTGCATCAGCTCTTGGAATGGTCAGTACCTCAGCCGGATCCTTTGGTTCGGTCAGCAAAGGTACGCCGCCGAAGGTCGTTACCAGACAATAATATCCAAAACCTCTCAGCGCCTTAGCTTCCAGTTCATAGCGTTTCAACAAATCTTTGTCGCCCTTAGCCTGAGGCGCATAATAAATGACATCATTACAACGGTTGATCAGACGATACAGAATTTCCCATCTCCGTCCTACCTCACCGTTGGTAGTATACACTGTAAAATCAGACAAATCACGTACTTCAGCCCTGTCGCCATCACCGTTTCCTCCTTTCAGAGCATCATCCGTACTGCAATCTCCAACAAAATAATGATTCAGTGCATATTCATTCCAAGTGGTACGCAACTGCAAATAAGCTCCGGTCAAAGCCTTTTCAATATCAGTATCAATCTGATAATAATTATCACTTGTGGTCTTTCCGTAACTAGGCTCATCCAAGGAACAGCTTCCTCCACACAAACCTATAACAAATAAAGAAGCGATTAATAATTTATTTGGTTTCATCTTTTTCTCTTTTAAAATCATTAAAACTGCAAGTTAACTCCCAGTGTAAATGTCCGTGAAGTAGGATAATGCGTATTGTCAACTCCCATATTCAGCGGACTGTCGACTCCGATTTCCGGATCCAGCCCCGTATAACCGGTCAACGTAAACAGGTTCTGGGCACTGACATAGAATCTGCAGCTAGAGAACAATTTTGTCTTCTGGCAAACAGATGAAGGCAACGTATATCCAATCTGCATGTTCTGCAATCTCAAATAAGAACCGTCTTCCACGTAGAAAGAAGAAGCACGCATGTTGTTATTAGTGTCCGAATTCGTAATACGCGGATACTTCACATTCACGTCTCCCTCCTGTCTCCAGGCATTGGTATATGCTTCGGCCAGTGCATTCTGATTACCGGCTGTAGCCAATGTACCTTTCGCTGTATTCCAGATATCATTTCCCAGCGTACCCTGGAATGCCATGCTGACATCCAGATTCTTATAAGCAAATCCCAGGTTGAATCCATAGATCAGATCCGGATTCGGGTCACCGATGAATGTACGGTCATCATCATCGTTCAAAGGACCTTCTTCTCCCAACTTGGCAAATTTAAAATCACCCGGGCGCGCATTCGGCTGGATCTTGTTACCATTCTTATCTACGTAATTATCAATTTCTTCCTGATTCTGGAAAATACCAATCTGCTGATATCCCCAGAATCTTCCGATAGGACCACCTACATAAGTTCTGGAGTTGTTTCCACTCAAGTACTCTGAAGTCAGCTGAGTTACCGTTGTCTTATAAGTAGACATGTTCAAACCGATATTATAGCTGAAATCCTTACCAATCTGGTTACGGTAATGCATTACTACCTCAAAACCGACATTCTTCAAGTCACCAGCATTGAAGAAAGGACTGTTCGAGAAGCCTCCAAAAGCCGGAATAGGCATTTCCAACAACATATCGTTGGTCTTCTTGACATAGAAATCCATGCTTACATCCAGACTGTTACGGAAAAAGGCCAGGTCAAGTCCCACATTGGTCTGCTGACTGGTTTCCCAACGGATATCCGGATTACCGGTGTAAGTAGGTACATAACCATGAGAATAAGCATTACCAAAATACCACTGCATTTCATTGTTAGTACCGATCAGTGTCAGAGGGGCATCCCGGTTAATACGCTGATTACCATTCTGTCCCCATCCCAAACGGACCTTTACATTTGATACAATATTATCAATATTCAGATTCTGGAAGAAAGATTCATTACTCATTCTCCATCCCAAAGAAACAGAAGGGAAGTATCCCCAGCGGTTACCTTTAGCGAAACGGGAAGAACCGTCGGCACGGAAGTTTACCGTAGCCAGATAACGGTCATCATACGAATAATTGACACGTCCCAGATAAGACAACATGGCAGAAGTAGTTTTACCACCCGAAACCTGATCGCCTACAGTCTGGGCATCCAGTATATGATAGATCTCATCATTGCCCAGTGCACCACGCTTATATCCGTTAATTCCTTCAGAAGTATTCTTTTCATACGTCATCGCCACCATTGCATCAAGTGAGTTCTTTCCAAAAGAAGTATTATAGTTCAAGCGCTGCTCTACCAGGTAATTAAAAACAACCGAACTGTTGTTTGTCAGCTGAGTTTCCTCCAGATACTTTCCACCGGTATTGGCCAGGTTATCTTCAGAGAATGTAGACTCAAAGGCCGGGCGGAAATCTTTAAACACATCATGATTTCTCTCAAAACTATACTGAACACGATAACTTAATCCTTTAAAGAGTTTAATCTGAGCAAACACATTTCCGAACACATTAAATTTATCATTATAACGGTCGGGCTGTTCCAGCATCGCTACCGGATTAGGATCGAAAGACCATTCCGTTGGCGCATACTTGTTGTATTCATAATTAGGAGAAGAAGGATCTACCAGCGGATTGATAACCGGAGTAAACGGGTCGGCTTTCTGAATAAAATCGAAAGAAGTAATCGCCCCTGTATCGCGCGAGCGTATTTTCGCTCCATTCAGTGTAGCTCCTACCGTAATATAATCATTGATATCATATTCCTGATTCAGGCGCAATGAAAGACGGTTGAACTCTGTAGTAATAATCGCTCCCTGATCGCCTACATAGCCTAAACTGATAGCCGAGCGAGACTTGTCTGTTCCTTTCCGGATGCTGACATTATAGTTTTGGGTAAAAGCGGTACGAGTAACCTCATCCCACCAGTCGGTATCGTAACCTTTCTTATACTGATTGGTGAATTTCTCTTTCTTCTCACCCACAAAAGTAGGATCGTCCTTATAGGCCTCAGTAATAAAATTATAATACTGTTCACTATTCATCATATCAAGCGCCTTATAACTGTTCTTGATACCAACGTAAGCATCCAAAGTCACAACGGTTTCGCCCTTGACTCCTCCTTTGGTAGTAATCAGAATGACTCCGTTAGAACCTCTGGAACCATAAATTGCACAGGCAGAAGCATCCTTCAACACTTCGATACGTTCGATATCAGCAGGATTCAAGCTACCGATATTATCCATAAACTGTCCGTCTACTACATAAAGCGGGTTATTATCATTTACAGTACCCAATCCACGAACACGAATCACTGCATCAGCTCCCGGCTGTCCGGAACTGGCAGCAACAAAGACTCCGGCAGCCTTTCCGGTCAACAGTTCAGAAGCATTGGAAACGGCATAATTCTTGATATCCTTATTGCTGATAGAAGACAATGATCCGGTCAAGTCGCTCTTCTTCTGCGTACCATAACCAATCACCACAATTTCATCGAGCTGCTCGTTATCCGATTCCAGTTTGATATCATAGACTCCACTGGCAGACACAGTCAACGTCTGAGTCTTATAACCGATATAAGAAAACGAAAGTTTTCCATCAGTCACCTCCAGTGAATATTTTCCTTCAAAGTCTGTAATGGTTCCGTTGGAAGTTCCCACCTCCAAAATTGAAACCCCAATCAAAGCTTCTCCCGTTCCTGCATCATATACAGTACCGGAAACCTTTTTCGCACTTTGGGCCCAAAGTGAGGTACAAGCCCAAAGCATCAACATCAATGAAAAAACATGCTTACTCATAGTGTGTTAAAGATTTGTTATTTGTATGAAATGATATACTGTTTATTGGCAACAATACGTTGTCCTTCTTTGGTCAATTCCGTTTCCACCGGCAATTCAACTACGATACGTGCAGCCTTGGCAGGAATCGTAAAAGCCCCCTTCTCCACAATGTTCCGTGCTACATATTCCTTAGCCACAATATCAAACAGATCAGCCTGCTGTGCGGATGTGTATTCCACCACTTTATCTTCATCAAACGGGTTGTAGTAGAGATAAACCGGATAAGGTTTCTGTGAATAAAAATCAGTTGCATTACAATCCAGTTTCAGAATACCCTTCACATTGGTCGTATCTACAATAGCCCCCAGAATACCAACTGGAGAAGAACTGTATACACTGAACATACTTTCAGTAGGATTTCCGTCAATCCATTTAGGACCATCCCCTATGGCTACCGGTGAAACACCCTTCAACGATTCCTTGCCATAATCATCCGCCTTTCTCAACCCTTCATACGCAATATTATTAGCTGTCAGATTCCGCAATTCGGGTGCCCACTGATGCTGTTCATCAATGTATCCAGGATAAAACAAACGGCATGCACTTGCATTATTCAACATCCATTTACCGATGGCCTGTGCATATTCAGGCTGGTATTTTACAAGAGGAATAAATGGCCAGGCCGGCTTGATACTGTTCATCAGGAAAGCATATCCTCCTCCGTCGGTTATACTACCCTGCAAGCCACTCACATCATAGTCTCCCCATTTGCCTACAATAATTCCCCATCCGGTTCTTCCTGTAGGGCTCTTACATCCATCAAACACCCAGTCGAGCAATTTTTTCACATCATAAGAAGTACCTTCTGTTGCATTCAGGTAAGCAGCCGTATATGCCCCCAGCGGCAGCAATGCTTCATAAAAACGACTTTCCTTTTGAGACAGCAAGGCCTCTACTGCACTCTTAGCATGCTGCAAATAACGGTTATCCCCGAACTTACGATAAGCACACAGCAATACATAAGCATGGCCACCAGCTGCATCCTGCTGCAATGGAATATGATTTACCCCACCCTTCATCTGTCCATAATCAAAATAAGAGTAATCATAATTTCCGTTCAACACAGAATCGGCTTTTACAAACTGCTCTGCAATACTCTTCTGAATTTCTTCAGCTCCTTCTACATGAGGGAAGACATCACAAACGGCATAATATAAGGCATTCGGCAATACATCATACCACCAGTCTCTGCCATATCCACCTCCTTTTGATCCCACTGAAGAAGTAGTATTATTCATTACGATATTCCAGCCAGTATCAGAATTAAAATAATTCTGCACCATTTTCACATAATTATAACCATCCTGATCGGTTTTGTCGATACCCACCAGTCCTGCTCCCAAAATCGCAGCCAGTGAATTCAGACTCTCATGGAACTCACCGTTGTTGGCATCTTTACCCTGGCGTATATCTTTCACTGCCGTATACAATCCGAAAGTTTCCTGGTCCACATTTCTCCGTGCATTATCCAGCCAGATAAGTGGTCCGACTTCACTTGAGTTATTCCAGTCAAATACAAAACGGTCAAAATCACGTGCTTTCTGTTTCCAGTCAATCATCTGATAAGATTCCGGCATATCAGGCATCAGGTTAACTCGTTCGATGACTACTTGTTCAACTGGAGCCCCCAAATCGGCAGTACCGGAGCAAGCAGCCAATGCTACAGAAGCTAGAACTAACAAACTTTTATGTTTCATGGTTATTTAATTTTTCATTATCAAATCGGTTTCTTTTATAATATTCTTAGCAAGCGGATAAGCCAGCAACTGCAAGGCTCCCACTATCACCAATGCATATTTTAATGCAAAATCCTGAGAGAAACAATATGCCAGGAACAAGAATAACAATAATCCGAAAGCCCTTCCTGCAAACAGTCCGAATTCATGACTCAAAATATAGGCATATTCATTCCGCTGTTCTATTTTCGCAGCCGCATCAATGGTACGCATCATAATCGGGAAATAAGCCAAGTCGAATAACGGCTGAAAAATAACCTTACAAAGTACAAACAGAATAACTCCCAATGCCGAATACAGTATTCCATTAAACAACGTTCCGACAAAAAACAACACCAACCCACTTACAAAAATCTTGATACGGTCTTCCGGATGAGCAATACGTCCCAATACATAGACCAGCAAAGCCGTCAGTGCACCGCTAATTCCCTGGATAACACCCAACACACCTTCATCGCCTACCAGTTTCAAAACCAGAATGGCAGGGGCTGTCACCAGGAAGCCCTGTACCATACCTTTCAACATAGCCATACTCAACATCTTTCTCCACAATTTTGTGAAGCGGAAGTATAAAAACTCAGTTTCTTCAGGATTCTTGAAATCTCCTCTCCACAATATGATGCAGGCAATTACAGTTATGATGACCACTGCAAGAGTAACAGCCTGATAAGAAAGTGTGACATCAAAGACAAAGCCCAAAATCTGCTTTCCGTCCATCATACTGATAAAAGTACCAATGATCAAGGGCACCCCGATTGAAGTGATGGAAAAGAAAAACGATTCTAATCCAAAGAAATAATTACGATTGTCATCATTCGTATTATTCAAAGCCAGCAAATATCGGTTTGTCCAGAAAAAGCCAGAAGCAGCTCCCATAAAGAAACCTGCCAGTGCCAGTTCTACTACCCCCAGCGATTTAATAGCCATCATGACATACATGGAAATACCGCTCACCAATATCCCTGCAGAATACAATGTCTTTACATTATATCTACGTAACAGAAATCCATTCAGCAATGACGTTACAGCAATACCCAAATACATCGCCAACTGATAAAAAGCAACCATTGCAGGGCTGCTCGTGCTTCTCATGACATAAGCCCCGACAAAAATTTCCACAACAGGCAACACAAAGGCGTAAAGAAGATTCGTCATCAGCAAAACCTTCATGTTATGCTCCTGCTGTTTGAAAAACAAATACTCGGTCTTCAGTTTATTCATCTTACGTTCAATGTTTTAAGGATCTCCTTTATAGATAATTCCGCTTTACAAATCACCTCATCGCTAGCTCCATAGTACATTGTAACAGTATCTCCGTCTACCAACTGTCCATTGGTAAAGATTACATTTCCAAAGAATCCGGTCTGTTCATAAGGAGCAATCGGCTCCATAATCGGTTCTTCACTTCTAGCCAACACCTTTGAAGGGTCATTCAAGTCAAGCAAAAGAGCTCCCAAGCAATAACGGTGATTGTAGTCGGCTCCATGATAAATTTCCAACCAGCCAGCTTCTGTCTTGATAGGAGCAGCCCCGGCTCCCACACGGGCACAGTCCCAATATCCGTCACGTGTAGTAGCTACACATTTATGATTTCCCCAGTGCTTCAAATCCGGAGACTCAGCCAACCAGATATAATTACCTCCAAGTTCAGGACTACTTGGACGATGGAACGTATAATATTTGCCATCGATTTTTTCTTCAAATAATGCACAATCCTTATTATGAGGAGGCAGAATCATTCCATAATGCTCAAAGTTCTTCCAATCCACCGTATGCATCATGCCCACTCCCACAGCTACGGCAGACACTTCTGTAAAAGTCAAATAGAAACCACTGTCGGTAGTAGCTACACGGCAATCTTCAATACCAAACGATTCGAGTTCACCTTTTCCGAAAATAGGAGGAAACTCCGGTTCATCGTGGAAATGGATGCCATCCGTACTTGACACCAAACGCAAATAAGACATTGTAGTCAAATAATTCTTTCCTTTATAACCAATCACACGAGGATCACTGGCATCCAGATCAGGGTCTGTCTCAGAAAAAGACATTACTTTAATTTTTCCCAATTCATCATATACAGGAAAACTGATAATGCCCTTCTGCTGAACAGGACGCTCTGCCACGCGCAGCAGCAACCAAGTCTTGCCATTAAATTGAAAAACTCCAGGATTTAACAGACACGTTATTTCCATTCCTTCGATTCCCGGCTTCAAATCTTTAGGAGAGAGCAGCGGGTTCTGTTCACATCTTTTTGCTATATCCATAGTATCAAAAAATTAAAATTTCTGTGAGCAAAAGTATAGATTCGCCCTGTTTACCCAGTTCACTATCTTCTCAAAATGGTATAGGTATGCTGTATAGCATATATCCGCCATATATAAGAATAATTATCTAATTATCAATATATTACAAAAATATCACAGTATACTATTTTATCAAATTAGTATATTATTTTAGCGATTTAAAGAATACACTCCTTTTCAATACCATTTTATTCCATTTCAATTCATGTTTTTGATACAGATATATTATATAACTTTAAAAAACGCTTTCCCCTTTCTTCTTCATAATCACATCAAAAAAACGAGCAACTTGTAAAATACAAATTGCTCGTTTTTTTATAAAAACTTTCAGATATTATTTCAACAGCGAAGCGATGTAGGCTTCCATCTCATCACGTTTGGCTCTTACCTTCTGATAAAAATCAAACTGTGCCTTTGCTCTTACACAGTTGTGTGTAGGATACTGTATCTGATAATAAGTATCTCCATTAATGTAGTCGGTCAGGAAGCGGACAGCCTGCATGTACGGGAACAGCATTGCCGAGAAAGAAAGAAGGGCAATTTCCTGATCGGTCAGGAAGCAACGTGCCGATTCCAGATATCCGCGGATAAAGCTGCGGAATACATCCATGCGGAAAGCAATTTTATCCAAGTCCGGTTCGTCTTCCGGAGCTGTATTAGCTGCAGAACGCAAGAAGTCGCCCACATCCGAGCAAACGAAGTTAGGCATCACCGTATCCAGGTCGATTACACACAACACATTATCCTCCATATCAAACAGCATGTTGCTCACCTTCGTATCACAGTGGCAGATACGTTTTGGCAATTTGCCTTCACGGTACAGACGTTCTGCCAGACACATCTCCTCAGCATCCTTCTCAATGGCCTCAACCAGGTCACTGACTTCCTGCAGGCGGCCTGCCGGATTGGCAGCGACTGCATCGCGCAACTGCTGCAGACGGAACTCCATATTGTGGAAATTAGGAATTGTATCTCCCAAAGTTTCGGGAATATCGGCCAGCATCGCCTCAAACTCACCAAACTTCAAACCTACCAGATAAGAAGATTCCGGAGTAACCTCGCTCATGGTCTTTGAACCTTGGATATAAACTGAAACTCTCCAATAGCCCGTTTCCTCATCGTAAATATAGTTTTTGCCTTCATCCGTTTTCAAAAAACGCAACACTTTCCGGTCAAGATCGGTCACTCCCTGAGCCTGCAGTCTCTTCCGGATATGAGAAGTCACCAGGTCAATATTCCGCTGAAGCATATCCACATCTGTAAAAATCTGATGATTGATGCGCTGCAGTACATAGTCCGGTTCTTCCGGATCCATCGTTTTCACCCAATAAGTCTGATTAATCAAGCCCGAAGTCAGCGGAAGGATTTCTTTCACTTCTCCGATTTCAGGAAAATGGCTGACAATTCTATCCTGTATATCCATAGTATAAATATTTAAATCTTATATTCCACACTTACTATAAAGAATAAATAACCGGTTTTTCAAACCTGAACAAATACACTTTATGTGGCAAAGATAAAAAATCTTTGCCTGATTCCAACTATAATGTATAAAGAATGCGGGAATTCATCCGGATTTCAGATACCCGCACAATTGCAACCTGCTGTTTGCAAAACAAGAAATCCAAACATTAAAAATAATGAAATTTTTCCGTAATCGAATCTTATCCCCTCTTTTCACCTCATTTTTACTGAAAAAAAACCTAGTATTTCACAAAGAACTTTTTTATCTTTGTAGCGCAACAAATTAAGAAAGTAACTTTATACACATAACTTAAATAATAAGAATTATGGAATTTGTAACAAACGAAAAACTTACCATTGTTGGTGCTGCCGGTATGATCGGTTCTAACATGGCTCAGACTGCAATCATGATGGGCCTGACTAATAACATCTGTCTGTATGACCCATACGCTCCAGGATTGGAAGGTGTTGCTGAAGAATTGTTCCACTGCGGTTTCGAAGGTGTAAACATCACTTTCACTTCAGACATCAAAGAAGCGCTGACTGGTGCTAAATATATCGTAAACTCAGGTGGTGCTGCCCGTAAGGCAGGTATGACTCGTGAAGACCTGTTGAAAGGAAACGCTGCTATCGCTGAAGAATTCGGTAAGAATGTAAAAGCTTACTGCCCGGATGTAAAACACATCGTTGTTATCTTCAACCCTGCTGATATCACTGGTTTGATCACACTGTTGTACTCAGGTTTGAAACCAGGTCAGGTTACTACTCTGGCTGGTTTGGATTCAACTCGTCTGCGCAGCGAATTGGCTAAACACTTCGGTATCTCTATGGACGCTGTAGAAAACTGCCGTACTTACGGTGGCCACGGCGAACAGATGGCTGTATTTGCTTCAACTGCAAAAGTTAACGGCAAACCGTTGACTGAAATCATCGGTACTGATGCACTGACAGCTGAACAGTGGGCTGAAATCCAGCAGAAAGTTACAAAGGGTGGTGCTAACATCATCAACCTGCGTGGACGTTCATCATTCCAGAGCCCGTCATACGTTTCTATCGAAATGATTGCTGCTGCTATGGGTGGCAAACCATTCCGTTGGCCTGCTGGTACTTACGTTTCTAACGATAAGTACGATCACATCATGATGGCATGGGAAACTTCAATCGATACTGAAGGTTGCCACTGCGCTGAACTGAACGGAACTGCAGAAGAACAGGCTGCTTTGGATAAGAGCTACGAACACTTGTGCGCTCTGCGTGATGAAGTAATCGCAATGGGTGTACTTCCTCCAGTTGCTGAATGGAACAAACTGAACCCGAACATCAAATAATAAACAAAATTTGATAAATATGAAAAGAGGCTGTCTCAAAATAGAGTTGAGATGGCCTCTTTTGTTTCATCTCAGATTGGATTCATTCGAATTTTTCTAAAGAGAGAAGTTTATAAGCTTAGTTTTGAAGATTTTATCCTTTCAAACTGTTTTTCCCGTTGCCATAAGCCTCCTAAGAGGCTACTTTT
>NZ_JABSOE010000026.1 GCF_013618865.1 Phocaeicola faecicola
GTATTCTGACCAACGATTACAAGTCATCGACAAGGGACATTGTTGAATTCTACAATCTGCGTGGCGGCAAGGAACGTATCTTTGACGACATGAACAACGGATTCGGTTGGAGCAGGCTCCCCAAGTCGTTCATGTCAGAGAACACCGTATTCCTTCTGCTTACGGCATTGATACACAATTTCTATAAGACCATCATTAGCAAGCTTGACACCAAGGCTTTCGGGCTCAAGGAAACGAGTCGCATAAAGGCTTTTGTCTTCAGCTTCATCTCCGTACCTGCCAAGTGGATCATGACAGCAAGGCAATACGTGCTGAATATCTATACTGAAAACCGGGCTTATGCAAGACCTTTCAAAACTGGATTCGGATAAAGTCCGTTCCTTATGGTTTTAATCTGCGTATTGCCTCAAGTCGCATTGTGGGGTAAGGGGAAGGTATGCACAAATCGGACAAAATTCACGCTCATACTATCATGATGCATAGTGTTCAAGCTCTTTACTGCAATTGAGATTGCCATTGAGATTGCTTGCGGATTTTAGGGTAATAATAAAATGGTATGAGTACGCCCAAAGTAGCGAAGGCAAGCATGGCATAGAGATACTGGTGGAACCAGATGAAGGTCATCCCGTAGAACAGGAAGGCAATGCTGCACAGCCCAGAGGCCAGTCCGTCGATGCCGTCGATGAGGTTGATGGCATTGATGATGAAAACCGTAACGAAAACGGTGAGAGGGATGCTAATCCACGACGGCATGGAATGGATGAACAGCATTCCGTGAAGGTCGGACAGTTCCACTCCGCCAGCCACCAGCATGATGCCGCAGACTATCTGGATAAAGAACTTGGCACGGTAGCGCACACCGATAAGGTCATCGGCAATGCCGACAAGGTACAACATGATGATGGCGCAGAAGGCGTATGCCAATGGCAACGCTTCTGCGCCTATTTCCTTAAGCAGCTCATCATGTCCGGTTGAGACATTGACCGCCAAAAGCAGGACAAAGGAGAAGAACACTACGGGCTTGAAGGCCATACCGCCAAGGCGAGGCACTACACACTGATGTATCTTCCGCTCGTCCGGCTCGTCGAACAGTCGCCTGCGGAAGGCGATGAGCAGAATCTGCGGTATCACGATTCCTGCGAAAAACACGCACAGGAAGAATACCGACAGGATGTTGACAATCCAAATTAAACTCATTCTCTATCTAACTTTAATAGGCCGTTTGTGTCGGTCTGTCCTGTACTAATCCCTCTGTATCAATCAATTCGGGGGGGTAATTCGTGTTTCCATAATCTCAGTCTATGATTTGAATATATTCCGGCTTCACCTCAGCTGAAACCGCCAGTAGGTCGGGAATAATGACGACAAGCTGCCGACCTCTCTTTTTTGCCACTTTTATGAAGTAGCCCTCCACCTGGTCGAACGGTCCGCCATGTACCCTTACTCTTTTACCTTTTTCAATGTTGATTTTATCTTTTTCCTTGTTGATTTCGCTGATTTTGTAGAAGTGTACCTCTTCATCTGCCTGCTTGCACACCTTGATGAAGTTGGTCATGTCTTCATCAGGTACAGTCAGATAGACAAGTTCTCCGCCACTTTTCCATGTGACAAACTGTAGGTCGTAATAATAATTGTGTTTGAAATCAACAATCTTCTGATGACTTGCATGCACAAACACCAGACTATGGATGACGGGTACCATGAAAAAGACTTTCTTGCCCTTGACAGTGCGAAGGACTTTCTGCTTGGGTATGAAATACTCTAAGCCATACGTTTCATTAGAGAGCCGATCTTCGGCAGTATTCTCGTTCTTGTAGGCCCGCATGACATACCACAGTATCTTATCCTTGTCCAATACATTCACCATACTGTTTTGACATGTGTTTTTTGAGAAAAGAACGTACTCATGGTTCATCCCGATATGCGTATCGGTCTGTATATCAGCAACTTTCTATGTGTTTCAACTACAATAGTCATCTATTCTCATCTTTCTGAGTCCACCCCCTGCAAAGCCCCTCTTTACGACATAAAAATTCGGTCGGAAAAGGTATGCAAAAGATGTTTCTCTCTTTAAGAGAAATATCGTTTTGCTAAACAGTTGATATTGAGGTATCATTTTATCGTAAAAGACATATTTGCTCAACAATTGCTTGACGGAAATCAACAAATTTTAGCATTTTTGTAAAAAAGTCGCTATATAATTTGGTGAATTGGAGTTATTTTCATATTTTTGCATCCCGAAGAGTTTCTCTTAAAGAGAGAAACACCTTTTTGCTCAACAATCCCCGACTTTTTTATTATAGTTGCGGTATCACACCGCAATACAATAGTTATAAATATTGAAATAAAGGTGCAGTGAGACGCTGCACCTCCTAAAGAGAATTGATGATGAGATTGTTGGCGTTGTCAACGACAGAGGTGTCCAATGAGGAGAGGTATATCTGTGTGGTTTTCTCGGAGTCATGCCCCAATGCCTCGCTGATAGTAGATACGGGCACGTTCTTGCTCTTGGCTATGCTTGCCCAGGAGTGGCGGGCTACGTAGGTGGTCAGGGGTACGGACAGGCCTATCATTTCTCCGATTTTCTTCAACTGCTTGGTGATACGGCTATAGGCATTCTTGTACTGTCTCCAGAATATGGCTCCCTCTCCTTTTGCTATAGGGAGCAGGTAGGGAGAATCATCTGTTTTGTACTTCGCCACTATCTCCTGCATGGCAGGTTCCCATTTGATGTGCAACTGTTGTGAGGTCTTCTGACGGCGGTAAATGAGCGTACTGCCATGCAGATTGCTTGGTGTAAGTTGTGCCATATCGATGAACGACATCCCACGGGTATAGAAACTGAACAGGAACATATCCCTTGCAAGCTCCAAACGGGGGTTCAGACTCAAGTCCAGCTCTTTCAGTTGCTTGATGATTTCCAAGGGGAGTGCCCGCTTGACGGTCTTGTCGATGCCGGTATATACATGCTTGAACGGTGAGGAAGAGATGACCAGTCCGTCATCTACGGCATGATTGTAGATGGTGCGCAGGTTGCGGATGTAGAAAGAGGTGGTGTTGCGGCACAGTCCGCTGTCTTTCAGCCACTGTTCATAGCCTTGTATCGTTGTCCCATCGACTTCCTCCAATGGCACATCGCCTCCTTTCAGGTAACGCTGGAGGCTGTTGAGGGTGGTTTTGTACCTTGCTACCATCCGCTTCTTGCCGATGCGTCTCAGTTTTTCGTTCAACTCCAGCGTATAGCCGATAATGCCATGTAATTCTTTTCCCTCATGGAAGTTGTCAACGACGGTGTCTGCTGTATATGACTGCCCTTCCTTGTCCAACCGTGCAATGACCAACAGCAGTTTCTTCCTGTCAGCATCCAATGTATCTTTCAAGGAAAGAAGATAGGCTTGACGTTGTGGAGTGACGGAAGTTGGCAAAATGATGTTTGAATGGTCCGCATCCCACTCTGAGGAATAGATTCTGTACTCTGTATGGATCTGACGTGCCACACGATTGTGTATCACCTGATAATACAGGCGACCCTCTTTCTCTTGAACAGATGATGTTCTGAACTTTAATTTGATGGATGCCATAATGCTCTGACTTTAACATTGAAATTGCAATTATTACCTTTATATATAATATAAGTGACAGACAAACAGGTATAGGAGGGATGGTGCCTCACCGCTCGGCATACAACAGCTGATATTCCACCCACCTCCGTTTCCTAATGGATGCCACTGCTTTTCCCCTCCATTTGCAATAGCTCAGATAGAGTGGCAGGATGTCCCTGTCGCCACGTTCCAATCGGGTGAGCAGGGACGCTTTCGGGTATCGTCCATTGCCTAACAACTTGGCTGGTCCAATCTGGTACGAGAGGGTGGCAAGCAGATAAGCATCCCTGCCATAACGGGCATATAGGCGCAGGTGCCGGAGGAGGTCTGTCCGTAACAGCAAATCTGCACGCTGACGTGTCAGTGTTTTCGGGAAACGCTCTCCCTTCTGTAGCTGGTGACCATAGCCCACATAGCCCGGTGTGGTCTTTGGGTCGTGCCAACCCTCGAAGTGTTTGGTAATGGCTACCATCCGTTCAAACAGTGCCCTGTCAATGGTTTGGCTTTGACAGGGCACGCTACAGATGGCCAACATGCTCAATAGTACGATGATGTATCTTCTCATTACATTATTTTATATAGGAGGTGCGATGTCTCACCGCACTCTAATCAATATCACTACATCATAGTGCGGAACTGCTGAATCTCTTTAATCATGGCTTTCACGTCCTCCCCAACCTGAACGAAGTTCTTGTAGAGGATGCGCTCTCGCTCTTCTTTCGACTTGAACTTATAGAACTTAGGGAGAGGGACATACTCCGATTCCTCCTTCTTTATTTCCGTCATATCGAAGTCGGTCTTGCAGTAGAACTTGGATGTCTTGAACTCCTCGCTCTCCTGGATGTTCATGCTTCCGTTCATCCCGGTCTTGGTGACTACGAAGTCACGGGCGGTCTGTCCACATATCCAACCTGTGGGCATATCGGAGATTTTGCTTGCAGGCACCAGGCTGTCCATATTCTCATTGAGGTTGATGGAGGTCTTGTCACGGTCGATGGTCACGCCCTTTTTGAGTTGCACTACTTTACCGAAGATGTCACTCGACAGCCATTCGAGGGTTTCCTTGGCTCTTGCCGAACCGCTCACCACATTGCCCACGGTGGTGATGATTTTCTGCATACCCACCTTGCCATAATCGGCTTCCAACTGCGGAAGTTCCTGAAAGCCAAGTGCCACGCTCACCTTGTTGCTTCGGGCTGTGCCTATCAGTCGGTCTATCTTGTGGAAATACAAGGTCGGCAACTCATCGACGATGATGCTGACAGGAACGTTCTTGCCCTGTCCTGTATTCACCCTCGTTACAAGGCGGTTGAGAATCAAGGCATTCAGTGCACCGATGATGCTCTCCATCTCGGGGTCGTTGGCAATGAGCAGATAACTTGGATTCTTCGGGTCACTGACCTTCAGGTCGAAGTCATCGCCGTCCTTGTGGAATATCCAGTAAGATTCCTTGGTGGCGAGACGGGAGGTATAGACACGTAGCGTGCCAATCATACCTTCCAACTGCTCCATGGCTTTGTTGGCAAAGGCAGTCTGGAACGGGCCAAGCAAGGGGGCTACCTCGTTGTCGGTCTGAAGTACCTCGAAGATGGTCTGATAACTCTCATTGAGGAACGATAGGATATGTGGCATGTCGCTGTACTTGCCCAACCAATAAGCGGGCTGCACCTCCGCGCCCGAATGGTCGAACACCCGTCCTGTGGGTATCAGCCTTTTCGTCTTTGGGTCTTCACGCCGCTCGGCAATCAGCATCTTTCCGTCCTTGTCGTAGGGCTCCTTGCCGTAGTTGCAGAAGAAATAGATGCAGGCGGCAAGGAAGTTGACGGCAGAGGTCTGGAAGAACTGGTCGCTGCCACCGCCGCCTTCCTTCTTGCCTTTTTGCAGGGATTCAAGCAGGGTCTCGGCGGTCTCGCTCGCTGCGGCAAGGTTGTTGATGTACTTCAACTGGATGGGGTTCACACGGCGCGAATACTCCACATCCACAAAGTTGATGATGTTGAACTTCATGCCATGGGGCATCTTGCTGTCCTTGGCATTCTTGTTCTTCAAGTAATGATAGTAGAGTTTGGTGGCGAGAGTGGGAAACTTATAGTCGTACACCACCATGGCAAAGCCCTTCTCGCTGTGCTGCCTGATAAACGGCTCGATGATGGAGAAGGTCTTACCAGAACCAGGAGTACCCACAACCCATGTGCCACGGAACGGATTGACGATGTTCACCCATCCCTTGCGGAACTTGCCCTTGTAATAATAGCGCATAGGGATGTTCACGCTGTACTTGTTCTCCTGCAACTCCCTGCATTGCTCAAAGCTCTCATTCTCGAAGTTGAAGCGGTCTTTCAGCAGCCCTTCCTTCAGGAACTTAGAGATATTGTCGAGGGCGATATGCACCAATACGACACCGACGATGGAAGTGAGCATATAGAGCCAAGTGTTCAAACGGAGGGTATAGAAACAGGGCATTATCGAATGACCGAACAGCCATACGGACTGCACAATCAGCAGCACTCCCGACAGCAGCGGATAGAGCACCTGCCTGCGAGCGTCAAACTCCAGATGCTTCTTGTTGCGCGTTCCCACACAGGTGATACATATCAGCAGGAACGTAGCCACCTTGCTATACACGAGGTTGCCGTCATGGTAAATCATCCACCGCTTGATGCGAGTGTGGATATCCGTCACTACGCCGCCCAAGAAGTCCAACTGCTCCGGCTCCAGTGCGTAGGCGAAGAACTCCATCAGGATGGAGACATAAATCACCGCCCTGAATATCTTGTAAAAACCCTGTAACTCTTTGCTTTCTTCCATTTACTTTACGATGATGTTGGGTGATAATGAGAAAAGATGAAGGATGCCACGGTGGACACCCTCCAATCCTCTTATGAGTTTTATTCGTAGCCGTTGATGGTCTTCTCAGACTCTACTGTCCACGGAGAAATAGTTGCAGATATGACCTCCAAGGTGTTGCGTACAGGCTTCAATGAATAGCTGTAGGAATGACCCGCTTTCCACGTGTCGTTTGTGAGGAATACGAAGTTCTCCCCATTGCTGAGTTGCAATGTCATGTCTGGCATAACCTGTGCAGGAACATAAAGCGTATATTCCATGTGGTCACTTTGTGGGTCGCCGAAATAATAGGTCGTCACCGACTCGTCACTGCATTCTACCTTTCCGGTCTTGATGTTGAAAGTACCGCTGTCAAAATAACCGACGAACGTGAGTAGGCTTCCTGCAAAATCATTGGTGGTGAAACCGTATTCTGGTGAGGTATAGACCTTGATGATGACACGCACCATCTGATGGGTGAAGTTCAATGTAAGGCTCGGATTGGCGTATGATGCCGCTCCACTGGCAAACAGAAAATCATTGACCTTCTGCTCACTCTGTACAGCTGCCTCCGGCACTTGGAACTCTATGAGGTCGTTGGTAGGATTTGCCGTATAGGGATAGTAGGCATTGAAGGTGTGAGTGTCTGTGTCCGTGAAAAACACCTTGTTGGCTGACACAAACTGATTCGTGCCGCCGCTTCGGGTGAACTTCATATTGTTGATCATCCCTGTGGAAGAGATGCCAATCATATCATTGAGTTCCCACTGGTTGTCAACGGCTCGTGTGGAAACGGCAGGTTGCAGCATCTCCAGATTGGTGAATACCTGAAGCTGCTTGGTTGATGTGCTGTCGGTCACGACCACAGAACCTCCGCCACCGGGCAGGTAAATCTCATTGACGATGTCTTGGTCACAGGACGTGAGGAGCATGGCTCCAAGTCCCAACATTAGAAACAAATTCTTTTTCATGCTTTTTCTTTTTTAATTGTTGTACTTTGATGATGATACGGGTGATACTCGATGTCTGTATATGGGCTAATCCATAATCGTGATGATGGGTCTCGCCTTATGCGGCTGCCACTTGGGAGTCTCCTGTATGGCACCGCTTCCCAGTGAGTAAAGCCATGCCTTGGCGGTCGCTTGTCCTTCTACCTCCGTTGAAGTCCAATACCAACAGTCATCATCCTCATCGGGGATAGGTGTGCCGCCGCATTTCAGGATGTATGGGTTGATGATGTCCTTGGCATGATAGAGCAGACGCATCTGTGCCACACTGGGGATATAGGCACTTTGCCCGTAACGCCACATGTCGAAGACACGCTCAGCCAAAGGCGACTTCACATCGGTCGTGCCATAAAGGGCAAAAGTGTTCTTGTTGCCGTCGTAGGCGGTGAGGTCACAGGATGTGTCCTGTTCCACACCGATACTGTCAGCAAAGGCTTCGGGAGCGATGTCCCACAGATAGACGGCATATCCGTTTCCCTCCATTTCTTCCCTCTGATTGACGTTGAACACCACTGCAATGGCTTGCTTGCACGATTGCTCGTAGGTTTCGTAGGGCATCACCTTGCCGTCAGTGGTCAAGATATGGGTGACCTTCATGGCTGTGTCGGGAAAGTCCTGATGCTCGTCACAGGCAGTCAGCAACACCGTTGCCGCAACTGCCAAGATTGAAAACAGTTTCTTCATACGCATAGTCATTTTACAGGAAGTTTCACACCCAGGACAATACCCGTTCTGAACAGGTCTTCACCCTTGATCATCACATCGGTCTTCACCTGCCAGAAGAGCTTCCAGCCGTGTCTGAGTGTATAGTTTTGCTCATAGCCGAGGTGGATGCCACCCAAGAACCTGTCAGTATCGCTACCTGCCGATGCTCCTATGCGCATGTTGCCATGGTGGTTGCGTCCTCTTGCCACACAGGGCTTATAGGCAAAGCCGAAACCATAACTGCGGTAGTTGTTCCAAAAACTCTCAGGACAGACATGACCGCACGATGCGCACTCGTTCCACTTGATATATCCGTTTGCAAAATACTCCCACGCATTGTGGTACTTCGTCTCATACTCGTAGGACAGCGTCACGTCCAGTCCTCGCTCATACAGGCATCCGAACCCCAAGGATATGCGGTCGCTATTCTGCTGCGCCATTGCCGGAGTCATGCTTGCCATAAAACAGATGACAACGAGTAAGGTATGCACAAGCCAATTCCTCACTCCTAATTCCTCATTCCTAATTCTCATTATTCCTCCTCCAACAGTATATGGTTAAACGAATCGGCAGACAGCACATCCTCATAGTCGATGCTGAGCGAGATGGTGCGTCCACTTATCTGTTTTTCCGACAGCTCGATGGTCAGCACCTTGTCGTTGGGGAAGGTCATCTTCTTCACCACAATCACGTTGCGATAGCCATACTTGAAGGTCTTCGCATCGTCCAACACAAGAGATGGGGTCAGTTCCACTATCTGCGCATTGGTAGCCTTGCTCTGCTTCTTGTCCGATAGTTTGATGCGCATCTCGTCGATGTCGAAGCGGATGTTGGTCTTGTTCTCCACGGAGAAGTCGATGAAGAAATATTCGCCCACGCTGTAGATGTTGTTCAGGCGCATTACCATGCGGTGCATCTTCGTCGCCACGTTGCGGTATTTGGCAGACGATGACCATATCTGACGTGCATACTTGGTCATGTCGGCAGTGGACAGGCTTACAGCGGGATTGTTGTAGGCATTGCGCTCCGAGCATTCTATTTCCTTATCGGTTACTGCCTCCTGCATCCTCGTGGTATAGAGCAGTGCATACTGCGTGCGGTAGCGTTCCGTCACGATTGTCACTATCGCCAACACCTCACCGTCGGCATACACGTTGTCCTTCGGCTTCAGGCGGATGGTGTTGTTGATGGGTTGGTCGCCCACCACCTTGTCTGTGGATATATCGACAAAGCGGATGGGTTCGGAGGCGGTGATGACGGTGGTCACTTGGTCGTTGACCGTCAGCTGCTCCATCTCCATGTAGGTGGTCTGCGCCTTGGCTGAAAGCACGCTCAGCGAAAGCAATGCACAGACATTCATTTTCTGAAAACAATTCATATTAGTTGATTTTTTGATGTTTATACTCTATGAGCCACCGTTCCCGACAATTCCGTTGTCGGGCAGTGTCTATTTCCTTTTCTCTTTCCCATTTACAAGGTAAACAAACGTCCCATACTTCAGCTTCACTTTGTTCTTCTTGATAGCCTTGCTGATGGCATTGCTTGTCTTCTGGTAGGCATTGGTCACGGCTTGCATTCCCCATTGCGAGAAACTGTTGTTCGCTCCACTCTGGTCGATGTTCATGTTGCTCTGCATAGCACCGCTCGCCACATCTTTCGTGGTCTCACGGAACTGGCTGCCGGGGACATACAGTCCCTCCAGTCCGTCCGTGTCATAAAGCGAAAGCGAAACCTTTATCAGCTCGTCATCCACAAGGATGGAGTTGATGCTACCCTTCACTCGCTGCGAACCGAAACCGCTCATGGTGGCATAGAGGTACGACCCTTTCTTCACCACGGTCTCACCAATCTCAATATCGTCCAACAGTCTCAGCCGCACCCTCGACCCGTCCGTAGCCTTCACGTCCTCGTCAATGATGGCCTTGATGAGCTTTGGCTCATGCTCGTTCTGCGTCAGGGTGTTGAAATAGTCCGAAGTCACCTTCACCTTCTTCACCACCTCCTGTGCCTTGTCCTCCTCGTCCAGTGCCTTCACCGCCTTGCTGTCCTCGGCAATCTGACCTTTCACCTCAATCTGCTCCTTGGGAGGCCCAGCCTGTGTGGTATCCTGGGCCACGGGGGCAACTGCCGCCTGTCCTCTCAGCCTCGCTTCGGCGAGTGCCTTGTTGAGTGCTTCGAGTGCTTCCGCTTCTCGCGCCTTGGCATCGGCCACTTCGGCTGCATCGTCCTTCTCTTCTGCCTGACGGACGAGTTCCGCAAGGTCTTCTTCTGTGTACTTGGATTCATACGCTTCTTTCTCTTCTTCGTTGTCACGCTCAATGTTATCAACAGCCGAATAGTCTGCTATGCGACCATACGACTTCGCCATGTTCTCATACTTGCCACCGATGCCGTCACCATTCTTAATCTGCGCTCCGGGCAGGTTGGGGTTCAGAAACTCGGTGGTCTGCAGGTTCTTGTCCTGCGTTTCCGCCACCTCCGTATTGAACATGTCAAAGACAAAATAGCCTGTGGCAATCAACGGGATGTACACGATGGCTGGCAGCATGTACTTCGGCTGACGGAAGTTTATCTTATCTGTTATTCTCATCGCTGTCTGATTTTGATGTTACTGACTTGTCTCGATTCTCCTCGTTGGTTCGATGCGTCACGGGAGGAGTGATGCAATGGGCTGCATTCATCATCTGCTTCATGCGCCCTTCCTGCCGCTCGATGGCACTTGCAGCCTCCGTCCGATGACCGTAATACCGCACCATCCTGTAGATGTTGATGCCGAAGCACGTGGCGACAAAGCCGAAGAC
This sequence comes from Phocaeicola faecicola, assembly GCF_013618865.1. Taxonomy (GTDB): domain Bacteria; phylum Bacteroidota; class Bacteroidia; order Bacteroidales; family Bacteroidaceae; genus Phocaeicola; species Phocaeicola faecicola. The sequence continues at coordinate 10,942 of NZ_JABSOE010000026.1, forward strand.
GATGACGAGAAACAGCGTCTTGTGGGCATTGGCAAAGCCTTGCACCTTAGCCGCCGCACGGTCTATCCTCGCGGTCTTGGCAAACTTGCGCCCTGCCGCCACCTCCTTCTCATACCGCTTCTTGTACTTGGGGTCGTTCTTGTCGGGCATATCCTCGCCCACAAGCATCCGTCTGATTCCTTTTACACTCATACCGCTAGGATATTAGAAGTTTGACTTCGACTTCTGCTCAATATCCTTGTTGAGCAAGGTTCTCCAGTTCGTGATGAGCAGTCCATGAGGATTGTTCTCCGTCCTCGGCACGCGCTTCACCTGTCCCGCCGTCACCAATTCACGCATCAGAATATTGCTCCTTCGCTCTATCCTTTGCCTACCGTAGTAGGTGAACTCCATCTTCTCCTTGTTGAACTTGATGCTGTCGCAAAAGATGCTGAACACGGCACTCGTACCCATGATATTGTTGTAAAAGCCCTTTTCCTTCAGCGTATTGTACTGCGCCAAACCAGTTTCATCGACCAAATACATCGCCTTCTCCATCGAATAGCGGATGTACTTGTCATCGGGAGCAAGCGTAAAGAAGTAATGGTGGAACATCTCGATATGGCTCTTTGCCTCCACATCCAGCGTTTCCTCCATCGTGGTGCGGTTCACCAGTATGGGCACGTTGCCGTCCAATACATACACCTTTTGCTGCGCGTCCGTCACCATGCAGCGCGCCGTCCAGATGCTCGACACCGAGATGATGATGCAGCCCATGAGGAACGCAGAGCAGATGATGCCCACCAGCTTGATTTTGTTTTCTAAGTTCTTGATTACCATACGTTACTGCTTGTTTGAGGTCTGATTTCTCTTCATTCTCACATATTCACGGTGCAGGATGGTGTATATGTCCTTCTCAACTTCTTCCACCAGTTTGGCGTAATACTTGATGCAAGCCTCTACGTAGATGCCTTCGTATTTCAGTTGGATCCACACCCACCAGATGTCACGTTCACGTCTCCGTCGATTTCTGTAGATTTTGGCACGATGCAAGCGATAACTCAGGTAATCTACCATAGGCACTACATACTCGTCGTTATCCTCAAAGCCTTCTGCCATCTCCTCATACTGTGGGTCGATGTAGTTGTTTTCGGAATTGAAAAACTCTTCCTTTGCACGCTTGTTGGCAAACGCCATGAATTTCTCATCTTTGAGCCAACGCTCAATTTCATTTTTTGCTTTCATTTTTCTTGATGGTTACTTTTATTTGTTTCAATAGGAGGTGCGGTGACTCACCGCACACTCACATGTTATCTCATCACGGTCGCCATGGTTCCCGTAGCCGTCATCTTGGCTTGTTGTGCCACGCCCTCGCCGAAGTTTCGGGTTGAGAAGGCGGTGTCGCCCTCTGGTATCATCCATGCCGCAAGGTCGGGCACGAGGTTCAGGCATTTCAACGCCACGATGCTCGCTGCCATCAGATAGCCTGCCGAGAAGAACGAGTTTTGCAGATAGGCTGCCATCGTCTGCTCACTGGCGGTGATGGCCGTCAGGTTCTCTACCTGTATGCAGAGCACAATATCAAACAGCAACAGGACGTAGAAACCGACGAAGTATAGGCAAAAACGAATGATAACAAATCTAATAAAAAGAAACAAAAGTGAAGTAATATAACTGATATATAACGTATTACGCTTATTTCTTTCTTATTCTTTGATTTCCTTATATTTGATGTTTTAGGTGCAAATTTGTTGCAGATTTGTTGCGTATTCTCAGAAATTTGGTATAACTTTGCATCAAAATCAGATGCTTGAGGCACCGCCGAAAGCAAATCAAAACAAATAAAAACAGACAAATATGGGAAGACCCAAGAAAGCATTAAAAGTAAAAGAGCCGATAAGGCTCAGGGAGCGCAAGCTTGCTAACGGCAACCTTGGGCTCTATCTCGACATCTATGTAAAGGGTACGCGCAAGTATGAATCCTTAGGGCTGTATCTCATCCCAGAGAAGACCCCACTGGACAAGCAAATGAATATCCACACCCGACAGGTGGCGGAGAAAATCAAGGCAGACCGTATCATTGCATTGCAGGAACGAGGCATCAAACAGTACGAGAAGATTAAGCAGTCGAATAAGTCTTTGCTCGACTGGCTGCGCAAGTACGAACAGGAGAATTTCGGATTCCGTCCATCGACTTTGAAAGGTCGTGTCGATATGCGGAAGAAAGTTGAGGAGTATCTGGAACAGCAAAAGACACCTTATATTTCCATGAGCGAGGTGGATGCAGACTTCTGTCGTGGCTTCCTCCGATTCCTTGCAACAGCAAAGAACAGCGTTTGTACAATCAATGAGAGGAAAATATCTCCAGGATGTGCCCACCATCATCAAGCCGTCTTTAATGGAGCATTGAACAAGGCTGTGCGAGAAGGGTTGTTGACGGCAAATCCGATGAAGAGCCTTGACCGTAAAGAGAAGTTCCAGCCTTCACCAGAGGACAGGGAGTTTCTGACCATTGAGGAACTGCGCTCCTTGATGGCTTTGCCGTGTTCCAATGAGCAGGTGAAGAAAGCGTTTGTCTTCTCCTGCTTCACAGGCTTGCGATTGAGTGATGCACGCACACTGACATGGCGCAAGGTCTATAAGACTCCTGATGGCAAGACCCTCTACATCCATGTGTTCATGCAGAAGACTCAGAAGCCGAACAATATCCCCTTGTCGCAGGAGGCACTGAACTGCTTGCAGGCGAAGGATGATTTGGATGAGCCTATATTTACCTTACCAGCCAGTGATGCGACCATCAACTATCACGTTAAGAAATTGGTAAAGGCAGCAGGGATAGAGAAGAAAGTCTCTTTCCATTGCAGCCGCCACACCTTCGCCACCATGATGCTTACTCTCGGAGTGGACATATACACGACGAGCAAGCTGCTTGGTCATGCCAATGTGACTACAACAGCCATCTATGCCAAAATCGTGGACAAGAAGAAAGTGGATGCAATGAACCTCGTCAACGACCTATTTACAAAGGATGATAATACCGAAAACTATGAAGATAGAACTACGCAGCCGCAAGCATAAGAGTGGCAACACGACCCTATATCTGGAGTTCTATGAAAAGGGAGGAAAGCGTCAGTATGAATCGCTGAACCTCTACCTTATTCCCGAGAAGACAGACAACGACCGCAGGGTAAACGAAGCCACGCTGAAAAAGGCATTGAAGATAAAGTCCGAGAGAATACTGGGGATTGGCAGCAAATCTGAGGAAAAGGGTGTGTCTGCACCTGCTACTGAGTTTTCAAAATGGATGGACGAATACCTACTCCACCTTCAAAAGGGAGACAGATACTCGCTTGCGTATCAGAAGCATATGAGGAGCACCGTCAACATCGTCAAGTCGTATCTGGCTCACATCAACCGTCCCAGTCTCATGGTGGACAAGGTGGACAAGTCCTTCTACAAGAACTTCCTCACATATATCAAAGATGTGTACCGAAACATGAAGTCTCCCGACCTCCCGAAGCCATTGTCACCCAAAACAATGCTGCTGATACAGACCAATGTCAACTCTATGCTGAAATATGCGGTGGAGCAAGGTGTGTTACAGAAGCATCCGTTCTATGAGCTGGAAAAGCGAGAGACCTTTGCGAAGACACCGAGCGACAGGGACTATCTTACCGTAGAAGAGTTGAAACGCATATCGGAAGTCGAAACTGGCAGTCCAGTTACGAAGCAGACATTTATGTTCTGCTGCTTTACTGGTTTGCGCCATAGCGACTTGCTACAATTGTATTGGCGAGACATCCGAGAGACAGAGGATGGGCTACAAGTGTATGTCCAATCCATGCAGAAAACGAAGAAATCTGCGGTAATTCCTTTGGGCAAGCAGGCTTTGGAATGGATGCCGGAACGGGGCACAGCCTCACTTGATGACAGGGTGTTCACACACATCCCCCTTCTCTGCAATGCTGACCGTGCCTTGAAGCGTATGACAGCTAAAGCAGGAATAGACAAATCCATTTCCTTCCATTGCAGCCGTCACACTTTCGCCACCCTCATCCTGACAGCCGGAAGTGACATCTACACCACAAGTGAGATGTTGGGGCATACCAACATCCACACCACGGAAATCTATGCTGATGTGGTGATGGAAAAGAAAGTTGATGCGGTTAATATGCTTAACGGCATCTTCTGATTTAACAAGAAGTGTTCGATGTGCGAGCCACAATAAGGGTTCGTGCTTCGAACACTTCTTTTCCCTCTTGTTGAATCAATTTTGAAGTGAATTATCTTCAATTTATTAGAAAAAGTACTTTTTTCGGCTTGGTGTGAACAAAAATGGCACACCTACACAATAATTTTGCATCAAATTCGTATTAGTATATAAAATGGATTATATATGGCACTGAATCAAACCAACAAGCTGGTGTGGATAGTGGAAACCATCTACAAGGCTCGAAAGATAACATTTGAGGACCTCAACCGTCAATGGATGGACAACATTGACCTGAGTGGCGGTGAGGAACTGCTGAAGCGCACGTTCCACAAATGGAAGTGGAACATATTCGACACATTCGGTCTGATGATTGAATGCGAAAAGGCAGCACCTTACCGATATTACATTGACAACGTAGATGACATGAGAAGAGGTAGCATCGAGAGCTGGCTTCTCAGCACCTATTCCGTCAGTAATTCTCTCGCAGAGAATAAATCCATCAAGGACAGGATTCTATTGGAGGATGTGCCGAGCGGACGGGAATATTTGGATCCGATTCTTGAAGCCATGAAGAAAAACCGCTTCATTCACATTGCCTATTATAACTATTGGCGAGAGGACTTGCGCGAACATTACATTATGCCATTGTGCGTAAAACTCTTCCGTCAACGCTGGTATGTGGTTGGCCGCCAGTGGCCATCTGGAAATGATTCAATCTACTGCCTCGACCGCATCCGTGATTTCCGTCTATCGAGTCATTCCTTTGAATATCCCAAGGACTTCATCCCACAGGAATACTTTGCCGGTTGTTTCGGAATCATAGCCGATAAAGACTGCGATATTCAGAAGGTCAGACTAAAAGTGGGTAGTGGACAGGCTAACTATCTGCGCGACCTGCCTCTGCATGAGTCACAACAAGAGACTGAAAGAGCAGAGGAATACAGCATTTTCGAATATCGCCTTCGTCCTACATTTGATTTCCAACAAGAGATACTATGGAACGGAGAGGACATGGAAGTGCTTGAACCACTTTGGCTCCACAAGGAGATTGCAAGGAAGATAAAAGATAGCTTCACGAAAAAATATACTCAAAATACTAAGAGTTTATTGATGTATAGCCAAATGAAAAAAGTAACTTTGCAAAAAATAGATGCAGAAAATGTGAGAAAGAAAATTTTTATTGGAGATGATAGTATGGCATTAGTAAAGCACGATTATCCTATTTTGGAATACGATACCGCATCAAAAGCAATCTTTCAGCCGGGAAATGGGAAAAAGCACTTCCCTAAAAAAGCCGTATTTGCATTTTTGGGGGATGAAGTGGAAAAGTATGCACATGCCCACAGTGGAATACAGATAGATGAATTTGAGAGTGCAACAAAATTATATCCCATCTATGAATGCTTTCATAATCAGGAAAGGATATGTTTATGTCCGGCTCCGGTTGGGAGTGCTGCTGCTGTCCAGATTTTAGAGTATTTAATAGCAGGAGGTGTGACAGAAATTATTTCTGTCGGTTCCTGCGGTGTATTGGAAGATATTCCGGAGAACAGATTCTTAATACCCGTTTCTGCATTGAGAGATGAGGGAACTTCTTACCATTATCTTCCGCCATCCAGAGACATAAAGATTTCAACAGCAGGAATAAGTGCAATCAAATTTGCTTTAAATCAAAAGAAAATCCCATATTTGGAAGTCAAGACATGGACAACAGACGGTTTTTATCGAGAAACACTGGAAATGGTGCAATACCGCAAAGAGGAAGGCTGTCAAGTAGTGGAAATGGAATGTTCTGCACTGGCTGCATGTGCAGAATTTAGAGAAGTAATATGGGCTATGTTGCTTTTTACAGCCGACACGCTCTCGAATCCTCATAAATACCAAGAACGGAAGTGGGGAAAAGCAAGTGTATCCACCGCCTTGGAACTGGCATTTGACGCTGTTGTATTAATCAAAGAATAAAGGAAACAAATCTATATGGAAAATACAATGAACAATCGGAATGAAATCCCACAACAAGTGAAGCAAGTCGTTTCCATAGCAGAAACCCTATTGCAGGGGCAGATATTGGGAATGTATTTATATGGCTCTGCGACAATGAATAAATTGCGTCCGGACAGTGACATAGATATATTGATAATAACCAGACAAGAATTGAATCTGTCAACGAAAAAGGAGTTGACCAAGCAATTATTGGAAATTTCCGGCTTCGTAGGTTGCGCCGAAAAAAGACCATTGGAGATAACTGTCATCCATCAAAAAGACATTATTCCGTGGCAGTTTCCGCCCAAATGCGAGTATATGTATGGGGAGTGGCTTCGGAAAGAGATGGAAGCCGGAATGATTCCGCAGGCGTGTTTCGACCCTGATATAGCGATTCTATTATGGCAGGCGAGAAAAAGTAGTATGACGCTGAAGGGCGCAGATTGCAAACAACTTATTCTCCCGATTCCGTTCCGCGAAATACAAAAGGCTATTCAATTTTCTCTACCCGGTTTGATTTCCAATGTTAAGGGAGATGAAAGAAATGTGCTATTGACGCTATCCCGCATGTGGTTTACATTAGAAACCGAAGACGTGACAACGAAAGATGTTGCTGCGGAGTGGGTGATTCCCCAATTGCCGGAAACCTTTTCTTCCCTGTTGAAAACGGCAAAGGAAGCCTATTTGGGAAACCTGTCTGACGAATGGGAAACAATGGAAAATGAAACGCTCGCGCTTACCGGGTTTATGAAAGGTCGGATTGAAGAATTGCTTAAAGCCAAAGGGTAAAGCAAGCAAAAGCAAGAATATCCCTACAATAAATAAACCGTTTGAAATGGTGCTGCCTCTTTTACAATAATACACCTATGAGAAAAGTAATCCTTTATATTGCCGTCAGTCTGGATGGCTATATCGCTGACAGCGAAGGTTCCGTTGAATGGATAAGCGGACAAGATAAAAACGTGGAGATGGAAGACACCTTTACTCCATTCTTCAGTGGTGTGGACACGGTCATTATGGGAAAGAGAACCTACGACCAAATTGTGACCGAACTTTCTCCCGACCAATGGCCCTACGGGGAAGCGATGACCTATGTATTGACTCATCACAGTGAAGAAGAGGGCACAGAAAATATCCGTTTCAGGAATATGGATGTATGCCAACTGGTAGAGGAGTTGAAACAGGAATCGGGTAAAGATGTGTGGATTTGCGGAGGTGCAGAAGTGGCGCAACAACTCATCGCAAACAATCAAATAGACATTTATCATCTGGCGATTATACCGGTTCTTCTCGGTAACGGCACAAGGCTGTTTGGTGCTACCGATAAGAAAATTGACTTGGAAATGATTCGTACCAAGAAATACAACGGCATAATAGAGGTGGTATATAGTCGCAGGAAGATTTGATGTTTACTGTTTTAAAATCTTCTCCCTTTAGAATACACGATTAAAGATTACGACCATATTTCCGATTTACTGCTCGTAAATTATTGATTAATAATCAGTTGTAAATACTAACATTATAAATTAGAGACTATATAAACAAGAAAAACATTCATACACATTTTCTATTTTTGAGAAAATTCGTATCTTTGCACATAAGAGAGTTATTTGACAGCATAGCAACGCAAAACGCTGAAATTCGCACAGTTGCTAAATCGTTACCTCTATTTCTCAAATAATTCGCTAAAAGTTTATTCTTCAATCGGTTAAGTCAAACCGATAAAAATCTAAAATAAAAATTATGGTTGACCTTCATTATAGGCTACCACCACCTATCAGGAAGGTGAAAATAAGCCTAAATAATGTTTGATTTAACGTTGATTATAGCTGATGTCTGAGAAGAATCACTATATGTGGAATAAAGGTTGTAACTTTGCAAATAAAAAACACATTGTATATTGAGTATGGGCATTTTAAGCAAGTTATTTGGCAACAAGAAGAAATACGAAGCTGATGAGCAGCACAAGGAACAGGGGAAAAGAAAATCCTCTCCTGTTCTGCCCACGCTCATGCATGACGAGCCAGCTAGTCTTGCCAAATACGTGGATAAGAAGATGCCTGTGCTTGTTATCGGAGGCAAGTACCATCAGACACAAGTTGTTCTCACTTCCAATCCAAATGAGAAGAAGTTTACGGCCAGTAATGGAAAGGCATACCCTGGTGTTACCATAGGAATGGTGATGGGAACAGGAGGTGTGAAGGAACAGCAAAATCCGAAAGAGCTAAAGATTTGTCCATCCAACCCGAAAACAGCAGATTTGCCCAAAGGCGAGAAAAAGGAACAGCAAAAGAAACCTTTCGTTCTCACGTTTCCAACGAATATCAAGCACCCGACTCTCGGAGAACGCTATGATGAGTATTGTGCCAGTCTTCCTCCATTTGACTTTTATGAGGGTGATAACGAAGACAAAATCCCTGCTGATGCGGACATGGAAATCAGTGATTACCTGAACAGGCTGGCAGACACACTCGCATATTGTAGGGATGTTGAGAAGAAGCAAGGATTTGTGGTAGCGGAACAATACTATCTGTTCCTTATCGGTCATCATCCGTGGGAACCTGATGCCTACGATGACCTGTTGGAACTGTATCGCAACAATGGCAAGAACGATGCGTTTGAAGCCTTGCGCCTTTATTCCATAGACCATTTCTCTAAGAGACGTGAACGGATGGAACGGCAACTGACCGCACTTGCAGAACAGCAGGGAGTGAAAGAGATGGCAACGGAAGCTATAAGAAAAGGGGAAAAGGTCTCGTACTTCCGAGGGCTGTTTACCCTGTACGACCCTTTCCCCTGCATAGAGCATTGGAAGCGGTTGATCCCTATCTTCTCGGGCCCCGAGTAGCAGACTTGGAAGGTTTGTTCCTGCTGGCATATCTGGCGGCACGATGGGCAAACCTCCACCAGTCCTCATCTTCATCTTTCTTTGGTTTGTCATCAGACGACGAACCGCCACCACCACCTGAATACATGGGAGTGGTAGCATCACCGATGGCGGCTGCCACCATCCCTGCGGCACTGGAAATGACATCACCAAGAGAGCCGTCAAACAGGTCTTCAACGATAGTTCCCTGCACACTCTGCAAAGCATAGGCAGTTGGCTTCGGCATATTCTCCAGGAATGTTCGCAAGCCAGAAAGCAGTTCATCGAAGATTGCCCCTTTGACCATCATGACTGAATTGCCCAGTTGTGCCTCCTTCATCCTTTCCACATTATTTGCCGCTTGTCTCACCGCTACCTCAGCATTAGCCTGCCGCTGGCGAAGCGATGCAATCTGGTTCTCACATTGCATGAGTCGGCTCTTGCGGTCACGGATTTTGTCACCCAAGGCAATCTTCTGCTTCATCAGTTCTGATGTTCGTTCCTCATATTCATCCAGAGTGATTTTCTTGTTCTCCAAGTCCTGCTTCAAGGATTCAATCTGATGGCTAAGTCCATTGTATTGCAGTTCCAACTTGCTGATAAAGATTCTAAGCTCAATGGCTCGGTTTTCCAACTCCGGCAACTCCCGCTTCAACTGATAGTACATCTGCACTTTGTCTTTATGCTGTGCGCCCGAAATCTCCACAGGGTCGCCACGCATCAATCCATATTGGCTGTTCACCTGTTCGTAGAGTTCCGTGTGCAGCTGCTTCATAATCTCCTGTCCTGTTGCCTTGTCCTTGCCGAACAGCCCTTTGTATGAAACCACAGGTCGTTCCCTGCCAGTCTTCTTTTCTGTTCTCATCACAACAGGAATGATGGTCGCATGGCAATGTGCCGTAGTCTCGTCAAGATGCACATCAAATCCGATGATGTTCTCTTCACCATACTTCTTTGCCATCCAGTCATAGAGGTCGATAGCCCATTGCTCGATTTCATTCATTCGCTGGATGTGGCTGTTGTCCGCTGTTCCGTCACGCTCGAAATCGACAGCCTGATTGCCGAATGCCATCATGTTCATTACTTCGTGGTCACCGCTGAAAACGAACTCCACAATCTGGTTGGACATCTTCGCAGCTGCTGGGTTGTTCTTCTTTACCTCCGGGTTAGGCTTCACGCCCAGTTCCTCCAACCTCTCCTTGAAACGTTCCTCAACAGGTTTTGATGTTCCTATCTTTTGGATAATGCCACCCTTGGCGACCTCAAAATTGAGATGTGCACGGGTGATGTCGTACCAATGCAGCGGTTTCTTGTTCACTGTCTGATAGTGCTTCTCGTCCCACCTGCGCTGGTTCTCGGCTGCCTCCATCGCTCCGATGGACTTTCTGCCCTCAAAGTGCATCGCACCTTTTGGTTCATTACTCATATTTCTGTTCTGTTACGTTATAGTTCTACATTGGGGATGTCCTCACGTTCCATGCCTATGGATCGTGAGACATTCCTTTTCTTGTATTGTTTAGGGGTAGTGGGGCATTCATCCATGTCCTAGGCGATAGGCTGGCATGGCAGGCACGGGAACATGTGGGGCATGAGACCGTTGCTGTGCCGCCCAGAACCTCGCAGAGGTGAACGGGCATATTGTGTTATGCCCCCACTTAATCAGTTGGGCCGTGGAGCAAGCTCTGCGCGCCCGACCATCCTACTCATGCTGCCCATAAGGAACAACAGTTCCGTCTTCGTCAGCGAAATCAAAGAGGCTCTGAGGCATCTTTACAGCCTTGGAGGGTATAGTTACCTCGGAAGAGGTTATAATAGCCGTCTGAGGCTTTTCTGGTGTCTCCATGATGACAGTGGCCGTATCTGCACCTTGTACGGATTGGACTGGTGGTGATAAAACTGGAGAAGTCTGATTCCTCTCAGCAAGGAGAAGACGGTTGGGATTTGTGAACACCTGTCCCATGGCATGACCATCCTGCACACTCACGACATCTACAATGGAGGTGACGAAATCAGACGAGCGGCTGATAAGTCCGAGCTGTTCCATCTTGTCGAGCAGGTTACGCCCCTGCTTGCGCTTGATACCCCATACTTCTTCAAGGGAAGATACCGAGAGCGAACATTGGCAGGTGCCTGTATCGACACGGATACCTCGCACCATTTGCGACTTGTCACCGATGGTCATAGTGTGGAGGATGTACAGATAGTACATGAGGTTAAGCCGTCCTTTTGTTGTCCCCATAAGGAATGTAATTGCATCCGCTGAAAGATGAAGCGTGATGTCTGTAAAGGGAAATGACTTCTCCAGAAAGGAGTCAATAGGCAGAATTGCTGCCTCGTTGTTGTTGCTTTGCATATTCAGTAAAAAGAAAAATGGAACGGCAGACAGATGTGCCTTGCTTCCAGCGCATGGTGTTCCTGCCATGCCGTCCCGGGTTTGACATTTGGTTAATTGATAAATTCCGTGGGCAATCCACATTTACAAGACTGGTACAGTATCTGCGTACAAAAGGCAGAATGATTGCTGTGCCGTTGGAACTAACTGGCTTAGAGAAGTGGAAAGATGGAACATTTCATTTTGCTGTTCTTTCGTAGTAATACGGCTTTATACCTGATAGGGTGATTAACCTTGCAGCGTTAGGATTATTATTCTTTCGGCATTAAGGTTATTAACCTTTCAACCTTTGAAATCGATAAATGTTGTTGTTCCAAACAGAGGGAAGAAAGGGAAATGTCATCTATGCCAGCCCAATTGTTGCTTGGGCGCATCGTCCTCAGCTATCCTCTTTAATTCCTGTTCCACCTTATGCAATTCATCCTTGCTTAGGAAAGCGATACTCCTGATGGTGAGCTGCTGCGCACAGATTCTTCTCCTGTCAATGATGCTCTCATCCGTTATGGCTTTGTTCGCACCTACCTCCTTCATATAATCATTGACTGCATCACGCATGGAGAATTGCCTTAGCCCAGTCTTTGCCCAGTGGACAGCCAGCTCTACTGCCAGTTTCTGCTTGTCCTCGTATTCTGCCATACTCCAGTCTATTTGGTGGCGAGACGCTGAATGATTCGTTCTGCCTCCTCGGAAATCTCCGCCTCAGAGGACACACGGTTCTTCCGTACCCATGCCAAGAGGTCTGACTTCTCGAAGAAGATCATCTTGCCATTCGGCTTGTAGAACGGGATGGTCTGCTCGTGGGTCATCTTGTAGAGAGAACTGCGGGCAATGCCCATGAACTTGGCAGCCTCTTCCAAGGTCAGCACATCCTTCCCCTGATGGAGAAGCTGCTCCAAGGACTGGACTCGCCCCTGGAGTTCGGCAACCTGCTTGCTGAGGTTTGCCTCCTTGTTACTTTGTACTTGTTGTGTCATACGCAATTATTTTTAGTGAATATATATATGTCTATGTACCTTGATGATGTCTGGAGGTGTATAAGCCACTCCGATAAGGAACAACTGTCCACATCTGCCCAAGAACATCAGTCCGGCAAAAGCAAAGTTACTATGGTTATATCAGCGCAATGCAATCTTATATCGAATAGAAGACTGAATTTAATTGTAATTATCATTTGAGTATGATTATAAGCCAATAATCATACTTAAAAATGCCAAAGAATGATTTTATCTTCGATTTGAAAATATATCAAACATCGCAACTTCGTGCCAGATGACGAGACCGAAATCTGATGAAATCCGAGGACAAAAATTAGAGAGAAAGCAACTCCAAACAAGAGAAAGATGAGAGGACAAACGAAAAAGGAAAACATTCATTTTTTCAATTCCGACCTGCCAATATGCCCTCGCACCACCTTCATTTGATTTTTTTATTGCTATTTTGGTGCAGGTTTGTTGCAGGTGCTGTATATTGGAGTATAATCTGACTGATACAGAATGAGTTAAGTTATAAAAATAACCTACGAAGTAGAGCATGGCTCCGTAGAAATGAACTGTCAAATAACGGGTTAGCCACTTCGCCCACGCTCCTTCCCACTTGGGCAGCAACGAAAATGCCCATTGTATTGGACCGAATATAGTGAGCATTCCGAGCAATATCTGCTGACAGTATATCGTCGCCCACGATTCAATATTTATATTTAGTGAAATTCAATTTTAGATATATTATTTGTATATCAGTTATTTGCATATATTTTCATTTGCTTTGAATACTCACGAATTTTCACGGTTTTAGAAAATATTGGTACTATTTGATACCATATTTCGGGATATATTTTGTACCTTTGTAGCACCATAATCAAGATATATCGCATATGGATTTCATCTTCATCAAATCGTCCAAGAAAGGAAAAGAGGACTTCGGTTCCATCTATGCTCGTGTGCGTACAGGCAAGGCAAATCTGAAAGTCGTAACAGGCTTCACCATCAAGCAGCTTGAATGGGAAAAATACCGTTCCCTGCAATACTCCTCGTCTGCCCTGATGTCAAGCATCGGAATAAAGTACGGACAGTTCGCCCAAGTCCTCGCAAGGATAAAAACGGCATTTGAGGCTGACGGCTTCAATCCCAAAGAAGCCAAGAGTATCATTGAAAGCGTGAAACACGATGTACTTAACGGAATGATGCAGATTGTGGAGGTAAAACCGAAGGGCAGGATGCTGTTCGAGGATTATCTTACCTCTTATATAGAAGATATGGAACTCGGACGGCGCACCAAGAAAGGTCGTACCGTGAAAGTTTCTCCGGCTTACATAAAAGGTTTGCGTATTATCTTGGGACAGATCCGCAATTACCAAAAGGAAATGCACCGCAAACTCGGATTGGACGATATGACGATGGAAACCCGCAACAGTCTTGTCGGTTACTGGAAAGAGCGTGGGCTAATGCCCAACGCCATCAATTCGTATATGACCGATGTCCGCACGGTGGCAAAGGCGGCTTACGAGGACAAGCTGACCAAATGCGATGACTTCTGCCATTCTGACTTTGTCCCGAAAAAGGAAGATGTGGATAATATCTACCTCACGCCAGAGCAGATACAGGAAATGCTTGACCTTGACCTTTCCACCAAAGAAGCCGTTAAAGAAAGATTGCAATCTTTGAACATAGACGAAGAAGAAAAACTATTGCAGCTATCCAAATGCCGCATTACCCATATCAGAACATTGGAACACGTAAGGGATGTTTTCATTGTCGGCTGTCTGACCGGACAGCGTGTTTCCGACTATTCAAGAATATGCGAGGACATGATAACCGAAATTGGCGGTACGGAGTTCATTCTCATTACCCAGCAGAAAACGGAAAAGAAAGTCTATATTCCCGTTGACAGGCGTGTGAGAGCCATCCTTGCCAAATATGACGGAGCGTTACCCCATGTCTGCCCCAATGAAATGAACAAACTGGCAAAAACGCTTGGGCTGTTATTAGGCTGGACTCACGATTGTGGTTTTGACGAGAAACGGCTCAACCCCAAACGTGGACGGCGGTTCTGCGATATGCTTCTTTCGCATACCGCCCGAAGGAGTTTCGCCACCAATGCGTACAAGGCAGGAGTGCCACTATCTTCCATCCAAGCCATCACAGGACACAGCAGCGAAGCGCAGTTACGCCGCTACCTGAAATTGGATGCGGAAGAAAAAGCCGTCATTGCGTTAAGGGATTTTAAGGGTGTCATAGAAGTATAAGGAGGAAGTTATGGAAAAATCAAGGTTTGATATAATCAGTGACTTGTTCAAGTTGTCACACATGGTCGGCGACAGCTTAAAACGCATGGAATCGCTTGCCGACAATGGCTCTGGCAATAAAATAGAGATTTGCAGGAACATCAAATACAGCCTGAAGACCATGCCTTTTCTTTTGGACAGCATCAGAGAATATATCGCCGAACACGAGGACAGGGAACTGGCACGAAAATTTGTCGAGCTATACGCTGACACAAAGAGGCTTCACGAGCTTTGTTCAAAGCATACAGACTTAAACAAAGCGGCTTTCCGTACAGGTATGGCTTATATGAGCATGGAGGTCATAGGGCAATACTTCTTTCCCGAAACGGAAGCGCAAAAAGTGACGGCAGAAATCCTGCCCAATCCTATGACACGCACGGAAGCTACCGATTACATCGACACCATCCGTGCTGCCATACGGAAATGTGCGGAGAATCCAGACGGGAACAGAGGGCAAGAAATGTATACCCTGCTCTTCGGTATGGATAAAGCGAAAATCCAGTCCGTCAAGGAATATATCGTCAATGCCAACGACAAGGATTTGGCGCAACTTTTTACGGAATATTTTGCAGAAGCCGTCCATCTCTCCCTGCTGCCCCAAAAGTCCGATGTCAAAGCACAGTCGGCAGGAATAAAGATGTTCCATATCGCCTTGACGATGGGATATATCAAAAGAAACGTGCTGCGTGAGAGCACAACCAAGACAGCACCCTCTTGTATAGCAGAGACAGCCTCCGATTTTATTGCCACAGACATGATGCAGGGAAAGGCGTTCAGTACAACGGTACAAGTCCCGGTTTTACGCCTGTATCGTTTCCTTACCACTTTTACCGTTCAAAGCGGGGCCGACAAGGGAAAGCCGTTACTGGACGGCAACGCTGTTTCCGACAAGGATTTTCTTTATGCCGTGATGCGTGCGGACTATTCTATGGTATATGCCAACTGCGTGAAAGGCAAGATGCGTTGCGTCGTTATCTTGCTATCCAAAGCCTATTTTAAGGACTGGAAAGGATACAGAGCGACAGCAGCCTGTTCTATGGGGCTGACACCCGAAAGCCTTGCCAAATACAACGTAGAGAAACCCTTTATAGAAAAGCTCAAAGAGCTGCTTCCCATGATAAAATAATGACATAATCCACAAGTGGTTACAACTCACCACAATTCATAATCTTTCACAAGCCGTTAAACATCAATCGTTTGGCGGCTTTTTTTATACGATGTCATTTCATATAATACCACAAATTCACGGCATTTGTTTCAGCCATACCTTTGCAAGCACAAACTTAAAATCAATGGTTTATGGCAGATAAAACGGAAATGGTACTGGTATCACGCGATGAGTTGCAACAGCTTATCGGCGCAAGCGTGAGGTGTGCGCTTGAAGAATACCAACAGGCACAAACACTACAGGACGCATCGGAGTATTACACCATTAAGCAACTGGCGGAGAAATGGGGCGTGAGCATAGCGACCATCTGGCGGCATGAGAAACTGGGACACATAAAGGGGCAGCGCATCGGGCGGCGTGTCCTGTTTCCCAAAGAACAGATAGACCGCATAAAGAGTTTGAAAGCCACCAACAGGGACGCAGATAAAAACTCCAATAGGTAACAGATATAACGGACAACAAAATCATTCGTACTTATGAAGAATTTGAAGCAGCTTGTTTTGCCGTGCTATAAAGTAGAAATAGCAATGAGTGTGGAAGCGTGGTACTTCCTGCACGGCAGCACAGACGGCGTGTGTAATCTTACCTTTTTTCTTTCCCTTTTATCGAGAATGACTGTCGAAGAAGTACAGAATACCAAACGAGGATTGAGCTATGCCATCCATCCAGGACAGGCGGACTGTTCCATGCTGGTACTGGCTAAGGTATGGGACATCGGTCGCAAAGCAGTATGCCGTCTGTTGGAGGATTTCTCGGAACGTGGGCTTATCAAGGTTGATTCCAATCCCATGACATCCATTTTGGAGATGGTGTGCGTGAAGTCGTGGATGATAGCAGGAAAACTTATAGAGAATCCAATATACTGCCAAACGGTCAAGGCTTACGAAGGAGTAAGGCTATTCCTTTTTAACGGTCAAAAATTAGAGACATTGCGCCGCAGTTCGCCAAGAAAGAAAACAGAAAAATCGGTGGATGAAGCGGATAGTCTGATGCCCATCAAACCGATTGTTTTCAATCCTCTTGTAACAGAAACCGCCAACGCAGTATCTATGGATAGCGGAAACAAAGCAGAAGATACTTCTATTGAAGCCGACAATATACCTGTTTTAGCAGACGGCGATACCTTGTTTGATTCACAAGAATGGAAACCTGCACAGGAATGAAGTGGCAGGAGTGGCGAGCGATAGCATTTAAGAGGGATAGTTTTTAGGGCTGGCAAGTTAATGTTTTCGTCCACGAAAACTACGCCACCAATGGCGATACTACCGCACGGAAGCGGCAAGCCCTGATTGTAGCCCTAAAAACAGAGTAGTTGAACCGACAATAGAAATGAATATGACAAATCAAGAGACCAAAAACAAGGGTGGTCGCCCCAAAGCTGTAAAGGGCAAGGCCCGGACAAAGACCATATCCACAAGGCTCACGCTTGCCGAATGGAAAACGGTCATGAAACGGATAAGCGATGCAGGCAAGAAGCCGTCCCACTTCCTGCGTGAACTGTTGCTGCACGGCAAGGTCGAGGCGGCAAGGACACAGGAGGACAGGCAGCAGATAAGGATGCTGGAGGGAGGATGTAACAATCTGAACCAGTTGGCGAAGCTGGCACACCAACAGGGTTTCGCTTTTGCGAAAACTAAAATCATGGGTTTGTTGGACGAGTTCAACAAAATCATAGAGAGGATATGATGGGCGATTTGAAGAAACGGGCGAGCTTCGCCAGACTGGTGAACTACGTGAACAACCCGAAAAAGGCAAGGCTCATTGACAGCAAGGACGTGAGGCTTGACAATAACGCCACCATCGCAAACAGTATGCAGGGACAGGCGGATGACAAGCCGGGGCGTAAATTGAAGAATCCCGTGTACCACATCTCTTTGGACTTCGCCCACGAGGACACGCCCAAGCTGACAGACAATCTGATGGCTGAAATTGCCCGTGAGTATATGCGGCGCATGGGGATAAAGAACACCCAATACATTGTGTGCCGCCATACCGATAGGGAACACCAGCATCTGCACATTGTAGCCAACAGGGTGGATAACAACGGGAACACCATCAGTGACAGCAACGATGATGTGCGGAACGTGGCTGTATGCAAGGCTCTCACAAGGGAATACGGACTGCACTTCTCCAAAGGCAAAGTGAATGTAAAGCGTGACCGCCTGCGTGGAAAAGACAAGGTAAAATACCAAATTTATGATGCCGTGAAAGCCACCTTGCCCCATAGTGACAGTTGGTCGAGTTTGTGCGACAGGTTGGCCAAACAGGGTATCGGGGTGAATTTCAAATTAGACAGGCGCAATGGCAAAATAGTCGGAGTGTCGTTCACGAAGAATGAAATGTCATTCAGCGGCTCACGGATAGATCGGAGCATGGGCTTTTATAAGCTGGACAAACTTTTTGAAAGTCGTATTGCCGAGGGTATGGAATGGCAGTCCAACGGCTTTGATAAACGAACACAACCTATCCGACAAGATACAGCAACAGATAGCAGTGTAACAAATCCTGTTATATCCCAACCGTCACCAATCGGAGCGGAAACGGACAGCAACGGCGGTAATCCTGTTGAATCCGGCTCAAACATAATCCAAGTGACCATCGGCACACTCATGGAGTTGTGCGTACAGCCGTACCAAGCCAAGGTTTCATCCGGTGGAGGTGGTGGAGGAAACGAGAATGGCTGGGGCGAGAATGAGAACGAAAAGGACAAACTTAAACCAAGAAGGAGGAGAAAATGAAAGACAATATGCAGAACATAGCCGACCTTATCGGGGCATTGGCGGAGGACATCGAGGAAATCAAGAAAAAGCTGGAAGCAAAGGATACTTCGGACAAGGACGAGGCGGTGAAAAGGCTGTCGGTAAAACTGGAGCCTGTTATACGTTTCTTTGGAAGCAGCACGCCGAAAAATATCAGTGAAATTTTCGGAAGCAGGGCATCCATTGAGAACTATAAAAAATCATTGAGCAGCGAAATGATTGTGGGTATGCAGGCATATACCGATGCCAACGAAAAGAATATGCGTGAGCATGGAATGCTGACTGTCAGTGAGATGCTCCACAAAATATTGGAAATGCAGACAACACTTGCCGACAATCAAAAAACATCCGTAGGAATTGCACAACAAAAGCATGGCTTTTGGCAGATAATCCGTCCGAATAAGGCTATGAAGATAATCAAACGGATATGGAATAAAATCCCCAATGGCCGGTATAAGAATCCCTATATATGGACCGGCATTGTTTCCTTGCTTGTGTACACAGCCCTGTTTGCCGCCAGTTGGATGAAGTGGCACGAGTACCGTGACGAAAACAGGCTGCTGAAAACGGTTGCCGCCAAACACGAGATTACTTCAGTTATGCTCAAAGAATTGTACCCCGAACTGGCCGTAACCGTCGGGGCATACGAGGAACTGGTGGATGCTGTTGGAGTGGATTCCACTTTGACTGTATTTCAAAGGCAAATGAAAAAAATAAGACCCCCCAAAAAGAAATGATTCCATATCAATTAAGTTGATGTCTGATTGCACCTATATAAATTGTTGAACTTCGTAGTTTGCCGTTTATTTGTAAATGTGCGGAAATTAAATGCGTATTTAGTTGGTTTTTACCAACTAATCTTGTAAATTTGCGATTAGTCATGTCCGATGTTTTATTTCCTCTTCCTTTTCCTGCAATAAAACATCATGGTAAGGTTGGCAAACATATCTTGCTATAATGTTTGGATTCGTGGAATAATTTCAATGTGCCAATTTACAGACCATCTGCGACAACGTGAGAGCATGAATTTAAGATTAACGTAAATCAACAAACAATGGCATCTGAACTGACATTGGAAATCAATGGACGCAAACGTGACATATTGAGGTACAACTACCGTTTTCACCGGGAGATACGATATAACAGACCTGTAGATTCAATATGGGGAGGTGAGATCTGCGTAGAAATGACATCCGATGGCGACACGTATTTTTTGGAGATGCTTATGGCAGAAAAAGAGGTGATTAAAGAAATTAATGGTACAAGAAAGACTTTTACTGTTCCTGCTGCCGTATCCGGGAAAATACAGTTTATCAAGGAAAATGAGATATTCAGGGAATTATCATTCCAAGAAGCATATGTAGTTTTCTACGGGGAAAGAATGAGTTCAATTGGGCCAAAATCAATGAGCACATTTCTTGTCATATCCCCCATGAAAATGGAAGTCAACAAGCGGGTGATGATGGTGAAACGGCAAGATACCGGTATTAATCTTGGGTGGGTGCAAAAAGTTGAAGAAAAGCCAAAGCCTACTCCTGTAACACCTTATACACCTCCTATATTGTTGGTAAGAACCGTTAATGGAGAAACTGAGGCTTTGCCAAATGAAATTATTGAATACAAAGTAACATCATACAACTTACCCAATGTAAGCAATAGCGACAGAAAGCGTGTCAAATGGGATATTGAAATTGACGGCAAAAGAGAAACATTAAATGTTAAAGGTGAAACTATAAATCTTACCATAAAAGAGGAATGGGTAAATAAGGAATTAGTAGTTATGCCTTATCTTAAAACCCCAGATGAAAATGTCTGCTTAAAGACAAGTATAAGGGGGCTTATTGATGTTTATACAAAATCGGGTAAATATCTTTTTAGCCTACAGCCTAATGAAAAACATAAAGTTCAAAGAATCACAGCACACGAGTTATATGCCAAAGGAATTCAATGGTTTAGTCCTTCAGCAGATAATTTTTTGAAAATGGTTGTGATGTCATCTAAAATATTTTCATACAATGAATTAAAACATTTTTCATGGGATGATATCATAGTTTTTGCTGAAAAAGACCGTCCAATGCTTTCATATAGAACATCAGGTGCTGGAGATTGGAAAGCGAAAGGTAAACCTGGGGATGGTTATTTATTGGTAACAGTTGGAAGTATGCCATATTGGACAGACGCAATAGGTCAGATTCCATTTACCTTAAACCAATTTAGAAATTGTTTGAAGACTTTTGGTAGATATGATTTAGCTGAAAAAGAAACTCTTCGTATCGGAATAAAGTTTGGTGATGGCAATTTATTTGGTGAGGCAGATTCTTCGAATAGCTATGATAATGAAATGATAAAACGGGCCATTCAATGGGCCAAATATCGATATGTTATAGTTGGAACTGACAAATGGAATAGAACATCTATAATAAAGACTACAAATTATTCACCAACGCTTTTAAAAAATCCTCTTTAATGAACATTTTATATTGTATTATCGCAAGTTTGTTATTGTGCATATTTTATGTTGGTGGCATAGAAATATTAGAGAAATATATGCCTATAGCCAAATGGGATATCGGAATGGAAATAACATTTCTATATAGTATCATATTATTATTATTAACAATGTTATTACAGATGATAATTAAATTATATATAGAAAAAAGGAAATACATTGCGCTACTACCATTTTTCATTCCGATGTTATATTGGTTATCATATTATGATATATTTCCATATCGTTCCTTTTTTCTTATTGTACTAAATTGGATGGTTTGCATGATTTATTATATAGCTTTAAAAATAATAATACGTAATGGAAATAAGAAAGCTCGATAACTCTCGACGATTCAATAATGACTTAAAGTAAATTGAAACACGTATGTTTGGTAAAGTAAATAAGTCTGCTATAGTCAAATGGAGTATTATATTAAGTATAACACTGTTATTGTATTTCTATAACATACTTCATTCTGCCATTATTTTTCATAGTCCTAATAAATATGAATATTTGGGAAAAATTGTATGTACATATAGTGGAGAACAAGACAAATTATATATAGACGATTACATTACTACATATAAAATTCCATGCACATATAATTGGAACGAAGATGATGAAATCGCAATTTTTATGAAAAATTATGGTAATGTTCTTAAAAAAGAAGATATTGATTTCTGGAGACTTGACATTTTCTTAGATGCCCAAGGAAAATACAAAAGCCATAGTACAAGAAAATTTTTAGGAATATATCCGTGGTAGATGAAAATTTTTCATTATTAAAAAATACAATATTATGATGAATCCTGAACATAAAAAAATAAACAAGTCGTTACAATCTCCATTTGATCATCCATACCCTCCGGTTATGGATACAGCAAACTACATTTGCGAGGAAATAAAAAAGAATGTAAAATCATCGTTTGCAGATGAACTGATTTTTCTGACATCAAAATATAGTAAAATACAAACAAGTCAAAAGCAAGCTCTTGACAAAATGACACCATTAGGTCGTGCTCTCGTATTATCGGGTTCGTCATACAGTCCTCTCGCAGGTAAAGTTTTTGATAAAGTGGATGGGCGCATCCAAGCATACAACAAGTGGAAAGCTCTTGTTGCAGGTAACATGATTTGGGATCATAAATCAGCAATTATCCAGCTGCAAAACTCACAAAAATGGGCGTGTGACAGCACTACAGGGCTGAAATTTATGTATGATATTTGGTCTAATATACACTATGGTTTTGTAGGGAGATTTGTAGGTTTTACTGAATTTGAACTAATCAATGGTGCAGGATATGCACAAATATGTGATAACAAAAAGCCCTTATGGAAATGGACAACTGCGTATGTTGTCAATCGTTTTGTCGATATAGGTGATGCAGACATATTGGGCGGTTTTGATGATGCGGAAGACACCCAAGCCATAAAGGTTGGATTCAGTCTTTACAATAAGTTTGGTAAAGCAGCGTTTGCTTTAACCTCTCAAGACATAATAAACGAAATCCTGTCATTTTACTATAATGACAAACCAATACATGTAGCAAAATGCGAATATCACAGATAACCATATTATGTATTACCGGTCTTTTTGTTAGTTGTGGGAGATCGGTAAGCCCTCCAACAGATGATGAAATGATTCAACATTTCTACGCACATGAATCTGCATTTAATCAGATAAAGGAGTTGGTCTCTATGCGTCCTAACAGCTCCTACTATCCCCCCTATCATCCGAATGACACAACCTGTTTAGCAGGAATATCAATTCCTACACAACAGGCACTTGATTCTCTTCTTAGAGAAATAAAGTGTAAACGCATATTTTACGCTGTAAAAACAGGAAGGCAAGAATATGAGAAAGAAATGCCCGAAGTGGAACTATGCCTACAATATTTTGTTTCCGGTTATTCGGTTGGCGGAACGACAAAGGAGTTTGTATATTCAACTACAGTGGGAAAGCAATTTGAAGTAATAGAGAACAGGGAGCTAAACAACATCTACCAAGAACAATATAATGATACCATACTTTACAAATCAATAAATGGAAATTGGTTCATCAGACTTATATATGACAATTAAGGAATAAACTATTCAGGAAAATGCAAAAACATGAGACCGAATGCAAATACTACTTGCAGATAAATTGCCACCAAACACAGAAGTTAAACACTTAAATATACCATACAGAGATTAGAGAAGATGCCATAAATCCTCATCTTTCCAATCTACAGGAAAGCCCATCGCTGTAATATCTATTGATGGAAAATCAGCCAACAAGCCTGAAAGTTTTTCGTTGAAATTATTGTTGGGAGAAACCGAGGAAAGAAAATAGCGGAGCATGCATAAGCGATAGTAAATCCTCTTCTTATCCACTTTTGAAGTGTCAATCCATACGTTTGAAGTTTTTCGTGGCTCTGCCGGATTGAGCATAAAATCCCTGTTCCAAATTCTTGCATGATGGCAGCACATATTGCGTAAGTTGGCAAGTACGGTCAACCATGATGTGAAAACCTGTGGCTTCAGACCGAAATAACCGGCAATATGCTTCATCAGATGATTGCTGGATATATTGGAATAAATATAGTTCAAATTCCCGAAAGACAATACTTCCGTTATCATCCATGCAGGAGGATATGTTTCAATGAAATTTTGTCGAAAATCCTCAATGTAATCTTCCTTGTTCGAAGCCAGTTCCTTTTCTATGAAGACCAATGTTTGGTTAAACTTACCTGCATTGGCAAAATATTCCGGTTTTGTTATCCAAAACTTATCTTCCAATTCTTGGCATCCGATATTCGCCAATACACTGCGAATTGCAACCTCTATTTTCTCTATTTCATTGAAAAGAAGAATACGCAATTTCTTATCAAAACGGTAGAGAGTTAAGACTTGCTCAAAAGTTGTTCCCTCTTTTAGTGCCAAATCACTCTTGGGACCTTTATAGAATGGGTAGATATATGCAGACAAACGATGATAGCCAATGTTTAGCAAATAATTTTCCACCTTATGCTCATCTTTTATAAGCATCCCCCTTGATTTTAGTATTTGAACTATTTGTTCCGGAGAAGAATATGGTTTGGTGAAACTCGTTTTCATGTATATATAATAAAAAACGACCCGCCGATTTGAGCATTGTAAAGAGGCTTGGCAGGTTCTAATAGTGCAAAAGTAGTAAATTAATTTGGAATAGCCAAATTATCTGTATTATATTTTTTGATTATCTGCAAAGAACGAGAGAAAAATTGGTTTGCAGGGCTGTAACTTTGTAATAAAATCCAGTATTTGACGAAGCATAAGCCGGGATTCTAACTCGATTATCACACAGATCATATAGTGATACCAAAGTGGTACTAAATTATAAAATTATCCTTTCATACATTTATAAATAGCTATTATTCAAATTATTATAAAAACAAATACATTGTGGCCCACCAACCGATGCGGAACACGATCAGGGCTATCAGCATCACTATCTTGTCGATGCCCACCACGGCCCCTGCCGTCAGTGAGGTGAACCACAGTTTGCTGGCATCCTTCTCCATGTTGGTCACTTCGTCCACGCCCGTCTGCTCCATCGTCGCCTCTATCAGGTTGGGGTCTGATGTGCCCTTATGCGCCACGTCTGCCTGTGCCTGGAGGTCAGTGTACATCGAGTCCCTGACATATACCAACTGCTGCACCTCCTCAAACTTGTCGGAAATTTGGGTCGCCTCTGCCTCATAGAGGTCGTGGGTGTAACTGCCGATGCAATTGGGAATATAGGATAGAAAATCCAATACGCACCAGCTGCTGCCGCTGTTGGTCATGCCTGTGTCAGCAGGTGGGTACCACCAACAGAGGATGATGCTCACCACCAAGGGCTTGAACAGTTTCATCACGTCCAACGGTTCGTTCTTCACCATCATCTTGTAGGCCATGCTTGCCGCCACGATGATAGAGAACAGTGCCGCCAATGCCATACACATTTGGAGGATCCACCAGAACGGCCCTTGTGAGCCTGTGAAGGTGGCATCGGTCAGGAACTCGTTGGTCTGGAATATCACATCGTCAATCTCCTCTTCGAGGATGTTGATGCCGAAATCGCTGAGTATGTTGTCTGCCATCAGTGCCTGGTTCTATTGTTGATAATCTCTTTGATAAACTCTATGCCTTTCGGTGTCCATGACAGATAGAAGTGGTAGAAGCAGCGCATCCTGCCTGTGACATATACCGCAATGCCCTTGTCCTGAAGGTCTTCACGCAGTTTCCACATTCCATATTCCTTGGTGATGATGCCTTCCTCTTTGAGGGTCTTCACAATCTTGCCGTAGTAACTTCCGACATATTTGTGAAGCTTTGACATTGAAACTACCTCTAAATCAGATGGCATATAATGCTCATCAACGATGGGTGTCCTGCCGATAACGCTGATTCGCTTCGGCATCCTTGACATCTCCAACTGCCACTTGCCGTTTTTCCTCTTGGCGGCATAGAGACGTAACTGTATTTTTGATATTGATTCCATAGCTATTTCTTTATTTTATGTTCTTTCGATAACAGGAATGACTCCCACGCTCTTCAGTTTCTCATAGAGGAAGCGGCGACCTTTCTGTGTCCATTTGGTGTTCATGCGCACATCCTCCGTACCGTCCTTGTGTTTAATGAGGTAGGTCTCGCTGGTCACATAACCGCAGTCCTTGTAGTCGGCATACAGAATCCACTGCTTGCCACGCTGATACTGGATGTTCATCTCCTTCAGACGTCGGTTGAAGCGGATGGACGACTCGCCATAGTCCTGTGCTATCTGTGTGACCAGGACACTGCTCTTCGTGGCAAGGATGATGTCAAGGTAACTCACCTTGTCCTTCATCTCCGTCACCTCCTGTTGCAGGTCATCCACCTTGGATCCCAACTCAACGATGCGTGTCCTTTGGTGTTCACACTCCTGTTCGACAAGCAGACGCTTTTGTCGTTCTTCCTTCAGATTGACTGCTAACCGTATCAGGAAGTCTGGCTCTGCCAATGCCTTCTCGATGGTCTGCTGTGTCATATAGGCACCATGCTTGCGGATAGAGGGGAGCACCTCCGATGTCACCCACTTGCGGAAACGTTTGGCTTCGGGTTTGCGACTGTCAAGGATGACATCATACAGTCCGTCTTCATTGATAAAGTTTGTAACCTGTTCTCTTCCAAGACTATCCGAGATGGGGTACTTTGAAAGTACATCATCCGAAAGTCGTTGTACCAACTTGCTGGTTTTTAGTCCAAGAACTCTTGCCACATCAGCCAAACAGAACAAGGGTTGCTCTGGTGTTCCTGTGGTTCGGACTGCTCCAAATTCCTCGTTGTTGAAAATCTGAATATCGTTCATATCTCTATGCTGTTTTGTGATTATTTCTTCTCTTCCCTTATTTCTATCTGTTCACACTTTCTTCACCCTCACCGCTGTTGGCATCATCGCCGTCAGTGCCTGTCGAGCTCCTCACGCCCTTCATGTTTTCCTGCCAACGGCTCTTGGCATCGCTGATGATGCTGCCTTTATGTACTACACGGTCGTTGGTGGCTGCCAAGAGGGCGGTAGTCTGGCTTTGGGTGTTGAGCTGCACAAGGTATTTCAGTAGTGTCTCGTTCTGTGTCGTCAGGTCGGCATAGATGCTAAGATACTGCCGCTTTCTCTGTGCATTGGGCATATAGGCATCCTTGGTGGCTTTCACGGCACACTGGTACATATTGTACAGTTCCTCCCACCGACGCTTGTCGTTGATGGTGCCTCCTGTAGGGATGATATGGTCTATGTTCGCCTTCATCTTGTCCAACTGACCGTTGATCTTGCTGCTTTCGGCAAGCCAGGCGAGGTCTATCTGTCGGTCGGCTACGTTCAAGGCTTCCACCTCAGCACGCTTGGTGAGGGCAGAGTCTATCTTCTCCGCATCATCTACTTGGTTGTAGAGGTTGATGCCGGCAAGAGTGCGGAAACCTAACTTGTTCTTCTCTGCCGCTGTCTTCTTATAGTTGTTATGTAACAGCCAATAATAGAACTCAGGGGTGAGAGAACCGCCACCTGTCTCCATCACCGTTATCTGGTTCTGCTTGGAGGAGTCGTGGTTGTAGGTCACGCTCTGGGCTGTGGCTTTGATGGTGGTTGCTACCGCCATGATGAGTATCATTGTCTTCTTCATGTCCGTTCTTCTTTTGTTTACAATCCGTCAATAGTCAAGTTTTCCTGCCACTTTCCATCGGCTGAAGGCATCTTCCAGTATCTCTTCCTTCGTCCTCGTCCGATACACCTTCTCCTTCCAATAGCCCATGCGCAGCTGCACATACCGCCATGTCTGGAAGTAGGCTTGGTTCAGATGTTTTTCTATCAGGTCCAACGAATTGTTGATATTGTCCAACACCATCAGCAGGTCGGAAGTTGAACAGGCTGCCGCTCCTGTGGCATACAACACGAGGTCGTTGACGCTATGGTAGAGTTGGCTTCCTTCGTTGTATATGTTGTCGATGGCTTTCTTGTTGATGCTGATGAGCATCGTGTCAGCCAGTTCGATGTGTTTCCGCTTGATGACCTTATCATTGAAGTCCTCCAACAGGTTCTTGTAGTCACTGATGCGGTCGCTCACCGTCTGGTAGGTGCTCTTCACGTTCAGCACCGTGCGCAACGACTGGTACATCACATCGATGATGTCGAAGGCCCGGGTGTATTTGTCCAAATCCACATTCAGTTCCTTGTATTTGCCCACCTCTTCACTGCTGTATTCATGCAGCAGTTGATTGCTGTACTCCAAAGTGCTGCGTGCCAGCAAGAGGCTGCGCTGCTTCTTGTGGTCGTTGATGTATGCTTCCACCGATACCGCATCGAATCCCCATTGCGCCAAGGCTGTATTGGGGAAGAGGGTAATCAGCAGGAGAGCTATGATGATGGTATGTCTCATTCTCCGTTCCTCCCTCAGTTTTCGTTCTCGTTATCTTCACCATTCCCTCTGTTAGGGTCTGCATTCTCTCTCCATCGCTCGTAGCACTCTTCAATGAGTGTCCTTCTGCGACCTTGGTCTGCGTCGATTGAAGGAAGAATGTCCTTCAGCACGTCAATGATGCTGCGCTTGTAGTGCATCATTTTTTCTAATGATACCAAGTCGGCGTAAATCTTGGTGATACGGCTATCTACTTCACGGGCTATCTCCAGACGGTCGCTCGACCAGAGCAGGTGTATTACATCGTCATTGTCGGCGGTCTGGGTTGCCTCGCTCTTGGCATATTCTGTGGTGATGCTGCACGACGGGAACTCCTGGGCTATCTCCGAGATACGGCTGTTCACCTGCCTCGTCTTCTCCTCGTCAGAGGCATTCGGGTCAAGGGTCAGCACATCCACCACCTGTGTGTCGGTGTATTCCGAGGTCAGCTCCCACGATATTTGCAGTATCGCACGGTGTATCTTGATGCCAAGGAAGTACTTGGGCTTCCTTGCAATGGACAGTGTCGCCTTGAAGGTGATAATGCCGTTGATGTTGGGCATGGTGGCAGTTCGGACGTAGGTGTAGCCGTTCCACGAACCGGCACCTTGCCACGTGAGATTGTAGGCTGACTTCACATCCTGCATGATGGCAGGGATGCGGTAGTAGTCATCGGTGGAGGTGGCATTGTCGTTAGCCGCCTCGCTCTTGGCATTCTGTATGTCTGCCAACTGCTGCTGCCATGTCGCCAATTCCTTCTTCAGGTTGTCTATCTTCGTCTTGTTGACATTATGTTGCTGCCGCAAGGCAGGGGCTTCCTCCACAGAGGCATTGGCTATCTGCGTGAGCAGGTTCCTGTTCTCTGTCTCCAACTGGCTTATCTGCGCCTCCAACAGGGCTATCTTGCTATTCGCCTCACGTTCCTTCTCGTCCAGTTCCGATAGGTCGAGATTATTTTCTGATACGCTTGTCCTCATGGCGCATTCCTTGCTGTGGGCATTGAGCGAACCGCCGCACTCACGGCACTTGTACTGCGTGCTGCCCTGTCCGAGGGTGACACCGTCCGAACAGGTGACGCTGATGGTCACGCTCTCCACGCCCTTCAGTTTGGCGGCATCGGTGGCTTGATAGTAACGGCGTGCGTCACTGCCGATGTAATAGACATAGCCCTCCTCGTTGTCGTTATACTCCGAGAGACGTGCCTGCAACTGACGCTTGAAGGTATTCAAGTCCATGCTGTAGGAGTCGAAGACATCCTCATACACCTCTTCCACGTTGTTCCAGCTCTTGGTAACGTGTATCTCGTAGGCGTAGGCCTTCTTGGTCTGCTTGCCGCCACGGCTGATGATGTACGACGACATCCAATAGTTCATCGTATAGGTGAAGCCGTCGCTCTGGGCGTTGAGCTGCTGCACACGGCTGCGGCTCCATCCGGCATGGTTCTCCGAGTTGGCCAGTATCTGCTCTCGCTGCGTGCTGTTAGGGTAGAAGTTGGGGTCGGAGGTGTTGATACGATACCAATGGTCACCGTTCAGAATACTGTTGTCATCGGTCGGCGGATAGTAGTCACAGAGGCTTACGCTGCCTTGGTCTCGTCGGGCAATGTACCAACGCTGTGTATAGTAGTTGCCCTGCGTCTCGCTCAGATAGTCTGTCATCCACGAGGTGATGTTGTAGTTGGAGAGGTCGAAGAGGGCTGCCACGTTGTCCTCGCCACCCACCAGACTAAGGAGTGTGCTGCCGATGCCGTTCTCTGCCTGTTCATAGAGGTCATGGTAGTTGTCATAGATGTCGATGATTTTACTCACCTTGCCATTGAAAAGGTCGTTGAAGGCACTCTGCTGCAAGAGTGCGCCTGATGCCCCGTTGATACCTGCCGTCGCCAACGATGCTCCCATATTGTAAAGCGTCTCGATGTCGGCGGTGAGGTTCTCCACGGTGAAGTTGCCGGGCACACTGGCGATGTCATCCAACAGCTGCTGCCAATCTACATTGCCTATCTCCGAGAGTTTGAGGATGGCGGCTATCTCTTGGTTGATTTCCAAGAACTGAATGTCGGCAAAGGTCAAGCTACTGTTGGTCACGACACTCTCAAACTGCATACACAGCGACTTTGTGTCGGCGCATATCTTCATCAGGTAACTGCCCCAGTAGAGGGCGGTCTGCGGACTTTTCAGCATCATTCCTGCCACCGTCCATATCTTGGGCATAATCTTGTTCGCCACCATATTGTGGATGCGGCGGTAATAGTAGTTCTCCGTGCTACTGCTCCAAATGCCGAGGTCGGTGAATGCCTTGCGCTCCAAGAACTTGGCAGCGAAGATGCCGGCAGTGGCAACCTCTGCGGCATTGTAGTGCTTCAAGATTTCGCCCACCTGCTCGTTATAATAGCTCTCTGCCATAGCTCCAGCACCGAATGCGGCAGCCATGGCGGCAACGATCTGCTTGTCGTAGTTCACGCTGTAATACTGCGCATGAACCCTTCCCACGACAAGTGTAAGACACATATATATTATAATAAGGTATAAACGTCTCATTGCTTCACTACTTTACGTTTTTACTACTTTCAGTTTCTACTATTCCACTACTTTACTACTTGTAGTATTTACTATTGGTAGTATTCACTACTAATCGTATTTACTACTAATCGTAAATACTACCCAGCCACCGTTCCCGAAAGTTTTGCTTTCGGGCATCTGGGCTTTACGTCTATTCCGGGATTTCTGTTTCCATCAATCAGCCCCCGTGCTCGCCGTGTCAGCGGCGAGTGGCTCCATCGTCCGTCAAATTGAGCACATGCCCCGCCTCATTGACCTTCTGCGCAAATGCCAACGACTTCCCGATGCCACTGGCATCCCAATCTCTGCAATACCGCTCGATAGCCTCCTGATGTCTGCACTTCAGTTCATGCTTATAGAGTTTCAATGCCTCCTTCTCAGCTCGCTCGGTGGTGTAGGTCATATAGCACTCGTGCGGCTCCTCCACACCATACACTCCGCTCGTCGATCCACGTCGGATAAACACCTCACGGAAGAAACTTCTTCCCTCCTTGTTATCCAAGCGGTTGACAGTGAATATCTTCTTGCAATCCACATCCGTCAATCCTAATATCGCCTTGATCTCGTCGAATCGCTCACGAAATTTGCTTTGGTCGAGCAGCATCACCACGTCGGAGTTGTTGATGATGGCTTCCTTCACGATGGGACTGCCGATGATGTCCTGTATCTCCTGTGTCACTACGCCCACGCTCGCCCAGAACTTTCGGGCTGTCTTGTATAGGTACTTGATGTACTCGGCCATCAGCGGCGAGGCGATGGCTTTCCATGCCTCCTCGATGACAAGGCACTTGCGGTTCTTCTTCAGGCGCATCTTCTGCAGGAACACGTCCATGATGATGAGCGTCACGATGGGGAAGAGCTGCTTGTTCTCCTTGATGGCATCCACCTCGAAGACGATGAAGGTCTCGTCGAACAAGGTGCTATCCACGTTCTCGTTGAGAATCTTGTCGTACTTGCCGCCACGGTAGAAGTTTTGGAGCATATAGGCGAAGTTGTCGCAGTCGATGGTGGTGATGTTGTTCTCGATGCAGATCTGGTCGAGACGCTCACAGGCGAACTCATAGAATGAGTCGAAGGAGAGGGTCTTCACGCTCAATGCCATGCGCCGTTCCTCCAGTCCCTTGATGAGTTTCTCCACCTTGTCGTGTATCTGCGTCAGCTCCGTGCCGCGCCGCTTCTCCATGGTGGAGAGGTTTTTTCTCAGTGTCTCCTTCTGTGAGGAAGGATAGGGCTGCACACCGTTGAAATAGAAATCGTAATACTCCGTCACCAACTGCTCCACGACACGGAACTCCAGTTCGGGTATCTGCGTCTCCGAGCCTTTCCATATCAGCAGTATCAGGTTCTTCAGGAAGTCTATCTTCTCAATGTTCAGCTCCCGCTTGCTGATGTTGAAGGGGTTCATGGTGATGGGCTTGTCCTCCGTATAGGCGATGTACTTGCCGCCCACATACTCGCAGAGTCCCTCATACGAGTTACCCGTATCGACCATGACGATGTCGGTGTTCTGCTCCCACAACTGACGCACCACGCTGTTCATGTGGAACGACTTGCCGCTGCCCGAAGGACCCAAACAAAAAAAGTTCGAGTTGTCGGTCAGCTTCTCCTTTCCCTCCTTTCCTGTGATGTCGATGGCTACGGGCACACCTTGGCGGTCGGTATAGTATATCTTCAGCGGGGTGTCCTCATTATGCACGATGCGCTCCTTGTACATCAGACAGGTGGCGGCATCGCCGAGGGTGAGGAATCGGTCGTAGTCGGCATTCATGCCATAGCAGTTGCCGGGGAAAGAGTTGACGAACAGCTCCAACTGGTTGTAGGCCCGCTTGCTGATGTGGATGCCCATGCGCGAGAAGGAGTTTTCGAGATGGTTGGTGCATTTCTGTATGTCGGTGTCGCCGCTCACTGCCACCACGAGGTTGTAGTGGGTATAGACGAGCTGCTTGCTCTCACGGGCTATCACCTCCTGCACACGCTTGATGTCCTCTACAGCCATCAGGTTGCTGGGGTTGGGCATGGAGGCATGGCGGTTTTTCTTCTTGTCGAGTAGGGCAAGCTCACGCTTCTGGTTGGGCACGAACACCATCTGGTTGAACACCACGCAGTCGGCTCCGGGCACGCTATCGACGATGCTCACGAGATCAACGGGCATACTGGTGTTGTTCACCTCGATATTTGCGTAGGGACGGATGACCGACGGCAAGTTGGCATAATCCACATCCACAAGGCTATACACCTTGCAGCTACGGTCCCCCATGCCGATGGTCTCGTCATCGACCTTGAAGTTGGTCATCGACACCACCTTGTCACGGAAGTTCATGGAGAAGAAACGGTCCACATACTCGCAGGCTTCCGTTTTGCCGAGGAATCGGGACTTCACGCCGGCATCCCTCAGCTGGTCGTGCACCTTGCGTATCTTCACCAAGAAGTCACGCCATTTCTTGTTGTCGAACGACATCAGACGGCTCTTCTTGTTCTCCTGTGTGATGGTGAGGTAGCAGACGCTGTCGGTAAAGGGTCTGCCGTTGAAATAGCGGAAGTAACTCTCGCTCAGGAACTCATGATTTCCACCGTTCTCTTCCTTGAATGCCTTCCTCACAAACACGTCCTGCTTGTGCAGCGCATAGCCTTCGCCCAAGGTCTGGGCAAGGGCGGCGAAGAGGTGGGTGAACTCATAGTAGGCCTCGATGTTGGCGGAATACTTCTGCACAGGGTTCTCCATCTTCAGAACAGCGGAGTATTCGCCCGTCTTGGTATAGAGCACGCCGATGCCATCCACTTCCTCGATGGAGAAGTAGATGTCCTGGAAGATGCGCTTGCGCTTCCCTCCCGTGCCGAATGCCTTGACACTGATGGCCATGCCCACGCAGATGGCTGAGAATATGAGTATGATGTATAGGGTCATTGTTCTTTTTCTTTTTTAATCGCAAAAAGGCGGGCGCACCCTCATGCGTGATGCCCCCACCTCCATTCACTTACAATCATTGATAGCTTTCCACTTGGACATAATGGATTCTCTTTTTTGTTTTACACTTTCTTTGAATAGGCATAGATGAATATGCCGTTGTCACTCTTCTTGCTGTGCAAGCCCTTGCGCTGCTTCATGACGATGAGAACGCCACCGACAGCTACGGCGAGGACTAGCAGCACGAGTCCTGCCACGAAACCGAAGATGCAGTAGCCGAGGATGAAACCCGCAACGGCTCCTCCTGCGGTGGCTGCCGCCCAGTAGATGTAGCGTCCCTGCAACCCGAAGAACTCCAATGGACGTTGCAGTCCCTTGAAAATGGGATAATCCGGAAAACGCTCTTGCTTTGTATCTGCCATAACTGTCAGTGTTTTAACGTTCTACATACTCACAATCTCACGCTGCGTTTAACCTCCAATGCCGAAGAACAGAGGCAGTGCCTGGGCTGCTGCAATGAGGAAAATACATGCGCCGACGACCATCATGATCTTCTTTTTCACGTCCTGTTCCTCGTTGTTCATGGCGATGTAAACGCTTATGGCTCCGACAATTGCAACGACACCTGCAATGGCATAGCAGAGCTTCACCACGATAGGTACATACTTGGCAATCTCCTCCGTCACTGTGGTAAGCGCGGTCGTTCCTGCCGAGTAGTCGCCGGCTGCGTTCTGTGCCATTGCTGCGGTGGTGCCGACAAGCAACATCAGGGCGAGCGTTTTCATGCGCTGTGAAGAGAAGAATCCCTTCACCTTCTTGTTAATCCTTTCAAACATTCTTTTTACCTTTTAATTTGTTACACTTTGAGTTATCTTATCTCGTATCACCTGTATCTCAAATCTGATAACCGAAGAAAGCGGGGAAGACGATGGTCGCTCCTATGAGGAACAGGCAGGCTCCCACCAGCATCATGATGTTCTTCTTCACTCCTTCTTCGCCCGTATTCATCTTTATATATATCTGCAAGGCGCTGACTATGACCACGATGCCCGCCACTGCATAGCACAGATAAACGATATAGAGCATCATCGTCACGGCATAGTCATGGGCACTCGCAAGTGCGTCCGCTCCCCAGCTGTAGTCCACGTTGCCACACTTAGCACTGGCCAGAGCTGGGGTTAAAGCGGCATATAATGATAGAAATGCACTTCTTGTTTTTGACATCATATCTCATTATTGAGTGATTCCACCTTGACCATGTCACGTCCATTGTGACGAAGACCGCGGGCGATGATGGTGTTGTTCAATTCTTCCGAATACATGGGGTCGGAATAGGTGGTATTCACTTCCTCCATCTTCTTCTCGATTGCGCTTTGTATCTTTTCAAGCACATGAGGCTTGCTCTCTTCCGCAGTGGCGGCTGCCTCCTCTGTAGGCTCTGCAAGCTGCTTCTCCTCGTAGGCTGTCTCATATTGGTTGTCGCCTACGCTGAAACCACCGTCGCTCTCGCTGACCGCTATCGACTCTTCCTCGTCGGTCATGTCACTGACATCAAACGACTCGCCCTGTGACTTCTCGTCCTTGGGCTTTCCGTACAGATCCTGCACGATGATGACCGTATAGTAGATGACATAGATTATGGTCACGACAATGGCGAATATTACAAATGACTTCATATTTTCAAGTTTGATTTTACTATGGTTTGGCTTATTGCCGATGCAAAGGAACTACCTTTTCTTCAATCTTAAACCGAAATGACTTTCCGTGGAGCCAAATCTTAACTCTAATTTTGATTACACTCGCAATCATACTCAAAAATCAAACTCGAAAGGCACAAAAAAAGCCCTTCCGATAGGGAAGAGCTTGTAAAGAGGGTGGATGAAAAAAATGTGGATGGCTATATGGTCAGGTACTTGCCATGGGAGAAGTCCTGATGTTCGTTAGAGAAAACATAGCCCAACTGGTTGGACAAGCATTGGGTGTTGCCTATCCTGGCATCGATGTTGGTGTGCGAATGTCCGTATATCCAATAGTCTATGCCGCTATCGGTGATATAGTCCTCCAACTCTACGGTGAACGCCACGTTTGCCTTGCTGCCTTGAAACTTTGGGTGGAGCATACGGAACGATGGTACATGATGGGTGACAACAATCTTATGGGCTGCTTGCGAATATGCCACTGCATCCTTGATAAAGGTGAGGCAACGTTCATGCTCAGCATTGAATTGGGCATGGGTCATCAGCTCACCTTTATATAATATACGGCGGAAGTCGCTTATCACTTGCTCGGTGAAGTAAGCGTCCTCCAAAGGAATCCTCGACCAAAGGGTGGAGAGGATGATGTCGGTGTCGCCAATCCTCGCAATACCGTTGTAGTGGCTGAATACATTGGGACGTACCTCCAAGAGATAGCCGTCGGGCAGTGTCGCCACATCATAATATTTGTAGAACTCATGGTTGCCCATGCAGCAATGCACCTCCTTGTAGTTCTCCGATGCCCAGTCCCAAAAGGGATGCTTGGAGTAGTTGTCATCGCCGAGATAGCCGATGTCGCCGGCAAGCAGCAGTATGTCGCCCGTCACCTCCAAGGGGTGGGCTTTCAGATACCGCCAATTGTCGGCAAACTCCAGATGCAGGTCGGATGCGTATTGTATCTTCATATTGGTCATGCTTCTATAAACAATTCATCCAGTTGATCTAACAGTCCGGTCACAAATGCCTCGTCTTGACCGAGTGACTTTGACAATGGTTCTGCGAGAGTTGACCAGTCGGCTCTGATGGAGGCGACAAACTCCCTTATACATGCCACTATTGAAGCAGGAGCCTCAATGTTGTCCTCAGTCATTATGACCACATTTTTCAGGATGTCCGAACGGTGCTTCTTGATGTCTTTGGTGTTCACATGCTTGCCGTCCCGCTTGTCTGCCATGAGATTTAGGTAGGCTCTTGCCTTCAGTGCTATCAAGGCAGCGGAATTGGCATGGCGTATGCCATCAGTCAGTTGGCTGTGTGCGATAGTAAAGTGATAGTAATCATCGTCCATGATGATGGCACTAAGACTCGACACATCTTCATCGGTCGGGATAGGTTCTATGACAAATCCCTTTGGCTCTCCAAGCACGTCGGGGTGGCGTGACAGCAGTTCTATCATCTCGGGATAGCCGTCTTTACCATCAAGGAAACGATACATTTCATACCTTGGTGGCTCACCAGCCTCCTGTTTCCTCTTTTCAGGTCGATAGCCAGCCTCCCGCACAAACTGCCAGAAGCGATTGGCGAAAGCCTCGGTCATGTTCTCTACGATGACTATCATGTCGATGTCGTGTGTGGCGCGTGGACGCACCACGGTATTGGTCATGGTGATGTCACAGGCTGCTCCGCCTATCACCACATAGTTTTCTGAGTATTCCGCAAATGCTTCACGGAACTTGACTAATCCTTCCATTTCTGTTCACTGATTATTCGTTCTACTTCTTTTTCTACTCTCGGATCATCATCATCTCTCAACGAAAGGACAAGGGAAAGGCGATCAACCCACTGGCTTTTGTCGCCCATTTTGCTGACAACAGGGTATTTCCATACCTCTATGATATAGTTGCCGTCATAGATGTTGGGATTCTCCATGACATCAGCCGACTTGACGGCACGATATTCCTTGCTTGTCATCATTATCATCTCTTCCCGGTCACGATTAAGCATGGAATAATGTGCCAGGGCATTGATGCCGCATACGGGGTATTCCGCATCCAAGCGTATGTCATCGCAAAAGATGCGGTTCTCCACAGGTGACAGCAAGACGTTCTGAGCCTTGTCCCACAGTTCCTTGCCCTTCAACTCGAAGTGTACCACCTTGCTGCGCTGTCCGTTCTGAATCTTTTGACACAGTCCTACATCTTCAAGACAGGTGACACCCAACGTGACGCTTTCGTAAGAATATGGAAGCAACGGTGCAATATCCCTTGGCGACATTCCTTCAATACTGCCCACCTGTAGGTGATAGAGTAGTATGTATTGCGCCACAGGGGTCAATACTTCGGCAATCTTCCTGTTGCTTGTCTTCTCCAATGCTATGATGCCTGGCAGATGGGCATATTCCTCGGACATGACAAAGAAGACTCCTTTGTCTGCCAGTCTGTGTCGCTCGTAGGTGGGTCCGGGCGCAAGGATAAACACCGCAGGCAGTCCCAGGGCTTCGGTCAACCGCTTGCCCGTGATGGCGCAAGTCCGTGGAGAGGGATTGCCCTTCTTGGGCTCAACGAACAGCAGGGGCGTGCCTTGGTATGTGCCATCATAGAAACGGTATGAGAGTTTCTCGCCAACCGTGATGCCTTTCAGGCTTTCCTTGGCACGAGGTTCCACCTCAAAGCGTCTGCCCAATATCCTTATTTCTTTTTTCAATTCCATTCTGCTACATTTTAATAATATATTAAAACGATGCAAAAATAAGGATAATAATTGAGAATCAAGCATGTTTGGGCGAAAAAGTGCAGATTTGATATGTAATTTCAATGCATTTGAGCCATTTTTGCATCAAATGATGGTGTTTTCGTCTTTATAATGTCATTCAGATGCCGTTCGTTTCTTCCTCATCAGATAGTCGTTGACATCCTTGTAGTCGGCATATCTGAAGGACTCGTCCGTCACCCTGTACTCGAATACATTGCTGATGCTCTCAACCGTCTTGCGTCCTGCCTGGTCGTTGTCGAGGAAGCAATGGATGTGGGTGTAACGGTCAAGGTAATGCAATGCCTGTTTGAGGTTGGCGACTGAGTTCAGTATCATATAGTCGCAAGGGCTTTCAACGACAAACCATCGGTCTTGCTGTTTAACGAGGGTCATATAAGCAAGGAAGTCCATGAAGCCCTCAAAGACCAGACAACCGTTTTGCCACTCGTTGAACGTATGGGCAAGCAGGGTGATGTCCTTATGCCCGATGCAGCCCTTGAAATAGGGATTGCGCACCTCATGTCCTTCACTCAGATTGCCAAAGGCAATGCCATAGTAATGTTTTTGCTCAACCTTGTAGTGTATCTCCCTGCAATACATCCTGCCAATGGTGATGTCTATCCGTCGGCTACTGAAATAGGACAGCAGAGAATGGTTGCTCAGTGGGAGCAGCTTCACATCGTTCATCTTGGTTGTCGTGTATTCCTTGGCTGCGATAGCGGTCTCGATTGCCTTATCCACAGTGGCAATACTCTTGGACGCAAGGTAGGCAAGGGCATCGGAAACGGATTGTTTGTTATACATACGCTTTACCAGCTCCACAAGGTCACCGCCCTCCTTAATGGCGTAGTCGTACCACAGGTTCTCCTTCTTGCTGACCTTGAACGATGCGGTCTTCTCGTCCCTGAAGGGTGACAGATACCAGTAGGCATTGCCCTTCTTCTTTTTCAGCGTTACATTCTCCTTGTCTAAGAAGTCTATAATGCTCAGTTTCTTCGATTGTTCAATATTCATTGTACTTTCATTTGTTCGGTTTTACTTTGTCCATGGAAACAGTTTACTTTACCCTTTCTCCTATATAGGCACACCCGTAAACTAAACCATTTGCTAAACTACTTTTCCGCTTCCCAATTCAGCCTCCGATTTCGGTTTACTTTGGCCTTATTTCTTATATATAGGTACGGACGTAAACTAAACTGGTTTCTGAACTGTTTTTATTCCTCTTCATGGAACAGGTCAATCTCGGCAGGTGTATATCCGAAATAGTAATGATTATCCCGCTTCACTATGAGCTTTTGCTCGTTAATCAGGTATTTCAGCATTTTGATGATGACGCTTCTGCCACGCTTAAAGCCAATGTCTGCATAGGCTTGCGTTAATTCCTCCACCATGCGATCGAATCCTTTGATAGGTTTCTCCTTGAATGCAGCCGTCAGCGCCTCGTTATGCTGTTCGGATGTCAAGTCTTGGTAAGTAAACCTTGACGGTTGCTTGTCACCTTCTTCCTTCTCCGGCGTGTGCTCGACAATCTCTGGCAACCCTTCCTCATTGACTGTAAAGGCAAACGGCTTGAACTCCTTCTCACGGATGTGCATCGCCTTCACCTCGCTGATGTCGGGATTGGTGGTGCTCTTGGTGATGACAAGCACCGTCTCTGCCTTGTTGTTCATCTCCGTACCGATATGCCCGCGCACGTTATTGTCGCCCTTGTTCTGATGCAATACGCAATGGATGTGCAGGTCATACTTTGATGACCATTCCATCATCTTGTTGATGACCTCGACCGATTCTCCCGCATTGTTGATGTCGAGAAGCAGGTCTCTGATTCCGTCGATGATGACCAGTCCATAGCTTTGGTCTTGGGCAAGCGCATAGTCTATGACCTCTATCCTGACGGAGGGCGTGTACTCTCTCAGACAGATAAAGTCAAGGTTCTCGTTGTCGATGCTTGTAGGTAGACCAGCGAGCTTCAGGATGCGCTCCAGCACATTATGGCAGTGATAGCGGCTCTGCTCCGTATCTACATACAGTATCTTGCGTTTCCCCTCTGGCAGACTGGCGCGATAGTTCAGTACCTTGCCGTTGGCGAGGGAAGCGGCTACCAAGGCAGACACGTTGAAGGTCTTTTTCGCCTTTGCCTTACCAGTAGAAGCACTGAAGTTGCCCAATGTGGCTATGCTGGAATTATCAACCCATATAATCTGAGGAGGTGTTTTATAAGTATCTGTTGCCTTTATCAACGATTCGCTCAATATGCGATTGAGACGCTGTACTCCTTCCTCTTTTGAGTTAGGCTGTACATGTTTGTTATTTTCTTCCATTTTCATTCTTTCGGATTATCAATTTCTATTTTCGTTACCATTCCAATGACCTCTTGTTTGTTTTGGAGCAGCCACTTGTCGATTTCTTCTCTATTAAAATACAGCATTTTTCCCCTTGGCTTATAGTGTGGAACTTCTTTTGCGGCTGTAAGTTTGTATAGCAGGCTTTCAGAAACACCAATATACTTACATGCTTCGTCAAACCCCAAG
The DNA here is from genome assembly GCF_013618865.1 of Phocaeicola faecicola. Classification (GTDB taxonomy): domain Bacteria; phylum Bacteroidota; class Bacteroidia; order Bacteroidales; family Bacteroidaceae; genus Phocaeicola; species Phocaeicola faecicola. The sequence goes on from NZ_JABSOE010000026.1 coordinate 51,444, forward strand.
ACGGTTTTGGTCTGCTTGACCATCTTCTCCAATTCCTCGATTCGCTCTATTAGTTTGTCAATAGGTCCCAAAGCCTCCAAACTGTCTTCTATTGCGACAATTCGCTCATAGAGTCTAAAATGTCTTTCATTCATGTGTCACGTACCTTAATTAAATTGTTTACAGACAGTAGCACGGTTATATTAGCCGTCTATTCTTTCTTTGTGTAGATAGTACATATTCCTCTGCTTCTCTTTGAATCTCGTTCTTCGATTTGCCCTTGGTTCCTTGAAGCCATTCATCTATCTCAGATTTGAGGAACATGATGCGTTTGCCTCTCTTGTGAAACGGTATTTCCCGATTGCTTGTCCAGCAATATATGGTATGCTCTACCGGATGTGTTGGGAGATAAGCACATAATTCAGCAACCGTAAACCATGTTTCTTCTTTTTCTGATTGAACAAGTTCATATATACCATCAATCTTGTCTTCTAATGATGACAGCTTTTTCAGTACCCCCGTTATAGCGTTGGGAATATCTTCAAATCTTATACTATTTTCTTCCATGCTAATTATTTTTTATGATTTTTGATGCAAAGTTATGGGGAGACTGTCACTAAATAGAAAAAGTAACGTGATAGTAAGGCAGTATCAACCAAACTATCACGTTTTTACTTTCATTTAGCAGAATTATTGTGATTTATTCCTCTCTTAATATCTGTTCGATGGATTTGCAGATGGCATATTGACTTGCTGTCATGGAAACGTTTCTTCTTATCCTTGAAAGAGAAGAGGAAAGACAACTTGAAGTTATGAATTTCTCTGTTCCATCCTTTTTGATACTGGTTAAGAAGCGACCTTCTCCCATGACATATTGCCAATTATTGTTTATCAAATGGTATTGAGCCATAGCGTCAAACAGTACGGCTACATTACGTACATTCTTTACACGGATAGATGCGTCCAAGTCGCACTTGAATAGGCGACACAACTCGCTACGCACATCACTGTTGTCGGCAAAATCAAATATGTCGTGACTTTGGACAAGTTCTACCAACAAATCCATCTGTCTGTCTGACAATTGGCATCCCAAAGTGAGGATGGACGATTTCTTTCGGGTAAGGATTGGCAGACCAGTACCCACATGTTGAAGAAACAACTCAATAAGTTCCTGCTTGGAATAATCTTCTTTTTTCTTGATTATTGACACACACTTAGAGTCTCTAAACAAAGTACCAATAATGCCAATTGCCATCTGTCGCGAGTTCTTACAACGTGCACAATCACAGTCAATATATTGGTGACTGCGCTCAAATAGTTCTATGAAGTACTCTGTCTTCATATGATTCTTTTCAGCTTGAAGATACCAACTTCTTGCGATCTCAAACAACTCATACAGTTCTCTGTAGAAGTCTTCTGTACACTCCACATGTTTGTGGACACGCTTGCTCTCTTCAAAAAGAGAGAAGCCAAAAAAGGCTGTCTTTTTTCATTTTTATCTGTTTATTGTTATAAATGTTTGGTTTCCACGAAAGGTTAAAGTGCCAAAACAATAGCATCATTACATAGAATGTTGAAAATGAAAGGCACTAAAAACCACCTGTACAATAAAGGACTTATTGATACAAGTGGTCTTCTATACTAAGTGCTTACAAATGATAATCACTATTCATCTATGTCCAACTTAAAAGCTTCTGTAGCTTCATCTTTCTTCTTGTCAATTACTTTTGCGTAGATTTGCGTGGTTTTTACATTGGTATGCCCTAACATTTTGCTTACGGTATATATGTCTGTACAGTTAGCCAATTGTAACGTTGCATAGGTGTGGCGGAAGCAATGAAAGGTGATGTGCTTGGTAATCCCTGATGCTTTTACCCACCGTTCCAAAGGCCTAGATATCCATGAAGGGTCAGGCAGTCCGGCAAACACCAACAGTTCTCCGTCTTTCTTGCGCTCACCGCAAAGCTTGTATGCCTGTGGCGATATAGGCATGTATTCAACGCCCTTAGTCTTCTGCTGAGTGAAATTGAGACGGTACCCACCATTGTATTCTTCAACCTCTGACCATTTAAGCTTTTGAATATCGCTATGTCGCATTCCTGTCAGTGCAGAGAACAAGGCTGCCCGTTTTAGTATATCATCACACGGAGTCTTTGCCAATATATTAAGTTCTTCCAGTGACAGATACTCTCTTCGAGCACTCTGAAACATGATATTTTTAGCCTTGGCAGCAATATCACAATTCAGATAGCCATCCACGAAAGCTTGTTTGAGTGCCGCCTTGAAGATAGAGAAGTACGTCGATGCCGTATTCCTTGAAATAGTTCCTTTCTTAGAACCACCCTGCGGTGCCTTTATCAAGAAGGAACGGAATGCCTCAATATACTTCATGTCAATCTGCGAGAACTGTATGTAGTCACACTTGGCAAACATTGACAACAGTGTGTGCAATCTGCGCCAGTTGACAACTATCGATTCTGACGCAGTTTCCTCTCTTTCTTTGATTAACTTCTCAATATACTCCAGAACATTGCATTTTGAGCGTTCGCTTTGTTCTGCCATTTCCATTTGCTGGTCAGTAAAGAGAGCCATGTTGTCGTACTCTTTTTGACGCAGGACTCGAACGCCATCCGCATAAAGGCAAGTTTCCATATCTTGCTTGGATTTACACTGAATAACGCCATTGTCATCTCGCTTGGGCTTGTACTTTATTCTACCAGCAACGGCTCGCTCGCTTCGTCGTTTATCCCATATAGGGGTAGTAATAGACCTCCTGAGATATTCACGCACTCGTTTGGGTTTGTCATTTCCCGTCTCATAAACAGGATAAGCTTCAAGATAGATGAACCACTCATCTCTCCACTCACTTTTCTTTAATTTGACGGAGACTTTAGTATAATCTAATCTTTTCATAATGGTTTTATATCTTTATAAAGTTTGTCTATTGATTCCTTGTGAGCATACACATAATTACCGATTTGCCGGGTCGGTATTGAGTATTTTCGTATATGAGCATACACGGTGCTGTCATCCAGATGAAATTTCTTGGAAATCTCACCTATTGTATAGCAATCCTCTGGTTCCATGCGGTACATGGTAACTGGTTTCCTTGGCTTGGTGTCAAGCGGAGACTGTCTTAACGGAAACAGATTCATTAGTTCTCCTTTGCATACAAGTCGTATTCCTTTCTCTGGCTCAATGAAGGAAATCTTTTTCATGTAGATGAGCCTATAAATGGTTGAGCGGCTTGCACCAAACATAGCATACGCTTCCGTTATGCTGATATACTCTTTAGACTTGGGCATATTGCTTACAATCTTGTCCAGTTCAAGTTGGCGTTTTTCTTCATCATGCTTACGCTTCCACGCCACCTTGGAGCATTTGGGTGAACAATACCAGGACTCCAAAGTCCTTGCGAAGAACTCTTCTCCGCACACAGGACATTTCCGTACTATCTTATACTTTGCTACTGCCATAATTCATTCATTTTGTAGTTCTTAATATCTATTCTTCTCATCATATCTACTTTTTCTTACAGGTACAAATAAGGTACAGATGTTTATAATAATAACGCAAAGATAGCAATATTATTGTGTACGGCCAAAAACAAGAAAAGCGTGTAACTCATTGAGCTACACGCTTTCCATTTGATATTGTATTCTTATTTCTCTATGTGCTTATTTCACTTCCTCAAAATACGCATCCCGTAACAACTCTGCTGTGATGATAAAACCTCTGTCTAATAATTCTGCTTCTTTTTGATAGAGTCTAGCTTTGATTGCTTTCAGATAATTGTTGAGACTTTGAGCTTTTTCGTCTTTTCCTTTTACTTGTTGCTTGGTTTTATCCCATTTGTCGATAGGAACTTGTTTACCAGTTGATAGAGGACATCTTTCCCCATTTACTGTAATCATTAACTCAATAGGTGCTTTACCACTTTTTCTCGCTTTACTTTCTCTTATGAAAAAGAGAATAGAAAATGAACTTCTTACCATAGTTTAATCATTTTAAATTAGACATTGGGAAGTCCTTTTAAATATGATATATCTTTCTGTATATTAGATAGATAAGACTGTTTTTGTGACCACTTGTCAAAAAATAAGAAAATGGTCACAAACTGGTCACAAAATATCCTCTTTTCAGCCCGTTTTCAAGGGAAATCAGCCACTTCTTCACCTCAGAAAAATCAGTCTGAATACAGGGATATTCAGTCTCAATTTCAGTATCTGTCTACAACTATTTACAAGAAGGAAAAGCAAGCAAAAGGTCATAGGGAATTATCGTCTATCCATTAGGTAGGGATAAAATAAAATCCCCATAACTCATAGAGCTACAGGGATTTATTATCTTGATTAAGTATGGATTACTTATTCAAAGCAGTAGCAACGTCAACTGCGCAAGCTACTGTACAACCTACCATCGGGTTGTTACCGATACCCAGGAATCCCATCATTTCTACGTGAGCAGGAACTGATGAAGAACCAGCGAACTGAGCATCTGAGTGCATACGACCCATAGTATCTGTCATACCGTAAGAAGCAGCGACCGAGCATCCCTGTAACCAGCTTAATTAACTATAAATCAAATCTATAGTGGCAATAGATAAACTCCGTGTAAATAAATAAAAGAACTAATTATAAAAATGGGCTGCATTATGGTCAAATTCCCAATGCAATTCCGTTTGTAAGAGAAATCCATATTTGGATTAAGACCGTGTTCTGATTTGAGTGTCGATAAAGTATAAATCACCGTCAATGCCATAAAGTACATTGTTAGGAACTACATCAAACACTTCATATTCTGAATTATGATATTCGTCGTAATAGTCCATTTCAAAGCCTAATGCTTTCATATAGGTAGCTATTTCATCTTCTGTAGCTTCTCGTTCAGCCAAAATGTAAGGTTGTATAAGAACTGCACAGAATTCTTGTTGGCTATTATAGGCGAAACCTATCATCTGATAAGGTACGTTACCAAATAATTTGTTGTGTGCATTTATGCGGATGAAGAAATTCTCCAAATCATCACCTGCGTATTCAAAATTATTCAGTTTAATAACGATATTATCTTTATTTCCTGTATAGACTTCGTTTTCTCCACCTTTACTAAGAAATTCAACATTTAGTTCAGAAAGAGAAATCCATAAATTGTTGGATTTGGCGAAGTCAATCAGCTCTTTTGTTTGCCCTCTCTTATAGCTCTCTGTTGGTTCAAGCGTTCCTGCTGTTTCCTTTTTTCTTCTAGCGATATAGGCTGCTTGCTCCAAGATGCTATTGATTGGCGAGTGCGTTCTATCCATTCTTTGTGAAATTCATTTATATATTCCATAAATCTTATGTTTATGAGTTCAAAACAAAGATAGTTATTCCTTTTTTAACTTCCATGATTGGTACGACATTTTATTTCTTGGGGCTTATAATCTGGATATTTCCTTAAAATGTAGTAGCTCTATAAAAGAAAAACAGCATAAGAGTTTTTAGGCTCAAATGCTATTTATTCGATGAAGATTTCTTTATAAGGCTTTTTATTCTAATAGGGTATTTTTTGCACTCTTTTTAGTGAAATTGGCATGAGAAAAAACTTATAAACAAATAATATATTCAATATTAATCTTTGAAACAGCACATTATAATAATGAAGTGATTTAAACTTTTCTTTTCCTTGCACATTTTCTCAATAGCATAACGGAAAAAGCGATGTAGTTCCATGATTCCCAGTTTCTGAGCGTTGTATCAAATCGATTCAAAATAGTTCTGAAAC